>NZ_JAMYKY010000001.1:0-912540 GCF_040317695.1 Mesorhizobium sp. M1403 | reverse complement strand
CCCCCCTCATATAAAAACTTACCTGTGGGGGGGCCGGGTCCTTGGTTTATAACCGCCTGTGATCACCCCGCAATTTCCCTGGGGGGGGGGGGTCTGTATGCCCGCCACGTCGACGAAGGTGACGATCGGGATCGAGAAGCAGTCGCAGAAGCGCACGAAACGCGCGGCCTTGCGGCTGGCATCCGAATCGAGCACGCCGGCCAGCACCATCGGCTGGTTGGCGACGAAGCCGACTGTGCGGCCTTCGACACGGCCGAAGCCGGTGACGATGTTTTTCGCAAAATTCTGCTGGATCTCGAAGAAGTCACCCTCGTCGGCAATTTTAAGGATCAACTCCTTGATGTCGTAAGGTTTGTTGGCATTGTCGGGAATCAGCCGGTCGAGCGACAGATCGTGATCGGTGACCGATTGGTAGCATTCGATCTCGGGAATTTCCGCCGTGTTGGAGGCGGGCAGCAGATCGACCAGCCGGCGCATCTGCAGCAGCGCCTCGACGTCATTGTCGTAGGCTCCGTCGGCGATCGAGGACTTCGTTGTGTGGACGGAAGCGCCGCCGAGGCTTTCGGCGGTGACCGTCTCGTTGGTGACGGTTTTCACCACATCCGGCCCGGTGACGAACATGTAGGAGGTGTCGCGGACCATGAAGATGAAGTCGGTCATCGCCGGCGAATAGACGTCGCCGCCGGCGCAAGGGCCCATGATCAGTGAAATCTGCGGGATGACGCCGGAGGCCAGAACATTGCGCTGGAAGATCTCGGCATAGCCGCCGAGGGCCGCCACGCCTTCCTGGATGCGGGCGCCGCCGGCGTCGTAGAGGCCGATGATCGGCGCGCGGTTGCGCAGTGCCATCTCCTGCACCTTGACCACCTTTTCGGCATGCGCCTCGGACAGCGAGCCGCCGAACACGGTGAAATCCTTGGCGAAAAGATAGACCGGGCGACCGTTGATGGTGCCCCAGCCGGTGACGACGCCATCTCCGGCGATCTTGGTTTTCTCCATGCCGAAATCGGTCGAGCGGTGCTCGACATACATGTCGAACTCCTCGAACGAACCCTCGTCGAGAAAGACGTCTATGCGTTCGCGGGCAGTCAGCTTGCCCTTCTTGTGCTGGGCGTCGATGCGGGCCTGGCCGCCGCCCATGCGGGCGATCTCGCGGCGGCGCTCGAGTTCCTTCAGCACGTCCTTCATGACCGGTCCCCGAAACGGAAAGCTGGATTGTGGTAATCATGCCCGGGGGAGAGCGCAAGCGCCGCTTCCTAATGGCTTTTGCTGCGCTGCAGCATCAGGCCCCTTGCATTTCGATGCGAACTGGGCCATATGCGGCGGCATAGGCGCTTGGGCCGGGATAATCCGGCCTTCTCGATGAATGAGACTGGTTGCGTCTGTTTTCCCTCTTCCCGACATATCGGCAAGGTGGCGAAAAAGCCCCGTGGCATGATGCCTGCGGGCACGACAGCGCTGCCGTGCGGACGATAACGTCCGCCCGCCTTGTCGTTTCATGACAGTTTTCGACGGCAGGTTGCGCCCTGCCGCCACTGATGTTTGCGGCCAGGAGCCGCATGAAAGAAGAATATTTTGACCAATGAAAACACTTTGACCGGTACGGACGCTGGGGAACTGAACGGTTTCGCCGCACTTGGAATCACCGGTGCACTGCTCAAGGCCACCAATGCCGCCGGCTTTACCGATCCGAAGCCGATCCAGGCCCAGGCGATCCCGCCGCAGCTCGAAGGCCGCGACATTTTCGGCATCGCCCAGACCGGCTCAGGCAAGACCGCGGCGTTCGCGCTGCCGATCCTGTCGAAGATCATCGCACTTGGCACCAAGCGCCGGCCGAAGACAGCCCGCGCACTGATCCTGGCGCCGACGCGCGAACTCGCCGTGCAGATCGAGGAGATGATCAAGCTGCTTGCCAAGGGCGCGCATGTCTCGACCGCGCTGGTGCTTGGCGGCGTCTCGCGCTTCAGCCAGGTGAAGAAGGTTGCGCCCGGCGTCGACATCCTGATCGCAACCCCCGGCCGGTTGACAGACCTGGTGCGTGAAGGCGACCTCGTGCTTGCCGACACCAAATGGCTGGTGCTCGATGAAGGCGACCGCATGCTCGACATGGGCTTCATCAACGACGTCAAGCGCATCGCCAGAGCGACGGCGCCGGACCGTCAGACGGTGCTGTTCTCGGCAACCATGCCGGCCGAAATCGCCGAACTGGCGAAAGGCCTGCTGAAGAACCCGATTCGCGTCGAAGTCGCTCCTCACAGCACCGCGGCCGCCGAGATCGTGCAAGGCGTCGTCTTTGCCCGCACCAAGCAGAAGCGTCAGGTGCTGGCCACCATGCTTGCCGACGAGGCGATGAAGTCCGTCATCATCTTTTCGCGCACCAAGCATGGCGCCGACAGGGTGACAAAGGATCTCGAGCGTGACGGCTTCAAGGCCGCCGTCATCCACGGCAACAAGTCGCAGAATGCTCGCCAGAAGGCACTCAACGATTTCCGCGAGGGTTCGGTGCGCATTCTCGTGGCGACCGACATTGCGGCGCGCGGCATCGACGTGCCGGGCATAAGCCATGTGGTGAATTTCGACCTGCCGGACGAGGCGGAGAGCTATGTCCACCGCATCGGCCGCACCGGCCGTAACGGCATGGACGGCATCGCCATCACGCTCTGCGACCCGTCCGAAAACAGCAAGCTGCGCCAGGTCGAGCGCATCATCCGCACCAAGCTGCCGATCGTTGCCGACCATCTCGGCAGCCCCGATCCACAGCGCAATCCCGCCGAGAAGAACGAGCGTAGTTTCGAACCGGCCAATGATCGCAACGACCACAATGGCCGTCGCGACGGCAGGCGGCCCGGCGGCGCAAACAACGGCTTCGGCAAGAAGCGGTTCGGCGACAAGCCAGCCTTTGCGGGCGAGCGCAAGCCGGAAGGCGCCAAGCCCTTCAAGGGCAACAACAAGCGCCGCTTCGGCGGTAAGCGGCCGGCAGCGCGGGCCGCATAGCCTGACCGTGTTGCGGTCGGCCAAGCTTGGCATGGGCACTCACGATTGAAAAGGGCGACCGGAGTGATGCTTCGGTCGCCCTTCTGCTTTGAGGCCTTGGTTTACTTCACCACCGCCTCGACCCACACGACAATCCGCTGCGCCAGGAAAGCCGTGGTCGATGGCGACAGCGCGTCACCCGCAATGACGTGGTTGTCGGGGTCGCCGGTATCATCGACCGGCACCAATTCATGTGCGGCGCCCCAGCGAGCCGCGATTTCGCGCGTGCGATCTGGTCGTACCACCTTGTCCGAATCCGAAAAGATGAACAGGGCAGGGATGGACGTCTTCTCCACCGGCGCGCCGTAGGCAAGCTCTGTCAGCGCCGCCATCGGCAATGTCGCGGCGATTGGGTAGCGGTAGGTCCAGAACCTTTCATGCAGAGCGTTGCGCGGCACGAAGCCACGCTCCTTGCCGGCGACGAACTCGGCGATCTGTCTGCCCCACGGTAGGGTCAGCAATTCGGCGCCGGAGGCCTTGACGCCGAAATTCGGCGAAATGAATGCGATCGCCGCGACGCTGTTCGATGCGCTTGGCTGCGTCGCAGCCCACGCCGCCAGCGAGCCGCCTGTCGAGGTGCCTATGACGATCACCTTGTCGCCGATCGCCCGGATCCTATTCGACCGGTGGCTTGTGGTCGAAATTCAACGGCCGCGCATTCCAGCGGGTGACGGTGCTGATCACCCATCGGCAGAACGGCCTCGGTAGTATCCTGAGCAGCTTCAGTGTCCAGCTCAGGCGGCGTGGGAAAGTGACTTCGAAGCCACCGCATTCGATGCCTCGCGCGATGCGGCGCGAGGCCAGATTGACCGGCATCAAGCCCGGCATCGGCAGGAAGTTCTTCTCGGTCAGCCGCGTGTCGACAAAGCCTGGATTCATCACCTGGATGCGGACGTTCATCTTGTCGAAATCATATTTCAGCGACTCGGCCAAGATATTGACTGCCGCCTTGGTGCCGCCATAGGCGGCGGTGGTGGGCCAGCCGAAATAGGCGGTGACCGAACCGATCAGCACGACATGGCCGCGCGAGCGCACGCGCATGCGTTCGATGACCGGCAGCAGGCCATTGATGATGCCGAAATAATTGACTTCGAAAGACCGACGGAAATTGCGCGCGACAAGATCCTCGCCCGGCGTTGCGATATAGCTTCCCGCGTTGAACACTGCCAACACGATCGGACCGAGATCTTTCTCGATCGCTGCAACCGT
The DNA here is from genome assembly GCF_040317695.1 of Mesorhizobium sp. M1403. NCBI lineage: Bacteria > Pseudomonadati > Pseudomonadota > Alphaproteobacteria > Hyphomicrobiales > Phyllobacteriaceae > Mesorhizobium > Mesorhizobium sp. M1403. The sequence goes on along the minus strand of NZ_JAMYKY010000001.1, from coordinate 908,298 downwards.
CTTTGCCATGCGTTTTTCGTCGGTCACGTCGCAGGGAAAGGCTACGACACGGCCCGCCATCTGCGCCGTTTCGACGATGAGCGTATCGATCGGATGGTCATCGGGCGCAGTCACTGCGACGACATAGCCCTGAGCGGCAAGATCCTTGGCCAGCGAACGGCCGATACCGCTGCTGCCGCCCGTAATCCAGGCGACGCCATGCTTCGGATTGGCCCGATAGAGTGTCATGCTGCGCCCCGCCGGCTCTTCTTAGCCTGTGCTCTAGCGATGAAGAAATCGAATGAAAAGAGTGCTTTTCGGTACATGGTTGAAATGAATGCCGGCCGGGCGCGCCTGGCTGCAGCAATTGCAGTGTGCGAAATGCGACTGGACCAAGCAAATTCTTGCCTTGAAACCGAAGCTTCGGGTTTCTAGGGTTTCGCCGCACCCACAAAGGAATCTCCATGCCCCGTTCTGTGATCGACGTGATCGGCAACACGCCCCTGATCCGCCTCAACAAGGCCTCGGAAGCAACCGGCTGCGAGATTCTGGGCAAGGCCGAATTCATGAATCCCGGGCAGTCGGTCAAGGACCGCGCCGGCCTGTTCATAATCCGCGATGCGGAACAGCGCGGGCTGCTGCGGCCCGGCGGCGTCATCGTCGAAGGGACGGCCGGAAATACCGGCATCGGATTGACACTGGTTGCCAAGGCGCTCGGCTACCGCACGGTGATCGTCATTCCCGATACCCAGAGCCAGGAGAAGAAGGATACGATCAAACTGCTCGGCGCCGAGCTGATCGAAGTGCCAGCCGTGCCCTACAAGAACCCGAACAACTACGTGAAGCTGTCGGGCCGGCTGGCCGAGCAAATGGCGAAGACCGAGCCGAACGGCGCGATCTGGGCCAACCAGTTCGACAATGTCGCCAACCGCGACGGCCATATCCGCACCACAGCCGAAGAAATCTGGAACCAGACCGGCGGCAAGGTGGATGGTTTCGTGTCGGCGGTCGGTTCCGGCGGCACGCTGGCAGGCGTTGGCTTCGGGCTGAAGGCCAAGAACAGCCAGGTCAAGATCGCACTGGCCGATCCGCTGGGGGCTGCGCTCTATTCCTTCTACACCAGCGGCGAGTTGAAATCCGAGGGCAGTTCGATCACCGAAGGCATCGGGCAGGGGCGGATCACCGCCAACCTCCAAGGCTTTACACCCGATTTTGCCTTCCAGATCCCCGACGAGGACGCACTGCCGATCGTATTCGACCTGATCCAGGAGGAGGGACTTTGCGTTGGCGGTTCGACGGGTATCAACATTGCCGGCGCCATTCGCCTGGCGCGCGAGCTAGGCCCCGGCCAAACCATCGTGACCATGCTTTGCGACTACGGCACGCGCTATCAGTCGAAGCTGTTCAATCCTGAATTCCTGCGCGAAAAGAAGCTGCCGGTGCCGGGCTGGATGGAGCAACGGAGCACGATTTCGGTGCCGTTCGAAAGGGTCGCGTGATGGCGCACAAGACCGAAGCGCTGTTTCGTGACGACGCCTATCTGGGGACGGCCGACGCCACCGTCGTCGCAGTCAACGATCGCGGCGGCATCATTCTGGACCGGACCGTGTTTTACGCCACATCGGGCGGGCAGCCGGGCGACACTGGCAGCCTCGAACGCGCCGACGGCACCGGCATTGCGATTGCCGCTACGATCACCGGCGAAACCAAGGACGAGATCATCCATGTGCCGGCGCCGGAGCAGGCGGTTCCACGGTTGGGCGAGCGGATGAGGCTCGCCATCGACTGGCCGCGGCGGCAGCTGCTGATGCGTATGCACTCGGCCTGCCATCTGCTTACCGTCGTCTGTCCGTTCCCGATCACCGGTGCCGCGGTTTCCGAGGACGACAGCCGTATCGATTTCGACATCCCGGATGCCGGCTTCACCAAGGAAGACGTGACGGCTAGGTTGATGGAACTGGTGCGGGCCGACCACCCGATCTTCACCCGGCTGATCTCCGACGAGGAGCTGGCATCCAATCCAAGCCTGGTGAAATCCAAGAATGTGCGGCCGCCGGCCGGCACGGGAAAGATCAGGCTGGTCTGCATCGGCGAGAATGCTTCGGTCGACAGCCAGCCTTGCGGCGGTACCCATGTGAGGAGCACCGGCGAAATCGGCGAGATCCATATCGGCAAGATCGAGAAGAAGGGCCGCGAGAACCGGCGCTTCCGCATTCGCTTTGGCCCGATGCCGCCAGCCTGATATAGGACTGGGACAGGCGGGACAGGAGAGAAAAGATGGCCGACGACAGTCCTTTCACCATCGATGCCGATTGGTTGCAGAAGCGGCTCGGCGAGCCTGGGCTGACGATCGTCGACGCGTCCTGGTATCTGCCGGCGCAAAAGCGCGACGCGCGCGCCGAGTATGACGCAGCGCATATTCCAGGCGCCCGCTTCCTCGACCAGGATGCGGTTTCGGACCCCGAACCGGCTCTGCCTCACACGCTGCCGTCGCCGCAGCATTTTGCCCAATATGTCGGCGCGATGGGCATTTCGGCCGACGACACGATTGTTGTCTATGACGGGCCAGGGTTCTTTTCTGCACCGCGCGCCTGGTGGTTGTTTCGCGTTATGGGCGTGTTCCAGGTCTATATACTCGACGGCGGTTTCGATCGTTGGAAAGCCGCCGGACGGCCGGTGACGGCGGAGCCGACGAAGATCGCGCCTTGCGTGTTTTATGCCAACTTCGATGCCGCCCGCGTCGCCAGCCTTGCCGACATGCGCCGGATCGTCGAGACGGGGGAGAGCCAGATCGCCGACGCACGCTCGCCTGGCCGTTTTGCCGGCACCGAGCCGGAGCCGCGCCCCGGCATCCGCTCCGGCCACATGCCGGGCGCGCACAACGTGCCGTTTTCGGCGCTTTCGGAAAACGGCGAATTGCTGCCCAAGGACAGGCTGCGCAAAGTGATCGAGGAGGCCGGCATCGATCTGTCGAAGCCGGTCGTCACCTCCTGCGGTTCGGGGGTCACCGCGGCAGCCATCACGCTGGCCCTGGAGACGCTTGGCCATGCCGAAAACAGGCTTTACGACGGGTCATGGACGGAATGGGGTGGGCTTTCCGACACGCCCGTCGTGACGGGCAAGGACCGACGGTGATGAAAAACGGAGCGCTGGAAGACATCGACGTCACCGTGACGTTTCTCGAAATGCATGTGCCGCCTGCCTATTCGCCGCCGCTGCCGTACAACCGCCAGATCGCGCTGCTCAAGACCAAAGACATTCCGCTGCATTTCTACCGCTATTTGATGGATCGGGTCGGCCGCAAATGGCACTGGGTCAACGTACTGAGACTGAATGACGAGGAGCTTGCGGCGGGCATCCACCGCGAGGACCGCGACATCAGGGTGCTTTATCTCGACGGCGCGCCGGCCGGCTTCTTCGACCTCAAGCCGCATCTGCCGGAGGAAGTGGAACTCGCTTATTTCGGCATGATGGAGCACGCGACCGGGCAAGGCATTGGCCGCTGGTTCCTCGGTGCGGCAATCGCCGCAGCCTGGGCGCACGGACCCAAGCGGGTGACGGTGCAGACCTGCACCCTTGATCACCCAGCAGCCTTGCCGCTTTATCAAAAACTCGGCTTCACGCCGGTGGCGCAAAAAAAGGAGGTCGTACATCCGATGCCTTTTGCCGAGCGCGCGGCCAGCGTCATGCGGCCCTGATTTTCAGGCTCGTTCATCCAAGCTTCAGCTAGTCTTTGCCATCTTGTCGGCATCACAATGCGGCCGAGGGCCGAAGGAGAAAAGACATGCTGACCCGACGCACATTTGCCGCCGTGCTGGTTGCGGCACTCGCCATGCCGACCCTTGCCGTTGCCCAGGCGACCACGCCTTCGGCCGCCACGATCGAGCGCCAGCTTGAAGCCGCGCCCCGGGTGAAGCTGCGCCCGAATCAGCGCGTCACCATCCGCGAATTCAAGAAGCGGCCGGACTTGCGGCGCATGGCCCGCTCTATCGATATCCAGTCGATCAATTTCGCCTTCGGCTCGGCTGCCATTTCCGAATCGCAATACGCCAAGATCGAAAACATCGCCGATGCACTTCAGCGCATTCTGCGGCGCGATCCGGGTGCCCGCGTGCTGATCGAAGGCCATACCGATGCTGTGGGCTCCTTCCAGTCGAATCAGATTTTGTCCGAACAACGTGCCGCCTCGCTGAAGCGCACCTTGCTGCGTGAATTCGGTGTGCCGGGCTATGCGCTCGAAACCGTCGGCTACGGCGAGGAGTTCCTGCTCGTGCAGACGCAGAATGAGAACTGGCGAAATCGCCGGGTGACGCTGCGCCGCTTCGACGACTTCATCCGTTAAAATGATCTAGCCGTTCAGGGTCTGGATCAATATTCAAAGGCGAGCCCGACTTGAATGAGCCGGGCTCTTTCCATATCGCTGTCGTCTAAAAACCGATGGTGATGGAGGATCGCACGATGGCAATTCGCGTGGTAATGGCCGGCGCGACCGGTTGGGTCGGCAAGGCGCTGGTTCCGGCGATCGGGGCGCAAGGTGACATGGCGCTGGCCGGGGCTGTGTCACGTAGCGGCGCGGGACAGGATTCCGGCCTGCTGGTTGGCATGCCGGCTAATGGTATCTCCGTTTCGGCCTCGCTGGCCGAGGCGCTGGAGGCGCCGTCGGACGTACTGGTCGACTTCACCAAGCCACGTGTCGTGAAAGACCATGTGCTGCTCGCCATCGACAAGGGACGGCACGCTGTGATCGGCACATCGGGACTGGGTGCTGCCGACTATGCCGACATCGACGCCGCGGCGCGCGCCCACGGCGTCGGCGTCTTTGCCGCCGGCAACTTTTCCATCACCGCTACGCTGATGAAGCGGTTTGCACTTATGGCGGCAAAATACGTGCCGGATGTCGAGGTCATCGATTATGCCAGTGCAAAGAAGCCCGACGCGCCCTCCGGTACCGCGCGGGAACTTGCTGAAGCGCTGGCCGACATCCGCAAGGCTTCGACGGCAAAGCCGGTCTCCGAGGTCTCCGGCGTGCCGGCTACACGCGGTGCTGCGGTCGGCGCGGGCGAGGGGGTGCAAGTGCACGCGCTTCGCCTGCCGTCCTACATCCTGTCCTGCGAGGCGTTGTTCGGCCTGCCAGACGAGCGGCTGACCATCCGCCACGATGCCGGCTCGTCCGCGGCGCCTTACGTGGCGGGCACGCTGCTCGCCATCAGGCGGGTACAGCAGATCAAAGGCCTGGTGCGTGGTCTCGACGCGTTGATGGACTGATCCATTTGGCAGGAATCGGGTGGGAAGCTCTGTCTTGCGAGCATAATTTCCGGTCAACGACACCGGAGATTTAGCCATGACGCTAAAATTCAAAGCCTTGCCAACCGATGCGGTTCGCGCGCTTCAGCGCGGCGGACCTGATGCTTATGACCTGAAGCCAGAGCGGCAGATTTCGGACGGCGACGGCGTGCCTTGCCGCCACTGCCTGAAGAATGTTGCTGTGGGAGAAGCCTATCTTGTTCTGGCCTATCGGCCTTTTCCTGAGCTGCAGCCTTATGCCGAAACCGGGCCGATCTTTCTGCATGCGGAAGAATGCGAACGCGCCGCCGAGGGGGAAACGCTTCCCGATATACTCGAAAGCAGCGATTACATCGTGCGCGGCTACGGCAAGGACGACCGCATCGTCTATGGCAGCGGCGGCGTCATTCCGACCGATGCCATCGCGGCACGGGCGGAGACGTTGTTCGAGCGCGACGACATTGCTTACGTCCACATCCGCTCTGCACGCAACAATTGCTATCAGTGTCGGATCGACCGCGTGTAATCGGATCGGCTGCACCGGCTTGAGGCTGTCGTACTCCCGTCGCATACCTGCGGTAGAAAGCGACTGTCGATCGATTTGCCGACCGCGGATGAACCGGCGGGAATTCTCGACAACCGAGGAAGCGGGGCTTTGGCTCCGCTTTTTTGTGCCTGCATCGTCCGCAAAGAAAAAACCCGCCGGGATTAACCGGCGGGCTCGAACGATTTGCCTGGAGGGCCTTAGTTGAATTTATACTTCGCACCGATGCGGACGGTATGGAAAGAAGGAGTGGTGGTGAGGACATCGCCCGGCCCTCCAAACTCCTCCAGAATATCCTTCTCGGCAAACTGCGAATAGCGATATTCGAGACCGACAGTTACGTTGTTGGTCACGGCCGCTTCCAAACCACCACCGACCGAGAAGCCGCTAGAGCCCCAATCGATGATGTCGCCGATGGGTGAAGATGCGTTCAGATCGAAATGCTGCCAGCTGTAGCCGCCAAGCACATAGGCGAGGGTCGATTCGTTGACTTTCAAACCGACCCGGCCCAGCACATCGAAGCCATAGTCTGTGTCCAGATTGATGGATCCGCCGGGCACTTCCAGCTCCGTAGTCATGCCGGAGTAGCGAGCATCCACCATGACTCCCGCAACCCAGCTGCCGAAATCATGGTCGTAGCCCGCGTTCAATTCGCCAAATACGCCTTCGCCGCCGATACCGTTGAATTCCAGGTCGCCAAGCGGCGGCACATTGATCTGATGCACCGACGCACCCGCGCCGCCCGCACCACCGATATAGAAGCCGGTCCAGTTGTAGGCAGGCGCTTCAAAAGACGCAACGCCGCCATTCTGGGCGCCAAAGCGATAGTTGGCGGCAACCTGGAACGTATGCCGCGATGTGTCGAGGTTGAGTGCGCCATCTGGTGCGCCGAACTCGGAGAGGAGATCATCGTTGGTGCTGAATTGGGTATAACGATATTCGGTTTTGATGGTCCAGTTGCTGTTAATGGCCGTCTCAACGCCGGCTCCGACGAAATAGCCGTTCTGGTCCCAGTCGAAATCAAAGCCTGCGTTCGTGTCGAATTTGTATTTCTGCCAGGAATAGCCACCAAGCACGTAACCCAAAGTGTTTGGCGTGAAGAGGTAGCCTGCCCGCAAGCCAGCGTCGAAACCATAGGTTTCTTTGACCGACGCATCGAATCCAGCAACGTCGAGCGAGGTTTCGATGTTGCCGGCATGAGCGTCTAGAAGTCCTCCGATCAGGAAGCGCGGCGCCACCATATAGTCGTACCCAACGGTGAGTTCACCGTACACGCCTTCGCCACCAATGCCGTTGAACGACACCCCAGGAATGAAATCGCTGCTCAACTCGTGGACGTTCGCCCCGGCGCCAACGCCAAAGCCGACGTAGAGTCCACTCCAGTTAAAACCCGCCGTCTCAACCACCGGTTCGACCACGTCGGCGGCGTGAGCAACCGACCCAAGCGCCAGAATGGAAACTGCGCCAAGAAGAAGAGATTTAGCGGATTTTCTGCTGATCATTTGCCCTACCCCTAATAAACCCAGCATCTTCTTAGCATCGGGTCATTAGGGCGGCTGTAACAAAAAAGCCACAGAAAGAGCACATTGCATCAAACGGGCACCAGATGCGGGAAAAATCTGCTGTAGACCGTGAAAATTGCCTGTGAACAAGCAAGCCGCCGACGGCATCGGCGACTCATCCGGAAAAAACGGTTGGAAATCAGGCCGCGAGAACGGCCTTTGATTCGACCAGCTCGTAACCGAGTGCTTCGGCCACTGCGCGATTCGTGATCTTGCCCTTGTGGACGTTCAGCCCGTTGCGCAGATGGTGGTCGTCTACCAGCGCCTTGAGGCCCTTGTCGGCGAGTTGCAGGCCATAGTGCAGCGTCGCATTGTTGAGCGCGTGGGCCGATGTGACCGGCACCGCACCCGGCATGTTGGCGACGCAATAGTGGATGACGCCGTCGACCTCATAGGTCGGCTCGGCATGGGTGGTGGCGTGCGAGGTCTCGAAGCAGCCGCCCTGGTCGATGGCGACGTCGACCAGCACGGCGCCTTTCTTCATGCCCGAGAGCATTTCGCGCGTCACCAGCTTGGGCGCGGCTGCCCCCGGGATCAGCACGGCGCCGACGACGATGTCAGCCGAAAAACATTCTTCCTCCAGCGCCTCGACGGTCGAGTAGCGGGTGTGGACGCGGCCTCCAAAGATATCGTCGAGCTGACGCAGGCGCGGGATCGAGCGGTCGATGATGGTGACGTCGGCGCCAAGCCCGGCAGCCATCCGTGCAGCATGCAGGCCGACGACGCCGCCACCGAGCACAGTGACCTTGCCGGGCAGCACGCCGGGCACGCCGCCAAGCAGCACACCGCGGCCGCCATTGGCCTTTTGCAGCGCCGTGGCCCCCGCCTGGATCGACAGGCGGCCGGCAACTTCCGACATCGGTGCCAAGAGCGGCAGGCCGCCGCGCTCGTCGGTGACGGTCTCGTAAGCTATTGCGGTGACGCCGGAGGCCAGCAGGCCCTTGGTCTGCTCCGGATCCGGGGCGAGATGCAGATAGGTGTAGAGGATCTGGCCGTCGCGGAGCTGAACCCATTCGTTGGGCTGCGGCTCCTTGACCTTCACGATCATGTCCGACTTGGCAAACACGTCGGCCGCCGTCTTGGCGATCGTGGCGCCGGCGGCGCGGTACGCGTTGTCGTCGGCTCCGATGCCGGCGCCGGCGCCGGTCTCGATCAGCACTTCATGGCCATGCGCGACATATTCGCGGACCGAGCCCGGTGTCAGGCCGACGCGGTATTCATGGTTCTTGATTTCCCGGGGGCAACCGACGCGCATCTTTTTTCTCCTGATCCGGCCCTTTTAGGGCCTGTTCCCTGTCTAGAGATAGTGAACCACGAATCGTTCGGGAAGTGTTTGCGAATGCGCTTGCCGAAGAGACTACTGTTCGATAATCGTTGCGCGAAACAGTAGAATTATCGCAGGAACCCGCAAAAATGCCGCTCGACAGGATTGATATCGCCATTCTCGAGACATTGCAGAAGGATGGGCGGATACCCAATGCAGCGCTCGCCGAAAAGGTCGGCCTGTCGCAGTCGGCCTGTTCGCGGCGGCTGGACAATCTGGAGAAATCCGGAACCATCCGCGGCTATCACGCCCGGCTGTCCAACGCCGCACTTGGGCACCAGATGACGGCGATCGTGCATATATCGCTGTCCGGGCAGTTCGAGAAAACGTTGTCGGATTTCGAAGCGGCGATAAAGCGCTGCCCGAACGTCCTGTCCTGCCATCTGATGTCGGGCGAATATGATTACATCCTGCGCATCGCGGCGAAGGATCTCGTCGACTACGAACGCATCCACAAGGAGTGGCTGTCGGCAATGCCGCATGTGACGAAGATCAATTCGTCCTTTGCCTTGCGCGAAATCGTCGATCGCACGGCCGTTGGAATGAAGCCTGAGCTAGCCTAGGCCCCGAACTCGCCTAGGCCCCAAACTCGCCTAAACGTTGAATGACTCGGTCACCACACGGTCCATCGGAATATCGTGCGGCTGCGGGTAGATGGTCACGATGCGCTGCAACTCGTAGCCGACGCCGATGACCAGCGGCTTGAACGGCATCGCGGCAAGCGTGCGATCGAAGAAGCCGCCGCCATAGCCCAGGCGAAACTGTCCGGGATCGATTCCGACGATCGGCGAAATGACGATGTCGGGCAGCACCGGATCACCCTCGGCCGGTATCGGGATATTCCAGACGCCCTTCTCCAGCCGGTCTCCGTGGGTATAGGCGCGAAAGACCAGCGGCCGGTCTTTCTCCACAACAACGGGCAGCGCCGTGCGGCCACCCCGCGCGTTAACGGTTTCCATCCACGAGCGCAGGTCCGGCTCGCCGCGAAACGGCCAGTAGAGGCTGACCATGCGCCCGGCGATGTCGCCGATCACCGCATCGAGACCATCGGCAATGCGCTGCGACATGGCTGTGCGCATGTCGGCGGAAACGGCAAGGCGGGATGCGATCAACCGCTCGCGCTCGGCCTTGCGCCAGCGCCTGACATCGGTCCATTCGGACAGCGGCGCTTGGAACTCCGGATCGAGCTCGTGCATAAAACAAGGCGGCGAGGCGTACTGCCCCGAGCCTTCATCTTCATCCTTAGCCATGATTCACCTGCAATATACTGTTCCGACCAAGCCATATCTGGGACGTAGGCTATATCCGGGAATGAGTCTGCAGCATGCGTATTCACGACATCAGGCGACGAGTCCCAGGCAGGTGCAGCGCAGGCATTGCTGCACTGCACAAGGATACTTACATCAGCCTTGGCGAGAGGGATGAGTGAGATGAACACAGCCAACCATCACGTCGTCGTCGTAGGCGCCGGATTCGGCGGCCTCGAATTCACCCGCGCACTTACTGGCGCGCCGGTGCGCATCACCATGATCGATAGGCGCAATCATCACCTCTTTCAGCCGCTACTCTACCAAGTGGCGACGACGGCGCTGGCAACCTCCGAAGTCGCCTGGCCGATCCGCCATCTCCTGCGCAAACGCAAGGACGTGACGACGCTGCTTGCGACCGTGACTGGCATCGACCGCACCGGCAAGCGCGTGCTGCTGCAGGATGGCGGAGCGGTCGCCTACGACACGTTGCTGTTGGCCACCGGTGCGCGGCACGCCTATTTCGGCCATGACGAATGGGAGCCGTTCGCGCCGGGCCTGAAGACGCTGGAGGACGCCACCACCATCCGACGGCGTATTCTTTTGGCTTTCGAGCAGGCCGAGCGGGAAACCGATCCCGCCAAGCGCCAGGCACTGCTGACGCTGGCGATCGTCGGCGGCGGGCCGACCGGCGTGGAATTGGCCGGCACGATTGCCGAACTGGCGCATGACACGCTGCGCGGCGAGTTCCGCAACATCGACACGCGCGAGACGCGTGTGGTGCTGATTGAGGCCGGCGACCGCGTTCTTGCCAATTTCGCGCCGGAGCTCTCCGTTTATGCAATGAAGGCGCTCGAACGACTCGGCGTGACCGTCGAACTCGGCCGGGCGGTTACACGCTGCGATGCTGAGGGTGTCGTCTTCGGCGACAGGCATTTGCCGGCCAGGACAATTCTTTGGGCGGCGGGCGTCGCCGCTTCGCCGGCCGCCGAATGGCTCGGCACGGCAGCGGACCGCGCGGGCAGGGTGCTTGTCGAGCCCGACCTCACTGTGCCGGGAAACCCGGAGATTTTCGTCATCGGTGACGCAGCACACGTCCTGCGGCCGGATGGCCGGCTGGTGCCGGGCGTCGCGCCCGCCGCCAAGCAGCAGGGACGGCACGTCGCCGCGACGATCAAGGCCAGGCTCGCCGGCGAAACAACGGTACGTCCGTTCCGCTACAGGCATGACGGCGATTTGGCGACGATCGGCAAGCGCGCCGCGGCCATCGATTTCGGCTGGATCAAGCTCACCGGCCGGCTTGCCTGGTGGCTATGGGGCTTGGCGCATATCTACTTCCTGATCGGCTTCCGTAACCGGCTTGCGGTTTCCCTGAGCTGGCTATGGATCTACTTCACCGGTCAGCGCAGCGCTCGGCTGATCACCCAGGGCGACGACGACAAGGGCTGATTGTTCGCTGCCGGACGTTCATCAGCGCGTCACCTCCTCTTGATGGAATCGACTTCTGGACTCGGCTGGATTTCGGCGCGAAGCTTTGCTTCGGGCAGGACTTGTCACGTCGTGGAAGAAAGAGAAACGAATGTCCCAATTGCGCCACCTCGTCTCACGCCGCGATTTCCTCGCCGGCGTCGCCACCGGCGGAGCGCTGATCATGCTGCACCCGTTCTCCGCCCGGGCTCAAGCCAATCAGGCGCATCTGAGGATTATGGAGACGACCGACATCCACGTGAACGTGCTTCCTTACGATTACTACGCCGACAAACCTAACGACACGATGGGGCTGTCGCGAACGGAATCATTGATTGAAGCCGTGCGCAAGGAAGCAACCAACGCGATGCTGATCGATAATGGCGACATTCTGCAAGGCAACCCGATGGGCGACTACTTCGCCTACGAGAGGGGCATGAAGGACGGCGATCTGCATCCGGTCATGAAGGGCATGAACCTGCTCGGCTACGAATGCTCGACGCTCGGCAATCACGAATTCAACTACGGCCTGTCGTTCATGGACAAGGTGCTGGCCGGAGCCAATTTCCCGTTCGTCTGCGCGAATTTGACCCGCGGCACGGAGCTTGCCGCGAACCCGCGCGAAGACAAGCTTTATCTCAAACCTTACGTCATCCTCGACAGGAAGATCAAAGACGGGTCGGGCGCCGAGCAGCCGATCAGGATCGGCATCATCGGCTTCGTGCCGCCGCAGATCATGGTCTGGGACCTGAAGAATCTCGAGGGCAGCGTCAAGACGCGCGACATCGTCGAGGCGGCCAAGGCGTGGGTGCCGCAGATGAAGGAAGAAGGCGCCGACATCATCATTGCGCTCTCCCATTCCGGCATCGACGCGAAGCAAGGCGACATGATGGAGAATGCCTCCTTCTTCGTTGCCGGTGTCGAAGGTATCGATGCGGTGTTCACGGGCCACCAGCATCTGGTCTTCCCTGGTAAGAAGGACTTTCAGTCGCTGGAGGCCGTCGATACGGCGAAAGGCACGTTGCAAGGCAAGCCCGCCGTCATGGCCGGCTTCTGGGGCTCGCATATGGGGCTGATCGATCTGTTGCTGGAGCGCGACGGATCGACATGGAAAATCGTCTTGGCGACCTCTGAGGCCAGGCCTATCTTTGAGCGGGCCGACAAGACGAACAAGCCGACCGTCGCTGACGACCAGCGCATCGTCGACGCGCTCAAACAGGACCACGAGGCGACGCTTGCCTATGTGCGTCGGCCGGTCGGCAAAACCTCGGCGCCGCTTTATTCCTATTTTGCGCTGGTCGCCGACGATCCATCGGTGCAGATCGTGAGCCAGGCGCAGACCTGGTACTTGAAGGACATCCTGAAGAACACCGAATGGAAGGATATGCCGCTGCTGTCGGCGGCGGCACCGTTCAAGGCGGGCGGGCGCAACGGCGCCGACTATTACACCGACGTGCCGGTAGGCGATATCGCCATAAAGAACGTCGCCGACCTCTATCTCTATCCAAACACGGTGCGCGCCGTCGAAATCACGGGGGCAGAGGTGAAGGAATGGCTGGAAATGTCGGCCGGCATCTTCAACCGGATCGAGCCGGGCAAAGCTGACCAGGCGCTCATCAACACCGACTTCCCGTCTTATAATTTCGACGTGATCGACGGCGTCACCTACCGGATCGACCTGTCGCAGCCACCGAAATATGATTCGAAGGGCGGGCTGGTGAACGCCGGCTCGAACCGCATCATTGACTTGATGTTCGACGGCAAACCAATTGATCCCATGCGGAAATTCGTCGTCGCAACCAACAACTACCGGGCCGGCGGCGGCGGCAATTTCCCGGAGATCAATGCCTCGAAGATCATCTACGAAGCGCCCGACACCAACCGCGACGTGATCGTGCGCTATATCGTCAGCAAAGGCACCATCAACCCGTCGGCGGATGCCAACTGGTCGTTTGTGCCGCTGCCGGAAACCAGCGTCGTGTTCCAGACCGGCGCCAAGGCGAGAGAGTTTATTGCGCAAGTGAAGTCGCTGAAGATCGAGCCGGCGGGCGAGGGCGAAGCGGGGTTTTCCAAGTACCGCATCACTCTTTGAGGCGAGGATTTGAGCGTCGGCTCGAAACTGTCTCAGCGTTAAGATACTGTCCCGATACGGCCGATCCGTTTGAGGCAGGCAGCCTCTTCAGGCAGGTGGTGCGAAACGCCGCTTGACGGCAGGCATGACCAGATCCAGCGCATCCGTCGAAATCCCACCGGAATAATCGTCCGGCAGTTGGTCGATTGAGGCGGGGTCGTCGAGGCCTTGTGAAAAGCCGCCGCCGGAATAGGGACCGAGCAGGTAGACGCGGCTGCCGACGCTGTCCATACGGTCGAGAAAACGGCCGGGCCAGCCCCACATCCACTTTGCGACATTGACGGGGATGAGCAAGGTGCCCTGGCGGCAGGCATCCGGAACGTAGCCACTCCAGCCGAGCGCAGCATAGCGAAGAATGCAGCGCGTCAGGGACGCGCGGCTCTGTGTGTGCATGTCCGGCAACGCTGCCTTCACTGCTTCTATAGGCCTGTCGCCGCCATAGACCGTCAGATTGGCGCGCTCGGCCGGCGTCAATGTGGCGAGCCAGGCGGCCAGCATCTCGCCTTCCTTGGGATCGTTGCTTTTGATGTTGATATTAAAACGCCCGTTCGGGAAGCGCTGCAAGACTTCATCCAGCGACGGCATCATGCCGACACCCTTGCCGCGAAACGGAAAGGTCTTGCCGCCATCGGCAGTGTAGCCATAACCGATATCGAGCGTCTTCAATTCGGACATCGCATGGCGGCGCGTTTCTCCCTTGCCGTTGGTGCGACAATCCAGCGTCCAATCGTGGAAGACGGCGAACTTGCCGTCCGTAGTGGGATGGACATCGAGTTCGAGCGCGTCCGCACCGAGCGCGAAGGCGGCTTCCATCGAGGGTATCGTGTTTTCGAGGAAGGAATGGCGCGGCGTCAGCATGCGATCGGCCGTGCATGTTTCCGATCCGAGGTTCGTACGGTCGAAATCCTGAGCCAGGCCGCGATGGGCAAGCACCGAAGGGGTGACGGCCGGCCGGCTCGACAGCAGCGAAGTGTTGTTGAGCCAGATGCCGCCTGCAGCGACAAGAACTGCAATGAGGGAGATCGTCCGTTTTCGCATGGTATGATTCCTGAAGCGGTCGTCGAAGCCGAGCGGGGTTATCTTTCCAAGCCGCCTGCAGCGGTAGCGCCAGTTTGGCCAGCAAGCATCGCAGCAGACAGACCAAAGACCGTTAAAATTCGGGGAGGGTCCCAGCAGGGCCGGAATCACTATGGTTGCAACCACCCATATGCGCTAGTTTTAGCCATGCGTTATGTCATCATCATCACGACCGTCACCTTCTTCCTGATCTGGGACGGCATTTACAACCAAGGCCGCTACCTCGACAGGACCATCAGGGAGGTGACCCGCGTCGTGCACTATGTAACCAGTATGGTGTAGTTTCTCTTCTTCGCCACGGTTCGCCGACGCGACATCCTGCCGATTGACGGCACGCTCCCGCTGACACAAAAGAACGCCGGTCCAACGGTCGAGGAGGCTGGGTTGATCCGGCATATCGTTTTCTTCAGCGCGCGTCGTAAAGTGGACGTCGAGGCAGTGCGTACGGGTCTGCTGGCGCTCGGCAAGATACCCCACTCGCGCCGTTTCGAGGTGACGCTCAACACCAAGGTCGACCCGCTCTCGGATGAAATCGATGTGGTCGTCTACGCCGAGTTCGAAGACGAGGCAGCGCTCGCCGCCTACAAGGCGCATCCGCTCTATGCAGAGACCACCAGCCGGGTAAAACCGCTGCGCGAATTGCGTTATTCGGCCGATATAGTGGCAAGTTGACCGCCCTAAGGCAGATTTCACGTCGCGGAGCGGGGCCGCGCCGCAGCCCGATTCATTCCGTCTGAGCCGCGGAGGTCTCGGTCGGATCGACGCCCGGCCGCTTTGGCGCGTTCCAGATCAGCACGGCGATAACTGCTATCGCAATAACGGCCAGGGCAATGAAAAGGTCTCTTCCCCTGGCAATGAGCTAGGATGATTTTTGACGGCGGCAAGTCGGCTCCTCGCGGCCGGGCACTGCGATCGCCGCCGAGGTGCCGGCTAAGCCCTTGAACCATTTTCAGGAATGAGGCACACCGCGCGGGACATGACCGAGAACACCCCCGCAAGCCCTCATCCGCTCGATCACCTGGTGTTGCCGACCGCGAGCCTCGATGTTGCGCGGGCGCGCTTGACCTTGCTCGGCTTTACCGTTGCGCCGACGGGTATCCATCCCTTCGGAACGGAAAACTGTTGTGTCTTCCTCACCGACGGTACCTATCTCGAGCCGCTCGCGGTCGCCGACCGACAGGCCGTGGCAACGGCGATCGCGAACCGCAATGTCTTTGTCGCGCGGGATCACACCTATCGCGAAAGAAACGGTGATGAAGGATTTTCTGCCGTGGTGCTGGGCACCGAAAGCGCCGCCGCGGACCACGCGCGCTTCATCGAAGCCGGACTGTCGGCGGGAGACATGCTCAGCTTTTCGCGCGCCTTCGCTGATGCGACAGGAAAGAGCGACACCGCATCATTCAAGCTTGCCTTCGCGGCTCTAGGCAAGGCAACGGACGCTTTTCTCTTCGCCTGCGAACGGATCAATGCGCCGAAGGTCGACCGCACCGTTTTGCAGGCCCACGCTAATGGCGCAACCGGCATTGTCGAAGTCGTGGCAGTCAGCCGCGAACCTTCCGAACAAGGCCATGTGATTTCGATCGCAGCCGGGATGGAGGCGCAGAGCGGCACTGTCTATAAGCTGCCGAATGCCGCTGTGACCGTTCTGGATCCTGCAGCCTTTGCGGCAGGCTTCGGCATTCCCGCCGGCGCGCCGTCTGAACTCCGCTTTGCTGGGATCGTCTTTTCGATTAGGCACTGCGACACCGTCGCAAAGCTGCTTGCAGCCAATTCCGTCGAACACGACATACGCGGCGGTGATATCATCGTGTCGCCGGCGCCAGGGCAGGGCGCGGCCTTCATTTTCCGGGAGATCGCATGAACAAGCTCAATCCTCTGATGCCAAATTCTTCCGTTGCGATCGGAAAGGTCATTTTCGGCAACAGCGCGCCCCTATCGCTGATCGCCGGTCCATGCCAGCTGGAATCGCGGCAGCACGCTTTCGACATGGCCGGTGCGCTGAAGGAATTGACCGAACGGCTCGGCATCGGGCTCGTCTACAAGACCAGCTACGACAAGGCCAATCGCACCTCGCTTGGCGGCACGCGCGGTGCGGGACTTGAAGCGGCAATGCCGATCTTCGACGATTTGCGCAAGAATTTTTCGCTGCCGATCCTGACCGACGTCCACACTGAGGAACAATGCGCGATCGTCGCGCCGCATGTCGACATTCTGCAGATTCCTGCCTTCCTCAGCCGGCAGACCGATTTGCTGATTGCTGCGGCAAGAACCGGCAAGGTGGTCAATGTAAAGAAGGGCCAATTCCTCGCGCCATGGGACATGAAGAACGTCGTCGCCAAGATCACCGGCTCCGGCAACGCCAATGTCTTGGTGACCGAGCGCGGCGCATCCTTTGGTTACAACACCTTGGTGTCCGACATGAGGGCGCTGCCGATCATGGCCGAGATCGGCGCGCCGGTCATTTTCGATGCCACTCATTCGGTGCAGCAGCCGGGCGGGCAGGGCGGTTCGTCTGGGGGCGACCGGCGCTTTGTCGAGACGCTGGCGCGCGCGGCTGTCGCGGTTGGCGTCGCCGGCGTCTTCATCGAGACGCACCAGGACCCCGACAACGCGCCTTCCGACGGCCCCAACATGGTGCCGCTAAAGGATCTTCCCGCATTGCTTGAACGGCTGATGGCGTTCGATCGCATCGCCAAGAGCGTGGGTTGAACCAGCAGTTGCGCCACAGCAGCGTCGCCAAGAAAACTTTGAAGAATTTCGAACCTGTCTGGAACCTTAGCCCGCGGCCCTCATTGTCAAAATCTAATGTCAACGACGACGAGGAGCACACCATGACGACCCAGACGGGACACACCGAAGCCATTGCCGCTTCGCGGGTTATCGGCACATCGGTCTACAACACGGAAGGCACTCATATCGGCGACATTGAGGACGTCATGCTCGACAAATTGTCGAACGGAATCATGTTCGCCGTGATCGGTTTTGGCGGATTTCTCGGCATTGGCGAGAAATACCACGCCATTCCGTGGGCGAGCCTTGATTATGATGAGAACAGGGGTGGCTATGTCGTGCCGTTCACCAAAGACCAGCTGATGGCCGCTCCTTCCTACTCGATCAACGAGCTGACCGGCGCCGACGGCGAGGCAGCACGTGACGCCTCATACAACTACTACAAGGTCGAGCCTTACTGGCACTGACTAAGTCTCCTGGAATCAAAAAGGCCCCCGGGAAATCGGGGGCCTTTCGATGTGGCGGGATGCTACTGCGCAATTTGCAGGGCCGGCAAAGGCGACGATCCCTGCGGGGGTTGCTGATTGTCGCACGACGTCAGGAACGCAGCCGCAATCAGGAACAAACTCACAATACCGCTCAACTGGGACATGGCGAAACTCCTCCTGTTTCGCCCCGCGCGACAACAGCCATAAACCAGAAACCGGCATGCCGCGCATGACAAATGATGACAGCGCTTTGTGCTTCGTGAATCCCAAGAGCGGCAATGGGCGCACGGGCAATATTTGCAAGTGCCCCGATTGCGTTTTGCAGCGCTTTGGCTAAGAGGTGCGCGACGCTTCAATCGATCAAACGGGGACATCGCAATGACGGCCATCATCGACATTGTCGGGCGTGAAATCCTGGACAGCCGCGGAAATCCGACCGTCGAGGTCGACGTCGTGCTCGAAGACGGCTCAATGGGCCGCGCCGCGGTGCCGTCCGGCGCATCGACCGGCGCGCATGAGGCGGTCGAACTGCGCGACGGCGGCCCCCGCTATCTCGGCAAGGGCGTGCTCAGGGCGGTTGAGGCAGTGAACGGCGAGCTGTTCGAGGCGATCGGCGGCATGGAGGCCGAGAATCAGATCCACATCGACCAAACCATGATCGAGCTCGATGGTACGCCCAACAAGGGCCGGCTCGGCGCCAATGCCATTCTCGGTGTGTCGCTGGCCGTGGCCAAGGCCGCGGCCGAAGCGGCCGGCCTGCCGCTCTACCGTTATGTCGGCGGCACCAAGGCGCATGTGCTGCCGGTGCCGATGATGAACATCATCAACGGCGGTGCGCATGCCGACAACCCGATCGATTTCCAGGAATTCATGATTCTGCCGATCGGCGCGCCGACGCTGCGCGATGGCGTGCGCTGGGGCTCGGAGATATTCCACACGCTGCGGAAGAGGCTGAAGGATGCCGGCCATAACACCAATGTCGGCGACGAGGGCGGCTTTGCCCCCAACCTGAAAAGCGCGCCGGCCGCGCTCGACTTCATCATGGAATCGATCGAGAAGGCCGGCTTCAGGCCAGGCGAGGAGGTCGCACTCGGACTCGACTGCGCGGCGACCGAGTTCTTCAAGGACGGCAACTACGTCTATGAAGGCGAGAAGAAGACCCGCGACCCGAAGGCGCAAGCCAAATATCTGGCCAAGCTCGCTGCCGACTACCCGATCATCACCATCGAGGACGGCCTGGCCGAGGACGACTGGGACGGCTGGAAAATGCTGACCGACCTCATCGGCAAGCAAACGCAGCTGGTTGGCGACGATCTGTTCGTCACCAACACGGCGCGGTTGCGCGACGGCATCCGCATGGGTGTCGCCAATTCGATCCTGGTCAAGGTCAACCAGATCGGCTCGCTTACCGAAACGCTCGACGCCGTCGAGACCGCGCACAAGGCCGGCTATACCGCGGTGATGTCGCACCGCTCGGGCGAGACCGAGGATTCGACCATCGCCGACCTCGCCGTTGCCACCAATTGCGGGCAGATCAAGACTGGCTCGCTGTCACGCTCGGACCGCATGGCCAAGTACAACCAGCTCATCCGCATCGAAGAGGAGCTCGGCAAGCAGGCGCGGTATGCCGGCAAGTCGATCGTTAAAAGCTGATTTTCGACAGAAAATCCGAGCGAGCGAGGGCGGGGACATTCCCGCCCTTTTGCTTTCAGGGCTCCGAATCCAGCAATCCGTAACCGTCCATTAAGCACAATCGGGCGACAAAGGCGGCGCAGAGGATTCGGACCATGTGGACACGCCAGCACAAGCAAAGAAACACCGGCCGGCTGATCATCCCCTCGCTCTGCGTGGTGTTCCTGACCTATTTCGGCTTCCATGCCTATCATGGCGAGTTCGGCATCTATTCCAAGTATCGGCTCGAAGCCGAGACTGTCGAATTGCAGGGCAGGCTTGATGCCGTCAAGGCACGCCGGATCGACCTGGAGCGCCGCGTCCAGCTGATGCATGAGGGCACGCTCGAGAAGGACATGCTGGACGAGCAGGCGCGCAAGGCGCTCAATCTGTCCCATGCCGACGAGATCACCATCATGCTGCCGGTCGCAAGGTAACGCAATTTCAGTTAATCGGCGATATTTGCAATGATTTTAGGCGCTTAGATGCATGACAGCCATGCGTTTTCGGCATGGCGAAAGCCTTCCCTGCATGTTAGCCTGCCTCAAATCGGTGGGAGAACTGATCTCCCTCGCTGTCCGCCAAGAGACGCCAACAGGGAGTGATGCATGGCCACCGCCGCCAGAAAAGCGCCTGCCAAATCCAAATCCGACGGCAAAACGATGGGCCTTTCCACCCCAAAGCCTGTTGAATTCACCAAAGACCAGGAGCTTGCCGCCTACCGGCACATGCTGCTCATCCGCCGCTTCGAGGAAAAGGCCGGCCAGCTTTACGGCATGGGCTTCATCGGCGGTTTCTGCCATCTCTACATCGGCCAGGAGGCGGTCGTTACCGGCATGAAGATGGCGCTGATCGATGGCGACCAGATGATCACCGCCTATCGCGACCATGGCCATATGCTGGCCATGGAGTTGTCGCCGCGCGGCGTCATGGCCGAACTGACCGGGCGCCGTAGCGGCCTGTCGAGAGGCAAGGGCGGCTCCATGCACATGTTCTCCAAGGAGAAGCATTTTTACGGCGGCCACGGCATCGTCGGCGCGCAAGTGTCGCTCGGCACCGGCATTGCCTTCGCCAACCGCTATCGCGGCAACAACAATATGACGCTGACCTATTTCGGCGATGGCGCCGCGAATCAGGGCCAGGTCTACGAAAGCTTCAATATGGCCTCGCTATGGAAGCTTCCGGTGGTCTACATCATCGAGAACAACCGCTACGCCATGGGCACCTCGGTCTCGCGCTCGTCGGCCGAGACGGATTTTTCGCATCGCGGCGCCTCCTTCAAGATTCCAGGCATCCAGGTCGACGGCATGGATGTGCGCGCCGTCAAGGCCGCCGGCGACCTCGCCGCCGAATGGTGCCGCGCCGGCAACGGGCCGCTCATTCTCGAAATGCAGACCTACCGCTACCGCGGCCATTCGATGTCGGATCCAGCAAAATACCGCTCCAAGGAAGAAGTGCAGAAAATGCGCTCCGAACGTGACCCGATCGAACAGGTCAAGGCACGGTTGCTCGACAAGAAATGGGCAAGCGAGGACGAGCTCAAGGCCATCGACAAGGAAGTCCGCGACGTTGTCGCCGACGCTGCAGAATTTGCCCAGAACGACGCGGAGCCGGATCCGTCCGAGCTCTGGACCGATATCGTACTTTAACGAGAGGGCAAGGACATGCCGATCGAAATTCTCATGCCCGCCCTCTCGCCGACCATGGAAGAGGGTAATGTTTCCAAGTGGTTGAAGAAAGAAGGCGACAAAGTCGCAGCCGGTGACGCCATTGCCGAGATCGAAACCGACAAGGCAACGATGGAAGTCGAAGCCGTCGATGAAGGCACACTTGCCAAGATCGTGGTTCCTGCCGGCACCGAAGGCGTCAAGGTCAACACGCTGATCGCTGTGCTGGCCCTCGATGGCGAAGACATCGACGAGGCGGGCGAAGGCATTGGCGAGGAGGCTGTCGAGTCGCAAGCGGCAGCGCCCGCGGCTGCTCCGGCCCCCGCGGCTGGTCCGGCCCCCGCTGCTGCTCCGGCCAAGAGCGAAGCGGCAACACCTGTTGCCGCCGCGCCCAAGCTGGAAATTGCCGCCGATCCGGACATCCCGGCCGGCACCGAAATGGTCTCGACCACGGTGCGTGAAGCGTTGCGCGACGCAATGGCGGAGGAAATGCGCCGCGACGGCGACGTCTTCGTCATGGGCGAGGAAGTCGCCGAGTACCAGGGCGCCTACAAGATCACACAAGGCCTGTTGCAGGAATTCGGTCCGAGACGCGTGGTCGACACGCCGATCACCGAGCACGGCTTTGCCGGCGTTGGTGTTGGCGCGGCGATGGCCGGCCTGAAGCCGATCGTCGAATTCATGACCTTCAACTTCGCCATGCAGGCGATCGACCAGATCATCAATTCAGCCGCCAAGACGCTCTACATGTCCGGCGGCCAGATGGGCGCCCCGATCGTCTTTCGCGGCCCGAACGGCGCTGCTGCCCGCGTCGCCGCGCAGCATTCGCAGTGCTATGCCGCCTGGTACAGCCATATTCCTGGATTGAAGGTGGTGATGCCTTATACCGCCGCCGACGCCAAGGGTCTGCTCAAGGCGGCGATCCGCGATCCGAACCCGGTCATCTTCCTCGAAAACGAAATCCTTTACGGCCACTCCTTCGACGTGCCGACGATGGACGATTTCGTGTTGCCGATCGGCAAGGCGCGCATTCACAAATCCGGCAAGGACGTGACCATCGTCTCGTTCGGCATCGGCATGACCTACGCGATCAAGGCGGAGGCGGAGTTGCGCGGCATGGGCATCGATGCCGAGATCATCGACTTGCGCACTATCCGCCCGCTCGACTTCGACACGATCATCGCCTCGGTCAAAAAGACCAATCGCCTGGTGGTGGTCGAGGAAGGCTTTCCGCAGAACTCGGTCGGCGACCATATCGCCAATCAGGTCTCACAGCGCGCCTTCGATTTCCTCGACGCACCGGTCATTACCATTGCCGGCAAGGACGTGCCGATGCCCTATGCGGCGAACCTCGAAAAGCTGGCGCTGCCCAATGTCGGCGAGGTCGTCGAGGCGGTCAAAGCCGTCACGTATCGCTGAGCAGGGCGGGAGGACAAAATGCCGATCAACATCACCATGCCGGCGCTGTCGCCCACGATGGAAGAGGGCAATCTTTCCAAGTGGTTGGTCAAGGAAGGCGACAAGGTTTCGCCGGGCGACGTGATTGCCGAAATCGAGACCGACAAGGCAACGATGGAAGTCGAAGCCGTCGACGAAGGCACGGTTGCCAAGCTGGTGGTTCCGGCCGGCACTGAAGGCGTCAAGGTCAATGCGCTGATCGCGGTGCTGGCGGCCGAGGGCGAGGATGCTGCTTCTGCCGCCAAAAGCGGTGATGGCGCTGCGCCGGCAAAGGCTGAGGCTCCGAAAGCGGACGCCTTCAAAGCTGAAACACCAAATCCCGAAGCGCCGAAGCAGGAGCCTGCCGCACCTGCACCTAAAGCGGAACCGGCGGCGGCCGCCAACGGCCATGCAAACGGTGAGCGCATCTTCGCCTCGCCGCTGGCCCGCCGCATCGCCAAGGAAGCCGGTGTCGATGTGTCGGCGGTGACGGGCTCCGGCCCGCATGGTCGCGTGGTCAGGGCCGATGTCGAGGCCGCAATTTCCAGTGGCGGCGCCAAGGCGGCACCAGCAGCAAAAGCAGCGCCCGCCGGTGCTCCGGCACCTGCGGCAGCAGCACCCAAGCCAATGTCCGACGAGCAGGTGCTCAAACTGTTTGCCGAAGGCTCCTACGAGCTGGTCCCCCATGACAATATGCGCAAGACAATTGCGCGGCGGCTGGTCGAGGCCAAGACCACCATCCCGCATTTCTATCTGACGCTCGACTGCGAGCTCGACGCACTTCTGGCCCTGCGCACGCAGATCAATGCGGCCGCCCCGGTGAAGAAGACCGAGAAGGGGGAAACGCCGGCCTATAAGCTTTCCGTCAATGACATGGTCATCAAGGCTCTGGCCATGGCGCTGATGGCGGTGCCGGATGCCAATGCGTCGTGGACAGAAAACGCCATGGTCAAGCACAAGCATGCCGATGTCGGTGTTGCAGTGTCGATCCCCGGCGGCTTGATCACGCCAATCATCCGGCGTGCCGACGAAAAGACGCTGTCCGTTATCTCCAACGAGATGAAGGATCTTGCCGGCCGCGCCCGCAGCCGCAAGCTGAAGCCGGAAGAATATCAGGGCGGCACCACGGCAGTGTCCAATCTCGGCATGTTCGGCATCAAGGATTTTTCTGCCGTCATCAACCCGCCGCATGCGACGATCCTGGCGGTCGGCGCCGGAGAGCAACGTGCGGTGGTCAAGAACGGCGAGATCAAGATCGCCACGATCATGTCGGTGACGTTGTCGACCGATCACCGCGCCGTCGACGGTGCGCTCGGCGCCGAGCTGCTCGTCGCCTTCAAACGCATGGTCGAAAACCCGATGGGCATGCTGGTCTAAGAGAAGGGAACAGGGCGGTGCGGAAATTCTTCACCAGCCTTTTTGCCTTCTTTCTTTCCGGTTTGGCCGGCGGATTGGTGGCGCAGTGGCTCGCCGTCGCAACCAATGCCGACGTAGAGTACATCCTTGTGTTCATGATCTCGGCTCTCGTCACCGTCCTCGTGACGGTCGCGTTCTTCATCGCACAATTCATGTCGGACCCACGACGGGCAACAAAGCTGACGGCGACCATAGGGGTAGCGTTTTTTGTGCTCGTTGGAGTTTCCCTGATCGGCTGGACTTCCTCCCAGCCCCCAGGCAAGAGCCAATGGTCGGGCGATCTTCCCATAGTCGCGGGTCTCGTCCTGCCGGGCATCGCTACGGTGCTGGTCCAGTGGCTTTTCGTGCGCTGGCGATTGGCGCGCTCGCAACCAGGTTTCGGCGGGGCAGGCACATGAAGACGGTCCTCTGCTACGGCGATTCGCTTACTTGGGGCTATGACGCGGCAAACCTCGGCCGACATCCGCTGGAAGATCGCTGGCCGAGCGTGCTGCAGGCGGCATTGGGCAGCGGCGTCGAGGTCATCGCCGAAGGCCTGAATGGCCGAACCACCGCCTTCGACGATCACTTGGCCGGAGCGGACCGCAATGGTGCAAGGCTGTTGCCAACGATCCTGACGACTCATGCGCCCATCGACTTGATCGTCATCATGCTCGGCGCCAACGATATGAAGCCGTGGATTCACGGTAATCCGGTCGCGGCCAAACAAGGCATGCAACGCCTGATCGATATCGTGCGCGGTCATGATTACCCGTTCGATTGGCCGGCGCCGCAGATCCTGATCGTCGCGCCGCCCGTAGTCAGCCGCACGGAAAACGCCGAGTTCAAGGAAATGTTCGCCGGCGGAGATGACGCGTCAAAGCGGCTGGCGCCGCAATATTCCGCCCTTGCCGACGAGGCCGGCTGCGGCTTCTTCAATGCGGGCGCGGTGGCCGAAACGACGCCGCTCGACGGCGTCCACCTCGACGCGGAAAACACGCGGAATATCGGGCAGGCGCTGGCGCCGCTCGTGCGTGTCATGCTGGAATTGTGAAGGAGAAAAGCCGTGGCTGAGAACTACGACGTCATCATCATCGGCTCCGGCCCCGGCGGCTATGTCACTGCAGTGCGTTCGGCGCAGCTTGGCTTCAAGACGGCGATTGTCGAGCGCGAGCACTTGGGCGGCATCTGCCTCAACTGGGGCTGCATTCCGACCAAAGCGCTGCTGCGCTCGGCCGAGATCATGCACTATTCGGATCATCTGAAGGATTACGGCCTGAAGATCGACGGCAAGGTCAGCGTCGACACCGCCGCCGTCGTCGATCGCTCGCGAAAGGTCTCGCTGCGGCTCAACGGCGGCGTCGGCTTCCTGATGAAGAAGAACAAGGTCGACGTCATCTGGGGCGAAGCCAAACTGACGAAACCCGGCGAGATCGTCGTGTCGAAATCGTCGAAGAAGCCGATGGAGCCGCAGCCGCCGGCGCCAAAGGGCGTCAAGGGCGAGGGCACCTACACCGCCAAGCACATCATCCTGGCGACCGGAGCCAGGCCGCGCGCACTGCCCGGCATCGAGCCGGACGGCAAGTTGATCTGGACCTATTTCGAGGCGATGGTGCCAAAAGAGATGCCGAAATCGCTGCTGGTGATGGGCTCGGGCGCCATCGGCATCGAGTTCGCCTCGTTCTACCGCACCATGGGCGCGGAGGTGACGGTGGTCGAACTGCTGCCGGCCGTGATGCCGGTCGAGGACGCCGAAGTGTCGAAGTTTGCGCAAAAGCAGTTCGAGAAGCAGGGCATGAAGATCATCCTCGAGGCCAAGGTGACCAAGGTCGAGAAGGGCGCCAATTCGGTCACCGCGCATATCGAGATGAAGGACGGCAAAGTTGAGAAGATCACCGCCGACCGCATGATTTCAGCCGTCGGGGTACAGGGCAACATCGAAAATCTCGGCCTCGAGGCGCTCGGCGTGAAGACCGAGCGCGGTTGCGTCGTCGTCGACGGCTACGGCAAGACCAACGTGCCCGGTATCTATGCCATCGGCGATGTCGCCGGACCGCCGATGCTCGCCCACAAGGCCGAGCATGAGGGCGTGGTGTGTGTGGAAAAGATCGCCAATTTCCCCGGCGTGCATGCCATCGACAAGCTGAAGATCCCGGGCTGCACCTATTGCAATCCGCAAGTCGCCTCGGTCGGATTGACGGAAGCCAAAGCGAAAGCCGAGGGCAAGGACATCGGCGTCGGCCGCTTCCAGTTCGCCGCAAACGGCAAGGCGATTGCGCTGGGCGAAGACCAAGGCTTCGTCAAAACCATTTTCGACAAGAAGACCGGCCAGTTGCTGGGCGCCCACATGGTCGGCGCAGAAGTAACCGAACTGATCCAGGGCTTCGTCGTGGCTATGAACCTGGAAACCACCGAGGAAGAGCTGATGCACACAATCTTCCCGCACCCGACGCTGTCGGAGATGATGAAGGAGAGTGTTCTCGACGCCTATGGCCGTGCGCTGAACGCATGATAAATTGGCTGCGCGAGACTCACACATGTATGTCAAGGAACTCGACTGCAAGGTAATTCGTTTCCGGATGCATTCATCACCACAGGAGAGGGCATATGGACGTGAACGGCGTGGGCTGGGTAGCAGCCATCATCATCGGCGGTTTGGCAGGCTGGTTTGCCGAGATGTTCATGAAGAGCAACACCGGCATCTTGATGAACATCATTCTTGGCATCGTCGGCGCGATCGTGCTGAATGCCATCCTGCAGGCGCTCAACATCGGCGCCTTCGGCGCCGGCTGGATCGCCTATCTGATCACCGGGTTCATTGGTGCCTGCCTGCTGATCTGGGTAGGACGCATGGTGCGCCGTTAGTTGCTGAACTCTTGCCATGCGAAAACGGCAGTGGCGGCATGCGCCGCCGCGGCCTTTTTCTTTGCAGCGAAAAGTCCTAGATGACTTGGGAAAGCGAACGTCGGACAGGCGATCGCGAATGAACCGGATTTCATATGGTCACCGTCCTTGACACGATCGCCAATGCGCCGCGCCTGCGGCATCCCGAAAAGGCGCACAAGCCCGACCAGGATGTGCTGCGCAAGCCCGACTGGATCCGCGTCAAGGCGCCGATGTCGAAAGGCTATGCCGAGACGCGCGAGATCGTGAAGTCGCATAAGCTGGTGACGGTGTGCGAAGAGGCCGGTTGCCCCAACATCGGCGAGTGCTGGGAAAAGAAGCACGCCACCTTCATGATCATGGGCGAGATCTGCACGCGCGCCTGCGCCTTCTGCAACGTGGCTACCGGTATACCGACCGCACTCGATCCCGACGAGCCGGCGCGCGTCGCACACGCCGTCAAGCAAATGGGCCTAAGCCATGTCGTCATCACCTCAGTCGACCGCGACGATCTCGCCGATGGCGGAGCTCAGCACTTTGCCGAGGTCATCCGCGCCATCCGGGCGGCAACGCCTCTGACGACGATCGAAATCCTGACGCCCGACTTCCTGCGCAAGGACGGTGCACTGGAGATCGTCGTGGCGGCCAAGCCCGACGTTTTCAACCATAATCTCGAGACCGTGCCGTCGAACTATCTGACGGTTCGGCCGGGTGCGCGCTATTTCCACTCGATCAGGCTCTTGCAGCGAGTCAAGGAACTCGACCCCTCGATCTTCACCAAGTCCGGCATCATGGTTGGCCTTGGCGAGGAGCGGAACGAAATCCTGCAACTGATGGACGATCTGCGTTCGGCCAATGTCGACTTCATGACCATCGGCCAATATCTTCAGCCGTCGAAGAAGCACCATCCGGTGATCCGCTTTGTCACACCGGAGGAGTTCAAGTCCTTCGAGACGATCGGCCGGACCAAGGGCTTCCTGCTGGTGGCGTCGAGCCCGCTGACGCGCTCGTCGCACCATGCCGGCGACGATTTCGCCAGGTTGCGCGCGGCGCGCGAAGCGTTTCTCAGGAAGTCCGCCTAACAAACTGGTTTCATGCCACAATTCGAAGCCCATCGCCGCGTCGCGCATACGCCTGAACAGATGTTCGCTCTGGTCGCGGATATCGAATCCTATCCGCAATTCCTGCCGCTTTGCGAGGCACTTACGGTTCGTTCGCGCAAGGAACGCGACGGACGCACGCTGCTCATCGCCGACATGAGCATTGGCTACAAGGCGATCCGCGAGACTTTCACCACGCAGGTGCTGCTGAAGCCTGACGAGAACGCCATCGACGTCAAATATATCGACGGCCCGTTCAAATATCTGAGCAATGTCTGGCGCTTCGACCCGGCGGACGGCGGTGGTTGCAACGTCTGCTTCTTTATCGACTATGAGTTCAAGAGCCGCATTTTGGGTGCGCTCATGGGAACCATGTTCGACCGCGCCTTCCGCATGTTCTCCGAGGCGTTCGAGAAACGCGCCGAAATCATCTACGGCACGCCATCGGCGGCCTGATCCGCAGCGAGCGCGCGCAGACCCAGTTCAAGCGCATGCCGGACCGTCTCCCGGCGGATGAAATCACGGCCCTTGTCGCCGAACAGCTGGCATTCGCTGACCACCGGTCGGCCAGCCACGGCAACGCCGAACCAGACCAGGCCGACAGGTTTTTCCGCTGAGCCACCGCCCGGACCGGCGATGCCGGTCACCGCGAGCGCAAGCCCGGCGCGCGAATGGGCCAAGGCGCCGGCCGCCATCTCCACCGCAGTCTCGCGCGAGACCGCCCCGTTCGCCTCGAGTGTAGCGGCCGAGACGCCGAGCATCTCGGTCTTGGCCTGGTTGGAATAGGTAATGAAGCCGCGATCGACCACAGTGGAAGAGCCGGCAATGTCGGTCAGCGTGGCGATGATCATGCCGCCGGTGCAGCTCTCGGCCGTCGCCAGCATGATGCCGCGCTGCTGGCAGGCCTGAAGCAGGGCATCTGCGAGATCGCTATTGCTCATTCGGGGACATCCCCTGGAAACACAACGCTGGCGGTCGCGATGGCCGCTATGCCTTCCTCACGGCCGACGAAGCCGAGCTTCTCATTGGTTGTCGCCTTGATCGAGATGCGGTCGCGCGAAATTCGCAACATTGCGGAAAGCGTTTCGGTCATGGCCTCGCGATGCGGGCCGACGCGCGGCGCCTCGCAAACCAATGTGATGTCGGCGTTGGCGATGCGCCCGCCGCGCTCGCGCACCAGCTTCGCCGCGTGTTCAACGAAGATGCGTGAAGCGGCCCCTTTCCACTGCGGGTCGGAGGGCGGGAAATGCGTGCCGATGTCACCGGCGCCGCAGGTGGCGAGCAGGGCGTCGGTCAAGGCGTGGAGACCGACATCGGCATCCGAATGGCCGGACAATTTCCTGTCGTGCGGAATAGCGACACCGCACAGGGTGACATGGTCGCCGGGCTCGAAGGCATGGACGTCGTAGCCGTTGCCGGTTCGGATGTCCGGAAAACGTGAGGCGCTGGAAAGCCGCTGATCCGCCATCGCAATATCCCGTGCCCAGGTCAGTTTGACATTGTCCGGCGAGCCGGGAACGATCTTCACCGGAATATGCGCCCATTCGGCGATTGCCGCATCGTCGGTGAAATCCGCCTTGCCCAATTGATGAGCCTTTTCGTGCGCGGCCAGGATCGGCCAGAACGGAAAGCCTTGTGGTGTCTGTGCGGCACGGAGCCCGGCCCTGGACACTGTTTCGCCGCTCATGCCTTCGGCCGTTTCGCGCTTCAGCGTATCGGCAACGGGCAAAGCAGGCAGCGCTCCCTGGCGCTCTTCAATGGCGGCGATCGTGCGATCTATCAGTTCCGCATCGACAAACGGCCGAGCCGCATCATGGATCAGGACCCGGCCCGGCGCATGGCTTCTCAACGCCAGCAGTCCAAGCCGGACGGACTCCTGCCGTGACGTACCGCCGATCACAGCGACGACACGGTCGGCGTTCGCGCCGGCGGCGCGGCGGAAAAGCGCGCCGTCTTCGGCATGGATAGCAACGACGACAGGTCCAATTTTCGGATGCGTCAGAAAGGCGTCGAGCGTGCGTGCGATAACGGCGCCGCCGCCAATCTGCTGGTACTGCTTCGGCCCATTGGCCTGCCCCGCGCGCGCGCCGCGCCCGGCAGCAACGATGACCACGGCGACCTTGTCGTCGGCAGCTGGCTTTTCGCTGACATGTCTCATGCCGAGACGCTTAGCGCATGATCCTGAAAAGTGGTATCGCTTTCACAAGACCTAGGATTGATGCCGTCCGGCGATCCATATTTTTCCCAAATGCGCCTTAATGTCACGACATTGCGCGTTGCACATTGCCGTCGTTCTGGCTAGAGAATGTGCAGCAATCGAAGGTGCTTGGTTTTTGTGCATGCCTGATGTGACCAAATTGGCTTCGCCGCTGGAGGTGGGTGGCGTGAGAATCCGCAACCGCGTGTTTCTCGCGCCGATGTCGGGCATTACCGACGAACCGTTCCGGCAGCGCGCCCAT
Source organism: Mesorhizobium sp. M1403 (assembly GCF_040317695.1). Classification (NCBI taxonomy): domain Bacteria; kingdom Pseudomonadati; phylum Pseudomonadota; class Alphaproteobacteria; order Hyphomicrobiales; family Phyllobacteriaceae; genus Mesorhizobium; species Mesorhizobium sp. M1403. Next base: position 877,854 of record NZ_JAMYKY010000001.1, on the reverse strand, counting down.
GCGCATGGCGCCGGGCTGGTTGTATCGGAAATGGTGGCGAGCGGTGAGCTTGCAAAGGGCAGGGCTGGCTCGGGCCTGCGCATCCGTCATTCCGGGCTGCCTGTCCACATGGTCCAGCTTGCCGGCCGCGAGGCGGTGCACATGGCCGAGGGCGCACGAATCGCAGCCGGCGAAGGCGCCGACATCATCGACATCAACATGGGCTGTCCGGCCAAGAAGGTGACGGGCGGCTATGCCGGTTCGGCACTGATGCGAGACCTCGACCACGCGCTGTCGCTGATCGAAGCGGTAGTCGGCGCGGTCGACGTGCCGGTCACGGTTAAGATGCGGCTTGGCTGGGAGGAGAGCGCGCTCAACGCGCCGATGCTGGCGCGACGCGCCGAGCAGGCCGGCGTCAGGATGGTGACGGTGCACGGCCGCACACGTTGCCAGTTCTATCAGGGCACGGCCGACTGGCGTGCCATCGCACGCGTCAAGCAGGCCGTCTCCATCCCTGTGGTTGCCAATGGCGATGTCGGCTCGCCGGCAGAGGCAGCCTTGATCCTCGACCAGTCCGGCGCCGACGCGGTGATGATCGGCCGTGCGCACTATGGCGCGCCGTGGACTGCCGGCAGCATTGTAGCGGCCGCGCTGGCCGAGCCAGTATCCGGCATGCCGGACAGCCCGCAAGCGCTGACCGACTACGTCATTGCCCATTACGAAGACATGCTGACGCTCTATGGCGTCGAAAGCGGATTGCGCCAGGCGCGCAAGCATCTCGGCTGGTATCTCGACCGCCATGCCGTCACAAGCGATGACTGGCGCAAGGCCATCCTCACGTCTTTCGAGCCTGGGCGGGTCATTGCCTTGCTGCGCGACATGTTTTCAAGCGCTCCCGAAGCGCCGAACCTGCGGAGTGCGGCATGAACGCCACCGTCACACAGAGCACGGACATGGCGGACGCCGCGCATATTGTGCTCAACACAATTCGTCGGCCGGTGATCATGGTCGATCCGCAAGGCTTCATCACCTTCGCCAATGCCGATGCCGAGGATTTTTTCCGCTCGAGCGCCACGATGCTCGCCCGCAACACGCTGCACAAGCTCATTCCTTTCGGCAGTCCGCTGCTGACGCTTGTCGACCAGGTGCGCGAGCGCCGGGCGCCGGTCAACGAATACCGGGTCGACGTGTCGTCGCCGCGTCTCGGCATCGAGAAGGTGGTCGACCTCTACGTCGCGCCGGTGACGGAATTTCCAGGCTCCGTCGTGGTGATGTTCCAGGAACGCTCAATGGCCGACAAGATCGACCGGCAGATGACGCATCGCGGTGCGGCGCGCTCGGTCACCGGCCTTGCCGCCATGCTTGCCCATGAGATCAAGAACCCGCTGTCCGGCATTCGTGGCGCCGCGCAGCTGCTTGAGCTGTCGGCGTCCGACGAGGATCGCGCGCTGACGCGTTTGATCACCGACGAGACCGACCGCATTGTCTCGCTGGTCGACCGCATGGAGGTGTTTTCGGACGAGCGGCCGATCGACCGCTACCCCGTCAACATCCATGTCGTGCTCGACCATGTCAAAGCAATCGCCAAGAACGGTTTTGCCAAGCGGATCAAGATATTAGAGGACTATGATCCATCATTGCCTCCGGTTTTTGCCAATCGCGACCAGCTCATCCAGGTGTTCCTCAATCTGGTAAAAAATGCCGCCGAGGCGATCGGCAGCGATCCGCAGGGCGAGATCACGCTGTCGACTGCCTTCCGCCCGGGCATCCGTGTTTCCGTGCCCGGAACGCAGGACCGGGTGTCGCTGCCATTGGAATTCTGCGTGCGCGACAACGGTTCGGGTGTCTCCGAGGATATCCTGCCGATCCTGTTCGATCCCTTCATCACCACCAAGCCGAACGGCTCCGGTCTCGGTCTGGCGCTGGTCGCAAAGATCGTCGGCGAGCATGGCGGCATCATTGAATGCGAATCGACGCCGCGCGGGACCACCTTCCGCATCCTGATGCCGGCGTGGAAAGAAACCCAGTTTGCCGACGACGACGGTGAAGGAGACCGCAAATGACCATTCGCGGCAATATTCTCGTCGCCGACGACGATGCGGCCATCCGCACTGTCCTCAACCAGGCGCTTTCGCGCGTCGGTCACGACGTGCGCGTCACCTCCAATGCCTCGACGCTGTGGCGCTGGGTGGCCGCGGGCGAGGGGGATCTGGTCATCACCGACGTTGTCATGCCTGACGAGAACGCCTTCGACATGCTGCCGCGCATCAAGAAGGCGCGACCGGAACTGCCGGTCATCGTCATGAGTGCGCAGAACACGTTCATGACGGCGATCCGGGCCTCCGAAACCGGAGCCTATGAATATCTGCCAAAACCGTTCGACCTGACGGAGCTGCTCAACATCGTCAATCGGGCGCTTTCCGAGCCGCGGCGGCCCAAGATCGATACGCGTGCCGACGAGCCGCCTGAAACGATGCCGCTGGTCGGCCGCTCGGCGGCCATGCAGGACATCTACCGCATGCTGGCGCGGATGATGCAGACCGACCTGACGGTGATGATCTCAGGCGAATCGGGTACCGGCAAGGAACTGGTGGCGCGCGCGCTGCATGAATATGGCCGCCGCCGAGGCGGTCCTTTCGTCGCCATCAACATGGCGGCGATCCCGCGCGACCTGATCGAATCGGAACTATTCGGGCACGAGAAGGGCGCCTTTACCGGCGCACAGAGCCGCTCCACTGGCCGTTTCGAGCAGGCCGAAGGCGGCACGCTGTTCCTCGACGAGATCGGCGATATGCCGATGGAAGCGCAGACGCGGCTTCTGCGTGTGTTGCAGCAGGGCGAATACACCACGGTCGGCGGCCGCACGCCGATCAAGACCGACGTGCGCATCGTCGCTGCCACCAACAAGGACCTGCGCACGCTGATCAATCAGGGGCTTTTCCGCGAGGACCTGTTCTACCGCTTGAACGTTGTGCCGCTCAGGCTGCCGGCGCTGCGCGAGCGATCGGAGGACATTCCGGACCTCGTCCGGCACTTCTTCAAGCTCGGCGCCAGTGAAGGCCTGCAGACCAAGCGCATTTCCACCGGCGGCATCGAGCTGATGAAGCGCTACCCATGGCCTGGCAACGTGCGCGAACTCGAAAACCTCATCCGCAGGCTGGCTGCACTGTATTCGCAGGACGAGATATCCGCCGAGATCATCGAGGCGGAGTTGAAGACTGGCGAAAGGCCTGTCGTTCCAGGTGGCGGCAACCTCATTCCCGACGACCTTTCCATCGGCCAGGCGGTGGAGCATTTCCTGCAGCGCTATTTTGCCTCGTTTGCCGGCGACTTGCCGCCGGCCGGCCTCTATCAGCGAATCCTCTCCGAGGTCGAGTATCCACTGGTCCTCGCCTCGATGACCGCAACGCGCGGTAACCAGATCAAGGCCGCCGAATTGCTAGGACTCAACCGCAACACGCTGCGCAAGAAGATTCGCGAACTCGGCGTCAACGTCTACAAGTCCTCCAGGCAGGTCTAGACGAACCCCTTACGAGCGCTTTCCAGGGGATCGATCGCCGAAAGATTTCCGTCTCGGCCACACTTGTTGCATAATCGCCACAATGCGTTGCATACATCCGACGCAATCACTGGCTCTAGACGGCGACATGGCTCTGCACGCACCGACACTGAGCAAACCGCATTTCAGCACCACCGGCGCGCGAGACGGTCGCCGGCTGCTTGCGCTGCCCGGCGTGGTCGCCATTGCCGGTGCGCTGGTGACGGCGGCGATCTCCTTCGCCATTCTGGTTGGCGCCACGCCGATCACGCCCGACGCGCGGACGACGCTGGCGCTGATCGCGCTTAACGCCGCGTTCGTCCTGTTTCTGATCTTGCTGGTCGGCCGCGAAGTGCATCGCATCCTGATGGCACGCCGGCACGGCAAGGCTGCGTCGCGCCTGCATGTGCGCATCGTGGCGATGTTTGCGCTGGTCGCCGCCATCCCCGCGATCATGGTGGCGATCATCGCGTCGATCACGCTCGACATCGGCCTCGACCGCTGGTTCGAGATCCGCACCAAGACGATCGTCAATTCGTCGTTGTCGATCGCCGACGCCTATGTGCAGGAAAACGCACGAAATCTTCAGGGCACGACGTTGTCGATGGCTTACGACCTCGACGCTTCGCGCACGCTTTACGGCCTCGATCGGACCGGCTTCCTTGACCTCATGAACAAGGAGGCGGTTGGACGCTCCCTGGCACACGCAGCACTCATCAAGCCCGATGGTTCCTTCGTCATGAGCGCCAAGACCGACGCGGACTTTGCCATGCCGGAGCCGCCGGAGGGCGCTGTGGCAAGCGCGGCCAACGGCAAGCCGGTGCTGATCGAGCCGCGCACCCGTAACATCATGGGGGCCATCGTCAAGCTGCGCGAGATCGACGGGCTCTATCTCTACACCATTCGCCTCGTCGATCCCGAGGTGATCAAGGCACGGCAGATCGTCAAATCCAACACCGCAGAATATCGCGGTCTCGAAGACAATCGCCGCACCTCGCAAGTGGCTTTCGCGCTTCCCTATCTGTCGCTGACGCTGATCATTATCCTGTCCGCCATCTGGACCGGCATTGCGGTGGCCGACCGCCTGGTGCGGCCGATTCGTCAGCTCATCGGCGCGGCCGACGAGGTCGCTACCGGCAATCTCGATGTGGCCGTGCCAGTCCGCCCCTCCGACGGCGACGTCGCCTCGCTCGGCGACACCTTCAACAAGATGCTGATGGAGCTGAAATCGCAGCGCAACGAGATCCTGTCGGCCAAGGATCTGATCGACGAGCGGCGGCGCTTTTCGGAGGCTGTGCTTGCCGGCGTCACCGCCGGGGTCATCGGCGTCGATCCATATGGCATCGTCACCATCGTCAATCGTTCGGCCGAAACGATGCTGGCCATATCCGCCACCGCGGCGCTTGGGCAGAACCTTTCCGCCGTGCTGCCGCACGTCGGCCGCGTCTTCGAGATCGGCCGCAAGTCGGGCAAGCCGGTCTATCGCGAACAGGTCACCTTCTATCGTGCCGGCACCGAACGGACCTTCAACGTGCAGATCACGATTGAAGCCGGCGACGACGGTTCGGAGGATAAATCCTACGTCGTGACAGTCGACGACATTACCGATCTGGTCCAGGCACAGCGTTCCTCTGCATGGGCCGACGTGGCGCGGCGCATCGCCCACGAGATCAAGAACCCACTGACGCCGATCCAGCTTTCGGCCGAGCGTATCAAGCGCCGCTACGGCAAGGTCATCACCGAGGACCGTGAGGTTTTCGATCAATGCACCGACACCATCATCCGGCAAGTGGAGGACATCGGCCGCATGGTCGACGAGTTCTCAGCGTTCGCCCGCATGCCGAAACCAGAAATGAAGGCCATCGATCTGCGCGATTCGTTGCGCGAGGCCTCGTTCCTGGTCGAAGTGAGCCGCGCCGACATCACCTTCGAGCGCGTCTTCGGCAATGAGCCGCTCAAAGGCACGTTCGACAGCCGCCTGATGGCGCAGGCTTTCGGCAACGTCATCAAGAATGCTGCCGAAGCTATCGACGGACTTGATGCAGAGGATCGTCCGCACGGCATAATCCGGATTCAAGCCGGGCGTCAGAATGGCGCGATTCGAATCGACGTCATCGACAACGGCAGGGGCTTGCCGCGCGAAAACCGGCAGCGCTTGCTCGAGCCTTACATGACGACACGCGAGAAAGGCACCGGGCTTGGCCTCGCTATCGTCAAGAAGATCGTGGAGGACCATGGCGGGCGACTCGAATTGCACGATGCACCAGCGGAATTCCACGATGGGCGGGGTGCGATGATCAGCATCATCCTGCCGGTTGCCGCCACCGTTCCGATACGCGGCGAAAGCAAGACGGAACACGAAAAAGAAACTGAAAAGGTCGGTAATGGCGTCTGATATTCTCATCGTCGACGACGAGGAAGACATCCGCGAACTCGTCGCCGGTATCCTGAGCGACGAAGGTCACGAAACCCGCACGGCGTTTGACGCCGACAGCGCGCTGGCGGTGGTTGCCGACCGGGCACCCAGGCTGATCTTCCTCGACATCTGGCTGCAGGGCTCGCGGCTCGATGGCCTCGCTTTGCTGGACGAGATCAAGACGATGCACCCGAACCTGCCGGTGGTGATGATCTCGGGCCACGGCAATATCGAAACGGCAGTCTCGGCCATCCGCCGCGGCGCCTATGATTTTATCGAAAAGCCGTTCAAGGCCGACAGGCTGATCCTTATTGCCGAACGGGCGCTTGAAACGTCCAAATTGAGACGCGAGGTTTCGGATCTCAAGCTGCGCAGCGGCGAGACTTTCGACCTCATCGGCATGTCGTCGGCAATGAGCCAATTGCGCCAGACCATCGAGCGCGTCGCGCCGACCAACAGCCGCGTCATGATTATCGGCCCCTCCGGCTCGGGCAAGGAACTGGCGGCGCGCGCCATCCACGCACTGTCGGCGCGCAAGAGTGCACCGTTTGTGACGCTGAGTGCCGCCAACATCACGCCTGAGCGTATGGAGATCGAGTTGTTCGGCACCGAATCGAACGGCGTCGAACGCAAGGTCGGTGCGCTGGAGGAGGCCCATCGCGGCATTCTCTACATCGACGAAGTGGCCGACATGCCGCGTGAGACGCAAAACAAGATCCTGCGCGTGCTGGTCGAACAGCAGTTCGAGCGGGTAGGGGGCACCAAGCGGGTCAAGGTCGACGTACGCATCATCTCGTCGACCTCGCAGAACCTGGAAGCCATGATCGCCGACGGCCGTTTCCGTGAGGACCTTTATCATCGCCTGGCCGTGGTTCCGGTCATGGTGCCGGGACTGGCCGAGCGTCGCGAGGACATTCCTTATCTGGTCGACAATTTCATGAAGCAGATCGCTCGCCAGGCCGGCATCAAGCCGCGCCGCATCGGCGACGACGCGCTGGCGGTGCTGCAGGCGCACAACTGGCCGGGCAACGTTCGGCAGTTGCGCAACAATGTCGAGCGCCTGATGATCCTGGCGCGCGGCGACGATGTCGATGCGCCGATCACCGCCGACCTCCTGCCAGCCGAGATCGGCGACGTCATGCCGCGCACTCCAACCAAGTCCGATCAGCACATAATGGCACTGCCGCTGCGTGAAGCACGCGAACAATTCGAGAAGGACTATCTGATCGCCCAGATCAACCGTTTTGGCGGCAACATCTCGAAGACGGCAGAGTTTATCGGCATGGAACGCTCTGCACTGCACCGCAAGCTGAAGTCGCTGGGCGTCTGAGAGCCAAACCAGCCGTGGCCCACGCAATTACCGGTTACGGCGGTCGTGGAATCGCATAAGAGCACTGCAGCGCCGCGCGTCTTTGGGACGCACAAAGGAGGCTGTAGCATTTTGATTTTTGCGCATGATCCTTTCCGAAATCGATTCCGATTTTCGGGCTCATGCGCTGACTTCTCCAGGGGTTATCCATGCCGCGCATTGCCTATGTGAACGGACGCTATGTCGCTCACGCCGAAGCTTCCGTGCACATCGAGGACCGTGGCTATCAATTCGCCGACGGCGTCTACGAGGTCTGCGAGGTGGCGCGGGGCTTCATCGTCGACATGCCGCGCCATCTCGCCCGATTGAACCGCTCGCTCACCGAACTCTCGATCGACTGGCCGATCACGCGCGGCGTGCTGCCGCTCGTCATGGGCGAGGTGGTGCGCCGCAACCATGTCGTCGACGGCCTGGTCTATGTCCAGGTGACACGCGGTGTCGCCAGCCGTGAGTTTTTCTTCCCGCCGGCGGGCACGAAGCCGTCGCTGGTGGTGACCGCCAAAAAAGCCGATCCTGCAGCTGCCGCGAAGCGGGCCGAGAGCGGGATCCGGGTTATCACGGTGCCGGAGAACCGGTGGGATCGGGTCGATATCAAGTCGGTCGGCCTGTTGCCGAACGTGCTGGCCAAACAGAAAGCCAAGGAAGCAGGCGCCCAGGAGGCGTGGTTCGTCGATGTTGACGGCACCGTCAAGGAAGGTGGATCGTCGAACGCCTGGATCATCACCAGGGACGGCGTGCTGGTGACGCGGCCGGCCGAGCATGGCATCCTGCGCGGTATCACCCGCACGACACTGTTCGATGTCGCCGCCAAGCTCGGCCTGAAGATCGAGGAGCGCGGCTTTTCGGTTGCCGAGGCCAAGGCCGCGCGCGAGGTTTTCATCAGCTCCGCGACCACGATCGCCATGCCGGTGGTGGCAATCGATGGCGCTCCCGTCGCCAACGGCCACCCGGGCTCGATAACAGTTTCACTACGGCGGGCCTTTTTTGACGTTGCGGAAAAAAGTCCAGCCTGATAACCGCACAGATGGAATGAACATCAATATATCTCGTTCTGCTTGTCGTTACTGACGGCAAGATGGTGTTTGCGTGCTTGACATGTGCCAGCTAATTTGGCGCATTGGCTTGCAAACCGAAGGGGATCGGCGAAAGACAAGAACAATGGCGGAACGATCGCAAAATCTTCAGGACCTGTTCCTGAATTCAGTTCGCAAGAGCAAAAACCCACTCACCATCTTTCTCATCAACGGCGTGAAGCTGACCGGCGTGGTCACTTCGTTCGACAATTTCTGCGTTCTGCTGCGTCGCGACGGCCATTCCCAGCTCGTCTACAAGCACGCCATTTCCACGATCATGCCGAGCCAGCCGGTTCAGATGTTCGATGGTGAGGAAAGCCAGGGCGCCTGATTGGCACGTGAGAAAGACGCGGACCGCAGCGTTCGCGGAAAACCAGCACATCAGACCGGGACAGAGGCCAACGGTCCGACCCGGGCGGTGGTCATCGTGCCGGTGCTTACCCGGCAGCCGCGTGGCAACGACGACACCAATCGCCCGCGCCTGACCCGTTCCGCCGAGGCCCGTCGCGACGAGGCGGTCGGCCTCGCCAGCGCCATCGACCTTGACCTGGTCCACACGGCAGTGGTGACCGTCAACGATCCACGCCCGGCGACCTTGCTCGGCAGCGGCAAGGTCGCGGAGTTCGCCGAGATCGTCAAAGAGGGGCACGCGGAAGTGGTCATTGTCGATCATCCGCTGACACCGGTACAGCAGCGCAATCTCGAAAAAGAGTTGAACGCCAAGGTGCTCGACCGCACCGGGCTGATCCTGGAGATTTTCGGCGAGCGCGCCCGCACCAAGGAAGGCACGCTGCAGGTCGACCTTGCCCATCTCAACTACCAGAAGGGCCGCCTTGTGCGGAGCTGGACCCACCTTGAGCGCCAGCGCGGCGGCGCCGGCTTTCTCGGCGGCCCTGGCGAGACGCAGATCGAGTCGGATCGGCGTGTGTTGCAGGACAAGATCACCAAGCTGAAGCATGAGCTCGAAACGGTGCGCCGCACCCGCGACCTGCACCGCGCCAAGCGCAAGAAGGTGCCGTTTCCGGTGGTGGCGATCGTCGGCTACACCAATGCCGGCAAGTCGACGCTGTTCAACCGGCTGACCGGAGCAGGGGTGCTGGCGGAAGACATGCTGTTTGCCACGCTCGACCCGACGCTGCGCCGCGTGCGCCTGCCGCACGGAACGCCGGTCATCCTTTCCGATACGGTCGGCTTCATTTCCGACCTGCCAACGCATCTGGTCGCGGCCTTCAGGGCGACACTGGAGGAAGTGGTCGAGGCAGACCTCGTCATTCATCTGCGCGATATCTCCGACCCCGATACGGCCGCACAGGCCGAAGATGTCGAGCGCATCCTTGCCGATCTCGGCGTTGATGCCCGCGATAGCAAGCGCGTCATCGAAGTGTGGAACAAGATCGACCGGCTCGACGAGGGCAACCGCGCGCGGCTGCTTGCCGATGGTGCTGACGGCAGGAAGGCGCCGCCTATCGCCATATCGGCGGTTACCGGCGAAGGCATCGATGCGCTGAAGGCGATCATCGAGACGATGATGTCGGGCGAACTGGAGACGTTCACCGTCACGCTCAAGGCCGACCAACTCGGCGTCGTCGACTGGCTTTACCGCAACGGCGACATCGTCTCGCGTGATGACAATGAGGATGGCAGCGTGACCATCGCGCTCAAGGCCACACACAGTGCTCGACAAGAGATAGAAAGCCGATTGCGACGTCAAAACAATGGATAGGGCGTTTATTTCGCGCTTTTTGCCTGCTGCCAGAGCGCTTCCATCTCGTCCAGCGTCGCCTCTTCGAGGCTGTTTCCCGACGCTTGCAGCGCCTGCTCGACATGGTGGAAGCGCGACCGGAATTTTTCGTTGGTGCCGCTGAGTGCCGCTTCGGAATCGATTTTGAGGTGCCGGCCGAGATTGACGATCGCAAACAGCATGTCGCCGAACTCGTCCTTGATCGGTGCGCTGTCGCCTTTGGCCAGCGCTTCGCGTAATTCGCCGATCTCCTCCTCGATCTTTTCGAGGATCGGTGCCGCCTCGCTCCAGTCGAAGCCGACGCGGGCGGCCTTTTCCTGCAGTTTGAGGGCCCGGGTCAGCGCGGGCAGGGCGACCGGCACGCTGTCGAGAAAGCCCTTGCCATGGTCCTCGGGGTCGAGCCCTCGGACGAGGCGGGCGCTGCGCTTCTCCGCTTTTTCCTCCGCTTTGATCTTTTCCCACATGCCCTTCGCCATGCCGGCGCTGCGCGCCTTTTCGTCGCCGAAAACATGCGGGTGGCGGCGGATCATTTTTGTGGTGATGGCCTCGACCACATCGCCGAATGAGAATTCGCCGGCCTCCTCGGCCATTTGCGCGTGGTAGACCACTTGCAACAGGAGATCGCCGAGTTCATCGCGCAGATCGTCCAGGTCGCCCCGCGCGATGGCGTCCGCCACTTCGTAGGCTTCCTCTACCGTGTATGGCGCGATTGTCGAAAAGTCCTGCTCGATATCCCACGGGCAGCCGGTTTCCGGCGCCCGCAGCGCTGCCATGATCTCGATCAGCCGGGAAATGTCTTTCGAGGGTTTCATCTGGGAAACGCTATCCTGTACACGGCTGTGCGGCCAACGGCTTCAGCCGGTGAGGGCGCCTTGTCCACAGATCGGCGGCCAGACCATGATCGTGGAAGCCGGTTTTCGGAAAAGATCATGGTCAAGCAAAAAGTATCAGTCGAGCACGGAGACAATCGCCTTGGCGAGCGCGTCCATGCCGTCCTCGGGCAGGCCGGCAACGTTGATGCGGCTGTCGCCGACCATGTAGATGCCATGCTCGGCGCGCAGCCGCTCGACTTGCGCTTCCGACAGGCCAAGCCGGGAAAACATGCCGCGATGGCTGGCGACGAAATCGAAACGGTCGGAGTTGGACTGCCGCCGCAGCGCTTCGGCGAACTGGACGCGCAGCCGCAGCATGCGCAGGCGCATCTCTTCAAGCTCTGCTTCCCAGTCGGCCCGCAACGTAGCGTCCTCGAGCACCATGCGCACCGCAGCCGCGCCATGGTCCGGCGGCATCGAATACATGGCGCGCGCCGCCGACAGCATCTGGCCCATCGCCATATCCGCCTGCGCACCGTCTTTCGCCATGATCAGCGCTGCACCAACGCGGTCGCGATAGACGGCAAAGTTCTTCGAGCAGCTCGAGGCAACGACCATTTCCGGAACTTTCGCCGCCAGCAGGCGCAAGCCGGCGGCATCCGCATCAAGCCCCTCGCCAAAGCCTTGATAGGCGATGTCGACAAAGGGCAGCAGACCACGCTCAACGACGAGATCGGCAACGGCAGCCCATTGCGAGATGTCTAGATTGGCGCCCGTCGGGTTATGGCAACAGCCATGCAACAGCACGACGTCGCCGGGATTCGCGGTTCTCAACGCATCCAGCATGTCGTCGAAGCGAACCGCACCAGAAGCAACGTCGAAATAGGGGTACTCGCGTATCTGCAGGCCAGCGGCGCGCATCACCGGCATGTGGTTCGGCCATGTCGGATCCGATAGCCAGACCGTCGCGTCGGCGCGGGTCCTTTTCAGCAGCTCTGCCACCAGCCGCAGCGCGCCGGAGCCGCCGGGCGCCTGTGCCGCACGAATGCGCGTCATGTCGGCGGTTGGGCCGAACACCAACCTAGCCATTGCCGCGTTGAAGGCGGTATCGCCGGCAAGGCCGAGATAGGTCTTGGTGTCCTGGCCTCGCAGCAGCCGCTTTTCGGCTTCGCGCACCGCGCGCATCACCGGCGTCTTGCCGTCGCGATCCTTATAGACGCCGACCCCAAGATCGACCTTGTCGGGACGCGGGTCGGCGCGATAGAGCCCGATCAAGGCAAGGATCTTGTCGGCGGGCGCGGGCTGGAGATTTTCGAACATCGATAAGGTTCCGTTGGCGGCGGAGTGATACGCAAACCGGCCGTGCTTTGCCAGCGGTTTCATATGCGCCAACTCGGCGCCGGTTTGCCTCGAGGGCGGCCGATACTATCTACCGGGCGAGGGCAGGCCCGAGATCTCCCAGGACGAGAGCGCGGCGAGCCGAAAAAATTCGGGGAGAGCGGGATTAAAACCCCGACCTGCTCCGTAAACAGGACATGAAACGGCCGATGCCACGCTTCGATATTCTGGGACAGCTCGGTTCGCTGCGCCGCTACGCACGCTCGCTGACGCGCGACAGCGCCGATGCAGAGGATCTGGTGCATGATGCGCTGGTGCGTGCCTATGAGCGACGCGGCAGCTTCCGCTCAGGCGGAAATCTTCGCGTATGGCTGCTGTCAATCGTCCACAATGCGTTCATCGACGGCTTGCGATCCCGCAAATCCGAAGCGGTGCGCATCGAACAGGCCGGCCATCTCACCGAGGCCAGCGTCCAGGCTCCGCAGGAACATTCCGTCCGGCTGGCACAGGTGCGCGACGCTTTTTTCACATTGCCGGAAGAGCAACGTTGCGCGCTGCATCTCGTCGCCATCGAGGGGCTTAGCTACAGCGAGGCGGCCGAGGTTAGCGGCGTGCCGCTTGGCACGCTGATGTCGCGCATCGGTAGGGCGCGTGCGGCACTCCGCGAGATGGAGGACGCGGCACCGGCACGCACGAAAAGCCATCTGAAGATCGTCGGAGGTGGATCATGAACCAACTGCGCGATCCCGTCACCGACACCGATCTCGACGCCTATGTCGACGATCAGCTGGACGTTGCTCGTCGCATCGAGGTCGAGGCGTTCCTTTCGGCTCGCCCGGAAGCGGCCGCGCGGGTGATGACTGATCTGAGGACGCGTGACGAGCTGCGCGTGGCGCTTGCCGGATCGAAAGGCATGGCGCGGCCGGCGACGGCTGATGCGGCACGGCGGCTGGAGCGGGGGTTAGCGCGCGGCCGTGTCCTTGGTGCTTTGCAGCGCGCGGCGGCTGTCGCTGTTTTCGTCGCCGCCGGCTGGCTTGCGAACGGGCTCATCGGACCGATATCGGTGACGGAAGTCGTCGCTTCGACCCATCCGCCCGCCTATGTGGAGGACGCAGTCCGGGCGCATCGGACGACGCTCGTGCGCGAGGCGATGTCGTCACAACTCGAGGCGCCCGGCTACAATGCCGACGAAATCCGTGCCGCCACGGCGATCGTCATGCCATCGCTGCCAACGGACTGGACGGTCCGTGACGTGCAGATCTACCCATCGCAGTTCGGCCCGAGCGTCGAGATGGCTGTCGAGACAAAAGAGATGGGGCTGCTCTCGCTGTTCGCCATCCGGCCCGGAACATTCGACGTCGTCAAGCCGACTGTCGTTCCGTCGGGCGAGGTTTCCTCGGCCTATTTCCAGATCGGCGAGGTCGCCTACGCAGTCGTCGCACGTAGCGATGTCCGCGGCCTCGATCGCACGGCCGAAGCGCTCGCCAAAACACTCTACTGATCGACTACCTCTAAGAAGGAGAACCAAATGAACAATCTGGGATACATTGGGACCAGAGCCCGAGCCGGAGCCGTCTACGACGAAGGCCTGCGCCGGCACATGCTGCGCGTCTATAACTACATGGGCCTTGGCCTCGTCGTTACGGGCGTGATCGCCCTCGTGGTGGCCTCCACGCCCGCCCTTTACGTGCCGATCTTCTCCACCCCGCTGAAATGGGTGGTGATGCTGGCGCCGCTGGCCTTTGTGCTGCTGTTCTCGTTCCGTATGCAGACGATGTCGGCGGCCGGGGCCCAGGCAATGTTCTGGGCGTTCTGCGCGGTCATGGGTCTGTCGCTGGCTTCCGTGTTCCTGGTCTTTACCGGCACCAGCATCGCCCGCACCTTCTTCATCGCCGCCACCATGTTCGGCGCCACCAGCCTTTATGGCTATACGACCAGTCGCGACCTGACGCAGTTCTCGTCCTTCCTGATCATGGGCCTGATCGGCGTGGTGATCGCCAGCATCGTCAATATCTTCCTGGGTTCGACAGCGCTGCAGTTTGCGATCTCGGTGATCGGAATCGCCGTCTTCGTCGGGCTCACGGCCTGGGACACGCAGACGATCAAGGAGCAGTACGCCGAAAACTTCGGCGCCGAAACACAGCAAAAGCTCGCCGTTTTTGGTGCATTCTCGCTCTATCTGAACTTCGTCAACATCTTCCAGCTGTTGCTGAACTTCACCGGCGAGCGCGAATAGCCGCGTCGGACCGAGACCGGAATAGTACATCATGGACAGAAACGACCAGCAGGCGATCGGACAGCTCTTCGAGAAGCTCGCAAATGTCGAGCGCCAGGCGCCGCCGCGCGATGCCGAAGCGGAACGCTTGATCCAGGACCAGATCACCCAGCAGCCTGGGGCGCCATACTACATGGCACAGACGATCGTGGTGCAGGAGCGGGCCCTGAACCCAGCGCAGGCGCGCATCGAAGAGCTGGAGGAGCAGGCGCGGCAGCCTGCCGGCGGTGGACCGCTCAGTGGCTTCTTCGGCCGCAGCGGCGGCAGGCGCTCAGGCTCGGTTCCGCGGGTAGGGCGCACCGCCTCTGCTGCCGCGGAGGAGCCACAAGACCAGTCACAGCGGGCCGGCGGCGGGTTCCTTGCCGGCGCCGCGCAGACCGCGATGGGGGTGGCAGGCGGCGTGCTGCTCGGCAATGCGATCGCCGGCATGTTTGGCGGCAGCGAAGCGCAGGCAGCCGAACGGCCGGCACCGCAGCCGGACGAAGCCGACCAGGCAGACGATGCCAGCTCCGATAATGGCGGTGACTTCGGGGATATGGAATTCTGACGAGCGACCCAGCCTGTGCCGGCGCTCGTGACGATTGCCGGTCACCGGGTAGGCGGGGGCAGCATCCGGCAAGCGCGCCCTCGCCGGCGGCTAATAGCCCAAGCGCTTCAATTCAGCCTTGACCGCCCTGATCGTCTTGAAACGGAAACGCTTCGTCGTGCCGTCGCGCCATCCGCAGTCGCAGGTGGCGTCGAACTTTTGGCTCACTTTCAATTGCGTCAGCGCCTTCTGGCCCGGTTTGGGGGCGTCGAAGATGCGAACTTCGTAGAGCGTCCCCGAAACGTCGTAGTGCGAAACAGGCCAGGCAAGTATGACAGTCAGTTCCTTTGCCGGATCGTGATCGGCGTTGACGAGGCCGAGCGCTGTAATCTCTGGCGTGCCGCCTTCGTGTTCGCCAAGCGTGACCTGGATTGTACGGTACCCGTCGGGTTGCTGCTGTAGTGCGACGAGTGGGCGTTCCGGATATTCCTCAGTGGTCTGGTAATCGACGAACAGTGTCTGGAGGCCGTTCCAGGTCACGGCTGTGGTGTGCGGATCAGCGTTGTCCGCGAACCCAACCACACGTTTCGCGAAAGCCAGGTCATTCTCGCCCTGGCGCACGATCAAAGTCCTGCGCTCGCGCGTCAGTTAATGCGCAGGCGAGGGTGAGGGCAAGACTTGCAAGCAGTGTGTTCATGATTCGCAACCCTAGCACCGCGTTGCCCCACAAATGCTGTCTCGCTGCCAACGGACGCTACAGGCTTCAGTGGACGCTACAGGCTTCAGTCGCATAAGATAGATTATGGAACTGACATGGCCGATAGGACGTGGCGAAGATAGCATAAGCGAGCCACTGGGCGGTTTGGAGCGAACTCTGTAACCCAGCTATGAAAACCTTGGTCCTTTACGCTGATTTGTAAGGGATTTCGATCGTCATGCCGTCATAGGCAGGCTCGACGTTGGCCGGCGTCTCGGCCATTACCGTGGCGTAGTCGAGCGGCACATGCATATGCGTCAGCACCGCGTTCTTCGGCGCCAGTCTTTCGATCCAGCCGAGCGCCTGGCCAAGCGACAGATGGCTCGGATGGAAGGTGTATTGCAGCGCGTCGATGACCAGCATGTCCAGCCCGCGCATACGCTCGGCTGTCGCTCCCGGAAAGTCGCTGATGTCAGGGCAATAAGCGAGATTGCCGATACGAAAACCCAGCGAGATGATGTCGCCGTGGATTTGCGGCAGCGGTTCGAGGGTGAGGGCGCCGCCCTCGCCTTCGATCACCACCGGCCTGTTGTGGTCGATGATATGGGCGTTGACGATCGGCGGATACGAACTGCCTTTCGGTGTTTCGAAACAGTAGCGGAACGCTTCCCTCAGCCGCAGCATGGTAACCTGATCGGCATGGATGTCGATCAGGTGGCGCTGCTCGAGCACGAAGCCGCGCAAATCGTCGATGCCGTGGATGTGGTCGGCATGCGGATGCGTATAGACGACCGCATCGATGCGCCTGACCGATGCCAGCAGCATCTGCTCGCGAAAATCCGGGCCGGTGTCGATGACGACCGTGGTCCTGGCGCCATTCGCCGCGATCCGCTCGACGAGCGCTGCGGTGCGCATGCGCCGGTTCTTTGGGTTGGTCGGATCACAATTGCCCCAGTCGCCGGTGATGCGTGGCGTGCCCGGCGATGAGCCGCAGCCGAGGACGGTAAGACGCAACCGATCGCTCATGCGTCAGGCGCCCGGCGCGCTCGGGCGCGGCATTTTCCTGAACAACCGGAAGAAATTGTCGGTGGTGATAGCAGCGATCTCGGCCTCGCTGACGCCGATCGTGTCGGCCAGCACCTTGGCTGTATGCGCGACATAGGCAGGCTCGTTGCGCTTGCCGCGAAACGGGATCGGCGCAAGGTATGGCGCGTCGGTTTCGACCAGCAGACGGTCGCGCGGCACATCGGCGGCGACGGCGCGCAGCTCGGCGGAGTTCTTGAAAGTCAGGATGCCGGAAAACGAAACGTAGCCGCCGAGCGCCACGCCGATCTCGGCCAGCCGGCGCCCCGATGAAAAACAGTGCAAGATGAAGGGGAAGGCGCCCTTCCCTGTTTCTTCTTCGAGGATATCAGCCATGTTGTCGTCGGCGTCGCGTGAATGGATGACCAGCGGCAGACCGGTCTCACGAGCCGCGGCGATGTGGGTGCGAAAGCCCTGCGCCTGTGCATCGCGCGGCGCATGATCGTAGAAATAATCGAGCCCGGCCTCGCCGATCGCCACCACCTTGTGATGATCGGACAGCCGCACCAGATCCTCGACAGTCACATCAAGCTCTTCGGCCGCATTGTGCGGATGGGTACCGACCGAGCAATAGACCTCATCGAAAGTCTCCGCAATCTCAAGCACTTGTTGAAACCGCTTCACCCGCGTCGAGATCGTCACCATGCGGCCGACACCGGCCGCAAGGGCGCGGGCGACGATGGCCGCCCGCTCCTCGGCGAAATCCGGAAAGTCGAGATGGCAGTGACTGTCGACCAGCATCAGGCGCTTGTATCCGTTTGCTCGACATAGCGTGGAAATACCGGTTCCGGCGCCGGCAGTGCCGTGCCGGATACCAGCGCGTGAGCCTCGGCGACATTCGCGAAATCGCGGCTGTCCGCCGGCACCGCCAAAAGGTCGAGCAGCTTTGCCGCCGACTCCGGAATGAAGGGCTGGCACAGCAGCCCGACACGCCGGATCACTTCAGCCGTCGTCCACAGCACCGTTTCCATGCGTGCCGGATCGGTCTTCTTCAGCGCCCATGGCTCCTGGCCGGCGAAATAGCGGTTGGCTTCCGCCACCACGCCAAAGATCGCCGCCAGCGCCAGATGGATGCCCTGGTCGGCCATCGTCCTGCGCGCCGTGACAAGGGCGGCATTGGCCTGATCGAGGATCGCCTTGTCGGCATTGCTCAATTCGCCGCGCTTAGGCACCACGCCGCCGCAGTTCTTGGCGATCATCGACAGCGAGCGCTGCGCCAGATTGCCGAGATCGTTGGCAAGATCGGCATTGGTGCGGTTGACGATGGCATCGTGACTGTAGCTGCCGTCCTGGCCAAACGGCACTTCGCGCATGAAGAAATAGCGCACCTGGTCAAGGCCGTAGTGCTCGATCATCGCGAACGGATCGACGACATTGCCGACCGACTTCGACATTTTCTCGCCACGGTTGAACAGAAAACCATGCGCGAACACGCGCTTCGGCAATTCGATGCCAGCCGACATCAGGAATGCCGGCCAGTAGACCGCGTGGAAGCGGAGGATGTCCTTGCCGATGACGTGGGCGTTTGCCGGCCAGAAAGACCATCTCTCATTGGCCGGATCCGGATAGCCGGCGGCGGTGATGTAGTTGGTTAGTGCATCGACCCAGACATACATCACATGCTTCTCATCGCCGGGCACCGGCACGCCCCATTTGAATGTGGTGCGCGAGATCGACAGATCCTTCAGGCCGGATTTGACAAAGCTGATGATTTCGTTGCGCCGCTCCGCCGGTCCGACGAATTCGGGGCTGTTCTCGTAGAGCGCGAGCAGTCTGTCCTGATAGGCGGAAAGGCGGAAGAAATAGCTCTCTTCCTCGGTCCATTCGACGGGCGAGCCGAGTGGTTCGCGGCGCACGCCGTCGTCACCGACCTTGGTTTCGGCCTCGTCGAAATAGGCTTCCTGCCGCACCGAATACCAGCCGCTGTAGCGGTCGAGGTAGATGTCGCCATTCTCAGCCATGCGCGTCCAGATCGCCTGGCAGGCCTTGTAATGACGCTCCTCGGTGGTGCGGATGAAAACGTCGTTCGAGCAACCGGTCGCTTCGAGCATCGAGCGGAAGATCGCCGAGTTGCGATCGGCAAGCGCTTTCGGCGCTAAGCCTTCGGCGTCCGCCGTCTGCTGCATCTTCAAACCGTGCTCGTCGGTTCCCGAGACGAAGAAGACGTCCTTGCCGTCGAGCCGCTGGAAGCGGGCCAGCGTGTCGCTGGCGATGACATTGTAGGCATGGCCGATATGCGGCTTGCCGTTCGGATAGAAAATCGGCGTCGTGACGTAGTATTTTTCGCGTGCCATGGATGAGCCGTCATGAATGTCTGAATGAAAGATGTCGCGGTGAGATATCGCATCGAAACGGCAATTGCCATCCGACGCCAATGTGGTGGCTTCGAAGTTCCTGCGATTGATTGGGATCAAAACTCAGGGGCTTCAAAGCCACGCCAGCGGCCGTCACATTCGCATTGCAGAATTCAGGCGGTCGATCATGGTCAGGGCGTGCTGCTTCTTGTCGAGATTGTAGGTCTCGGTTTCAGATATAGCGTTCAAAGCCTCGTGCCAAGTATCCGACAGCGTTTTGGCCCGCGCCAAATCGCCGGCCAGCGCGGCCTGGCTGGCGCCGGCCGACAGAAGATCAAGTGCGCGGCGATTGAAGATGTCGAACGGGATCGCCTGGTCGCGGCCGGCGACCGCCTCGGCAAGACGGTAGGCGCCGGCGACATCTGTCTTTTTGGCCATCACCAGGGCGTCGAGGGTGGCGGCGATTTCCAGCCCGCCATATTGCGTCAGCAGGATCGCATTGCGGGCGCTGCCCCCTGCCCGTTCCGCCAGCGCCGCGCGCGCCGCAGGATCCTCCGGTGGCGGTGGCTCGATGCCCTCCAGAACCGTCATCAAGCTCTCGGCATCGAGCGGCGCCAACCGCACCATCTGGCAGCGCGAGCGGATCGTCGGCAGCAGGCTGCCCGGCGCATGGACGATGAGGATGAACAAGGTGCGCGCCGGTGGTTCTTCAAGATTCTTCAGCAAGGCATTGGCAGCATTGGTGTTCATGTCGTCGGCGGGATCGACGATAACCACCCGGTAGCTGCCGTCATGCGAGGTCAGCGACAGAAAGCGGCTGACCTTGCGGATCTCGTCGACGGTGACCACGGTCTTGAAGCTCTTGGTCTTGTCGTTTGCGGGGCGCGTAAGATGCAGCACCGAAGGATGCGCGCCGGTGGCGATCTGACGAAACAGCGACGATGCCGGATCGGGAACGGCAAGGCTTTCCGGCGCCTGCCCGAAGGCCGGGTGCTTCAACAGGTGATGCGCCAGGTGAAAGGCCAGCGTCGCCTTGCCGATGCCGACCGGCCCGGCAAAGATCAGCGCGTGCGGCAGCTTTCCCGAGCGATAGGCGGCGGCAAGCATATCGGCGGCCTGAAGATGTCCGACGAGACGCGGCGTCTCGGATGGCTCCGGCACCCCGTCCAGCGTATCGTGCTGTTCGGGTGCGATGCGTTCGAAAATCATGCCGGCGCCGCCTGTCTGCTTTGCGCCGGCATCATCTTCTCGAGAGCCGCGAAGACGGTGGCGGTAACGACATCCTCCACCGTGTCCGGGTCGGCTGATGCATCGACGACGACGCAGCGTTCGGGTTCAGCCGCGGCGATCGTCAGAAACGCCTCGCGGCGGCGCTGGTGGATGGCCAATGTTTCCTTCTCGAAGCGGTCCGGGCCGTCACTACTGCCCCGTCGGGCGGTAGCGCGCCTCAGTCCCTCGGCGGGGTCGATGTCGAAGATCAGCGTCATGTCCGGCACCATGCCGTTGATGGCGACCTTCTCCAACGCGTCCATGAATGCCGGGTCGAGGCCTCCGGTGACGCCCTGGTAGACGCGAGAGGAATCCATGAAGCGGTCGCAAAGCACGACCGAGCCGCGCTCGACTGCCGGCCGGATGACCTGTTCGACATGGTCGGAACGCGCGGCGGCGAAAAGCAGCGCTTCCATCTTGGGGCCGAACGGCTCGGCTGCGCCTGAAAGCAGGACATGCCTGACCGCCTCCGCGCCCGGCGAGCCACCCGGCTCACGCGTCACCAGTACATCGTATTTCTTGGCGCGCATCTTCTTTGCCAGCCGCCCGATCTGCGTCGACTTGCCTGCTCCTTCGCCGCCTTCAAAAGTGATGAAAAATCCGCGCGCCAAAGCCTTTGTCCATACTTCGGGGACCGTATAGTCCCGGCGGGAAAAAAGGTCCACCGCGACGGTGCTAACGCAGCCAGCCGACGGCCAGTTCCTTGGCGGCATCGAGCGCGCGTTGCGGCAACGAACCGACACCGATCGACTCGGCGGCAAAAAGCGGCGTCTCCTGGCTCAGCGTATCGCCGATCCAGACGCGCAGCGTACCCACCGGCTGCCCCTCCTCCACCGGCGCTGCCACCGGTCCGTCATAGACAATCCTGGCGGTGAGCTTGTCGCGGTTGGCGATCGGTAGGAAGATCTCCACGGGTCCATTAGCCTTTAACGCGACGCCGGATTTGGAGCCGCCAAAGACCTGGGCTTCGCCAACCACTTCGTCCTTGGCGAATATCTCCGTCTTCTCGAACGAGCGAACGCCCCAGTCGAGCAGCTTTCGCGCTTCCTCGGCGCGCTCGCGGTCGTTTGCCAGTCCGCTCATTGCCGCAATCATCCTTGTTCCATTGTGGCTGACCGAGCCGACTATGCCGAATCCGGATTGCTCGCTGGCGCCGACTGCAAGGCCGTCGGCGCCTATATCCATGGCCAGCAACGGGTTGCGGTTCCTCTGGGAAATCTTGTTCCAGCTAAAATCCTTCTGGCCATAATAGCGGTAGAGATCCGGGTAGTTGCGCCAGATATGCAGGGCCAGAAGCGCAAGCTCGCGAACGCTCGTTTGCTGCCCGTCGGCCGGCAGACCGGTGGAATTGACGAAGGTCGATTTCTGCAAGCCGATCTGGCGGGCGCGCTCGGTCATCTGCGCCGCGAAATTCGCTTCGGACCCGGCCATTCCTTCAGCGATGACGATACAGCCGTCATTGGCCGCCTGCACGGTCACGCCCTGGATCAGGTCCTCCAGCCGGATCGTCGACTTGAGTTTCGCGAACATGGTCGATGTCCCCGAAGGAGCGCCGCCCTTGCGCCAGGCGTTCTCGCTGACCACGAAAGTGTCGTCGAGCGTCATGCGCCCTGATTTGATGGCGTCGAAGACCACTTCCATCGTCATCAGCTTGGCCAGCGAGGCCGGCGGGATCAACCTGTCCGCATCCTTGGAAAACAGCACGGTGCCGGTTTCGGCGTCGATCATGAAGGCCTGCGCGGCCTTGGTCTCGAAAAGCTGTGCTGAGACCGGCACAAGCGAGAGCAGCAGCAGGCCGAGCGTCATGAGCCCGGTGGAAGGACGGAAAAATTTCATCGGGTTCGACCAGTCAGCCGGCGCTCTTTTGCAAGTTGGCCGAAGCTAGCAGGCTTTTCCACGGCGGATCAATCGCGCACGAGAAAGCCAGGCGACCCGCCATCAGTTGCGTACGGCAAGCGCATCCGGCGCACCATGCGACCACGCGGCCTGCAGCATCTCGTCCAGGCTGCCATGGCCGTCGGCATAGAGGTTGACCGAGTACCAGCCTTTGCCGTCGAGTTCGGAGCGCTGGATCTCGGTCTTGCCGAAGCTGGAAAGTTTGGCCGCCACCCGCTCGGCTTCGGCGGCATCCTCGAACGAACCCGCCGCGACATAGTCCGTGGGCGACCCGGCTGGAGGAGCTTGCCGTTTCCAGGATTGAAGAATCTCGGCGGGCGACATGCCGACGTCATCCAGCGCGGCGAAGGCGTTGGAGGCGCGCTGCACGCGCTCATTGGCATAGGACAGCGACGCCACAGTGAATGGCGATTGCGCCGGCAGGTTGATTTCCGGACGCTCCGGCACGATCGGTCCAAATTCGGGCAGCGTCACATCGCCGGAGGCCGGTGCCTGCGTCGCAACGACAGCTTCCGATGCCTGCCCGGAATTCGTCAGCTGACCGGGGAACGGCACCACCGCGGCGCTTACCGGCAGGCTCGGCGACGGCCCATTCATGGCGACCATGACACCGCTGGGCAGACCGTCCGATGGATCCGGTGCCCTGTTGCCGGGATGGTACGAGGCCATCAGATATTGACCGTCATTGCCTTCGAGCGGCGCACGGCCGACATATTCGACCTTCACCTCGGCCGTACCGATATTGGCATAATCGAGCATTTCAGCAGCGCGCTTAGACACATCGATGATGCGTCCATCATGATAGGGTCCGCGATCGTTGACGCGCACGATCACCGAGCTGCCGGTCTTCATGTTGGTGACACGCGCATAGCTCGGCAGCGGCATGGTCGGATGCGCCGCCGTCAGATCTGCCATGTCGTAGACTTCGCCGTTGGCGGTCAACCGGCCGTGGAAGGCCTCACCATACCAGGATGCGAGGCCAACCTTGGCGTAACGCTTGTCTTCCTTTGGATAGTACCACTTGCCGCGCACCTGATAGGGTCTGCCGAGCTGATCGCGTCCGCGAGACGTCTTGAACATCACGCGCGGGCTGGCTTTCACACCGTATTCGGCTTCGGAAAAATATTCCTTGGAGCGTGGTTTCTTGTTGACCATCGCCTTTTGCTGCGGCCCGGCACATGCCGCAAGAAAGGCTGCCGACAAGGCAAACAGCGCGAAAGCGGAAGCGCGACGAAGACGCGGGCGCGCCGTAGTCTGCATTTTCGATTGTCCCCTACAGTCTCGACGAAGGCACCGCAGCTTTAACGTTGGCGGTGCCAAAGCACCCACTCCAGAAACGCCGGCGACTCCCAACCCCAATCCTTTTGTGCGCAGGAATTGTTTATCACCGTATTAACCGATTGTGGTCGGAACCGGGCGAGATTGTGGCACGACCGTCTCGCCGATCGGCATGAAAATCATCGCGTATCGATCACCAGCGCCATTCGTGCCCGCACGCTTTGCTGCCCGGCGTTGGCATGTCTCCGAGCGCAGATTCAGGGACCGAATATCACAAGCTCGGTGAACGTCAGATCTCCAAGTGCGGGTGGTCTGGGGCCCTTGAAGTATTTCAGCCCCTTGTTGGCGCGGTACCACCCCAACAAACCTGGAATCGGCTCCTTGGCGTCGACAAAGCAAACCAGGATTCCCCTTCGCAAGAGAAAGCGCCCCACGGCACCGGCGCACCGGCTTAAATCCGCGAGCGAGCGGCAATAGATGATCTGATGGCATCGGATAAGACCGTGCAACATTCGGCGCGGCATCAACACCAAGGGAAACGCTGCTCCGTCGCAAATGCAGATCAACGACAGGCAGCCCAGCGTGGAGTGTTCAGAGAGTATGTATCTCTCACTCTCGGACAGCATCGCCAATTCCGGAAGATCGGGACGCGCTTCGAGCACGCGACATGACCGCTGCGCCGAACTTAAAGCCGGCACGAAGGTAAATTGTCCGCTGGAGAAGAGCCGAAAGCCGAGCGCCCGGTTGGCTTTCAATGTCGCTTGTGCCGGCGAAATGTTCGTGTAGGTCACATCCCTTCGCTTGAGAACCGCCGCAACCAACATGGCGCCGTAGGGACGGAATTCTGCGTCGACTGACCAGCTTGAAAGATTGCAGCGGATTTCGTCGCCCTCCGACCCCTGGTAGCGAGCATAAAGGGTGAGCACAACGCCGACGATCCGACCGGCATGCTCCAAAACAAAGCCATATTGTGGGAACTCGGCAACTGCGGGCCGCTGCGACAAACGGGTCAGAGCCTGTATCCAGTAACTCCGGTTACGCGCCGGAAAGCCCCTGCACAGACAGTCGACCACTCCCTCCCAGTCGGTTTCTCGAATTGGTCTACAGCGAAGACCGGGCGGGAGAGCGCCAAGTACGGCCAAAATCAACTCCGGAATACGATTTACTTACATGTGTTTAATGCGCCCAACATATCGGCGCACAACGATTAATAGTCTGTGCGGGTTTTAAAAACGATTTTCCACACTCAGCACAAAACACAGGTCGCCATGCCGGGCTGCTCACCGTCCTGAATCGCGCCCAAAGGTGCGGTCGCCATGGTTGACTTGGTGTTGAATGCGGCTTTACAGGAATGAAGCGCGAACCGGTCGGGGAACGTCCTGGTGCCAATCCGGTACCGACTGCTCGAACCCGCCCTCTCGCGATATCCTAAGTGATTGAAAAATCACCTTGGAGGGATGGCCGAGCGGTTTAAGGCACCGGTCTTGAAAACCGGCGTGGGTGCAAGCCCACCGTGGGTTCGAATCCCACTCCCTCCGCCATTTGAAGCCTTGTCCCGAAAGCAATCTCCTGGGCTTGCGTCGAGATGACCGGGAAGTGACCCCCGATCGGGTTGATTTCTCCGTCCGAATATGATGCTTCTCCCGCCTATGAATAAACTATTTTCTGCGGTTTTCGCATGGACGATAGTGGCTTGGCCGGCCAACGCGATGGACAGCGCATTGCGCGCCGGCCTGCTTAAACTCGACCCGCAAACCCGGCTGGAGCAGCGATGCGACGCCGAAATTCTCGACCGGATTACCCGCGACGACCACAAATACAGAGCCGATCGCGTCGTCGCTTACGCCTTTGCGACGCCCGAAATGGGCGCCGATGCGATCAGGAGCCCGGGCGCTGCGTTTCGCAGCAAGGGACAATGGTACCGGCTGAAATTCAAATGCGAGACAGCGCCGGACCATATGGAGGTCCTGCAGCTCCGCTACCGGATCGGCGACGAAATTCCCGAAAGCGACTGGCCCAAATACAATCTCTACAACTAGGCATTCGCGACCTCTGGCCGCATTTTCGCCGGTGTTTCGGGCCGATCGTCGCAAACTCTGTATGTTGCCGCCGTGACGGGCGGTTTGCCGACCTTGTTCCAACCAGTCCCTTGACGCGCGGGAACCATACACGTTAGGGCCTCCAGGCATTCGACGCGAACGGCCGGCCAACCAGCAAGGGAACTCCCAGTCGATGGAAATTTTCACCGCCGCGGGCTTCTCTGCCCTGCTCCAGGTCATCGCCATCGATCTCGTGCTTGCAGGCGATAACGCCATTGTCATCGGCCTTGCCGCTGCCGGCCTGCCGGTCGAGCAGCGCAAGAGAGCGATCCTTATCGGCGTGGTGGCGGCGACGGTGCTGCGCATCGGTTTTGCAGCTATCACTGTCACTCTGCTCCAGATTGTCGGCCTGCTGCTGGCCGGCGGCATCCTGCTGCTGTGGGTGTGCTGGAAGATGTATCGCGAACTGCGCACCTCCCATGCCGACGAAGTGGAGGCGACCGAGGCGTTGTCCAATTCCGATATCAACAGCGATAATATGGTGGCCGGGAAGGCGCGTAAGAAGACCCTGGGTCAGGCTGCATTGCAGATCGTCATCGCCGACGTCTCTATGTCGCTCGACAACGTGCTGGCAGTCGCCGGCGCAGCGCGCGATCACTTCCAGGTGCTGGTGATCGGCCTGGTCCTGTCGATCGCGCTGATGGGCCTTGCCGCGAGCTTCATCGCCAAGCTGCTGCACCGCCATCGCTGGATCGCCTATATCGGCCTTTTGATCATCTTCTATGTCGCACTCGATATGATCTATCGAGGCGCGGTGGAAGTCTTGCCGCATGTCAGCAGTGCGGTGAGCTGACGCATCGACTCGAATTCGCATCGGCCGGCACTTCGACTTCGGCCAGCCTTCGGGGGCGCTTGCGTTTCGCTGCAGCCGCTGCCCATACCAATGCGGCAACAACTGTGGTACTGCGCCGCCAATCCTGAAAATCCGGAAAAGCTTTGATGTCCGCCCCTCGTGTCAGCTTCGTCAGTCTTGGATGCCCGAAAGCCCTTGTGGATTCGGAACGCATCATCACGCGCCTGCGCGCCGAAGGCTACGAGATCGCCCGCAAGCACGACGGCGCCGACCTGGTCGTCGTCAACACCTGTGGCTTCCTCGATTCGGCCCGCGACGAATCGCTCAACGCCATCGGCTCGGCACTTTCGGAGAATGGCAAGGTCATCGTCACCGGCTGCCTCGGCGCCGAACCGGACGTCATCCGTGAAAGACATCCCAACGTCCTCGCCATCACCGGCCCGCAAGCTTATGAAAGCGTGATGGCGGCAGTGCATGAGGCCGCTCCCCCGAGCCACGATCCCTATATCGACCTTTTGCCGCCGCAGGGCGTCAAGCTCACGCCGCGCCACTATGCCTATCTCAAGATTTCGGAAGGCTGCAACAACCGCTGCACCTTCTGCATCATCCCGGCGCTGCGCGGCGATCTCGTATCGCGGCCGGCCGCCGACGTGTTGCGCGAAGCCGAGAAGCTGGCCAAGGCCGGGGTCAAGGAGATCCTCGTCATCTCGCAGGACACCAGCGCCTACGGCATCGACATCAAATACCAGACCAGCATGTTCGGCGATCGCGAAGTGCGGGCGAAATTCCTCGATCTGTCGGAAGAGCTGGGTAAGCTCGGTGTCTGGGTGCGCATGCACTATGTCTATCCCTATCCGCATGTCGCCGACGTCATCCCGCTGATGGCCGAAGGCACTATCCTTCCCTATCTCGACATCCCGTTCCAGCACGCCTCGCCGCAGGTGCTGAAGAACATGCGCCGGCCCGCCCATGGCGAAAAGACGCTCGAGCGCATTCGCGGCTGGCGCGAGGTTTGTCCGGATCTCGCCATCCGCTCCACCTTCATCGTCGGTTTCCCCGGCGAGACGGACGACGATTTCGAGATGCTGCTCGACTGGCTGGACGAGGCCAGGATCGATCGTGCCGGCTGCTTCAAATACGAGCCGGTCAGAGGCGCCCGTGCCAACGAGCTCGGCCTCGAGCAAGTGCCGCAGGAGGTCAAGGAAGCCCGCTGGCACCGCTTCATGCAGCGCCAGCAGAAGATCTCGGCAACGCAACTCACCAAGAAAATCGGCAAGCGCCTGCCGGTCCTGATCGACGAAGCACATGGCAATTCGGCCAAGGGCCGGACCAAATACGATGCGCCCGAAATCGACGGTTCGGTCCATATCCAGTCGCGGCGGCCGTTGCGCGCCGGCGACATCGTCACGGTCAAGATCGATCGTGCCGACGCTTACGACCTCCACGGCTCGGCGGTCTGATATCGTTCAATCCAAAACAAAAAGGGCGCCGCGTGGCGCCCTTTCGTTCGATGTGTTTCCGGTTGCTTACTGTGGCAGCTTGTCGTCGACGCCCTTCACGTAGAAATTCATCCCAAGCAGCGTGCCGTCGTCAGCGACCTCGCCGTCCTTCAGCCATGGTGTGCCGTCCTGCTTGACGATCGGCCCGGTGAAGGGATTCCAGCC
The DNA here is from genome assembly GCF_040317695.1 of Mesorhizobium sp. M1403. Taxonomy (NCBI): domain Bacteria; kingdom Pseudomonadati; phylum Pseudomonadota; class Alphaproteobacteria; order Hyphomicrobiales; family Phyllobacteriaceae; genus Mesorhizobium; species Mesorhizobium sp. M1403. Next base: position 849,714 of record NZ_JAMYKY010000001.1, on the reverse strand, counting down.
GTCGGCTATCTTCTTGGTGGTGGCCTCGGCCATCACCTTGACGTCGTCGGGCATATTGGTGAACGGCGCCAGCTTGACGGCGCCGTCCTTGATGCCGAGCCAGACATTGTCGGGCTTCCAGGTGCCGTCGAGCGCCGCCTGGACCCGGCTGATGTAGTACGGGCCCCACTCGTCGGTCAGCGAGGTCAGCTGCGCGTGCGGCGCGAACTTGATCATGTCGGAGGACTGGCCGAAGCCGTGCAGCTTGCGCTCCTCCGCCACCTGCAAAGCAGCGGTCGAGTCGGTGTGCTGGACGATGATGTCGGCGCCTTGGTCGAACAATGCCTTGGCTGCGTCGGCTTCCTTGCCCGGATCGAACCAGGAGTTCACCCAGACGGTCTTCGCCTTGAAGTTCGGGTTGATCGACTGCGCGCCGAGCATGAAGGAATTTATGCCCATCACCACTTCCGGGATCGGGAAGGAAACGATGTAGCCGGCGACGCCCGACTTCGATTGTTTGGCGGCGATCTGGCCAAGCACGTAGCGGCCCTCATAGAAACGCGCATTGTAGATGCCGAGATTTTCGGCCGTCTTGTAGCCGGTGGCGTGCTCGAACATCACCTTGGGGAATTTCTTGGCGATCTTCACTTCCGGGTCCATGAAGCCGAAGGATGTGCCGAAAATGATCTTGCAGCCCTCGCGTGCCAGGCGTTCGAAGGCGCGGTCGGCATCGGGGCCTTCGGAGACGTTCTCGAGATAGGCGGTCTCGACCTTGTCGCCGAGTGCCTTTTCCACCTCGAGGCGGCCTTGGTCGTGCTGGTAGGAGTAGCCGAAATCGCCGATCGGGCCGGTATAGACCCAGCAGGCCTTCAGCTTGTCCGCCGCCTCGGCTGAGGCCGCCAGCGACAATGCGGCCGTCGTCGCCATCAGGGCAATAAGCAGTTTTTTCATTGTGTTACCTCTCTGAGTTAAGCCTTGGAGCTTCCGTCTTTTTGTTGTCAACGATCCGGAACGAATGGCTGCCCCAGGGAAGCCGGCGTGTTCATCATCGTCAGACGCTTGTTGCGGGAGATTAGAACGAGAACCACGACGGTTGCCAGATAGGGCAGCGAAGAAAGCAGTTGCGAGGGGACCGGAATGCTAAATGCCTGTGCATGAAGCTGGCCGATCCAGACCGCGCCGAAGATATAGGCGCCGGCCAACACCCGCCATGGCCGCCAGGAGGCGAAGACGACCAGAGCCAGCGCGATCCAGCCGCGGCCGGCGGTCATGTTCTCCACCCATTGCGGTGTGTAGACCAGCGATAGATGACCGCCGGCGAGGCCGGCACAAGCGCCGCCGAAAATCACTGAGAGATAGCGGTAACGGATGACGTGGATGCCAAGCGCATGGGCGGATGCATGGCTGTCGCCGATCGAACGCAGAGTGAGCCCGGTGCGGGTCTTGAACAGGAACCACATGACGGCGGCGGTCAGCGCGATCGAGATGTAGAAGATCGGATCCTGACCGAACAGCAGCCTGCCGACGATGGGGATTGCGGTCAGGCCGGGAATATCGAGGTTGGGCAATCTCTCACCGGGCTGGCCGACAAAATTCGTCCCCATCATGCCGGAAAGGCCGAGGCCAAGCAGCGTCAGCGACAGGCCGGTGGCCACCTGATTGGTGGCCAGCGACAGGGTCATGAGGGCGAACAGAAGCGAGAACACTGCCCCCATGGCAATTGCCGCCAACAGCCCTATCCACGGCGAGCCGGTCAGATAGCCGGCGCCGAAGCCGCCGACCGCACCCATGATCATCATTCCTTCGACGCCGAGATTGAGCACGCCGGAACGTTCGACCACCAGTTCGCCGATCGCCGCTATCAGCAGCGGCGTCGCCGCCGTCGCGATGGTCAAGAGGATGTTGACGGTGATGTCCATCAGCGGGCTTCCTCCAGCTTCGGTGCTGCCTCGAGTTTCGGCGCGGCAAAGCCGATTAGGCGGATGCGATAATGAATGAGCGTGTCGCAGCCGAGCACGAAGAACAAAAGCATGCCCTGGAACACGCGCGCCACCTTGTCGGAGATGCCGAGCGCGCTTTGCACCGCCTCGCCGCCGAGATAGGTCAGCGCCAGCACAAGGCCGGCGGCAACGATGCCGAGCGGATTGAGCCGGCCGAGGAATGCCACGATGATGGCGGTAAATCCGTAGCCGGGCGAGATCACCGGCTGCAGCTGGCCGATGGCGCCAGAGACCTCCGAAATGCCGGCAAGTCCGGCCAGCGCGCCCGACAGCAGAAAGGCAAAGAAAACCATGCGGCTCAGGCCGAAACCGGCGAAGCGCCCTGCCCTCGGGCTCGAGCCGAGCACGCGGACCTCAAAGCCTTTCAGCATCCGGCTCATCAGGATCCAGATCAGTACTGCCGCGATCAGCGCGAAGACAAATCCCCAGTTCGCCCTGCCGGATTCCGGGAGGAGTTCCGGCAGTATGGCCGAGTCGTTGAACTGGATGGTCTGCGGGAAACCGTGGCCTTGCGGATCGCGCCACGGCCCGCGCACCAGCCAATCGAGGAAGAGCTGGGCGACATAGACCAGCATCAGGCTGGTCAGGATCTCGTTGGTGTTGAAGCGCGTCTTCAGCAGTGCCGGAATTGCGGCATAGGCGGCCCCGCCGACCATGCCGAGCAGAAGCATCAGCGGCAGCACCAATGGACCTTCGAACTGCGGAAACAGCACGGGAATGATCGAGCCGACAATGCCGCCCAGGATGAACTGGCCTTCGGCGCCGATGTTCCAGATGTTTGCCTTGTAGCAGACCGACAGCCCGACCGCGATCAGGATCAGGGGGGCGGCCTTGATCGCCAGCTCATGCAACTGCCAGACTTGGCTGATCGGTTCAATGAAGTAGATGCGGAACGCCGTCAACGGGTTGACGCCGAGCAGCGCGAACATGATAGCACCAGCAATGATCGTCAAAACGAAAGCGATGAACGGCGAGAGTGCCGAAAACAGCATCGAGCGCTGCGGGCGTTTTACAAGTTCGAGGCGCATCAAGCCGTCTCCAACGTATGTTCGGCATGCCCGGGTTCTGAGCCGCCCATCAGCAGCCCGATCTTCTCGAATGTCGCTTCAGTTATCGGCAGCGGCCTCGACAGTTCGCCATTGTGCATGACCGTGATCGCATCGGAAATCTCGAACAGCTCGTCGAGGTCCTGGCTGATCACCAGCACCGCCGAGCCGCTGCGCGCTAGCTCGATCAGCGCCTGCCGGATGTGGGCCGCCGCACCCGCGTCGACCCCCCAGGTCGGCTGATTGACCACCAGGACGCGTGGCCGGCGGTCGAGTTCGCGGCCGACGATGAATTTCTGCAGATTGCCGCCCGAAAGAGCCGCAGCCTCCGGATCCGGCGCGCTCTTGCGCACGTCCATCGCCTTTATGATGCGCTGGGCAGCGGAATAGATTGCATCGCTCTTGACCATTCCACCGGCGCCGACAAACATCTTGCCATCGGTGGCGTGGCGCGACAGAAGCAGGTTCTCCGAAAGCTTCATGCGCGGTGCTGCGCCGTGGCCGAGCCGCTCTTCCGGGACGAAGGCAGCGCCCATCAGGCGCCTGCCGGTGATCGTGAGGCCGCCGGCATCTTTGCCGCGGATGCGGACCGAGCCGGCATCCTGCTGCAGCACCTCGCCGGAAACGGACTCGAAGAATTCGCCCTGGCCGTTGCCGGCGACACCGGCAATGCCGATCACCTCGCCGGCGCGGACTTCAAGATTGATGTTCCTGAGCGGGATGGAGAACGGAGTCGCCGGCTTGCGGGTGAGTTCGCGGACTTGAAGCAGCACCGGCGCGGTCTCGATACCTTCGGCCGGCGCCCGCACCACAGCCTGAACCTCGTTGCCCACCATCATTCGCGCCAACGAAGACGCGGTTTCCTGGCGCGGATTGCAATGGCCGACCACCTTGCCGTGACGCAGCACGGTGGCGCGGTCGCAGATGCGTTTGACCTCTTCCAGCCGGTGCGAAATGTAGAGGATGGACTTTCCTTCCGAACGCAACCGCTCGAGCGTCTCGAACAGCTTATCGGCTTCCTGCGGCGTCAGCACCGAAGTCGGCTCGTCGAGGATGATGAGTTGCGGCGTCTGCAACAGGCAGCGGATGATTTCGATACGCTGACGCTCGCCGACCGACAGATCACCGACCAGCGATAGCGGATCGAGAGGCAGGCCATAACTGTAGGAGAGCGCCCTCGCCTTGGCCGCGATCGTGCTGATCGGCGAGCCGTCATCCAGCGACAGCGCGATGTTCTCCGCCGCCGTCAGCGCCTCGAACAGCGAAAAATGCTGGAAAACCATGCCGATGCCGAGCTTTTTTGCGGTGCCGGGGCTGGTGATCCGGACTGCCTGGCCATTCCAGAAAATCTCGCCTGAATTCGGTTCCAGCGATCCAAACAGCATTTTCACCAGCGTCGACTTGCCGGCGCCGTTCTCGCCAAGCAACGCGTGGATCTCGCCCTTGGCGATGTTGAGATCGACATGGTCGCACGCCGTCAGCGTGCCGAATATCTTGGTGAGGCCGCGAACCTCCAGCAGGTTTGCGCCGTCTTGATCTGCACTCACAGTGCCTCCATCTGGTTTGCCAGATATGTTCTGTGTTCCCGCAAGCATCGTATGCGCGCCCTGCTCTCGACGGTAAGCGCCTCACGACTTGAAAGAGCTTCAAGAATTTCAGCGGAAACTCAAGCGGTAAAGCGCAGTTCGCAAGAACCGCGGCGTCGGCGGGCCGAAACTGCGGGCGCTCAAGGGATAAGTATCGTTGTCCCGGTCGTCCTGCGCCCTTCGAGATCGGAATGCGCCTTGCCGGCATCGTTGAGCGCGTAACGCTGATTGATCTTGATCTTGACGGCACCGCTGAGCACGACATCGAACAAGGCGGCGGCGGAAGCCTCGAGGTCCTCGCGCTTGGCATTATAGACGAACAGCGTCGGCCGCGTTGCGAACAACGAGCCCTTCTGCGCCAGCAATGAGATGCTGAAGGGCGGGATCGGCCCAGATGATTGACCGAAGCTGACGAACGTGCCGAGCGGCCGCAGGCAATCGAGCGAGGCCGGGAACGTATCGTTGCCGACCGAATCGTAGACCACGTCGCATTTCTTGCCACCGGTGATGGCGGCAACACCGGCGACGAAATCCTGCTCGCGATAGTTGATCACGTGGTCGAAGCCGTGCGCCTTGGCGAGCTCGATCTTGTCGGTCGAACTTGCGGTGCCGATCACCGTCGCGCCGAGATGCTTGGCCCATTGGCCGAGGATCAGGCCAACACCGCCGGCCGCCGCATGAAACAGGATCGTATCGCCCGCCTTCACTTTGAACGTACGGCGCAACAGGTACTCGGCGGTCATGCCCTTCAGCATCATAGCCGCGGCCTGTTCGTCGCTGATGCCGTCGGGCACCTTCACCACGCGGTCGGCGGCGATCACGCGCTGCCCGGCATAGGCGCCGGTGGTCACCGCATAGGCGACGCGATCCCCGGGCGTCAGCCAGTCGACATCTGTGCCGACCTCCAAAACCACGCCGGCCGCCTCACCGCCGGGGATCAGCGGAAATCCGCCCTGCGGCGGATAAAGGCCCGAGCGATAATAGACGTCGATGAAATTGAGACCGATCGCGGTGTGCCTGACCAGAATCTGCCCCGAGCCCGGCTGCCCGGGATCGGTATCCTCATAGGTCAGGACCTCCGGACCGCCATTGGCGTGGATGCGGATCGCTTTGGACATTTTCCAGCTCTCTTGGGATCAGGCTTTCTTGTCCGGCTTGGCGCCGAGATTTGGAAAGAACTGCATGATAGCGCCGATGCAAGCTAGGTAAAGCCCGGTGACCGTAATTCCGATCTTGATGAAATCGCTGACCTGCTCGCCCAGCACGCCGATCTTGTCATAGAAGGAGGCAAGCGCGGCCTGCGCCAGCGCCAGCGCGCCGAAAGCACACCAAAGCAGCGTCATGCCGAGATTGACTGGCCGCAGCCGCTTCACCCGCACCGGATGGATGAAATGGATCGGCACGAAGGTGAGAATGCCGGCCACCACGACCACGGCGAAGGAAACCCATTGTCCGGGTTCGATGACGAACAGCGTGAACACCACCATGTTCCAGACGACTGGAAAGCCCTTGAAGAAATTCTCCTTCGTCTTCATGCCGGTATCGGCATAGTAGATTGCGCTCGACACCACGATGATCGCCGCCGACAGGAACGACAGGCGCTCGCCCATGAAGCCGCGCTGATAGAGCGCGAAGGCTGGAATCAGCACGTAGGTCACGTAGTCGATGATGTTGTCGAGGAGTTCGCCCGACCATGTCGGCAGGATTTCCTTGACGTCGAGCTTCCTGGCGATCGGCCCGTCGATGCCGTCGACGAACAGCGCCAGCCCTAGCCACCAGAACATCGCCGTCCAGCGCTGCTCGCTTGCTGCGACCAGCGACAGAAACGCCAGGAATGAGCCCGACGCGGTCAAGAGATGGACCGAGAACGCCCGCGCCTGCGGCCATGTGACTTTCTTCTTCGGCCGCGGAATCCGGTCGGCGATTTTCCTGGCCGTCGTCTTCTTGCTCACGGTCCCCGCCAGTCCAGCTTGCAGATTTCGGCCGAGCGGCCGGCAAAGTTCCAGTTGCGGCCAAAGGCCCGCATTTTGCTCCTGTCGGATTTGGCGACGATGATCTCCGGCGCGATCCAGTATTCCGAATTGGTGATGACCGTATCCTTGTCGCGATCCTTGCCGGTGATCGGCGTCACCGCGCCATCGATGATCTTCGGTATCTGAAAGATGCGCGTTTTCTCACGCGTCTCGTAGGTGATCGGCACCTGCTCGGCGCCGAGGAACTGTCCGACCAGGATCGAGAGCAGCGATGTGGTTCCGCCAGCCTTGCCGGTGAATATCTTCGTCAGTGCCTTCACAGCGTAGACCGAGGCGCGCTTGTCGATGAACAGGCCGGCAGTCCAATTGCCGCGGCTCATATAGCAGGGGATTTCCATGACCAGCCCAAGATTGAGACCAGACAGGTCGACCTCGCCGAAATGGCCGGCATCGATGCGGAATCCGGCCCAGGTCTGGCAATAGCCTTCTGTCGGCGGATGATTGCCGAGCGACAGCACGCAAGGGCAAAAAACCGTGCAATTGCAGGAGAGGACGAGCTCTCCCTTCATTGCCCAGTTTTGGTCTGTCATCGAATTCTCCCCCTCATGTCGAGACTACTAGCAGCGTGGCTGCCCAGACAAGCAGTATCGCGCCGGCCAGCCGCGTCGGCAGATTGCCTGCCGTCTGTTTTTCGACCAGGCTAAACAGGCCGATGAGCGCCATCCAGAACACGTTCATCACGCCGACGGCAAACATTACCAGCATCAGCGCCCAGCAGCATCCAAGGCACCACAGGCCCTGCTCCATGCCGAGCCGGAAAATGCGAATGGGCCTGGCGCTCCAGTTGGCGAACAGGACCGAGAACGGATTTCTGCACTTCTCCAGACAGGCTTCCTTCAGCCAGCTGAACTGATAGAGACCAGCGATCGACAGCGCGGCTGCTCCGGCAATTCCAACCGCCGGATCGAGCATCTGCCCGGGTGACGCGAATGCATCGACTGCTAGCGTCAGGGCTGCGAACATTGCCGAGACGGCAAGCCAGACGCTTAAATATCCAGCGACGAGGACCAACGGATGGGCGACCGGCTCCCTCTTGATCCTGGCGGTATCTGCGATCTCGCAATAGGTCCGGATCATCGGCGCCGCGGAGGGCAGCATGGTCGCGATGGCCATCAACAGCCACATCGCGGTGAGTGCCCCGCCTTGCGCGCCTAGGCTTGCGTGAAGCGGCGCCGGCGCAAGGCAGAGGGCGAAGAAACGCGCAAGGAAATCCGGCAGCGGCAGTTGCGGCAGATATCTCAGCATAGTGTCACCGGGTGCATCGGTGCCCGGGAGCCGGCTTTACGGCACCACGAACTGCAATTGCGCCGAGAAGGAGCCATGCAAGGGCGATGCCCATGCCAGCAACAACGCTCACCGTCAGTCGAGGGCTGCGCGCAACGCTCGCCATCGCACGGCCGATACCGTCCAGGTGGCTGGAATCGTCTTGTTGGCCGGTCATGGCAACCGAATGGGCCGAATCGCCGCGTTGATCAAGCGACATCACCTGACCTATATGGACCGGCAGGTCGGATAGGCCTCACCTCGCAATCGGGAAGCCGAATTTGGATCATCGGGAAACAGCACGGATACTCGTTGCCGGCAGCGGCCCCGCAGGGCTGATCGCGGCGCTTGGCTTTGCCGAGACCGGCTTTCCGGTGACGCTCGTCGGACCCGAGGCAGCCGGCCCCGATGCCCGGACGACAGCCTTGATGAACCCTGCCCTGAAGATGTTAGAACGGCTCGGGATCCTGGATAGAATCAGGCCGCACGCAGCGCCGCTCAAGGTGATGCGCATCGTCGATGCAACAAGCCGGCTGATCCGCGGCCCGACAGTGACCTTTCGCGCCAGCGAGATCGACGAAGAGCAATTCGGACTGAACGTGCCCAACAGCGTTCTCAACCGCGCGCTAGCCGAGGCTGTCGGCGCGCATGCGGGCATCGAGTGGCGAAAGTCGATGGTGGAGGCATGGCGCCTCGATGCCGACCATGCCCATGCCGTTCTCGCCGACGGCAGCGAGATTGAGGCGTCGTTGGCGGTTGCCGCCGATGGCCGTCAGTCGCCGGCCCGCGAGGCAGCCGGCATCCGGACATCGGTCCGATCCTATCCGCAGGCGGCGCTGGTGCTCAATTTCGGTCACCGCAGCGACCATGCCTTTACTTCGACCGAATTCCACACCGAGACCGGTCCGTTCACACAGGTTCCCCTGCCCGGCAACCGGTCCAGCCTTGTCTGGGTGCTCGAGCCCGATACCGCCAGGGACCTTGCAGCACTTGACGACGCCGAGCTTTCGACGCGGGTCGAACAGCGGATGCAATCGATGCTGGGCCGCGTGTCGGTTGAGCCCGGCCGACAGGTCTACCCCCTTTCAGCGGTGAGCCCGTGGCGGTTTGCGCAGCACCGCGTGGCGCTTGTCGGCGAAGCCGCCCATGTGTTTCCCCCAATCGGCGCGCAAGGCCTTAATCTCGGCATCAGGGACATCGACGACCTGATTGGTACCGCAAGCAGAAATCGCTCGGACCCGGGCGCCGCCAAGGCGCTTGCGACCTATGATTTCAAGCGGCGGCCGGACATCCTGGCGCGCAGCAGCGCGGTCAACCTGCTCAACATGTCGTTGCTTTCCGACATGCTGCCGGCCCAGTTGGCGCGCAGCGCTGGTCTTGGCGTGCTTGAAGGGTTTGCGCCGTTGCGGGCGTTTTTTATGCGCGAGGGTCTGCGACCCGGCAGCGGTTTTGCGGCATTTTTTGGTGGATTGCGAAAACCGGCTGAGCGATAGCGATGTGGGCACCGCCCTTGCTCCGCATCTTGCGAACTCAACCCGGCATCACGCGCATCGGGATTGAATTGACGCAGAGTCTGCGCCAAATAACGAACATGTCGACGGCAAGGTCTGGGCCAATCTTTGCCGGACCGATGCGTAAGAGTCTAAAGTCTTGGAGCGTTCCTTGCGTGTTCCAGGATGCGTGGCGTCCAAGAAGTTCAAGTGGTGAGTGCGATGAAGACAGCCAAATTCTCGATCGGACAGGTGGTTCGCCACCGGCTGTTTCCGTTCCGTGGCGTCATTTTCGATGTCGACCCGCAATTCGCCAATACCGATGAATGGTACGAGGCGATCCCCGCTGACGTGCGGCCGCGCAAGGACCAGCCCTTTTATCATCTGCTCGCCGAGAATTCGGAAACGGAATACATCGCCTACGTGTCCGAGCAGAATTTGCTCGAGGACCGGTCGGGCGAACCGGTCCGGCATCCACAGATAGGTGAGATGTTCGAGAAGAGGCCGGACGGGCGCTACGAACCGAAGCACCAATCGAGACATTGATGACTTAGCTAGGACTTGGCCGGCTTGAGACATGGCTGGACCCGACAATCAGCCGGTTCAGCAAAAAAAAGCGGGGCATGAACCCCGCTTTTTGTTTGTTCGAAAACCCGTCGATCAGTTGGCGGCAGTCGATCAGTTGGCGGCCTTCGCCTTTTCCTGCTCTTCCTTGAGCTTCTTGGCAAAATCCTGGTTGTTCTTGGCGACGAACTCCTGGAGCTTCTTCTGCCGGTCCTCGATGTCCGACTGCTGCAGCGGCGGGCCGTCGAAGGCGCCGCTGAAGCCGGTCAGCGCAATCTTGATCGGATTCGGCTGGTTCTGGAAATTGATCGAGGTCAGTGTCAGCGCCGATCCCTTCTTGAAGGATGCGACGAGCTGATCGGTCAGCGGCACTTCCGCCACGCAGCGGTCCGGGAAGCAGATCACATAGTCGAGCTTCTGCGCCTTGCCGCCGTCGATCTGGAGGCCGATGCCGGGAGGAACCAGCCGGCCGGTCGGAACCGTCACCTGGAACACCTTGCGGTTCACCTTGCCCTTCAATTCGATCAGGCTGACGCCGGTGATGAGCTGGCCGTTGCCGGCGGTGGTGATGTTCTGGACATTGCAGATGTCGACGTCTTCCTGCTTGGTGCAGGCCTTGAACCAGCCTTGCGGAATCTGCTGTTGCTGCTGCGCGGAAGCAGCGGGAATCCCGGCGCCGAGAATGCCGACCACGCCAGCGGCCATGACCGACAGGCGGTACGCGTTGCTGTTCAGGCTGGTCATGTCGTGCATTCCTCTCAAATGATCCCGGAACCGGCTTTTTCGCGCCGTGTGGTCCAGCTACCTGTTGCCGAAATGAGGCAACAGAATGACTTCGGACGGCGTGTTACACTGCAAGCGATGCCGAATCCAGCCCGAGCCTCGCGAATCTTGGCCGAAGGATTGGCTCAGGGGGTTGGCCGGTGCACGACCGGCTCATGTATGCTGCGCATCGAATCGGGAAGGAGACGGTCATGGGCCGCGTTGTCATTTGGCTGATCGCCACAATGTTGTTTGTCGGCCTTTCCCTGCAACCGACCCTGTCGGAACCGAAGCACGCGCTTGCCATGCAGGGCGAGCCGGCGCTGCCGGCCGACTACAAGCATTTCAACTACGTCAACCCCGACGCGCCGAAGGGCGGCAGCATTACCTTTTGCGTCGTCGGCAGCTTCGACAATCTGAATCCATTCATCCTGAAAAGCCTGCGCACGACGGCGCGCGGCATGATGGATCAAGCCTTTGGCAATCTCGTCTTCGAGCCGTTGATGCAGCGCAACTACGACGAGGCCTTCAGTCTCTACGGCCTGCTAGCCGATACCGCCGACATGGATCCCGAGCGCAAGGGCATCGAATTCCACCTCGATCCCAGGGCCAAATGGTCGGACGGCGAACCGGTGACGCCGGAAGACGTGTTGTTCACCTATGACGTCTTCACCGAGAAGGGCCGGCCACCTTACAGCCAGCGGATGAAAGCGATTGCCAAGCTCGAAAAGACCGGCGACCGCAGCGTGCGCTTCACCTTCAACGACAAGGCCGACCGCGAATTTCCGCTGATCATTGCGCTGACGCCGATCATCCCGAAACACGCTTTCAACAAGGACACATTCGACAGGACCACGCTGAAGCCGGTGGTCGGCAGCGGCCCTTACACGGTGGCGCAAGTCGTGCCTGGCCAGCGCATCGTGTTCAAGCGCAATCCGAACTATTGGGGCAAGGACGTTTCGTCCAAGCGCGGCTTCGACAATTACGACCAGATCACCATCGAATATTTCCTCAACGCCAACGCCAAGCAGGAAGCGTTCAAGAAAGGCATCTGCGCCATCGACGACGACAGCGACCCGGTCAAACGCGAGCGCGATCTCGACTTTCCGGCCTTCCACCGGGGCGAGGTCATCGCCGAAACTTTCGACACCGGCATTCCGCCGGTGGTCAACGGTTTTCTGTTCAACACGCGGCTGCCGAAATTTTCCAATCCGGTCGTGCGGCGTGCGCTCGGCATGCTCTACGATTTCGAATGGGCCAACAAGAATCTATTCGGCGGCAAATACACGCGAACGATGAGCTTTTGGCAGAATTCCGAACTCTCCGCGCTCGGCCACCCGGCCAGCGAAAAGGAAAAGGCCCTGCTGGCCCCCTACCCCGGCCGCGTGCCTGCAGATGTCATGGACGGCACCTACAGGCCGTCTGTCACCGACGGCTCTGGCCAGGACCGCAAGGTGCTGAAGGCCGCATTCGAGCTGCTGAAGAGCGCAGGCTATACGGTGCAGGACGGCGCGATGCTCGATCCCGAGGGAAAGCCGTTCGGTTTCGAGATCCTGACCGCCTCGCAGGACGAAGAGCGACTTGCCGCTATCTATCAGCGCACGCTTGAGAAGCTCGGCATCGATGTCGGTATCCGCAGCCTCGACGGTGATCAGATCCAGTCGCGCAAGCAGCGTTTCGATTTCGAGGTGCTGGTCGGCTCGACCGGTTTCAACAACTCGCTGTCGCCCGGTATCGAGCAAACCGGGCGCTGGGGATCCGCTGCCGCCAAGGCCGAAGGCTCGTTCAACCTCGCCGGCGTCGCCGATCCGGCGGTGGACGCGGCGATCGAGGCGATGTTGAGAGCTCGCTCGAAGGAGGACTATGTCGCCGCCGTCCGCGTCCTCGACCGGCTGTTGATCTCCGGTAACTACATGGTGCCGACGCAGCACAACAACCGGCAATGGCTCGCTTATTGGAACTATCTGGAACATCCGCAAAAGACGCCCATATACGGTTATCAGTTGCCGACCTGGTGGCGCAAACCGAAGTGACCTCTTCAGAACAGGAGATCAAGATGAACGACGAGAACTCGATTACCGTCGATGTGGTCTCCGACGTCGTCTGCCCCTGGTGCTTTATCGGCCAGAAACGGCTCGACAAGGCGATTGCCGCCGTCGATATCGACGTTCACATACGCTGGCGGCCCTTCCAGCTCGACCCGACGATTCCGCCCGAAGGCAAGAACCGCCGCGACTACATGGTGGCGAAATTCGGCAGCGAGCAACGCATCCGCGAAATCCATGCCCGGATCGAGCCGTTGGGCGAGGCTGAAGGGATTTCCTTTGCCTTCGACGCCATCAAGGTCGCGCCCAATACGCTGGATGCGCACCGGCTCATTCGCTGGGCTGGGACTGCCGGCGAGGCCGTTCAGAACCGGCTGGTGCGCCGGCTGTTCCAGCTGAATTTCGAGGAAGGCGCCAATCTCGGCGATCATGCCGTGCTGATCGAAGCCGCCCGCGAGGCCGGCATGGATGCCTCCGTGGTCGAAACGCTGCTGCCGACCGACGCTGATGTCGAGGCGGTGCGCACCGAAATCGCCACCGCTTCGCGCATGGGCATATCGGGCGTGCCGTGCTTTCTGCTTGAGGGCAAATATGCCGTAATGGGAGCCCAGGACGCCGATACGCTTGCCGATGCGATCCGCCAGGTTGCAGCGGCCAAGGCACGCGGCGAGCTGGAAACGGCCAACTGAGCCGGACTATTTCACCGTCACCTTGGCCTTGCTGACGAAAAAGCCATGGCCATGCTTGCCGGTGCAGGTCAATCCCTTGGTGGATGACTGGCAGGAAAACGGCCCCTTGCTCCAGCTATTGCCGTAGGCCAGCTTGGTGACGTCGCCGCAGCAGCCTTGCTCGCCCGGATACTTGATCAGCGTCGCCGGGCCTTTCGGCCCGAGGATGATGGTGACGTAGCTGGGCTCGACACGCGAACAGCTCAGCTCCGGTCCGCCATCCTGCGGCTCGTAGGTGCTGGTGCCGCCCTTCGGCGTATAGATGCAGCCGATATTGCCGGACGGAGTGTTGAACTCGACCTGCCCCTCGGCGTTTGCAGGAACGGTCTGGCTGCCGGCATATGTTTGCGGCAGCCAGGCAAATGTTGCGAGCATCGCGGCAAAAAAAGTCCGTGCAAGCATGAAGTACTCCCCCCGGTTCAAACGTGGATGCGCCCCGGCAGGTTCGATCCGTAGCGCATCATTGTCAAACGCAGTTTTGTTCGCGCTCTAAAAAAGCATGGTCTAATGGATGTTGGTCCGCATCCTAGACTGTGCCGGAGAAGTCATTGCTTGGCTGATTACGGGTTCGTGACAAGGCGGCTTCAACCACGAATCATACGGTCACGTTCTGGCCACCGACGAGGTCGGACCTGACCGTAAAGGCGGGCTGAAGATCGGTTCAGCTTGTGAAAATCGACTGCTGGACGGCGCTTCTATGTTCACAAAGCTGTGTGAAGACCTTCCCTAGGGGAAGGTGTCTACCTGCTCTGGGGCGGGCAAGTAACTGTTTGAAATTGCGTTGATATTCCGCCCCTCGAAACGTGACAGCTTAGCGCCGTGAGCATTCATTCTGTTGCTCCACTGCAACGGCCGGCCAGCCAATCCACCTGCGGTTGGAGAAAAGCTAATGGAAAATGATCAATTGGTGTTACTGTCCGTAACAAAAGAAAAACCGTTTGGGCGGGATTAGTGATTCGGGTCGATAGACCAACGCGACATTCAATATCGGAAAAATGGCTCCGCGGTGCCGCAAGGCAGTCGCCCCTGACGCCCGTATCGTCGATGCGCAGCTTCTGGGGACTGATGCGGGCCTACTGGTTCTCAGACCGCTGGGTGGAGGCCTGGACGCTGACACTGGTGATCGCCCTGCTCACCGCGCTCTCCAGCAAGGCAGGCGTATGGTTTGCCGTGGCATCCGGAGAGCTGGTCAACTCGATCGCCTTTTTCCACGATGCCGCAAACACCACTCCGCTTCAGACACTGCTGACCAATGCCGGGATACTTGTCCTCCTGGTCGTGCTCAAAGATGCGGGTTTTACCGGTATCCGCAGCCTGGTATCCGCAACGTTGCATCGCAAATGGCGAGGCTGGCTCGACAGCCAGTTCAACGAAGCCCTGCTTGATTCCAATCACACGCATTTCCACGCTCAGCATGGTTCGTCAGGCGCCGCCGCTCCCGACAATATCGACCAGCGCATCCAGGAATCGATCAAGGATATGACGGGCGGAGCCATCGGCCTCGCCATGGGGGTCCTGGCCGTTGCTACTTCATTGTATTTCGTCGGCCAGCAACTGCTTGCACACTCGGCGGAGGTCAAAGGGTTGGAGTTCCTCGGCAGCTATGGCAGCGCCGTCCTCGCGTTTCTGGCAGTCGCCACCTACGTGCCGTTGAACACCTGGATCGCGGTCAAGCTGGGCAGGCTGCTGGAACGGCTCAATGTCAGAATGCAGCAGGCCGAAGGCAGCTATCGCGGCGAGCTGATCACGTTCCTACGCCGCAGTTTTCATGTCGCCGCATCGCAAGGCGAGAACGTGCAGAAGACGGTGCACAGCCAGCGCTATGTCGACATCGACCGCACCTGGGCGCGGCTGAACATCGTCAACACAGGCTACAATTCGTTCGAGCTGATCTACAATTTCATCGGCGCCCGCATTGTGGCCTACGGGCCTGGGCTAGTGCCGTTCATCCACAACGGGTTCGATCTCAAGGGTTACATAACTGGCTCTGAAATGGTCAATTCACTGATCAGCCAGTGTTCATGGTTCATCCACGTCATGCCTGCCATCGCCGCGGTGCGGGCCAACAGCCAGCGAGTCACCGAACTCGCAAATGCGATCGAAAACGTCCAGCACCCGCAGGAATTCTACGGGCTGACCGGCCGCTCCGATTTTCGTTACGACCGCCAGAACCCGGTGTTCGGCCTGACCATCCAGAAGCTCGAATTGGCGCATCAGGGCGAGGACGCCACCCCGTTCCTGAGCGCTGCAAACTTGCGCTTCCGGCGTGGCGAGTGGACGTTCCTGAAGGGCGAATCCGGATGCGGCAAAACCTCGCTGATCAAGGCGATCAACGGCCTGTGGCCTTATGGCCGCGGCACCATTGTCTTCCCTGAAGGGGTCAGGAGTTTCTACGCCGCCCAGGAGGTGAAGCTGCAGCAGGTCTCGCTGAAGCAGCTTGTCTGCCTGCCCGGTTCCGAGCATGATTACGCCGACCGGCAGGTCGCATCCGCCCTGCACAAGGCCGGCCTCGGCGACTTCATCGAGCATCTGGCCGATGAGAGCCGTGAAGGAAAGATCTGGGATCAGGTTCTTTCGGGTGGGCAGAAACAGAAGCTGGTCGTCGCCCGCATCGTGCTGCAGCAGCCCGGACTGCTGTTCCTCGATGAAGCCACCGGCGCGCTCGATCCTGAAGGACGGATTGCCTTCCATCAGGCGATCAAGGACAATTGCCCCGACGCAACGGTGATCTCGATCATGCATGAGGCGACGCCGCCGAGATCGGTCGCGGGAACCGAATTCTACCACAGCGTGGTTGCGATCGCCGACGGCGTCGCGACCAAGAAGCCGCTGGTTCCGAGCTTGCCGGTCGAGCTCACCACCATCCTCACGCAGCCGACGCGGCCGGCCGAGGACAAATGGCTGCGCTTTCCCCGCCGGCTGAAGCAGAGATAGCCGCGGCACCACTGCCGGCATCCAGCCAGCCTGCCACGCAGCCCGATCACAGTCTCGCGATCCAGTCGGTTTGCCGCCGTTTTGACCCGCTCTCGCGATTGACTCGGCAAGGCGCGCTCCTATGTTGCGCCGGCTCGCAGAGATCCCAACCCGAACCCGCGAGCAGAAAGGTCACCGCGCCATGCCTGGCGACAGTCACAGTCGAACGCAACCGCCGTCCGCTTGACGTGACCTGACCGGCTCACGTCCTGCCGGACGGCAAGGAGTGAGCCATGAACGAGTTTTCCCCTGTCGCGGGCGGCGATGCTATCGCCATCGCCCGCGTGCTTGCCAACGAACACATCGCCGATATCGTCGAGGCCTTGAATCAGGAGCCCCGCGAGACAGCATCGGATCTGCTCTGCGAAGTGCCGTTCGAGCGGCTGGTCGAGATCTTCGACCAGCCTGAACTCGACGGCGCGTCCGAACTGGTCGAGGCGCTGCCCCGCAGCAGGGCAGGCAGGCTGCTTGCGGCCATGTCGGTCGACCGCGCCGCCGACATACTGCGCGATCTGAACGAACCGGCTCGTTCCGAACTGCTCGGCGGCCTGGCGCCGCCGCTGCGCGCGACGCTGCTTGCCATTCTAGGCTACCCCGAGGGCAGCGCCGCCTCGCTCATGACGACCGAATATGTCAGCGTGCCGCCGGACTGGAGCGTGGCCCGCACGCTGGATTACATCCGCAAGGTGGAGCGGACACGCGAAACCGTCTACGCGATCTACATCGTCGATCCGAAAACGCATGTCCTGTTGCGCTCGACCAGCTTGCGCCGGCTGATTGCCGGTGAGCCGGATGAGCTGATCATGGCGGTTGCGCCGGATCGCGCGCCTATTACCGTGTCGCCGCTGACCGATAGCGAGAAGGTCGCACAGCTGATCTCGAAATACGATCTGCTCGCCGTCCCGGTCGTGGACAACGGCAAACTCCTCGGCATTGTCACCATCGACGACATCATCGACACGATGATCGAGGAAACGACCGAGGACGTGCATCGCTTCGGCGGCATGGAAGCTCTGGATGAGCCCTACATGAAGATGAGCTTTCTGGCGATGATCCAGAAGCGCGCCGGTTGGCTATGCGCGCTGTTCGTCAGTGAGATGCTGACAGCCAACGCGATGCAGAGCTACGAGGGCGAGCTGGAAAAGGCGATCGTGCTGACGCTATTCATTCCATTGATCATGAGCTCCGGCGGCAATTCCGGCTCGCAGGCGACCTCGCTGGTCATCCGGGCGCTGGCGCTGCGCGAAATCGGCCTTGGCGACTGGTGGCGGGTGGCCCTGCGCGAGCTGCCGACTGGTCTGGTGCTTGGCTCGATCCTTGGCGTAGTCGGCGTTTGCCGCATCGCGCTCTGGCAGTATCTCGGCTTCTACGACTACGGCCCCCACTGGCCGCTGATCGCAATGACGATCGGCGCCACGCTGGTTGGCATCGTCACCTTCGGCTCGCTGTCTGGATCGATGCTGCCGTTCGCCCTGAAGCGCATCGGCTTCGATCCGGCCAGCGCATCGGCTCCGTTCGTCGCCACGCTGGTCGACGTCACCGGGTTGGTGATTTATTTTTCTGTGGCGCTGGTGATCCTGCGCGGAACGCTGCTGTAAAAAAACTCACGCACTTCCATCGCGGCAATCCCGTTGCCGCGATGGGTTCTTGTCGCGTCAGACGCGCTCACCATCTCTCACCCGGTAAGTCGGCTTGTACATGGTGACGAGTTCTTCCGCCGCGGTCGGATGCACCGCCATGGTACGATCGAAATCATCCTTGGTCAGCCCGGCCTTCAGCGGTATGCCGAGAAGCTGCGCCATTTCGCCGGCATCCGGCCCGAGGATGTGGGCGCCGAGGACTCTTTTCGAGGCGCCGTCGACGACCAGCTTCATCAGCATCTTTTCATCGCGGCCGGAAAGCGTGTGCCGCATTGGCCGGAAGGTGGCGCGGTAGATTTCGAGATCCGAAAAGCGTTTTGCCGCCTCATCCTCCGACAGGCCGACCGTGCCGATCTCGGGCTGGGAAAAGACCGCGGTCGCGATCGTGTCGTGGTCGGGCGCCGTCGGCTTGTCCTTGAAGGCGGTCTCGACGAAGCACATCGCCTCGTGGATTGCCACCGGCGTCAATTGCACGCGGTGGGTGACGTCACCGATCGCCCAGATGTTGTCGATATTGGTGCGGGAGTATCCGTCGACCTGGATTGCCCCGGTCTTGGTCATCTCGATGCCGACGCCTTCCAGGCCCATGTTCTCGGTATTGGGAATGCGGCCGATGGCGAGCATGACCTGATCGACCGTCAGCACCGTGCCGCCGGTGACAAGCGCGTCGAGCCGGCCGTCAGGCCGCTTCCTGACCCACTCTGACACGGCGTGGCAGAGAATTCTTACCCCCTTCTTTTCCATCGTCTCGTGCAGCATGCGTCGGAGGTCCATGTCGAAACGGCTGAGGATCTCCTTGCCGCGGTAGACCAGCGTCGTGTCGACGCCAAGGCCGTGAAAGATATTGGCGAATTCGACGGCGATATAGCCGCCGCCCTCGATCATGATTGCCTTCGGCAGCTCCTTGAGGTCGAAGGCCTCGTTGGAGAAGATGCAGTGCTCATGGCCGGGCAATGCCGGGTGCGGTGCCGGACGCCCGCCGGTAGCGATCAGGATCTGGTCGGCGGTAACGGTGCGATCCTCACCGAGAAGATGCACCACATGCGGATCGACCAGCACGGCGCGTGAGTGAAAGACTTCGCCGCCGGCACCCTGCACATTGTTCTGGTAGATGGCCTCCAGCCGGCTGATTTCGCGGTCCTTGTTGGCGACCAGCGTCGGCCAGTCGAAATGCGCCTCAGGCACCGTCCAGCCATAGCCGGCGGCGTCGGCGAAATGTTCGGGGAACTGCGAGGCATAGACATAGAGCTTTTTCGGCACACAGCCGCGGATCACGCAGGTGCCGCCATAGCGGTATTCCTCGGCGATGCCGACCCGCTTGCCGAGTGCTGCCGCGACGCGCGCCGCCCTCACCCCGCCGGAGCCGCCGCCGATGACGAAAAGATCGTAGTCGTAACCGGCCATGGCTGAACTCCTTGCCCCTCAAACACCGAGACAGGTAGGCTGCCGACCATCAAAAGAAAAGCCCGGACTTGCCGGGCTTTCTGGTCCAGTGGCGGTCAGGCCGCTCGGAAGTCCGCGATCAATTCGGTGTGGCGTCCGCGGGAGCAGCGCCATCGGCCGGGGCGGCACCGTCGGCAGGTGCGGCACCGTCGGCAGGTGCGGCCGGCGCCTTGGCATTCGCCGCTGCACCCAGGGTCTCGCCTACCTGCTGGGCGAGATCGCGAGCCAGGCCGTTCTGCCAGATGTCGGCAGCCTTCACCAGCTCGCGCGTCACGATCGAGCCGTTGTCGAGCAGCTTCTTGCCGGTATCGGAATTGTAGAAGGCGGCGATTTCAGTGAGTTCCTTTTCCGAGAACACTTTTGCATAGGCAAGCGCTGCTTCCTTTTCCAGGTCGGCGCGGCGCGATGCCAGGGCCATCGCCTTCTCGTTGATCGTCTTGGCGATCAGTTCCTGCATGTCCGGGTTCTTCTGGATCAGCTGCTGCTCGAGCGCCGCGGCAGCTTGCGGCAGGATGTTGTCGAACGTATCCGTCGCATGGATCGCCGCGACCGCGGCGCGCGCCGCCTTCAAATGCGCATCAGTGACATCCTGCGAAAACGCCGGCGACGAAAACGCGAAAACGGCCGAGGCCGCCAGAATGGCAAAAAAGCGGCCAACCCGGTTATGCAACATCATGATCGGTAAAACTCCCTGGTTTTCGGGCGGCATGGACGGTTTGGATGCCGTCGCCACCGGCTATGATGGCCGTTGATGCCAGCCCGATGAAAAGACCATGCTCGACCACGCCCGGAATGGCGTGGAGAGCATTCGAAAGCGCTCTTGTATCCGGAATGCGGCCAAAAGATGCATCGAGGATAAAATGGCCGCCGTCCGTAACAAATGGCTGGCTCCCCGTCATCCTCAGTGTAACAGGGCCGGAAAGGCCAAGGTTTGCAGCCACTGCGCCAACTGCAATTTCGGTGGCGCGCAGGCCAAATCGGTTGACTTCGATGGGCAGCGGAAAACGGCCGATCATCTCGACCATCTTGGAGCTGTCGGCGATGACGATCATGCGGGCGGAGGCCGCCGCGACGATCTTTTCGCGCAGCAGCGCGCCGCCGCCGCCCTTGACCAGTGTCAGCGCCGGATCGATCTCGTCGGCGCCGTCGATGGTGAGGTCGAGCTCGGGCGTTTCCTCGAGGGTCGACAGCGGCACACCAAGCTCGGTGCAAAGGACGGCGGTGCGCTCCGAGGTCGGCACGCCGATGACAGTCAGGCCGGTGGCGACCTTGTCGGCGAGCAGCCGCACGAACTCATCCGCTGTCGTGCCGGTGCCGATGCCGAGCCGCATGCCGTCCGTGACATGGGCAAGCGCTGCCCGCGCAGCCTCAACCTTCAATTGCCTCGCATCCATGCCGGGTCCCGAGATTTGTTTCGGCGCTCGTAGCATTTTTGCCGGGCTGGTCAAAGGACCTTGCCCGCGATGCATAAGCCGGCTTGCCTGAACGGGCCGCAGCGGTTATCGCCTGCCGGCAATCAAATCGTCACAGGACAGGCCATGACCCGACCGATCATCGTGTTCGACCTCGACGGGACGCTGATCGACACGGCGCCGGATCTGCTCGACAGCCTCAACCACAGCCTTGCCGCCAGCCAGCTCACGGCCGTCGACGAAGCCGGCTTCAAGCGCTTCGTCGGCCATGGCGGCCGGGTGATGATAGAGCGCGCCCATGCAGCGCAGCACAGGTCGCTGGCAGTGGAGGAGCACGACCGCCTGCTAAAGCTGTTTCTGGACCATTACACCGTTAACATTCCCGGCAAATCGCGCCCCTACCCGGGCGTACCGGAGGCGATCGCGCGGTTCGAGGCGGCCGGGTACCTGCTGGCCATCTGCACCAACAAATACGAGGCCAATTCGGTGGCACTGATCGAGGCGCTCGGCATGACCAGGCATTTCGCGGCGATCTGCGGCCAGGACAGTTTTCCGTTCCGCAAGCCAGACCCGCGCCATCTCACGCAGACCATCGCGCGTGCCGGCGGCGACCCGCACCGTGCACTGATGGTCGGTGATTCGCAGACCGACATCGACACGGCAAAGGCCGCCGGCATTCCGGTGGTGGCAGTCGATTTCGGCTACACCGACCGTCATGTGCGGGAGTTTGAACCGTCGGCGGTGATCTCGCATTTCGATTCGCTGACGCTCGATATGGTACAAGGGCTGATGGCCGCGGCAGAGGGCTGAAGCCGGCCATAGTCCGGACCGCCAGATGCCGACCGACAAGTGGTTGACTTCGCGGGCCGGCCTCCCTTATATCGCGGCGCGCTTGGCCTTCGGGCAACGAGCGGGCGATTAGCTCAGCGGGAGAGCACACCCTTCACACGGGTGGGGTCGCAGGTTCAATCCCTGCATCGCCCACCATCTGCTTTCCTGAATCAATTCCAAGTCAGAGCGGCTAGTTGTCAAAATCTGACGCTTGGTGCCGAAGCAGTAGGCCCGCTCTGGGTAAACCTGCCTTTCGCTCCGGCTGCTGAAGCGGCTTTATCGCGCCCACTGCAAGCATATCGCCCATTCGGCAAACTCGCGCGTCGAGGCCTTTTTCAGCGGCGCGAAGCAATCCCCGCCGCCTGGGAGCGGCTGGAGCGCCCGTCGCGGTCATCAAGCGGGTCGCTCGCTACGCTCCCGCTACGGACTCGATGTCACCCATTGTGAGGCCGCAGCCCGATCACGGTCCGCGCTAAACCCAACCCGAACCAAAGTGTCCACAGGGACATCACCAGTGATGCCACGACCCAGACGAAGCTGCCCAGGGTGACTCCGAGCCACATGCCCAGGGGCCAACCGAGGAAGGCTCCAATTCCGGCCACGACTGCGATGTACGATGCCCAGACCGGCGTGGCTCGGTGAGTGGTCTGCGCCTCGTTGCCAGCGATCACGGCAACGGCCAACGCCAAAAACATGAAGCCGTTGGCCTTTCCTTCGGAAAATGCCCACCAGGCCTCGAAAGTTGCCGTGTCCCCGGCGGCAGCAGCGGCGGAGACCACGGTGGCCTCGGCCACCGCGGTCGTCATGGTCCAGAGGGCGCCGACAGTCAGCACACCCCAGGCAGACAACGTCCACCACGCCTCGGTGAGGCGCGATCTGGCCGCCAGCACGATCAGACCTGTCAGGACGAACAGTGATAGCGCTACCGTGGAAACCCAATGGATGATCGCCCATCGGACAGGGTCGTCGGTGATGACTCCCATCTGGCGACCCATATCGGGATCGATCGGCCCATGGCCGACCAGCGCGCCTGCCAGCAGGATAGAGGCGATCGCAAGCCAAACTCCTGCTACGCGCGTTCCTTCTTCTGTGTTTGCCATAGAGACCTCGCGCAGTAATGGTCCCATGTCCCATCTAGCGCCAGATTTCAAAGGGTTGCAAGATGGCCAATGATCGGAACGGGTCAACTGACGCCGTAACATTGCCACATCTGTACGACCGGAAAGGGTCGGAACAGATAATCCGCATTGGGCACCAAGCGTCAGATTTTTACCACTAGCAGCTGCAGGTCGCCCCCTCGCCCCCAAAATTCTTTTGGGCGAAATTCAAGGCGCTGCTGTAGCTCGTGTAGCTCTGGAACTGGCAAACGTTGGAGCCGGCCCGCACCTTCATCTGCTCGATATCCCAGAACGAAACTTCGATACGGTCGTCGGCGCAATAGACCGTATAGCGTTCAGGTTCCAGCGCCTCGGCTTTCTGCACAGGCATCGAAACGGACGGGATGGAAAGTATGGAAAGTACAAATATGATGGCATGACGCATTTGCATGTAGACCCCCGAGTGACCGTCGGCACTGTTATGGCCGCGATGTTGAGGCGACGCATCATGATTTTAAGCAGTCGCCTTGTTCTTTCGGCGGCCATAGATCAGGTACGGACGGCGCCTCGTTGTAGCGCAACGCTCCGCGATCCCGGAACAAACCTGTATGGAAACGAGTTTCTGCTGATCGAGATGTGAGGGAAAGCCATGTCCAGACTTGTTTTGGCGGCCGCCGTGCTGCTTGTCGGCGGATCGGCCTTTGCCGCTGACGAAAATCCGGTGCCGGCGCAGAATGCCAAGAAGCTGTCGGAAATCATTGCCAAAGTCGAGCAGCGCGACGACTTCCGCTACATCAAGGAAATCGATTGGGACAGCGGCGCCTACACCGTCATTTATTACACGAACGACAAGGCCAAAGTCGAAATCACCTATGATCCGGTGACAGCCGCGCCGAAATGAAGCTGTCCGCCAACGGTCCAGATTCCAAAAAATAGCGCGCCTCGAAGGTCCCGGGCCTTCGGCACACCCTTGCGCAGATATGACTTTGATGGCTGACTGGGTGCTATCATTGCGCGCGGGGGTGGGCATGGCGACGGTAAAGCACGTATTGAAACGCTTTCTGATGATGCTCGCGGGTTATTTCATAGCGGTACTGGTTGGGCTGATCGCGGTGGCGGCGATCTATGGCGGGCTGAGCTCGCTGCCAAATGCGCCGAATTATTTCGACGTCATGGGTGTCAGCCCCGTTGCGGTGCTGCTGTTGCCGCCGCTCGGCATGTTCATCTATTTTCTGACGATCGTGCTGACTGCCCTGCAGACGCTGATCTTCGCACTGATTGCCGAGTTTTTCTCGCTGCGCAGTTTTTGGCTGCATATGATCTTCGGCGCCGCGGCTGCGGTTGGCGGCTTCGCCCTGATCTGGCCCAGTGTACCAGACGATACGAACCCGGAGCGCTGGGCCGATGTCGGTATTATTGCAGCCGCAGGCGTTGTCGCCGGCCTGGTTTATTGGCTGATCGCCGGGCGCGAGGCCGGCTTCCGGCGTCCGCTCTTTCAGCGCTAGACCCGCATTCCTCAGCTTGCCGGCGAACGCACCGCTTCCGTGCTGTCGAGCGCCTGCTGCAGCCTTGTGTCGCGGCCGTAGACGTCGTTGAAATATTCGACCTTGCCGGACAGGTCCGGCCATGCGGTGAAATAGGCGACATAGACCGGGATCTTGCGTGTCACGTCTTCGGTCGAATGTCCGTGCTTCAGTCTGTCCTCGATATAGTCGACCGAGGTGCCGAGCACAGCAGCCGCCATGCCGCGCGGATCCTGCAAGCGCACGCAGCCATGGCTGAGCGCGCGCATGTCGCGCTGGAAAAACGACTTCTGCGGCGTGTCGTGCATGTAGATGGCGTGCTTGTTGGGGAACAATATCTTCAACTCGCCCAGCGCATTGGCCTCGCTCGGCAGCTGGCGCACGCCGTAGGGTATCTTCGCGCCATAGGCGCCCCAATTGACCGAGGAGGAGGGAATGCGCTTGCCGCGCGCATTGACCACCTCATAGCCGGCGCGGTCGAGATAGCCCGGATCCCGGCGCAGCCGCGGCAGCATCTCATTGACCAGGATCGACTGCGGCACGCCCCAATAAGGGTGGAAGTCGACCTGCTCGATCTGGTCATAGAAGAAAGCAGTCTGGTTGGTGGGCCTGCCGACGACGGCGCGGGTCTTCAGCTTCTCCTCGCCATCGTCGATATAACTCGCGGTGAAAGCCGGCTGGTTGATGAAGACGCGCGGGCTGCCGAGGTCGGAAGGCAGCCAGCGCAACTCTTCGAGCGCAACCCGAACCTTCTGAACCTTATCGGCCTTGGACGTTCCGGCCAACGACGCAACGGTACGTGGGCCGATGACGCCGTCGCCTTTCATGCCGGCCCGTTTCTGCACCGCCTTGATCACCGGCACCAGCTCCGGATCGTAGACCTCGCTGGTGGCGAGCCTCGCCAGGACCTCGCCATAGGCGCCACCCATCTCGTCATCGAGATTGCGCGCGATCTTTGTCAAAAGCTTCGGCAGCTCGGGGCTGCTCTGCCCCGGCTTCAACAGCAGATTGGGATCGACGGTGATTTCGTCTTCGGCGCTGGCCTGGAGCGCTTCCAGTTCGACGCGCAGCGCCTGATACTCGGCGTTCTGTGGATGCCGCGATTCGAGATAGGTGCGCACTTGCTGGGTATGGGCCAGCGTCTTCAGCACCCCTTCCATGTCGAGTGGCTTCGGCGGAAAATCGTAGTAGCCGGTCATGCGGTTGGGATCGACGCGGCCGCTTTGTGCGTCACGTGCGTAGCGCAGGACGCGGGCCGACAGCGCCATCTCGAAGCGGACCAGCTCTTTCAGGCGTTCATCGGCATTCCCCGCCGATGTGCCTGCTGTCGGAATTTCGACGCTGTAGTCGGCGGGCGTCAGGCCGTAGCTCGCGGCCTCGCCCAGCACCCGCACCGCATCCTCGGCACGGCTGTTGGGACTGGTTCCCGTCACCCAGATGAAATCCGGATTGGCCGAGTAATAGGCGATCAGCGCCTTGGCGATGTCCTTCTCGGCGTAGAGGTCATAGCCGTCGAGCCCGGCAATGGCTTCGCGGAATGCAGCCCCGGTGGCCGCCGGCTCGAACGCAGCATCCTGCGGCATTGCCGGTTCAGGCGCTGCCGACAGTGCCGAAAAATCGACGCGCACCAGCGGATCGCTCTTGTAGGTGTAATAGGACGGGCTGCTGATTTGCGCACCACCGCCGCCCCCACCACCGGAAGCGGCCGGCGCCTTGGGCCTCGGCTTGTATTTTGACGGTGGCGGCGGAAAGTTACCTTTCGGCGGTGCGTGTTTGACGCCGCCGCCGAAAAGCATGTCGAAGAACCCTTGTGCTTCAGCCTGCGGCGCGCCGAAGGCCAGCATTGCCGCGGCCACCGCAAACGGCAGCACCGTGGCCTTGTTTCCAAGGAGTTTCATGGATCACCCGCTCCGGTTGAACCCGGATCCCGTTCCGCACCGCTTTCACGGTCTCGCCCACCGCATGGCGGATGTAAGGCGTGACTATACTGATTCATACTGATTTCGTTAAGCTTCGATAAATTTCGGAACGTCTGTTGCAGAACGGTTTCACAACATCGTGACGGGTCAAGCCAATCCGCCTTCGCCCCCGACCAATGGTAGTGCCCGCGAGCCAAGCCTCAAGCGTTGGCGCCGCCGTCGATGGTCAATGCCGCGCCTGTCACGAAGCGCCCTTCGGGGCCGGCAAGCCAGGCGACCATGCCGGCGATCTCGTCGGCCGTGCCGAAGCGAGGCGTCGCCATCTTCTGGCGCTGATGCTCGGCGTGCGGGCCGCCTGCTGGATTCATGTCGGTATCCGTCGACCCCGGATGGACGACATTGGCGGTGATGCCGCGCGGACCGAGATCGCGTGCAAAGGCCTTGGTCAGGCCAACCAAGGCAGCCTTGCTGGCCGAATAGGCGCTCAGGCCGGCATCGGTGGCACGCTCGGCCAGGTTGCTGCCGATCGAGATGATCCGGCCACCCTCGCCCATATGCGCTGCTGCCGCCTTGGCGGCGACGAACGGGGCTCTGAGGTTGACCTCCATTGTCTCATCGAAGTCGGCAAGCGACAGGGCATGGATCGGCGCAGCGCGCCAGATGCCGGCACTGTTGACGAGGATGTCGAGCCGTCCGAAGGCTTTTACCGCCTCATCGACTGCCGCCTCGATCGCGGCAGCATCGCGATTGTCGGCCTTGATGGCGAAGGCCCGACCGCCGGCCGCCTCGATTGCCCCGACCACCGAACGCGCCCGTTCCTCGCCATTCACATAGGTGATCGCCACGCCCGCGCCGTCGGCCGCGAGCCTTCGTGCGATCGCCGCACCGATGCCGCGGCTGCCGCCGGTGACGAGGGCGGCCTTGCCGTGCAAGCTCCTGGATGACATTTGCTTCTCCATTTTGTAGTGATTGATACATAAGTATCTGCCAGCCTTGCTGAACCGCGTCAACTGAATTATGTATCGATCAACACAGAAAGCGCACCATGCCGGAACGAGGCCGCCCCCGCACCTTCGATCGAACCGCCGCCTTGCGGCGGGCAATGGAGGTGTTTTGGGCCAAGGGTTATGCGGGCGCGTCGATAAGCGACCTGACGGCTGCAATGGGCATCAACTCACCCAGCCTCTACGCAGCCTTCGGCAGCAAGGAAGCGCTGTTTCTCGAGGCGACCGAGCTTTACACGCAGGTGGAAGGCACCGAGATCTGGTCTGCGCTGGAAAAGGCGCCGACCGCACGCCAGGCGGTCGAGCGATTCCTGCGCCAGACGGCCAGGGCCTATTCGCAGACCGGCCGTCCGCAAGGCTGCCTTATCGCGCTCGGCGCATTGCACCAGGACTCGAGCCGCGGCGCCATCTGCGATGATCTGCGCCGTCGCCGTGCCGAAAACCGCGAAGCCTTGCTGAGACGCCTCGAGCGTGGCGTGGCCGAGGGGGAGTTGCCGGCCGATTTCGACTGCGGTACGGCCGCGACCTTCTATGCGACCGTACAGCACGGCATGTCGATCCAGGCGCGCGACGGCGCGTCGCGCTCGGCTCTTCTGGAGACGGTGGCCGGGGCAATGGCGGCTTGGATAGCGATGGCCAGCACCGGGGCGGCGTGACGGTCGAACCCGGCAGACAAGAACAGACATTCAGGTCACTGCAGAGACGGCTCCAGCCTGCCGGCAACGAAGCCAACGGCGCGCTCCACCACACCCTTGTCCGCGAGAATGCGGCGGTGGCCGAGCCCGTCGGCCCAGTACAGCCGCACATGGTCGCCGGCACGCGCGTAGAGCCTTGCATGATCGGCGGACACTTCGGGGTCGTCCGGCGCGTGGATCACCAGCGTCGGCAGCGGCGCGCTTGCCAGTTGGCGGTCACCGGTGAATTCGTGCAGCGGCCGGCCGGCGATGCGCTCGACCCGGTCGGCCATGGCGACCTGCGAGCGCGAGCCGACATTCAGCATGCGGCTGAAATCGGCAAAGATCGCAGGAAGCGAGCTCGGCGCAGCGATTAGCACCAGCCGCCCGGCCGTCAACGGCGGGATATTTCTGATTGAACCGGCGACGGCATTGGCGGCGACGGCACCACCAAAGGAATGGCCGGCGATGGCGGCAAATGGGCCGAACCATTCGCCGGCAACCCGTGCTGCATCGACCGCACTGACTAGGGTCAGCCGGCGGCCCTGCGACTGGCCGTGGCCCGGCAAATCGAGCGAGACCACCTTGTAGCCGGCATCGCGATAGGCTTCGATCAATGTGCGCATGTACTCGGTGCGCGAACGCCAACCATGGATGATGAGCACGGTGCCGGCAGCCGCCCTGCCCGGCTCGGGCCGGAATTCATGCACCATGACGCAGCCGGTTCTGGTCTTCAGCCAGTGATGGCGTGCTTCGGTCATGAAATCGGCGGCGCGATCGATTGCGCGGCGCTCACCATGGCTCAAGCTC
Organism: Mesorhizobium sp. M1403; assembly: GCF_040317695.1. Lineage (NCBI taxonomy): Bacteria > Pseudomonadati > Pseudomonadota > Alphaproteobacteria > Hyphomicrobiales > Phyllobacteriaceae > Mesorhizobium > Mesorhizobium sp. M1403. The sequence continues at coordinate 820,892 of NZ_JAMYKY010000001.1, read as the reverse complement.
TTTTCGTGCGGCGTGCGGCAGAACAGCTCGAATGCAGCGCGCCCGGTGAGTCGCGGCGCCACATGCTCGGCCACGCCGAACGTGCCGCGGATGACCTTCAGTCCAAATGATGCCATAGTGGCGATCCATCCATTGGTTCAAGCATGAACATAATAGTTCAAACATGAACATTAAGCAAGACCTGCCCTGGGACAACCCGCGTTTTCGCAACTGGGTTGCGGTGGCGCGCGCCTGCCACGTGGTGGAACGCACCTTGGCGGTGAAGCTGGCGCCGCTCGACCTGAAGCCGGCGCAGCTGGACGTGCTGATGAACCTCTACCGCCATCCCGGCATGTCGCAGCACGACCTCGCTCGCCGCCTGCTGGTCGGCCGCTCCAACATCACCATGCTTTTGCCGCAGTTGGAGACCCGCGGCCTACTGCGCCGCGAGGGCGACGAGAAGGACAAGCGCGTGCTGCGGCTGACGTTGACTGAGGCAGGCGAGGCACTGCTTATGCAGGCGCTGAAGGTCCACATGACGCTGATCGAAAAGGCGATGAGCCAGTCGACGCCGGAACAATGCGACATGATCGGCGAACAGATGCGCAAGGTTGCCGAGGTGTTGAAGACCGCCTGACGGCCCAGTGCCTCACCACCAAATTCCCTCACCACCAAATTTCTTCACCACATGGATTTTTTCGCGCGCTCCGGCCATTCCCTGTCGTAGACCTCGCCGTCGATGTTCTAGCGGCTGGTGATCTCCAGGATCTGTCCGGGGGTCGGCAGCGATCTTGGGTCGACATGCCTTGCCGGATTCCACAGATCCGACCGGTGGATGGCGCGGGCGCACTGGAAATAGACCGCATCGACCTCGACGACCGTCACCGAGCGCGCCGGCTTGCCCTCGACTGCGAACGAGGCGCAGAGCGCGGGATCGGTGGTGATGTGGGCGCGTCCATTGACGCGCAGCGTCGTGCCGGAACCCGGCACCAGGAACAGAAGCGCGACGCGCGGATCGCGAAGGATGTTCCTTAGCGAATCGGCACGGTTGTTACCGCGCCGGTCCGGCATCATCAGCGTTTTCGGATCGTGGATGCGGACGAAGCCGGCGAGATCGCCGCGCGGCGAGCAGTCCAGCCCTTCAGGCCCGCAGGTTGCGAGCGCAGCAAACGGCGAAGCTTCGATGAAAGCAGCGTATTCAGGAATCAGCTGGTCGAGTTCCTTGACCACCGACGCCTCGCCGGGCAGGCCATAGAGCGCTTCGAGCTGTTCGACGCTGGTGATCATGGACATGTTTTCGTCTCCAACCTTTGCCGGCGCTACTCCAGACGCATGACATTTTCACGACACGATGCCCGTTTGTCCGTCATCAGGAAACGGGTGTCGAGGGACCGCGAACAAGCGCAAACCGCTTTCGTGCTGACAGAAACGGAGGTCAAAAATGGAGAAACCGCTCGGCCGGCGACGCACCGCCATGGAACTTATTGAAAACATGTTCAATGTTGAAATGCGTTTCCTGCAATCAGGCTCGGAGAGCCTCGATATGCTTGCCAGCGCATTTCATGTCGAGATTGTCGTGCATGAGCCTCGCTCCCTGCCCTATGCCGGTGACTGGAACGGCCTCGACGGCGTTGGCGCCCTTTTCCGCAAGATGCGGGAAATCTGGAGCGACGTGGCGGTGGAGGACCTCCAGGTCGCCCAAAACGATGACATGGTGTTCATGAGCTGCACGCTTTCGCTGACATCGCGGGCCAATGGTGCAACCATCAAGCAGCCGTTTGCCGAAGTCTTGCGCTTCAAGGATGACCGGCTGATCGAAGGCACGCCGTTTTATCACGACACCAGCGAGATACTGGCGATGCTGCGTTGACCGGAGCGTCCCGCGAAATCAGTCAGCGGTCGCGGCTCAGCCCCTTCTCTTCCAGCTCGGCGAGATAGGCGGCCCAGCGTGCATCCTTCTCATGACCCAGCGTATGCAGGTAATTCCAGGTGAAGATGCCGGTGTCGTGGAAATCGTCGAAGGTGATGCGCACGGCATAGTTGCCGACCGGCTCGATCTTAAGGATCGCTACATTGCGCTTGCCGGGAACGGTGACGCGCTGTTCGGGCGAATGGCCCTGCACCTCGGCCGACGGCGAGGCAACACGCAGCAGCTCGGCTGGCAATTCGAACGGCTGATGGCCCGGAAAGGTGACGGAAAGCAGCTTGCGGTCCTTCGAGACCCTGAGTTCCTTTGGCGCTGTCATGCTGGTGGATCCTGCGGAAGACAGCCTTCCCTACGCCGCTTCGCGTTGAGGGAAAAGGCCGTTTCAGAACTTCCGACATGATCTGTCGGCGTCGGGATGTTACCGCAGATCGCGAGCTTCTATCTTGAATGGCAAGTTGGCTCGCATCACATAGCCATATATAACGAAGCCGTTCACGGCCACGGGAAGCGCATAAGCATGGATATGATCGATCCTTTCGGTCGCACGATCACCTACCTGCGCGTGTCGGTCACCGACCGCTGCGATTTCCGCTGCACCTATTGCATGGCCGAGGACATGACGTTCCTGCCCAAGAAGGACCTGCTGTCGCTGGAAGAGCTCGACCGGCTTTGCACGGTCTTCATCGAAAAGGGCGTGCGCAAGCTCCGCCTCACCGGCGGTGAGCCGCTGGTGCGCAAGAACATCATGCATCTGGTGCGCCAGCTTTCGCGGCATCTCGAGAGCGGTGCGCTGGAAGAGCTGACGCTGACCACCAACGGATCGCAGCTTTCACGCTTTGCCGCCGAGCTCGCCGACTGCGGCGTCAAACGCATCAACGTCTCGCTCGACACCCTCGATGCCGACAAATTCCGCCAGATCACCCGCTGGGGCAATCTGGATAAGGTCATGGACGGCATCGACGCGGCGCAGGCGGCGGGGCTGAAGGTAAAACTCAATGCGGTGGCCTTGAAGGACTTCAATGATGCCGAATTGCCGGAAATGCTGCGCTGGGCGCATGGCCGCGGCATGGATCTGACGGTCATCGAAACAATGCCGATGGGCGAGATCGACGCCGACCGCACCGACCAGTATTTGCCGCTGTCGCTGCTGCGCGCAGCACTCGAGCGCCAGTTCACGCTGAGCGATATTCCCTATAAGACCGGTGGCCCGGCCCGCTATGTCCACGTCGCCGAGACCGGCGGGCGGCTCGGCTTCATCACGCCGATGACGCATAATTTCTGCGAAAGCTGCAACCGGGTCCGGCTGACCTGCACCGGCACGCTTTACATGTGCCTCGGCCAGGAAGATGCAGCCGACCTGCGCGCACCACTGCGTGCGTCCGAAGGCAACGAGCTGGTCGCCGACGCCATCGACGAAGCAATCGGCCGCAAGCCGAAAGGCCACGACTTCATCATTGATCGCCGCACCAACCGCCCATCGGTGTCGCGGCATATGAGCGTCACCGGCGGCTGATTTTTCACCGATTTCGTGCAAGAATAATCGCCTTGGCATCGGCTTCGAGGCAAGGCTCATGCAGCGGCTTTTTGCAATCCCGACGTTTTTCGGAGTGATGGCGGGGACCATGGCAGTTGCCGCGCCACTCACCTATACGAACGAGCGCTTCGGTACCGTCTGCACCTTTCCGGATGAGATCTTCACTCTTCGCCAGCCTGAGCCGGACAATGGCGATGGACAACAATGGCTCACCGCTGATGGCGCCAGCCTGATCTGTTCAGGCATCCTCAATATCGATGATGAAACTCCGACAGCCTTCGTCTCCGCCCAGAGGGGCAGCAAGGAACCTGGCTACAAGATTACCTACAGCAAGACCGGCAAGGACTGGGCGGTGCTGTCGGGCATCAAAGGCGAGAACATCTTCTACGAACGCCGCCTGTTCGGAAAAGACGGTGTCATCCGTACGGTCTGGATCGACTATCCGCCAGCCTTGAAATCGAAATACGACCCGCTTATCGGAGCGATCGCCGGCAGCCTCAGGGGACCGTGAGCATCCGGCGACCTCGGAACATATTCGCAACCCGTTGTTTTTGCTAACGAGTCACGGTTGACGCGTGTAGTCGTATCGTACGGCAAGCCATTTCTTGCCGCTGCCATTGGCCTGGAGGAAACGCTGCTCGGCCACTTCGTGATTGTCGCCGTCCCTGGAAATGACGAAATCGGAGGCAGTGAATCGCCCTTCGACCTCGGGCCCGAAGCCGACGAAACCAAGCGGCTCGAAAAGCAGCGAAATCTTGCCGTCCTCCTCGCCACCAAAACTCCAGGCGGGCATGATCCCTGCCGGGAAACGGGTATCCATCGAGACATACTTCCAGCGGCCCTCCACCCGGTCATAGCTCAAATAGGCTATCCGCTGGAAGTCTGGGATTTTCGACCCGGGCGCCGGTCGCATCACCTCCTGCATGAAGGGGCCGATCATCGTACGCTCGGCCACCAGCCCGGTCATCACAATCGGCTGGGCGCCGGGCGTTGGCCAGATCGTGTTGACGACGGACCATTTCCCGACGCGGCGAGCGAGTTCATCCGCTTCGTGACCCGGCGTGGACATCCGTTCGACTGCCGACGCCGAAGCGCCGTTCTCGGCGAAGGCAGGCGCCATCGCCATGAGGATAACCGCCAGTGCAGAAGAGAACCGGGAAGCCGACGAAACGTGCCGCCTGCTGCCTGTGCCAAGCATGTCCGCATTGCCTCGTGCATTCATCATGGACCACCTCCCCAGACAAGATCAGAAGCCTACAATGACCAATTTGGTGAATCTTGCCGAGCAAATTTGATCTCGTCGAAAAATTTTCCTCGAGCCGCAGTGTGATCGATTTGCCCTCCGAACCCATCCTTTGGAACGGCACATTTCGGGATCACACCCAGAAAAGGTCTTGTCCGCAAACGGTTACCGGATTTACCGCAAGCCCGTTCGGGCCTAGCCTCTGCTCTGGAGCGGTTCTTCGCCCAGTGGGGGAATACGATATGCACAAACTCATTCTTTCTGTTGCATTGCTCAGCTTCGCGGCCCTGCCCGCGGCGGCCCAGTCGATCGGCGGCACCTATGCCGTGGCCGGCACCAACTTCGATGGATCGTCCTATGGTGGCGACGCGACGATCACGCTGACCAGCGAGACTACCTGCACGATCCATTGGGAGACAGGCGGCTCGTCCTCGGACGGCATCTGCATGCGCAACGACGATGCCTTCTCCGCCGGCTATGTCATGGGCAAGGCGGTTGGCCTTGTCGTCTACAAGGTGCAGGAAGACGGCTCGCTGCATGGCCTGTGGACGATTGCCGGCAAGGAAGGCAACGGCACCGAGGTGCTGACGCGCAAATAAGCCTGCCGCTCTTGCGAGGTAGATGTCACGGGCCACAGAAAGGCTGTGGCCCAGCCCTTTGACGTTGCTGTTTTGCGGGTGCCTGCTAGACGCTTGCTGCAGGACTCACCCGGTAATCGCCTTGCCTCTTTCGCCAAATCTGCGCGGCGCGTTGTTCATGATGGTGGCCATGATTGGTTTCACCCTCAACGATGCAATCACCAAATTCTCGTCGGAATCGATGAACATGGCGCAGGTCATGCTGATCCGCGGCGCCTTCGCTTCGCTTTTCGTTGCCCTGCTTGCGTGGCAACGCGGCGCGCTTGCCCGGCCTGGCTCGATGCTGCAGCCGACAGTTGCGCTGCGCGTCGCCAGCGAGGCCGGCGCCACGGTGTCGTTCCTGGTTGCTCTGGCACATCTTCCGATCGCCAATGTGTCCGCCGTGCTGCAGGCGCTGCCGCTGGCTGTGACGATGGGCGCCGCGCTTGTGTTCAACGAGGGCGTCGGCTGGCGGCGCTGGCTGGCCATTGCCGTCGGTTTTGCCGGCGTGCTGATCATTGTGCGGCCGGGCTTCGAAGGGTTCAGCATGTTTTCTCTGCTGGCACTGGCTAGCGTGGCATGCTGCGCGGTGCGCGACCTCGCCACCAAGCGGATTCCGCAGGCAATTCCGACATTGCTGGTGTCGACCGCCACCGCTCTTGCCATGACCGTTCTGGGCGCAGCATTGCTTTCGCCGATGGGCGGTTGGACGCCGATGACGGGAAAAAGCACGGCATTCCTGGCGCTGGCGGCGGTGCTCGTGCTCATTGGCTACCAGTTCATCATCATGGCGATGCGGGTGGGCGATATCTCCTTCATCGCGCCGTTCCGCTACACCGCCCTGCTCTGGTCGATCCTGCTTGGCTTCACGATCTTCGGCGATGTCCCCGATCTGCCGATGATCGTCGGTGCCACGATCATCATCGCCTCAGGCCTCTATGCGCTCTACCGCGAACGGATCGTCGGCCGGCGAAAGACAGCTGCCGAAAGCGCTGGACCGGACATGGCGCCGGACGGCATATAGGCGCGACCGTTGACGACCGTCTGATTTGAAAACTTGATTTTGGTCATAGGGTCTAGCAGCAAACGATGGGCCGAGATATCGCAGGGATCATTCTGGCCGGCGGCCGGTCGAGCCGGATGGGCGGCGGCGACAAGACGCTGCTTGCGCTTGGCGATGGGACCCTGCTCGACCGTGTCGTTTCGCGCCTTGGCCCGCAGGTCGGCCCGCTGGCGCTCAACGCCAATGGCGATCCGGCACGGTTTGCCGCGACGGGGCTTCCCGTGCTTGCCGACACCGTCAAGGGTTATGCCGGGCCGCTTGCCGGGATCCTGACCGGCCTCGAATGGGCTTCCGACACCACTTGCCAGGCGCTGGTCACGGCTGCAGGCGATACGCCTTTCCTGCCCAAGGATATGGTCGAGCGGCTGCTCGCGGCAGCCTATGCACGCCCGGGCTCGATCGCCGTTGCCTGTTCCGGCGGCAAACGGCATCCGACGTTTGCGCTCTGGCCGCTGGGGCTCGACCAGGCCTTGCGCCAATTTCTCGTCGAGGAAGACAACCGGCGCGTTTCGGCGTTCATCGACCGGCACGGTTTTGTCGAGGTGGATTTTCCCATCCTGAAATCCAGAGGGGCCGAGATCGATCCCTTCTTCAACATCAACACTCCCGACGACCTTGCCCGGGCCGCGCATCTGTTGCAGAGCATCGAGCCATGAACAGACGTATCTTCGGCATCACTGGCTGGAAGAACTCCGGCAAGACGACATTGACCGAAAAGCTGGTAGCCGAACTCGTCCGGCGCAGCTGGAAAGTGTCGACTGTAAAACACGCCCATCATGATTTCGACATCGACAAACCTGGAGCGGATAGCTTTCGCCACCGCCAGGCGGGAGCGATGGAGGTGGCGATCGTGTCGGGCAGGCGCTGGGCGCTGATGCACGAATTGCGTGGCGAGGACGAGCCGACGCTGGAGGCGATCCTGTCACGGCTGGCACCCTCCGACATCGTGCTGGTCGAGGGCTACAAGCGCGAGGCGCACAAGAAAATCGAGACGCGACGGCTCGAGGCCAAGGACCGGACACCGCTCTCGGCAGGCGATCCACACATTATCGCCGTCGCCTCCGACTTTCCCATTGTCGGCGAAGACTTGCCGGTCTTCGATCTCGACGACACGAATTCGATAGCCGACTTCATCGAACGCGCCACCGGCCTGACGCGCTGAGATTGCGGCCGCGGGGAGCTTCCCGCCACTTTCTCTCCATTTAGGCGTTTGACCCAGCGTCACCGTTTTCTGAACATGACCTTCCCTCAAGCGGCGGTTTTGCAGTTGCTTTTTCTTGGGAAAGAATGGGAGTATCGCGCCAGCGGGCGGTCAAAAGCACCGCCCACAGAGCCCTTCGGGAACGACGGCCGGGACCAACAGAGAGGACCATTATGCGTATTGCACTGCGTATCGCGCTCGCCGCATCGGCTGCGCTGCTGACGCTTGGCGTTGCCCAGGCCCAGGAAAAAACCTTGAGGATCGGCACCGAAGGAGCGTATCCGCCATTCAACAACCTCACCGCCGACGGCCAGCTCGTGGGCTTCGATATCGATATCGCCAAGGCACTGTGCGACGAGATGAAGGTGAAGTGCACTTTTGTCGCGCAGGACTGGGACGGCATCATTCCAGCCCTTCAGGCAGGCAAGTTCGACGCCATTGTCGCGTCTATGTCGATCACCCCGGAACGCGCCGAGAAGGTCGACTTCACCCACAAATATTACAATACGCCGCCGGCAATCGCCGCGCCTAAGGACACTGATATCAAGGGTGTCACCAAGGAAGATTTGGCCGGCAAGACGATCGGCGTGCAGGCATCCACCACGCATTTCAACTATTCGACCAAGACTTACACCGACAGCACCGTCAAGCCGTATCCGACCGCGCAGGAATACCAGCTCGATCTGGCCAATGGCCGGCTCGATGCCGCCAATGACGACATCGTCGTGCTGCAGCAATGGCTGGATTCGCCGGACGGCGCCTGCTGCAAGCTGGTCGGCACAATCAAGCCCGTCATCGAAATCCACGGTCCGGGCGCCGGCATTGCCGTGCGCAAAGGCGAGACCGACCTGGTCGACCAGTTCAATGCGGCGATCGACGCGATCCGCGCAAACGGAAAGTACAAGGAAATCAACGACAAATACTTCAAATATGACGTTTACGGCGGCGAGTCCTGATCGACCGACATAGGACAACGTGAACGGCGGGAGATTCCCGCCGTTCTTATAAGGATGCCGCGCACGAGGGGTGATGCGGTACGGGTCTCAACGAGCCTTAAGGAGAACAGGCAGGCGGATGCAGAGCGCACTGACGCTTCTCAGTTGGGGACCCGAAGGCTGGCTCGACGACATCGCCGCGGGTGTGTTTGTCACAGTATGTCTTGCGCTGGCCACGCTGCCCTTCGGGCTGACGCTCGGCTTTTTCGTGGCGCTGGCCAAACAGTCGGAAGAGCCGTCGCTGAGACTGGCCGGGAACATCTACACCACGATCTTTCGCGGAATACCCGAACTGCTCACGCTGTTTCTGATCTTCTTCGGCATCCCATTAATCCTGCAATACATTGTCCGGCTGGTGAGCCCCGGGACATCGGCCGACGTCAACAGCTTCGTCGCCGGGATGATCGCGCTGTGCTTCATCTTCTCCTCTTATTCCAGCGAGGTGTTTTTATCCGCCTTCCGCGCGATTCCAAAAGGGCAATATGAGGGAGGCTATTCGGTTGGCCTGTCCAGCGGCCAGACGATGCGGCTGATCGTACTGCCGCAGTTAATCCGCATCGCATTGCCCGGACTTGCCAATCTTTGGCTGATCCTGCTCAAGGACACCGCGCTCGTCTCGGCCGTCGGCCTCAACGAGATCCTCCGGCAGAGCGGGGTTGCCGCTCGCGTCACCAAGCACGCCTTCCTGTTTTACGGTTTTGCCGGCCTGATCTATCTCCTGCTAGCGATCGTCTCCTCCTTCGGCATCAATGCGATCGAACGAGCGGTTGGCGGCAGCGAGGTCAAGAGATGAGCCTGGCCACCGACACGCTGAAGGTTGACCGGCCGCCGCCGCCCGCACGCGGCTGGTCGCGCCAACGCATCCTCGGCCATGTCCTGGTCGGCCTGTGGATCGCTCTCGGCATTGGCGTGGTCGTCTACCTGGTCACTGCGTGGAACCCGGAGTTCTTCCAGAAATATGCACCCGGCTACATATCCGGCCTTGGCATCACCCTGCTGCTGGTTGCCATCTCGATTGTGCTTGGTGCGATCCTGTCGGTGCCGATCGCCTATGCACGTATGTCGAACAATCCGATCCTTTCGGGGTTCGCCTATGCCTATGTCTATTTCTTTCGCGGCACGCCGCTGTTGGCGCAGACCTTCCTGGTCTACTACGGGGTCGGCTCCTTCCGACCGGAGCTCGAGATGGTCGGCCTGTGGGGCTTCTTCCGCGAAGCGTTCAACTGCGCGATCTTCGCCTTTTCGCTGAATACGGCCGCCTACCAGGCCGAGATTTTGCGTGGCGCGATCGAGAGCGTGCCAAGGGGCCAATGGGAAGGTGCCGCCTCGCTCGGCCTGCACAAACTGCAGACGATGTGGAAAATCATCCTGCCGCAGGCGCTGATTGTGGCGCTGCGCCCTTATGGCAACGAGATCATCCTGATGATCAAGGGCTCGGCAATCGTCGCCATCATCACGGTCTACGATTTGATGGGCATCACCCGGCTCACTTATGCGCGCACCTTCGACTTTCAGTCGTATATCTGGGCGGCGATCATCTATCTGGTCATCGTCGAAACATTGCGCCACGGCGTCGAGTGGATCGAACGGCGTATCACCATCCATCTGCACCGCTGACTCCCATCCCCTTGCCTGATCCGATAAGAAGGCCGCAAAGCAGGTTTCTAAGGGATTCGAAAACATGGCTTCGGTGGCATTTCTCGGTCTTGGCGTCATGGGTTATCCGATGGCCGGGCATCTCAAGAACAAGGGCGGTCACGACGTCACTGTCTACAACCGCACCAGGGCCAAGGCCGAGCAGTGGGTTGCCCAGCATGGCGGCAGCTTCGCCGTGACGCCGGCAGAGGCGGCCGAGGGCAAGGACTTCGTTTTTTCCTGCGTCGGCAATGACGACGATCTGCGCTCGGTGACGACCGGCGCCGGAGGCGCCTTCAATTCAGTGAAGAAGGGCGCCATCTTCGTCGACAACACCACGGCATCGGCCGAGGTCGCGCGCGAACTGGCGCAGCAGGCGCAAGCGCTCGGGTTTTCGTCCCTCGACGCTCCGGTCTCCGGCGGTCAGGCAGGCGCTGAGAACGGCGTGCTGACCGTGATGGTCGGCGGCGAGCCAGACGCCTTCGACAGGGCCAAGCCGGTCATAGATGCTTATGCCCGCATGGTCGGGTTGATGGGACCGGCAGGGGCTGGCCAGCTCACCAAGATGATCAACCAGATCTGCATCGCCGGCCTCGTTCAGGGACTGGCCGAAGGTATCCATTTCGGCAAGCAGGCCGGGCTGGACATCGAAAAGGTGATCGAGGTGATTTCCAAGGGCGCGGCCGGTTCCTGACAGATGGAGAACCGCCACAAGACGATGAATGCCGGCAAATATGATTTCGGCTTCGCCGTCGACTGGATGCGCAAGGATCTTGGCATCTGCCTCGCCGAGGCCGACCGCAACGGCGCCAAACTGCCGGTGACGGCACTTGTCGACCAGTTTTACAAGGACGTGCAGGCGATGGGCGGCAAGCGCTGGGACACGTCCTCGCTGCTGGCGCGGCTGGAGAAATAGGATTTCACCGTGGCCGAGCTTTCGCCTCAATCCAGCGCCGACGAAATCGTCGCTCATCTGCGCTCGATCGCCTCGGAGGAAAATCGACTTGGCATGCTGCGCTACGGCATCAAGATCGAACGTGCGCTCGGTATCTCGCATGGCGTGCAGCGGCAGATTGCCAAGAAGATCAAGCGCAACCATGACCGTGCCTTCGAGCTTTGGCAGACAGGCATCATGGAGGCGCAGTTCATCGCCTCCGTGACCGCCGATCCAGAGCGGTTCTCCGCCGCGGATGCAAGACGATGGGCGGCGACTTTCGACTCGTGGGATATCGTCGACGGGGTCTCCGATCTCTTTGTCGATACGGATTGCTGGAGGGAACTGATCGCCGAATTCGCGGTCGACGAACGGGAATTCGTTCGGCGCACGGCGTTTGCGATGATGGCTTGGTCGGTGGTCCACCGGAAGAAGGAACCCGAGGCGACCTTCCTCGAATTCCTGTCGATCATCGAAGCGCATGCGACCGACGGCCGCAATTTTGTGAAGAAGGCGGTGAACTGGGCGCTTCGTTCGATCGGCAAACGATCGATGAATTTGCACGGCCCTGCCCTTGCCCTGGCGCAAAAACTAGCGGCCTCGACAGACAGGACTGCGCGCTGGATCGGCAAGGACGCTGTGAAGGAACTTTCCGATGCCAAGACGCTCGAACGGCTCGCCGCCAGAAAAGCTTGACCTGAGCAAAGTGCGCTTCACGGAGGTGACGCAATCGACGCGCGCTGATTTCGAAAACCTGTTCGAGCAACCCGGCGGGCCGAAATATTGCTGGTGCATGGCCTGGCGCAACCTCGACCGCCGCGAGCATGTCGAGAACGACGAGAAGAAACGCGCGATGATGGCGCTGATCGAGGCTGGCACGCCGGTCGGCATTGTCGCCCAGATCGATGGCCGGACCGTCGGCTGGTGCTCGGTCGCGCCGCGCGAGACCTACCGCAGGCTGTCGCGGCAGCAGGACGATAGCGAGATGGGCATCTGGTCGATCGTCTGCTTCTATGTACCGAGAGCGCTGCGCGGTGGCGGGCTGGCAAGCGCATTGCTCGACGCGGCCATCGATCACGCCGTTGCCAAAGGCGCCAGGATGATCGAAGCCTATCCGGTCGACGATGCTTCGCCGAGCTACAGCTTCATGGGGTTTCGCGGCATGTTCGTCGCCCGTGGCTTTCGCGAGATTGGCATAGCCGGCTCGCGCCGGCATGTGATGCGGCTTGAGCGTTGACCAGTGGACAGCGGCAGCTTTACTTGATGTCCGCAGATCAAGGCTCAACAGCGGAGCAGCGATGAGCAACCGTTTTAAATCAGGCGCGGTCTTGGCGACTGCCTTGTTGGCGTCCGCCATCGCGGCAAGCGCTTCCGCTGGGACCATGCACATTTTCTGGAAGGATCTGCGCCCAGCGACCCAGGCAGCCGCCGAAAGCGTCGGACTGCCAATGATCGCGGCCAAAATGCCGGATCATGGCGAAACGCTCTCTCACGATTTGCAGGACCAGACCGTGCAGCTCGCGGGCTACGCACTGCCGGTCGATCGCGACGGTGATCTCGTCTATCAATTCCTGCTGGTGCCCTGGACAGGGGCCTGCAGCCATATGCCGACGCCGCCGCCCAACCAGATCGTCCTCGTTACGCCTGCGCAACCCTACCGGATGTCCGAGGCCTACCAGCCGGTTTCGATAACTGGCGCACTAGAGCCAGGCATGGAGAAGAGCCAGCTTTTCATCCTTGACGGCGTCAGTGTCATCCAGTCGGGCTACACTGTGCGCAAGGCCGAGGTGGTCAACGTCGACACCGTGCCGGACACGATCACGCTGCCGGTCAACTCGCCCTGGACTTTCCTCAACAAAAAGAAGAACTAAGCAGAAGAATCTCAAGCGGCGTTGGCGCCGGACTCCTTGTCGAGCACCATGTAATCCAGCGGCATCTCGGTGGTGTATTTGATCTGCTCCATGGCGAAGGAAGACGACACGTCGCGGATCTCGATCTTGGCGATCAGCCGCTTGTAGAAGGCGTCGTAGGCGGCGATGTCGGGCACCACGACGCGCAAGAGATAGTCGACATCGCCGCTCATGCGGTAGAATTCGACCACTTCGGGAAATTCCTGGATGACCTCCGAAAAGCGCCGCAGCCATTCATGGCTGTGCGAATTGGTGCGGATCGACACAAACACCGTGACCCGCACATTGACCTTTTCATGGTCGAGGATGGCGACGCGCCGCTTGATGACGCCCTCTTCCTCGAGCTTCTGGATGCGCCGCCAGCACGGCGTCGTCGACAGGCCGACCTTCTTGGCGACGTCGGCGACCGCAAGCGTCGCATCCTCCTGCAGGAGGCGGAGGATTTTTCTATCGAGGCGGTCCATTGGGTGCTCCCCCTGATGCAAGTCATCCAAAGTGCGCAGCGGCTTTGGCACAACGATATGCATAAAAACAAGAATTTAAAGCGCGTCCCCTCATGCGCTGCGCGCTTCGAGGAATAGATTACCATATTCCCTCTTGTCATGGCCTTTTACAAGAAAGAAATTCTGTCGGATAGCGCGAAAGCGAGTGATTTCTTGCTGAATGCCTAGCCGATGCGATAGCGGATTTCCGATCTTAGAAATGGCAGCAAATCCATTTCAAACCATGGATTGCGCTTCAGCCAGCCGGTGTTGCGCCAGGACGGGTGCGGCAGCGGCAGGACTTTCGGGTCAGTCGGTGCCGCCCAGATGGCGCGCCAGTCCAAGACCGTTTCTGTCAGCGAGGGACGGCGCGCCGCGCCCATATGCCAGCTTTGCGCGTAGATGCCGATCGTCAGCACCAGATCGACTTGCGGCATCAGCGCCATCAGCGATACGCGCCAGGCCGGCGCACATTCGCGGCGCGGCGGCAGGTCGGCGCCCTTGGCGTCCTGACCCGGAAAGCAAAAGCCCATCGGCACAATGGCAAACTTGTCCGTGTCATAGAATTCCTCGCTGCCGACGCCGAGCCAGCTTCGCAGCCGGTCGCCGGAGGCGTCGGTGAACGGCATGCCTGACACGTGGACCTTGGTACCCGGCGCCTGGCTGGCGATCAGGATGCGGGCGCTCGAAGATGGCCTGAGCACCGGACGCGGCTGGTGCGGCAATGGCCTGCCGGCCGGCTTATCGACGCAGATGCGGCAGGCGCGTACCCTCGCTGCCAAGGCTTCCAACTCTTCGCTCATTCGGAACTCATTGTCAGGCGGCGGCACTCGGCCGGCTTGAGATTGCCCGATACCAGCGCAGCACGTTGGTGCACTCTTCGGGTACCTTGATGCGAGCCGGCTTCATGAAGTCGATGGCGACCAGCCCGGTGATGTCGGCGATCGAATAGGTATCGCCGGCGACGAATTCCCTGCCGGCGAGCTCAGTGTCCAGAAATCTCAGGAATTCGATCGCCTTCGGCTTGTTGGCCTCGCCCCATTCGGGGATTTGCGGGATCTCCCATTCCCTCATTGCGGGATGGATATGCCGGAACGCCGCGGAGACGCAGCCGAACAGATTGAACTCCACGCGCCTTTGCCACATCTCGACGATTGCCTTGCCCAGCGCACCACGCCCGAACAAAGCCGGCTCGGGGTGCAGTTCCTCGAAGTAACGGCAGATTGCGACGGACTCGGTGATGATGGTGCCATCGTCGAGTTCGAGCACCGGCAGACGCTTCAGCGGATTGCGCGAGCTGACCGGCTGCTCTTTGTGCTCCAGCGCACCCATGTCGACCGGCACCAGCGGAACTTCAACTCCCTTTTCAGCCAGGAAAATCCGAACCCGACGTGGATTGGGCGCGCGCCCGCCGTCGAACAGCTTCATCTCTATCCTCCTCGTCCGTACGACGAATTATAGGCGCAGCTCACCAGAAGCGAAAAATCTCCCGCAGGGCGTCGCCGATCGACGCCAAGGTCCCGTGTTTTCTTTCGACCAGCTCGTGCCCGTGGCTCTCGCGCCAGTTCTTCGGCTCGTCGAAAGTTCCGGCCCAGATGCCGGCCTTGCCTGCGCGCGCAGCGGCTTCCTCGGTCTCGAAGTCGCCAAAGGCGACCGCCCAGCCGGCCTCGACCTGAGCGCGGTTGAGATCCTTGCCGCCAGCCTTGCAATCGCCGAGCAGCCTGCCGTAGCGGTCGCGCTGCCAGCCGCTGCAGGAAACCGCTTTGCCGGCAATCAACCGCACCAGGGACTGCCGCGCGAGCTTGCCGCAGGGATAGTCGGCACCGTCCTTGCGACAGATCTGCGAATATTCCGGCGCATCGATGCCACGCATGCGGACACGCTCGCTGCCGAGGGTGATGCTATTGCCGTCATTGACAATCGCCGCGCCCTCCGTCTTGCGCGTCTCCACCCGGTCGAGGCGCGCCGCCAGGAGCATCAGCAGCCCAAGCACGATGAGCGTCAGCCCATAGTCCATCAGCCTGCGCCACGGGCTTCGCGGACGCGGCGCATAGTATCGCTGGCGCGGCCATCGCGACCACGAACGGCTCATATGGCAAACCGTTGGTTAATCATTCGAACGTAGCTTAACGATTTGAAATTGCTGCCCGCGTAAATTGAAGACTTCATGCCCCTGCAACGCTCGACCACGGCGGACAAGTTTATTGTGGACCGCAGGAAACGCCATCGCAACAGCGATGTCGCGCGCGCGGTGCGCAAGACGCGCGACCGTCTTTCGCAGCAAGCCGGAAATCCCGACTTCGACCGCGAGCTGTTGAAGCTCCACGCGCTGTCGATGACCGGCGGCGTGGTCGTCATCCCGCTGCTCGTTCTGGCAACTGCCGCCGCAGGCTTGTTCGCGGGCATCGGCAAGGAGATCGGCGTCTGGGCGCTGTTCACATTCATCTGCTACACCATCGTGGCGTTCATGGCGAGACGCGTCACGCAAGCGTCCGAGCTCAACCCGCTGGAAACGCATAGGGATTTCCTGATCGGCCATTTTCTTTGCGGGCTTGGCTGGGCCTGGTTCGCATGGCTCGGCTGCGAAACTTGCCAAATCGATCAGTTCCAGGTCGCCAAGGCGGTGGTGCTGCTGCTCGCCATGTCGGCAACCGCGATCCTGGCATCGTCCCTGCGCGGTGCGCTGTTGGCGACCTTCGCCCTCCCGGTCGCCATCTATGCCTATGCCAGTGCAAAATTATGGCTGCCCGTCGAGGTGATCATGGCAGGTTTGCTGATCGCCTCGCTACCTTTCTTCGCCTATGTGGCGCGCCAGCTCAACCGTTCCTCGCTGATGCTGCTGTCGTTCCGCTCCGAAAAGGATGCGCTGATCGCCGAACTGGAGACGGCGAAATCGATGTCGGACGAGGCACGGCGGCGGGCGGAAGACGCAAATCTGGCGAAATCACGTTTCCTGGCCTCGATGAGCCACGAACTGCGCACACCGCTCAACGCCATTCTCGGCTTTTCCGAAGTGATGGCCAACGAGGTGCTCGGCCCGATGAGCAACCCGACCTATCGCGACTATGCCCGTGACGTGCATGACTCCGGACAGCATCTGCTCGACCTGATCAACGAAATCCTCGACTTGTCGCGCATCGAAGCGGGTCGCTACCAGCTCAATGAGGAGCCGATGATGCTGCTCTCGGTCGTCGAGGATTGCTGCCACATGATGGAGCTGAAGGCGCGCAACAAGGACATCCGCATCGTCCAGGATTTCGAAAACGCCTTGCCGCGCCTGTTCGCCGACGAACGCGCGGTGCGGCAGATTGCGCTCAACCTCTTGTCCAATGCCATCAAGTTCACCGCCACCGGCGGCGAAATCCGCGTGCGCGTCGGCTGGACGGCGGGCGGCGGGCAATATCTCTCCGTCAAGGACAATGGGCCGGGCATACCGGAAGACGAGATCCCGATCGTACTCTCGGCCTTCGGCCAGGGCTCGATCGCCATCAAGAGCGCCGAACAGGGCACCGGGCTTGGCCTGCCGATCGTGCAGGGCCTGCTGGCCATGCATGGCGGCGAATTCCAGCTCCATTCCAGGCTACGCGAAGGCACCGAGGCGATCGCCATCTTCCCGCTGAGCCGGGTGATGGAGGAACTGCCGGCGCTGCCGACCAAGGCGGTTGCTTCGCGCCGGCGCTGAATGCTTAACCGCGGACCGCGGCTGCCATGCCGGAGCTGGTCAGCGCGGCCGCCTTGACCAGTCCAGCGGCAAGAGCCGCCCCTACCCCCTCGCCCTGGCTGACGCCCAGATCGAGCAGCGCGCGAAGGCCGAGGCGCTCGGTGGCCTTGGCATGGCCCGGCTCCGGCGATAGGCTTGCGAGGAGACAATGATCGAGCGCGGCGGGGTTGGCGGCATATAGGGCGGCAGCGGCCGCGGTCACCGCAAACCCATCGAGCAGCACCGGGATCTTCTGCATCCGCGCCGCCAGAATGGCGCCGCAGATCGCTGCGAATTCCCGTCCACCGACCCGGCGAAGCGCTTCCAGCGGATCCTTGAGGCTCGCGCCGTGAAACGCCATCGCGGCATCGACCACCTCCGCCTTGCGCCTCTGCATCGCTGCGTTGGCCCCCGATCCAGGGCCGACCCAGTCGGCGCCGGTGCCGCCGAACAGGGCCGCGCAAAGAGCCGCGGCGACAGTCGAATTGCCGACGCCGAGGTCGCCAAGGCAAAGCAGGTCGGTGCCGCCGGCAATCGCTTCCATGCCGAAGGCCATGGTGGCGGCGCAACCGCGCTCGTCCAGTGCCGCGTCCTCGGTGATGTCGGCTGTTGGAATGTGCAGAGCCAGATCGAACACCTTCAAGCCGAGATCGTTGGCGATGCAGATCTGGTTGATCGCTGCACCGCCGGCGGCGCAGAGCTCGACCGCATTTGCCGTGGCGGCGGCGGGGCGCGGCGAAATGCCGTGGCGGGTGACGCCATGATTGCCGGCAAAGATCGCCACCAATGGCCGCGTCACCGCCGGCGGCGCGCGGCCGCTCCAGCCGGCGAGCCAGGCGGCGACGTCCTCGATGCGGCCGAGCGAGCCTTCGGGCTTGTCTGCCTTGGCAAACAACTGGCGCACGTGGGCCTCGGCCGCCATATCTGCCGGTGGCAGGCTCATCAGGAGTTCGCGAAAATCGTCGAAAGGCAGCGCGCTGGTCATGTCGATGGCGATCGTCCCTGTGAATTGGTGAGCGGCATAGCCGCCTTGGCCAGCCGGCACAACCTCGGCACAACTTCGAGGTATTGACGCGAAAGCACTTGTTGGCGGCGCACGCCGGAGGGCTTGCATTGACTTTGTCGTTGCACCATGTGGAGGCTAGCCAAGGAAATCCTCATGACGGCCATTGAATCCCCGTGCATCCTGGTCTGCTCGATCGACATGAAAACCGGTTTCTGTTTCGGTTGCGGGCGCACGCGCGAGGAAATCGCCGCCTGGATCGACATGACCCCACAAACCCGCCGCGGCGTCATGGCCGAGCTGCCGGCAAGGCTGGAAACGGTCGAGCGACGCCCCCGCCGGGAAACCCGTCGCAGCCGCATGGCACGCGAACGCGACGCCCTCTCGTGAAGCGGCCACAGAGATGAACCGACTGTTGTGGATTCTGATCGTCGCGATCGGGGCGGGTGTGCTCCTGCTCATGCTCAACGATTCCGCCGGCAGCACATTCGGCATTGAGAATTACGATTTCAGCCAGCTGATCTGGCTTGGCGCTTTAGCGGCGCTCGTCGGCGCCGGCCTGCTCAGATCGGGCAGGCCGTTGGGCACTATGGCCCGCAGCCTCGGCGCCTGGGGTGCCATCGTGCTGGCGCTGATCGCCGGCTATCAGTACCGCTATGAGTTGCAGGATTTCGCCAGCCGCGTCACCGCCGGCCTCGTTCCCGGCAGTCCGCTGGCGCTGGGCGTGGACGAAGGCCATGCCACCGTCACCCTGGACAAGGCCGGCAACGGCCATTTCGAAGCGCGTGTCACGATCAACGGCACGCCGATCCTGACGGTTGTCGATACCGGCGCGACCAGCACCGTGCTGACCGCCGAGGACGCACTGGCGGTCGGGTTCAATTCGGCGGCTCTCCGCTTCACCATTCCGATCTCTACCGCCAACGGCATGACACGCGCCGCCGCCGTAAAAACCGATGAGCTGTCGATCGGCGGCATCGTGCGCAAGGACATGCCCATCATGATCGCCGCACCCGGCACGCTCGGCCAGAGCCTGCTCGGCATGAATTTCATCGGCTCGCTATCGGGCTTCGACGTCCGTGGCGATCGCATGATTTTGCGGGATTAACTTCTTTCCTCAGGCCGCCTCTGCCGTCCTGCCGAAATCGACTTCTGCGAAAGCCGCCTTGAGCACCTGCGGTCCGGCACCCTGCTTTGTCGCCTCGGTGGAAAGGATCTGCCGGTAGTGGCGTGCACCGGGCAGGCCGTGAAACAGCCCGACCATGTGCCGGGTGACATGCCCCAGCCGGCCGCCCTGCTCGATATGGCGTGCCGCGTAGTCTGCCATCGCATCGATCAGCGCGGCAAAATCGAACGGCTCAGCTGTGCCGCCGTAAAACGCGGCATCGATGCCAGTCAGTGTCCCGGGCGTGTGATAGGCGGCGCGGCCGAGCATGGCGCCATCGACATGGTCGAGATGCCTCAGCGCCTCTGCGAGAGATTGAATTCCGCCGTTGATGCCGATGAATTTGTTTTGTTTTCTGGCTTTCAGCCGATAGACGCGGCCATAGTCGAGCGGCGGGATGTCGCGATTTTCCTTTGGGCTCAGACCTTCCAGCCAGGCCTTGCGGGCGTGCACCCACAGCGCGTCGGCGCCGGCCGCGAAAACACCGTCGGCCAAGGCATCGAGTGCCGGTTCCGGATCCTGCTCATCGACGCCGATGCGGCACTTGACGGTAACCGGTATTTTCACCGCCGCCTTCATCGCAGCGGCGCAAGCTGCGACGAGCACCGGCGTCTTCATCAGGCAGGCGCCGAACGTGCCCGACTGGACGCGGTCGGACGGACAGCCGACATTGAGGTTGATTTCATCATAGCCGAAGGCTTCGCCGATGCGCGCCGCCTCGGCCAGCTTTCCCGGATCGGCGCCGCCGAGCTGCAGCGCCACCGGATGTTCGCTGTCGTCGAAGCCGAGCAGCCGCTCGCGCGCGCCGTGGATGACCGCATCTGCCACCACCATCTCGGTGTAGAGCAGCGCCTCGCGCGTCAATTGGCGATGGAAGAACCGGCAGTGCCGGTCCGTCCAGTCCATCATGGGGGCAATGGCGAATTTCATATATTTGTCAAACATTTATGTACAGTTTTTAAACCACACTGAGACTGGACAGACTGACATTGCCGGCCTCTATGGTATGTGACTCATTTCACTCTATTCAAAGCTAACATCAATGTCACTCAACACCGCTTTTCTGCTCATGGCACAATACAATGGCAAGGCCATCATTCCGCTCGATGAGGTCCGTCGCGATTTCTTTTCGCACCTGACGCTCCCGAAATTTCTTCGCAAGCTCAGTTCAGGCGACATTGCCCTGCCGCTCATGCGAATAGAAGCAAGTCAGAAATGTGCCAAGGGTGTGCATTTGCAGGATTTGGCAGACTACCTTGATAAGCGCAGACAGGTGGCCCAGAGGGAGTTTTCCCAGATGAGCGGTTGGAAAATGCAGATGTAGTGCTGACGAAGCGTCCGCTTCGCGCCGCATCGCGGCCGTTGAGGGCTCCTTTTCCGCTCCTGAAAGCCGACATCCAAGCGACCCCGCTGGCCGACGCGGTTGCGCCAGATTTTGCCATCGGCATTCATGCAACGGGCGTCGCGAACCGACCCTTGCGGATTGCTCGGACGATCTGCTTGAGTTTGATCGCCACCATGTTGAGCAGAACCAAATCATCGGCAAGCCGGACCGATGACGGTGTTGACGGCATCCCCGATCCAACCAGGCCTGCTCTGGAGTTCCCAGCACTGGCGTGGGAAAATCTCCGAGCCGAGTTCATTAGCAGCCGCCGTCGACGAGCGAATCCCGGCGGCCGTACTTAGCCGGTCGCCGAGATCCAATTTGTATGACGCAGGATAAAGGATCGTCGTGGCGAACTAGCGCGCTGTCGGACACGTCACATTTGTGCCCTTATGCCTATAGTGACAGACGCGTCGCCGTTCGAAGCAGTCCACACTATGCTGCCGGGCGAGCCGCCAGCCACTTGGGCAGATAGCTGCGCCCAACTAATTCCGTTTTGCCAGCCGGAACAACGCCAGCCGCGCGCAGCAGCGGCTCGAGTTCGCCGCTGTCGTGTTTTGCCAGGACATCGACGGCACCTCCGACATGTACGCCTCCGACGAAGATCTGCGGGATCGTTGGTTGGCCGGTGCGAGCCAGTAGCTCCTTGCGGATTTCGCCACCAAGGCCGCTCTTTTGCATGGCAACTGCATCGAGATCCACCGAGCGGAACGGGACACCCATGTCTTTGAAAAACCGGCGAACCGCCCAGCAGAATTCGCACCACTCAAGTGCGAACATCACCACCGGCTGCTTCGGGTCGGCGATCGTTTCTGCTACGAAGTCACGAGCCCGGGCAGGCGCTGGTTCGACACGCGCAAGCGTTGCCGCTACCGGCTTTGCCGGCTGAGGGCCGAAACGACCCAGCGGCGTGGAGTTTGAAATCGCCAGTTCCTCGGGGTCCATCTCTTGCCCGATCGCCTCGAATAGCGGGGTCGAGAGATAGCGCTCGCCTGTATCGGGAACCATGAACAGAATCCGGCTACCCTTCTGAGCGATCTTGGTGATCTCGAGCGCCGCAGCCAGAGTCGCACCACCGGAGATGCCGCAGAAGATGCCCTCCTGCCGCGCGAGCTCGCGAGCGAGGCGCAATGATTCCGCGCCACTCACGGGCTGGATAGCGTTGATAAATCCACCTTCGATCGCATCGCCGGTCAGGCGGGGAATGAAGTCGGGAGACCAGCCCTGCACCGGATGCGGGCGAAATAGCGGATGGCTTTCGGCAGGTGTCCCGTCATCCAGGTGGTTCTGAGCGACGCCGCTAGCCAGCATCGGTGCATTCTCGGGTTCCGCGACGACGATTCGGGTGGCAGGGCTTTCTGACCGCAGCACACGCGCCACGCCCTTCAACGTGCCGCCGGTGCCGGCGCCGGTCACGAAGTAGTCCGGTCCGCTGCCGCCGAAATCACGCAGGATCTCCTGCGCAGTGGTTCGGCTGTGGACGTCCGCGTTTGCCTCGTTCTCGAACTGGCGGGTCCAGAACCAGCCATTCGCTGCCGCGAGTTCGCGTGCCCTTCTCGGAGGCCGGCGTCAGGATCACGCGCGCGCCAAGGAAGCGCATCAGCCTTCGGCGCTCCACGGAGAAGCTTTCGGCCATCACGATAACCAGAGGATAGCCCTTGCGGGCGCAGACCATCGCGAGGCCGATCCCCGTATTGCCGCTTGTCGCCTCGATCACTGTCTGGCCGGGCTTGAGAAGCCCGTCGCGCTCGGCGGCTTCGATCACACCCAGCGCCAACCGGTCTTTGACCGAGCCGAGCGGGTTGAATGCCTCGAGTTTGGCGAACAGTTCGAAGCCTTCCGGCGACAGGCGGTGGAGCCGTACAATCGGAGTGTTGCCGATGGTGTCGAGTATCGAGTCATGGATGGACATCATAAGATCCTTTCAAGAGGGGATGTTCAGCATGTCAGCCTTTGGGGGGACGACTGCGCGCCGCAGCGACCGCTCCGATTGAAAGCAGCGCCGAACCGATGATCTCGATGGTGCTCGGAGACTCCCCGAGCAGCACGACGGCAATCACCATTGAAAACGCCGGAACGATCGCGGCAAAAACAGAGGCACGCGTCGCGCCGAGGCGCTCGACGGCCCGGCCGAAGCAGAAGAGCGCACCGATCGCCGAAAGCAGCGATTGGTAGAGCACCTGGAACAGCAGGTCGCCAGGAACAGCCGCTAGCAGTCGCTCAGGGCCGCCTGTGAAGCTCCAGACCGGGACATAGAACACAAGCGATGCGACGCAGACCACCGAAGCGGCCGTCTGCGGCAGCAAGCCAGCCCGCCGCATCGACATCGTATAGCCCGCCCACATCAGGGCGCCGGCGACAAAGAAGAGCAGGCCCCATCGGTTTCCGCCAGCGTCCCATGCCCCAGCCGCGACGCATGCCGCCCCGACGAGGATGCATCCGATGCCGGCAGCCATCCGCTTGTTCGCCCGCTCGCGCAGAATCAGCATGGACAAGATCAAGGTGAAGACCGGCAGCAGTCCGACGGTGATCGCACCACCCACTCCGGCTGAACTCAGCATGACGCCGGTGCCGGCGACCAGCGCATAGGGAGCACCAGCGCCGATCGCCATGAAGAGCAATAACGATGGCGCAACACGAGTGACCGCCTGTCGGGAGCGCCAGGCCAGCGGGAGCAGCACGAGGCCAGCGATGCCGAACCGAACCGCCGCCAGATCAGCTGCAGAAAGTCCGTCGGCCACACCGGAGCGGGTGACGGTCCACCAGCCGCTCCAGATGGCGGCGGCGCCGAGCCCCGACAGGTAGCCACCCAGGTCAGACGCCGTAGCCTGCCGCAATGAAGTCTGGCCGGCATCTCCGCCACCAGTCAAAGCTGCGACGTCTACGACAGCAACGGTGGACAGGAGGCTTGGGTCGCGTGAGGACATGACGGCTCGGATCCGGTGCACTCGGTTCGTTGAAATGACTGTTGAGGGATAGCCGCGGTTGGCGGAGCAAGTCCTTACCGCTGGCTGATCTTTAGCTTACCATTCGTGGCTGCACGCCGGTCAGCGTCATCGACACGAGCCGATATGATCTTGGCAACCTGCTTGGGATGAGTGGCGATCATGAAGTGCGCGGCACCCTCGATCTCCCACATAACAGCGCCTGGAATGCGGTGCATCACCGCCTCGTTTGCCCGCTGCACGGCTCGACGGCTCATTGCGCCCACGATGATCTCAGTATGTACGGCAAGGGCTAACAGAGCGGCGTTGGAAGGCGTGAATGCATAGGCGCCAGTCCAGTCAAGCATGTTGACCTCAGTCGTTTCAATGGCATGCGACTGAACCCGGTGGGGCCACGAATCGAATGTGCCGGGACCTCCGTAGAAATCGATCATGGCTGCGATCGCTTCCCGGTTGCCGTTCCGATATGAGCGGAAGTAGCTGTCGGTGAGATTAATGAAATCGCGATAATGGTTCTCGTCGCCTTCGCCGCGCAGGAAGCCGACTGCCGGCGCTTCGAGGATGGTTAGGCTCGCCAGTGCAGCGTGACCTCGAAGAGCGACCGCGAGGGCCACCAGCCCTCCAAATGAGTGGCCAACCAGGTGGACGCGGCCGCCAGCCCGTTTGATAACCTGTTCGACGACATGGCATTCATGATCGATCGACGCGTCGGCCATCGTCCGGCGTTCGTCCGTTTCACCATAGCCGAGCAGGCTGGTCGTCACTCAGCGGAAGCCATCGCCCAGATGCGAAACCACCGAACGCTAGGCGGCTCCAGTGCTGCATGAGCCGGGCACGAGCACCACAGTAGGGCCGCTGCCGCACTCCTTATACTCAATCGAGGCTGCTTCGACTTTCAGGAAGCCCCGACCCGCAGCATTGGGATGCATTCCCAAGCCGGAACCGATCTCCGCTACCTGAGGATTCTGGAATGACTCGCCATACATGGTCTGAACCGTTTCGCCGTTATTGTCGGACGCACGGTAAAACCGGCCCGGTTTCGGCCGAATGTCAGAGAGATGGCTCAAGTATTTCTGTTTCGAGCGTTTTGTATCGGGTAACTGACACACAAGCGACGAGCGATAGGCATTGGCGGCCCACGGGCTAGACAAGTCTCCGCTGGAGTTCCCGGCCCTGCCGCCGCAGCATCTCCGAGCCGAGTTCATCGGCTGCGGCAATCGCTGCTCGTATTTCGGCGCCAGCGTTTCGTTGATCGCCGAGTTCCAGTTGGACGTCAGCGATCTGCAACCGCAAGCGCGCAGCATGCAGGCGCGATTCAACGCTCGTCCATAGCTGGCGCGCCAGATACAAATGACGAAGCGCCTCGCTGGCATTGCCGCGCGTCCGAGCAAGCAGCGACGCAGCTTCGTTGGTCAACGCACGGATGGAGGGCATCGGCCAGCGCTCGTCCTGGCCCGACAGATCGTCGATCAGCGCCTGTGCATCGTCCAATCGGCCGGCATGCACCGCGACCACAGCCAGATGGGCGAGCAGGATGCCTTGCCGCTGCAGGGTCCACCAGCTTTGCCCGATGAGACCGCGCTCGAGGCTGGCATAGGCGGCGTTGGCATCCCCCTGTTCCAGAAGCAGCATGGCCTGTCCGGGCTCCGGGCTCCACCCCATCGCATAGCATTTCTCGTAGGCGGCCTGAGCCGCATCGATATCGCCGATGGCGTGGTGGATATCGCCAAGCACGCGAAAGGCGTCGGCAAGCGCCCACGGCGCATCGTCGCCGAGGCGCGCCAAGGCATCGTTGATGTGAACCAGGGCATCGTGCAGCGACCCGCGAATGCCCAATACCTCGGCTCGATGCAGCTGGCACGAACCCGAGAACCCCATGCTGTTGTCGTTGCAGAATTGCTGATAGCCGATCGTCCACTGGTTCGCCCGTGCCCAGTCTCCAAAAGTGCGGCAGCCCACAGAATATTGCAGTAGAGAACACCGCCGGTGATCGGATCCACCTTGCTCGACAGGGCGATCGCCGCTGCATGATCCTGATCGGCCAGACCGCCGCGTGTGTCGCCCAGGCTGAGGCGATAGAAGCCGCGGTACATCAGGCCCAGGACCTTTGACGTCACATCACCCAGCCGCTGGCCGAATTCGTAGGCGGCCTCAGCCAATCCGAGAGCCTGCCGCTGGTCGCCGTCGAAAGCGGCAATACGCGACTCCAGCCAAAGCACGCGGCCGGTAGCGAGGGAGTCTGGATCGCCCGAGATAAGGCTCCTTGCACGCGCGGCCCAACCCTTGCAGACGGCAACCTCACCACGCTCGAAGTGAATCACCGATAGCGTTACGGCGGCGGCAGCGGCCGGATCGTCGGCACCGGCCTCGGTATGCGCGGCGACGGCGCGAACCAGCAGCGGAATCGCGTCGGCCGGCCTGCCCAGGGACTGCAGCGCTGCGGCCCAGCGATCAAGGTCTTCGGCCGCCAGAGACGCGTCAGCGCCGGTGTCGGCATACAAAGCGACGACATCGTCCCAGCGTTGCGCGGCCGCGGCTTGCCTCGCGGCATGGATTGGATGGCGTGAGCGAACGGCGCCGACAGCCGCTGCCTGGTCTGCGCTTTCGTCGTTCGCAACGACGCAGAAGCGATAACCGGCGCGAGGATAATTCCGGACCGCATCTTCCATGCCGCCTTCGCGCAGCGCGCTACGCAGCAAGCTGACCGCCCGTTGCAGCGAATTGTCGGTCACCGTCACTCCGGGCCAGAGCGCATCGAGCAATTCATCCTTCGAGACGACCCGCTCGCGGCCGCGGATCAGGTAGGCGAGCAGATCGAACACCCGTGGCTGCAGCGGGACTTCGCGCTCGGCCAGCCACAAGATGCGACCCGGCTCGTCGAGCCGGAACGGACCAAATTCAAACCCCACGGAGATCTCCGGTCGCTCGCTCAATCAGGTCAAGATCAGCAAATGCTCAGGTCGGCGTAAGGACGCAAACCCGACTCCCTCCTATACCACAGAAATCGCTGCGGAAACGCCGCTGTGACGGGCAGCCGAGCTGCCGGACAAGTACCCAATCACGGAGAACCACAATGGATATGTATGCCATCCGCCGCCCCAGCGCCTGGGCAAACCTCGGCGAACTCGAAAAGGCCGGAGCGAAGTCGGCGCGCATCGGCAACGAGGAAATGCCCGATCGCATCCGCTGGATCCGCAGCTACGTCGTGCACGAAGCCGACGGTCGTGTCGGCACCGTCTGCATCTACCAGGCAAGCGATCCCGAATCGATCAAAGAGCACGCCGCCCGCGTCGGCATGCCGGCCGCCGAGATCCTGCCGATCATCGACACGGTCGTCATCCGCGCCGACCCCGAGAAGACGGCCGCCTGACGGCGCCCGTTAATCGCGTACGGACACCTAGCAACGGCTCCGCGCTCACCCCTAGCGCGGAGACCGCCCTTGGCACCTGAACGAAGCAACGGAGAATGGACCATGCAGATACGTATGCCGCTGGGCGCACATCTCAGAACCGAATGAAAGCCGCTCCTTCCATTGCCCCGGGCCTACAGGCCGGGCGCTTCCTTCACGTATCGCGTCACCGATCTCGATACGCCGGAGGACTGGGCCGGCGTCGCCCGGAAACATGGCCTCGACCCCAGTCGGTTAATCCGCTTCAATTTCGAAACCGACAATCCCGATGAAGTGAACTGGTATCTGCGCCACTACGTGGGTTGCGATGTCGCCACCGACGACCGTCAGAACTGGATGTTCAGCTCAAGCGCGAATTGGCGGCAGTGGCCGGCCTGCGCTGGGTGATCGAGGAGTGCTTTGAGCGCGCCAAGGATGATCTCGGACTTGATCATTGCGAGGCTCGGTCCTGGCATGGATGGCATCGCCACATGAGCCTGTGCATGGCCGCCCTGGCATTCCTCTCGAAGCTATCGGCTGATCTTCGCCGCAGCGCATGGAGCAAACCGAACGAAACGACGACATCAGGCTGCGGCCACCATCTGTCACTACAAACGGCATCGACACCCGCAACTGTAGTACTAGGCCATTCGTGTTTCGGCCGTTTTTCTGGAGCATGGATAGAGTTTCGTTTTCACGTCAGCGCCGGCGAAGACTCCCACGCGCCGAAACAGTTGAAACAAATCACGCAGCGTCTGAATGTGTGCTGAAACAAAGAGGGTCTAGTATCCTCCCTCGGGATCACGCCAACAAAGGAACGACTATGCGGCCTGATAATCCGGTCACATCCACACACACAGGGTATGCCCTCTTTGACGCCAACAATCTCCTCGTTGGTAGCAATCCGGAAATATTCGGAAGCCAGTGGCTCGACCGCGGCGAGATGCAGCCGATGCATGCCATTGCCGCAGTCGCCAAAGCCCTCTCGTATCTGAAAAGTTTCGACGGCCGCCCCGTCGAGCCCGGCAACGCGTTCGCTGAAAGCGCCGCAACGCGATGGATGCAAATCGACAAGGGTCCAGTTGAAGCTGAGACATTGGATGGGCGGTGGAAGTTGCTCACGGCACATCTTCGGTTGGATGGCGGCATGGCCCTGGTAAGCGTCGACATTACCGAGATGAAGCGAGCGCAGATCGCGCACCAGGAAAAAGCGGAGATATTCCGCTGCATCACCGACAGTCACCCGTTGCCCGTTTGGGTGGTGGACGCGGGAAGCGGGCAGATCCTCTACGAAAGCCTCGATGCGTCGAACCTGCTTGGCCGAAAATGGACGCCAAACGAACCGCAATTCCTGACGGATCATTTCGTGAATACTGGCGAATTCGATGAAATCAGTGCTCTCGCCAGCAACAGCGAGATCGTGCGGGATCACGAAATCCCGCTTAGAAACACAAGCGGATCGACCGTCTGGTGCTCGACCAACTGCCGTCGCGGCGTTTATGGCGGGCGCCCCTCGCTCATCATCGGGGTATTGGACATCACGGCACGGAAGCAGCGCGAGGACCTGTTCGGTTTCCTGATCAAGCATCATCCATTGCCGGTATGGATGAACGACGCGAGTTCGGGGGAACTCATCTACCAGAGCAATGCTGCCGAACGGCTGCTTGGATGGAGCAAAAAAGCGCGACGCGAGACAGTGCGGCTCGGCGACTACTTTGTCGACCCCGAGAAACACCGCGAAATCAATCGAGAGCTCATGCAAAAGGGCGTCGTCGAAAATTGCGAGGTGCTTCTTAAAAGACCTGACGGGCAAGAGTTCTGGGCCACCGGCAATCTCAGGATCGGCGAGTTTCAGGGCCGGCGAGTGGTTCTCGCCGGCATCGCCGATGTGACCAAGCAGAAGAAGCGTGATGGCGAAGTCGCTGCGGCGCGCGAGATGCTCGCAGACGCCGTTGAATCACTCTCCGAGGGATTCGCACTTTATGACGAAGATCACCGGCTGGTCATGTGCAACAGTCTTTACCGCGAGTTGAACCATCCGGTGCGGGATCTCTGTGAACCGGGCGTGGAATGGAACGAACTCCTTCGCGAATCCGCCGAGCGCGGCGTGTACCGCAATGCGGTTGGGCGCGAGGATGAGTGGCTCGACGAGCGGACCCAAGGCCGGATCGAGTTCCATTCCCATTTCGAGGTACCTCTCTCCGACGGCAAATGGCACTCGGTCTCGATACATCGCACCGATCTTGGCGGTTTCGTGGTAACGCGCGCCGACATCAGCGAGCGCAAGAAGGCCGAGGCTGTCGAGCGCGACGCCACGGCACTGCTGCAAAAGGTGCTCGATGCCTGCCCTTCGCCGATACGGATGACCACTTTCGAGGGAGAAACGCTCTACCGCAATCCTGCTACCAGAGAGCTCTACGCCGACCGCCCGCAAATAACCGACCACTATGTCGATCCCAACTATAGCGCAATATTGGAGCGCACCCTGATCGAAAAGGGCAGGATCGATGATTTTCGGGTCCAGCAGTACGACACCGAGGACAAGGCCTTCTGGGCTTCCGTTTCCGCTCGCCTGATCGATTTCCAGGGAAGGCAGGTGATAGTCTCGAACACGACGAATATCACCGACATGATCACCGCCCAGGAAGAAACGCGCAAAGCAAACGAGCGGCTGATCGACGCGATCGAATCCCTGGCCGAAGGGTTTGCCCTGTACGACAAGAACGATTGCCTTGTGCTGGCCAACAGCAGGTACCGCCAGATGCACGCGATAAGCGCGGATGTGCTCGTTCCCGGAGTGAACTGGTTCGAGTTCCTCCGCGTGACCGCAGAGCGCAACCAGTTTCCGGTTCCACGGGATAAGATCGACGACTGGCTTGCCGAGAGGGCAAGGGACCGCCGCGAGTTCCGGCAACAGGAATTCCGTCATACAGACGGGGGTTGGTTTTTCGTCTCGAACTGTCCGACCCGCGAAGGCGGGTTCGTGGTCACCCGTGTCGACATTACAGAGCGCAAGCGAGCCGAGGAGGCCGCCAAGGAAGCGGATGAACTGGTCCGTAAAGTCCTGCAAGCATGCCCCGTTAACATCCAGATGACCCGCGCGCATGACGGGAAGCTGCTCTACCGCAGTCCCGCCACCGTTGAGTTGCTCGGCGACATCACCAGCGCCGTCGACTACTATGTCGATCCTTCAGAGCGGATGCGATACGTTGAGCGGCTGCTCGCGACGGGGTCGGTCGACGATTTCGAAACCCAGCTCAAACGCAAGGACGGTGGAACTTGCTGGTGCTCGATCTCGTCACGACTGATCGATTACCGCGGTGAGAAGGTGATTGTTTCCCACACCTACGATCTCACCGACCGTCTCGAAATGCAGCAGGAATTAGAGCGACAGCGCGAGACGCTGCATCAGAACGAAAAAATGTCGGCCCTCGGTGGACTGCTGGCGGGGGTAGCGCATGAGCTGAATAATCCGCTCTCGGTGGTGCTTGGCCTGTCGTCGCTGTTGAAGGAGACCGCAACCGACGCCAAGGTCGTGGAACGCGCCGACAAGATGAGCAAGGCAGCCGAACGCTGCGCCAGGATCGTCAAGACTTTCCTGGCGATGGCCAGACAGCAGCCGACGCGAACCTCAAACGTTGCGATCGATGACATTATTTCCGAAGCGGTTGAAGTGGCGAGCTATTCGATTCGATCGTCGGACATCGGGCTTTCAGTTCATCTTGAACCTGGTCTTCCCCCGATCTGGGCGGATCCCGACCAGCTTGGCCAGGTACTGATCAATTTGCTTATCAATGCAGAACAAGCGCTGCACGGCTGGGAAGGGCGACGGGCAATCACGGTTTCAACGCGGCTCCATCCCAAAACCGGCAACATAATGGTCCGCGTTGCCGACACGGGTCCGGGAATTCCCAAAGAGATACTTCCCCGCATTTTCGAGCCGTTCTTCACGACGAAAGAGATTGGGGCCGGGACTGGGATCGGGCTGTCCTTCTGCCATCGGATCGTTCATTCCCATGGAGGAACCATCGAGGCCGAATCCCCCGAGGGGGGTGGCTCGACCTTCATACTTTCGCTGCCTGCTTCGGACCGTCTCGACGAACGAGCCGAAACGGCCGAAGACGAAGTCCCGAATTCAACTGGCATTGCCTGTCTGGTGGTGGAGGACGAAGAGGAAGTAGGTGAGCTGGTTGCTGAGGTGCTCAGGCGAGATGGTTTCAAGGTCACCATTGCCAGATCCGGCGAAGAAGCGCTGCTGCACCTCCAGAACCGCACTTTCGCGCTGATCCTGAGCGATCTGAAAATGCCGAACATGGATGGACGGGGATTGTTCAACCAGATTGCCAAGCTCCATCCGGCCGAGCTCGACAGGTTAGCCTTCCTGACGGGGGACACGATTAGCCCGGACGCGCAGATGTTCCTGCGCGCCGCGAAACGGCCCTATCTTGAGAAACCGATCAAACCTAACGAGCTCCGTTCGTTTGTCTCGAATCTGGTCAACAACAATACTTGACAGATGCGTTGATTTGCACGTCACTTTAGGGGCAACTTATCCATTAGGCTAGTTGCTCGGTGGTCGATTTTGACGACGCACGCACATATAGTTGTCTGCGATGACGAACCGGATATCCGCGACACGGTAGCGGAATATCTGGAGCATCATGGCTACGCCGTGACGCCGGCCAACGCGGGGCCTGCTCTGCGTGAACTTGTCGATAGCCAGCACGTCGATGTGGTCATATTGGATATCCGAATGCCAGGTGAGGATGGCCTCTCCCTGGCGCGATATCTACGAGAGCACTCAGACGTTGCCATTATCATGCTGACCGGATCGGCGGAAATCGTCGACCGTGTTGTCGGATTGGAGATTGGCGCCGACGACTATGTCGCGAAGCCGGTCGACCTGCGGGAGCTGCTGGCGCGGGTGAAGGCCGTGCTGCGCAGAACGTCGGCGAGCGAAAGGGCTACGGAGAAAGCGAGCACTCCGGGCCACCAGGTCCAGTTCGGCAAGTGCCGCTTCGACCCGGGCGCACACAAATTGTACAACGCCGAGGGGTTCGAGATAGCGATCACCCCGATGGAGTTCCGGCTTCTGAAAGTATTCAGCGAACATCGCGGACGAGTACTCAACCGCGATCAACTGCTCGAACTCGCCCATGACCGCGGATGGGATCCTTTCGATCGTAGCATCGACATTCGCGTTTCGCGCCTGCGGAAGAAAATCGAGGTCGATCCCTCCAAGCCGGAGGTGATCAGGACGATCCGCGGCATGGGTTACCTCTACTCTTGAGCGCGCCGCCGCCTGGGTGGACCAGCGCCTCAGCCCTTGCGGCTGACGTATTGCGACTTGGTGGTTCCAAGGGATAGCCCCGCTCAAACTCTGAGTTTCGGGATTCAGCTGCGTTGCGCTGAGCTTCCACTATCACGTTTGGGCGCTGAAAGGCGGGCGTGCAGGCCAAGCCTGCCTGCTCGACACCTGGGATCTGGGATTGGTACGCAGCCGCCACAATTAATAGGCCTGCGCCAGCGGGCTGGTGGTGGTGAGAGGATAGGAATGGCTACCGAGGTTTTCGAACAGCTCGACGCTTGTCGTATCGTCTCCAACCGCTGCCGCCGCCTTGGCTTGGCGGTGCGGAAGACCCGAGCCGTGGGCATTGGCGGCGGGAGCCGCCAGAAGGGCGGCCACGCTCGCACAGGCCAGTAGCGGGAGCGTAAATGAAAGCTTCATGATTTCAGCCCGCCTTGTCTTCTTGGCCGCGCTTCAAGCCGCGGACCACCAAGCCAATCTCGGACCGGCTGATCCCGATGTCCCTCAGGAGGGCATCGTCCATTGCCGAAAGGGCCCGTTCCGCCATACGGTGAACCCGGTAATTCCGAAAAGAGTCGTAAGCTGCTCGCATTCTCGACATTGCAACACTCCATGATTGGCGCCGCGGGATGCAGCGGTGCCATTGGATTTAAACCATCCCTGTTTCAGGCGTTTTTCCACACAGAACGCGATGTGTTTCGTTTGTTTCAGCGCCGAGAAGCGCTTCCCGTGCGGTGTCAATTTCGAGCTGCCAGAGTCGCGCGGGAAACCGCCTTGTTTCTTGGCGCTGGATGGTGAAACCGGCGTCAGAGATCAGCCACGCTGGCCCGCGCGTCAGATGGCAGCACTGGGAGCCACAATCCGACAAGACGCCGTTGCAGCGTGCTCGGGAGCGGAGTTTCTCCGCCGCCATGCTCCATGAACATCAGCCGCCCGCCGAGCTTCGGGACGCGGCGGACTCAGCCAGCGCGCCTCAGGGTGCGGGACGGTACAAGCGAGTAGATGACGGCATCGGCGATCGGATTAGCCAGAACGTCTAAGGCAGGTTGTAGCTGGAGGAAGGCATCTCCGGCGCCCGTCCTTTGAAGTCGATGATTTGTCTTCCAGGCAATCCGCCGAACTTCTGCTTCGGCAAAAATTCTGCGAATCAGTTCCGTGCTGTCAACCCGGAGGAATCAAGGCTCGCCGCTCAATCTGTCCACAAGAAGGTCCGGATCGGGTCAGCAACGATAGTTGAGCAAAGGACTACTGTCGGACATGAGCTCCGCCCACAAAGCTCCGGTCAGATCAGCCCGAGACCTCGGTTCCACCGAGTCGAATGTCCACTATCGATTTTTTTGGACGCCATAAGCTGTCGGTCTGCTAGCGTGAACAACCGGCCTTCGGAAGGACGGCAGCGATAGCGGCCGGTAACCGGCCTTCACGAGCAGTCCCTCGCCCCCGCGGCACACGTCCGATCGACGCCCTCCACGAAGGCCGGATTGGCGAGGTCATCGAAGCGGCGCGATCCTATGGCGAAGTCGGCGCGGCCTGAATGTCAGGCCGCCTTCAACGCAGCGGCTCGATACCGCCCATAGCCGAGCTTTACGAGCAGCCCTTCCTCGCACATCCGGGAGAGATAGCACCGTGGGATGCTGATGTCGGTGAAATCGCGGGTCCGCACTTCGCCGCGCTGCAGGCGGCTTCGTCCGTCAATGCAGCTAGAGACGCATGTCGACGAAGGGACGCCGGCGAAGCGTATGGTCCCGGCAAATGCAACAGCAGCATGGATCAGCGCCGTCGTGGCAAGGGCCGCCAGATGCGTCTCGCTGCCCATGACCCCCGTCGCCAGCCGCTTCGAGCTTTCGCACGGTGGGTTCACCGACGCTTGGCTGTCGGTTCCCGCCGCGACCGTGAATGCTGTCCCCGACCTGGACAGGCCGATATCCTTCAACTGATGTCGGATAGCACAGCGAGCGTGCACCCGCGCCGGTGCCCGGGGGCTCCGGTGAAATCCCTTCACCGGAATTCTCTTGGTTGAGCTTGAGTTGGAGACGCCGGTCACCGCGCGGCGCCATCGCGATTGCGCCGCGCGACATGCGCTGCTCCGGCCGCTACAGACGATCAAGATCGAGCAATGCTTCGTTGCCCAGCCAGGCCTTCTTGAACCCGGCTTCCGTCGCGGACACATCCTCGTTGCCGGCTGCAGCCTTGGCCTTGAGCAGACCCCAAAGCGCCCAGCCGTTACGCGGCGTTTCCGCAAGCGCCTTTTCGAACGCCGCGACGGCTTCATCGGCGCGACCCTGCTGCAGCAGCACGGCGCCGAGCGTCTGCCGGACGGGATAGTACCAGTAGGGCGGCTCCGTGTAGGAGAGGCTGTCCTGCAGGCGGATCGCCTCTGCGAGCTGCTGCTCGGCGGCGATGTAGTCGTGCCGCGCCTGGGCGATACGGGCCTGTACCACCTGTCTGGCAATGCCGAGCACGTCCCTGGCGGGCAGGAATTGTCCCTCCAGCCCGCTCAGATCGGCCCCGTCGATCAACCGACCGATGGCGTCGGCCTCGGCAGATGCCGCCTCGGGGTCACCCCGGAAGGCATGGGCGACGCCGCGGGCGTAATGCCAATAGCCTTTCACGAAGGGGAAACGGTCGCCGGGGTCGGCCAGCGCGAGGATCGTGTCCGGGTCGCTAAACTGGGCATGGGCGCTGAAGGCAGCCGTCTTGATCGCCTGCACCCAGGCCAGTTCCTGCGAGACTTCGTCGGAGGTGATTTCCGCCAGCTTTTCCGCCGCGCCGATCACATCCTCCTTCACGCCGGCCATCTGGGCAGAAACCATGAGGAAGTGAACGTTATGCGGATAATAGCCGAAGCGGTAGAGCGGGCTCGCCGCGTCGCCGGCCTGCGCGAGGAAGGCCTCATCCGCCGCGATGGCGTCATGGTTGACGGCGATGGAGTCGCCGTGGCGTCCGATCCGCATATAGAGGTGTGCCGGCATATGCGTGAGGTGCCCCGCCGCCGGTGCCGCGCCGCGCAGGCGGTCAGCGACGGCCTCCGCCCGGCCCGGATCGGCCGAGGCCTCGACGGCATGGATGTATAGGTGCGCCGCTCCGAGATGGTCCGGATCCAGCTCGAGCGCACGCTCCAGCGCCGCGACAATCTCGCCGCCGCGGCCCTTGGGCGTCACCCTGTCGGCCTCCCAATAGTCCCAGGGCTGCAGGTTCATCAGCGCCTCGGCATAGAGCACCAGCACGTCCGCGTCGTCGGGATGGGCCGTGGCCACCTCGCCCAACGCCCCGGCCCAGGCTTGATCCAGCGGCAGTCGGCTCGCCGTCAGACTCGTGCCGTAGCGCCTGGAAAGGGCCTCGATCAGCGCCCTCTCCTTAGGGGTGGCCTTCTCCTTGAGCGCCAAGGCGCGATCGATTGCCTGGCGCGCAGGGGCCACTGCCTCGTCGCGCATGGCGTCGTTGATGTTGGGGCCTAGTGCAAATGCTTCGCCCCAGAAACACATGGGGCAATTCGGGTCCAGTCTCTGGGCCTCCTGGAAGGAACGCCGGGCCTCGGCGTGGTTAAAGCCCCATGTCAGCCGGAGGCCCTGATCGAAGTAACTCTGCGCATCGATGCTATGCGTGGTGACGGGCATGGTCATGTCGCCCAGACCTTCATAGAGCGGCGGCCGAACGCTCGCGGTGCGGCTCTCGGCGTTCCCGGCGTAGGCGACGCCTGGCCTGTAGAGTTCGGTTTTCGGCGGCGAGGCCTCGTGCGCCGAAGCTGCGACAGCGAAGACGGAGGCGGTCAGTATCAGTCCCCCGGCGATGGCGTACAGGGAAGTGTTCGATTTGAATTTCATTGTTCTGGTCCTTTTGAATGAAGTCCCGCTCGCGGAAGCATGCCGATGGCGGGTCGTTGACATTGAAGGGTGGCTTCGCTCAGGCGAGGCTGGCGGCGAATTCGGCTACGTTCCGAGCGAAACGGGCAGGCTCTTCCCAGTGGAGCGCATGGCCGGCGCCCGCCGCGGCGGTTCTGACAAATTTCATGGCATTTTCCTTTCGTTTCGACTTGCTTTGATGGCAGGGACGGGAAGGCCCGGACCGCCTCGTGTCCGTGCCGTGGGCTGCGTTCTCCGTTCGGGGAACCGAGTCTGTTGATCGACGGATGCTTGCCTGACGGCGCCCGTCCGCCTCGCCCGGCTAGAATGCCCCGGGAAATCTTCCCGGATGCGCTATAGTCTGGGGATCGCGGGCGGCTCCTGGACGCCGAAGGCCCACGTCCCTCAGGAGATGGTCGTTAAGGTCGAAGAGCGCGTCGCGCAGGTCGCGTTCGGCGCGATGACGCCTGCGCATGGCCCGCCAGCGTCCGAAGAGGGGTTGCAGGAACATAGACATCGCTCAGGCCGCCTTCTGTTCAGGCACCGGGTTCTCGCGGGCACGACGCAGGAAGGACTTGTTGACCGGGCTGTGGGGCTTCAACGCCAGGCGCTCGCTGGCGAGTGCTTCAGCCATGCCGGTGAGGCCGCCCCGTATCGTCGCTTCGGTCAGGGTCCAGTCGATGATGTCGCGCTGGGCGTGGCTGCCGCCAAAGGAATTGGCGATGGAACGTGCGCTATGGAGGAACCCCGCCGCCGCTTCATAGTCGCCGCGCCAGAATGCCGAGAAACCTTCGACCAGCGGCAGGGCGGTTTTGCGGCCCCATTCGCCGATTTCCGCCACACCGCCTGCCGTGCGGAAGCCCGAGGCGATCCGCTCGACCTCCCTTGTGCGGCCAGCGCCGAGATAGGCCATCACAGCGTGCCAGTCGTTGAACGGATAGGTGCGACCGTCGGCATGGCTGTCCCAGGCTGCCGCCAGTTCCTGCCAGCGGTCACCGACGTCGTGGCCCGACAGATAAAGCCGCCACAGCAGCGCCGAGGCGTCGATCATGTCGAGCGCGACCATGCTGCGGTCCTGCCGGATCGGTCGTCGTAGAGCGCGAGAACTTCATCAGCCTGGCCAAGATCGAGATGGCAGAGCGAACGGTGCCACCAGTTGTGGACCCGGAAGAAATTGTCGTCGCCCGACCAGTGCGGCTCCCGCGCGATCATCCAGCCGATGCCGTCTTCGGCACGGCCTTGCATCTCCATGACATGTGCGACGGCATGATGAGCCCAGCAGTCGAGCGGCTGAAGGTCGAGTGCGCGGCGACCGGCCTCTTCGGCCCGGCCGAAGTCACCGGTCTCCTCGAGACCGAACGCATGCATCCCGAGCAGGATCGAATAGCCGGGCGTTTCCGCCGACCATTTCGGCAGCACGCGCGCGATCCGGTCGCGCAAGCCGCGCGAACTGGCGCGGTAAAAATCCATCAGGTGACCCGACTGTAACGCCACGATGTCACGCGGGTGGTCGGCATTGTGCCGGTCGAGCGCGATTGCTGCGGAGGTCCACTCGCCCTTGAGGAGAATGTCGAGCGCCGCGACGTGAGACGCCTCGCGGTCCGAGAGCAGCATGGTCTTCGCCTTGCCGAGGATCGCTTTCGCCTCATTGGTTGCCTCCGGCTCGGTCGCGAGGCCGAAGAGATGCGCCTTCATGATGTGCGCCATGGCAAAATCGGGCGCGGTCTCGATCGCGCTGTCAAGCAAACCAACCGGATCGCCGCGATAGGTATTAAAGGCTTCGACGGCCTGACAGAAGAATTCGGCTGCCTCCGAGCTCGCGCCGGAGAGCGCGTTTCCTTGTGAATCGGTGATCATTTCGGGTCTCCTTGTAAATGGTTCGACGCCAGGACGAATGCAGCGAGCTTGCGCCAGCATCTGTCCGGAGGCCGGCTCTGTTGTTCGCTGTCAGATCGTGCCCTTGGGACATCGGGCGGGAAAATAGTCGTGGCGCGGCGCGCGCGAGAGAGGCAGAATAGCCGGAACCATGCGAGATGGGCCAAGCCGGAGGACAATCGGTGCCGAAGCGCGTTAGCATCGTTGTCTTTCGGGAATGCGATCCCTCGATCATCTACGGCGTCTTCGACACGCTCTGGGCGGCGGGGAGGTTTTCCAAGCTTCCGCCCGGCGAGCCGCTCTTCGAGCCGCGCATTGTCGCGGCCGAGCACGGACCGCTCGAGCTAATCACCGGTGTGAGCATTATTCCGCAGGACTCGATCGACGACATCGAGCAGACGGATATCGTCTTCGTGCCAAACCCGGTGGTGTTCACGCCCGAGGAGCTTCACGCCCTCGATCGCCGGATCATCGATTGGGTCGCGAAGATGCACGAAAAGGGCGCTTTAATTTGTTCCGCCTGTGGCGGCTCTCTCGTCCTGGCCGCGGCCGGGCTGCTCTCCGGCCGCGAGACGACGACGCATTGGAGCCATGTACCAGTGTTCCGCCAGGAGTTCCCTGAAGTGCTGCTGCACGAGGACCGCATCCTGGTTCAGACCGGCGACGGCCACAACATCATCTCCTGCGGCGGCGCTTCGTCCTGGCAGGACCTCGCACTCCTCCTCATCGCCCGCTACGGCAGCGGCGAGGAAGCGATCCGCATTTCCAGGTTCTTCCTCTATCAGTGGCACCGCGACGGACAGCTCCCCTACGCGTCCATGGCCGTCAATGTCATCCATGCCGACGCACTCGTTCTCAAGTGCCAACACTGGCTTGCGGAGAATTACGAGTGCACGGATGTCGTCACCGAGGTGGCGCGCGTTTCGGGCTTGCCCAAGCGCACGTTCGACCGCCGGTTCAAGGCGGCCACCGGTTACTCGCCGCTTACCTATGTCCAGGCGCTGCGCATCGAGGAGGCGAAGCAGATGCTCGAGACCGGCTCCGCCCCCGTGGATGCGATCGGTCGCGAGGTGGGCTACGAGGACGCCTCCTCGTTCAGTCGCCTGTTCCGGCGCCTGACAGGCATCTCGCCCGGTGACTACCGCCGTCGGTTCAGAATTCCCGACTATATTCGGTCGAGTTCGCAGGATGCGCGACCTGGAGGTCGAATGTTGAAGGGATCAGCGGCGGGCTGATCGCACAGGTGTTCCCCGTTCTTTGCCGTACATAAACTGCGCTACCTACGCCCGCATACCGCGGACGATCTGACGCTCACGAGCAGGTCCGGACTAAGTCAGGAAAGCCAGTTGCGTTGGATTCAGCTCTGGGGAAGCCGGACAACGTGAACAGGGCTAACTTATAGACGCGGACAAAACGGGGAGCACGTCACCTACAAATTTGGTGAGGCCGCTACTTAACTATTTCGCCGTGCTACAATCAGCTTCCTTTGATTTCCAGGGGGTCCTGCGACTATCGGCGAATCTACGCGACATGGATGCGATATGGCCTATGAACTCCCAGAGCTGCTTGACGAGCCTCGAAACGTTTTGGCGCCTTCTGGCCCAAGCGGACGTGAAGAGGTAGGCGCACCCCAGCCTGCCATTTGGATGGCCAACTTAAGAGCCAAGTCGTCATCAAACGCTCTCCGGGCTGTACATATCGAATGGAAACGTGATCCTAAATACCCCGTTATCGGGACCTGCGTTCTTCGCTTTCACCAGAGTTGCAATAGTCTCTGATGCAAAACGCTCTATGGGGTGTGACAGGATCAGCGAAATCGTACCGTCTATCAAAGCAGCCCGCGTATCTTCAAAGAGTTCATAGCCTACGGTAACGAAGTCTTCCCGTTTTGGAGTAGCCCTGAGTGCGGCTATCGCACCTGTAACACCACCCCCTGAGATGAATAGTCCGCACATATCCGGATGGTCTGTCAGCAGCTTTTCGACATGTTCCCGGGCAACCACGGCTGACTCGTAAGTTGGCAACGGTTCGAGCAGCGTGAATCCCGAATTATGTTCACGGAAGTAAGAACGAAACCCGCTTTCGTTCATTTCCTGGTTTCGCAATCGGTGGCTGCCCAGAAGAATGCCTATTTTCCCCGGCTGTCTCACCATGCGGTCAAACGCCCAGGCAGCGGTGCGTCCTACTTTCCAATTATCGAGCCCCACAAAGCTGATGCCTCCCTTGGCCGTGAGGGGGCCGATAAGTGAAACGACCGGCACGCCGCTTTCAAGAACTGCGTCAATCGCGTCAGCAACGGCAGGATGCTGCGGCGCTACAATCGCAAGTGCTTCGCACCGCCCGCCGAGCGACTGAATATGTGCCGCGACTTTCTCCGGCGTGAGGTCTTCCATGTACTCGACCGTTAGATCGATATTGCAGGCAGGATAAGCTTCCGCAGCTTGCGCAATTGAATCGCCGAGTAGGCGATAGAAGCGTCTCTCCCGTCGCTGCAGCAAAACGCCGACACGGTGGATCACCTCTTTTGCCTTCGCCGCCTGCTTGATGGTGCCAAGTCCGTAGAAGCCGATTTCCTCAGCGGCTGCCAAAACGCGTGTGCGCGTATTGCTCCGGACCGATTCAGGCTCGGACAGTACACGATTGACCGTTGACACGGATACACTTGCAGCTTTTGCCAAGTCTGGAATGGTTGGTCTCTTCATGTCAAAAATTCCATTACTCTGGTTTCGGCATCTCAAAAAATATCATTCATACAAATTTTCGAACTGATTTGAGACGAATTTCTGAAGCGATAGTAATCCAGATTGACCTGAAAGATGTCAACGTAGCATTCATTACGCGTTGACAGTGCTCAGCGATCTAGGAGCCGTCAGCGCTTTGGGGGAGGCCCAGCGCACAATTCGGACGAGGAGACTCAACGTCGTTGTGTTGAGATCGCGGACCTGCGCGTGCCTACCGGGACCGGCCGCACGGCCAAAAGGCAAAAAAGTATGTCGAGCCGCAGCCATGCGGCTTTAACCTGAGGAGGAATTTCGACATGTCGTTCACCAAGAAAATCGCCACCGCAGCCATGGCATTCATGCTGGCATCCAGCGCTCATGCGGGTGACACGGATATCGCCGTCATCGTGGGTTCGGCCCAAGATGGCTTCTGGAACATGGTCAAGAAGGGCGTCGATGATGCTTCGCTGATGGTCAAGGCTAATGGCGGCACCGTCAATTTCATGCAGACCCAAAACTATGACAACTTCGGCCCGGACCTCGCTTCGCTAATCGAACAGGCTGTAGCCCAGGGTGCTAAAGGTATTGCTATCCCGAACTGGCTGCCAGAATCCGAAACCCCTGCCCTCAAGGCTGCGCGGGACAAGGGCGTGGTGATCATCTCCTTCAACGCTGGCCAGAGTGAGATGGATAATTACGGCTCGCTAAACTATTTCGGGTCGGACGAATATCTGGCAGGTATTGAGGGTGGCAAGTATCTCGCTTCTCATGGCGCAAAGAAAATCCTCTGCCACATCCAGAACCCAGGTGCCGTAAATCTCGAGACCCGCTGCAAGGGCGTTCAAGACGGTGCGAAGAAGGCTGGCGCAGACACCTTCATCCTCCGTGTTCCTGCTAACCTTGACCAGGACATGAATGGTACCTCTGAAGCAATCAAATCCGAGCTGATCGCCGATCCGTCCATTGACGCC
Organism: Mesorhizobium sp. M1403; assembly: GCF_040317695.1. Lineage (NCBI taxonomy): Bacteria > Pseudomonadati > Pseudomonadota > Alphaproteobacteria > Hyphomicrobiales > Phyllobacteriaceae > Mesorhizobium > Mesorhizobium sp. M1403. Next base: position 779,071 of record NZ_JAMYKY010000001.1, on the reverse strand, counting down.
GTCATCACGCTCGCTGCATGGGCTGCAGATGCTGCCGCTAGCTCCATCGATCAGCAGAGCAAGACCGGCAAGATTCAGCTTGGCACCTTCGATATGTCCGCCTCGGTTCTGGATCGCATTTCGAAGGGCACCCAGACCTTCGCAATCGACCAGCAGCCTTATCTGCAGGGGTTCCTCGCAACCTCCATGCTGTTTGCAAACCTGAAGTTCGGCACTGCGATTGCAACGAAGCCGGTTCTGACTGGTCCGGCGATTGTCGACAAGACCAATGTTGCTTCGGCAATCGAAGGCGTCAAACTCGGCGCACGTTGAGGCTGGCCCGAGGCTGAGACCTGGCCGCTAACCTGGCCGGGTCCCATCCATGCACCCTCTATGCAACTTCGTCTGCGGTAACTGAGGATTTTGGTTCCATGACCGCCACAAACCTAAGAACCAACACCGTTGAAACACCCGCCATCGAGAGTGAATCGGCCATTTCATCCGTTAAGGCCTTTTTCCGCACCCCTGCCGCTGGTGCTTTCATGGGTTTCGTGGCTGTATTCATCCTTTTTGCGATGTTCGGATATAGCCGCAACTTTTTGTCCGTAGCTGGTGTAACTACGTGGGTGAACTTCGCGTCACTCATAGGAATGATTGCAATTCCGGTCGGGTTCCTGATGATTGCCGGTGAGCTCGACATTTCAACCGGTGCTGTACTTCCCGCGTCCACGATGACAGTTGCGATTGTCTGCGAGCACTATCAGATGCCTGTGCTTGTCGGTGTAGCTGCAGCGCTTGCCATCGGTGCACTGATCGGCTTCATCAATGGATACATCGTAACTCACACGCGCGTGCCGTCGTTCATCGTGACATTGGCGACGCTCTTTGCAGTGGCAGGCATCACGCTCTACCTGTCGATCTTCTTCATCAACAACACCAATTCCTTCTATCACGCGCCAGATTGGGCAAAATCGCTCTTCGGCGGGAAGGTGTATGGCTTCAATTCTTCCGTCTTCTGGTGGGGTGGGCTTATCGCAGCATTCGTCTTCTTTCTGCATTACTCTCCCAAGGGAAGCTGGGTCTTCGCTCTTGGTGGAGACCAAGAAAGCGCGAGAAACGCAGGTATTCCTGTAACCAGGATGAAGATTGCACTCTTCATGCTGTGTTCCACATCGGCGGCCTTTGCTGGTGTCCTTCAGGTGATGACATTCAGCTCCGCAACGTCTCAGGCCAATTTTGGCCTAATCTTCAACACCATTATCGCCGTGGTCGTAGGTGGCGTTCTCCTCACGGGTGGTTTTGGTACTGTAATGGGCATTGTTTTCGGGGTGCTCACCCTTTCGATTGTTACCCAAGCTATTGGTTTCACAGAGATCGACAGAAACCTGTCCTTCCTAATTATCGGTGTCATGCTTTTGATCGCTGTCCTGCTCAACGACACGTTTCGTCATTTGGCCACCAGCTGGTCGACGTTCAAGAAGAAATGAGGAGAGCGACAATGTCCGATAAGAAACCCGTTCTCGAATTTCGAAACGTCGACAAATCGTTTGGCCATATTGATGTTCTGAACGATATCAGCCTCAAGGTCGGTGAAGGTGAAGTGCTCTGCCTGCTTGGCGACAACGGCGCGGGTAAGTCGACGCTCATCAAAACGCTGTCTGGTGTCTATCAGCCGACGCGTGGCGAAATTCTGATGGATGGTCAGCCCGCACTTTTCTCCAGTCCCCGTGAGGCTCAGGAACGCGGGATAGCTACGGTTCACCAATTCGGTGGGACATATCCTTTGATGTCCATAGGACGTAACTTTTTCATGGGTTCGGAGCCGACAAAGGGTTGGGGACCGTTCAAATATTTCGACCGCAAAACCGCCACCCGAGTGGCAGTTGCAGAGGTTCAGAAAATGGGGATCACACGCATCACCGACGGGGACCGCTTGGTCGGTGGCCTTTCCGGAGGGGAACGCCAGTCGCTCGCGATTGCCCGTGCTGTCTATTTCGGAGCCCGTGTTCTCATCCTTGACGAGCCGACGGCAGCCCTCGGCGTCAAGCAGGCTGCTCACGTACTGCGTATCATCAATGAAGCCAAGCGTCGTGGCCTCGCGGTCATTTTCATCACCCATCAGGTGATGCATGCCATGGCAGTGGGCGATCACTTCGCAGTGCTCATTCGTGGTGCAATTGCGGCTGACTTCCGCAAGGGGGAAAAGACACGCGAGCAGATCGCTGATCTGATGGCCGGTGGTGAATCCATGGCCAGTCTCGAAGCCTCAATTGAAGGATATATGGAGACCCATGACGGTCTTCCGCCACCGCCCGCTCACTGACTGAATATTGGCATAGCAGCCAAGTAGTGGAATTTGTTGAATGGAAGCGGTTGAGCTCTTGTGCCAACCGAATGGAAGGAGTTTGTCCAATGGTGCGTGTAGCAGTCATTGGTGCAGGGCTGATGGGCGCTGACCACGCCAAGATCGTCGTGGAGGAAATGCCGGGCGCGACCCTTCAGGTGGTCTGCGACATGGATAAAGTCCGCGCTCGCAAGGTGGCCGATGCCCATGGTGCGGCAGACGTTGCAAGTAATCCGGAAGCCGTGATTGCCCGTGCCGATGTGGATGCGGTGATCGTCGCGAGCCCGGACTTCACTCATGCGCCGCTGTCACTCGCCTGCATCAACGCGGGCAAGAAGGTGCTCTGCGAAAAGCCCCTATCGCAGTCCTCGGCCGAATGCCTCTCGATCATGCAGGCCGAACAGGAAGTTGGTCAAAAGTTCGTCCAGCTCGGCTTCATGCGGCGCTACGACCAGTCCTATGTCGAGATGAAAGAGGCAATTGAAAATGGCACGCTTGGCCGAGTCCTGATGATGCACAACTTCCACCGCAATGTGGAAACGCCAGCCTCCGACTTCACCGGTGCCATGGCAATCACCAATTCCGCCCCGCATGAGTTCGACGTCGTGCGCCATGTACTTGGCACCGAATATGCCTGGATCTCTGCCTTCCAGCCGAAGCGCTCTGATCGACGCGTCGCGCCCGTCTTCATGGTCCTCGAAACCGTCGATGGCCAGCTCGTCAACATCGAGATCAACAACAACGCTGCGTACGGCTACGACATTCGTGCCGAACTCGTGGGCGAGCAGGCGAGCATTTCCATGAGCCATGTCGCTTATACCCATCTCGAACGCTCGCTTGGCGTCCACACCGGCTACGATGCCGATTGGCGCACCCGCTATTTCGATGCCTATCGCCGCCAGAACCGCGCCTTCCTACGCTTCGTCGACACAGACGTGTTTCCCGAGATCGCATCAAGCTGCTGGGATGGCTATGCCGCAGCAGTTGCCGCCGAGGCAGGCGTAACGGCACTCGCTTCCGGGCAGAAGCAGCTCGTCACCATGATTTCCAAGCCGGAGTTCTACGCATGAAACTGGGTTTTGTATCTGACAGCCTCGGCGGCATGCCGCTCGACGACCTTCTCGACAACGCTGCACGCATGGGCGTCTCCGGTATTGAGGTCAACACCTGCGGCTGGTCTACCGCACCGCATTTCGATCTCAAATCCATGCTGGGAAACACGGTCGCGCAGAAGGACTTCCTCAAGGGCTTTTCAGATCGTGGGCTTGATGTGATCAGCCTCAATGCCAATGGCAATCCGCTTCACCCGACCGATCCGGCTCAGGGCGAAGGTCTGAAGAACACCATCCGGGTCGCAGGCGAGATGGGCATCAAGACGGTCTGCACCATGTCTGGCCTGCCTGCGGGCAATCCGTCCGATACCATGCCAAACTGGGTCGTCTCTTCCTGGCCGCCGGAAACGCAGGCGATCCTCAAATACCAGTGGGAAGAAAAACTCTTCCCGTTCTGGACCGAGATCGTGGCGCTGGCAAATGAATGCGGTGTGGAAAAGATTGCGCTCGAACTGCATGGCAACCAGTGCGTCTACAACGTGCCGTCGCTCCTGAAACTCCGTCAAGAAGTCGGCCCTATCGTTGGCGCGAACCTCGATCCCTCGCACCTCTTCTGGATGGGAGCCGATCCGCTGATCGCGGCGGAAGCGCTGGGCAATGCAGTCTATCACGTCCATGCCAAGGATGCCTTCCTCAACGCCCCGAAGCAGGCGGTGGCAAGCCTCCTCGAAAACGGCAGTCTTACCGACATTTCGGCCCGCTCCTGGTCTTATATCACGCTCGGCTTCGGCCATGGTGAGGAGTGGTGGCGACAGTTTTGCTATCGCCTGAAGATGGCAGGCTATGACGGATGGCTTTCCATCGAGCATGAAGATGTACTTCTCAACTCACTTGAGGGTCTCGAAAAATCCGTGGTCCTGCTCAAGGGCGTCATGCCGGTCGCTGCGGCCGATTTCAAGTTGCAGGATATCTGATATGAGCTTTCAACTGGCAGCCTGTGCGGAAATGCTTTGGCAGGATAAGCCGATCCACTGGCGAGCGTCGCGCTTGCATGAAATGGGTTTTGGCGTCGGCCTCTGGAATTGGCCCGCTTGGGACCTCGATGCGCTGGAAAAGACCGGTGCGACCTTTACCATCATGAACGGCTATCTGGAGGGGCGACTGGCCGATGCGGAGGGTTCCGACATGCTCCTCAAGTCTGCTCGCGAGACTGCAAAGGTGGGCAAGCGCCTTGGCGTTCATCGGCTTAACCTTCACGGTACAGGTCTAGGCGATCAGGGGCTTCCCATCCAGCAAATGGCGCATGTGGCACCGGGCATGTGGCTGAAAGCCCGCGACACTCTTCATCGTATCTGCGATCTGGCGGAGGAGGAAGGCCTAACCTTCACGTTGGAAAACCTGAACCTCCGCGAACATCCAGGCTGCCCGTTCAATTCGACGTCAGATGTGCTTTCGCTGGTCGCCGCTGTCGACAGACCTCAACTGAGGATCAACCTCGATCTCTATCATACCCAGATTGGTGAAGGGGACGTGATCCGTCATGCAGAAGCGTGCCTTCCATGGATCGGAGAAATCCAGGTCGCCGACAATCCGGGGCGATGTGAACCTGGCACGGGTGAAATGAACTGGGCGATGATTGCAAGAGCCTTGAACGCCATTGGGTATGGGGGGCCTGTGGGGATGGAAGCCTTTGCGAAAGGCAACCCGGAAGATGCCCTAGAGGCATTCCGTAATGCGTTCACGATTTGAAACAGCAAGGAAATTGATATGCTGAAACTAGGTCTCCTCGGGGCAGGCCGCATCGCAGGCGTCCACGCAACGGCCATCTCCACGAATCCGGGCAGCCAGCTGATTGCAGTCTCCGACATCAATCAAGCCGCCGCTGAAAAGATTGCGGGCCAATATGGGGCGGAAGCCCGTTCCACAGATGCGATCCTCAATGATCCCTCGATCAAATGCCGTGCTGATCTCCACCTCAACAGACACGCATTCTGATCTGGTAGAGCGCGCTACTCCAGCAGGGAAGGCTGTCCCTTGCGAAAAGCCGGTCGATCTCAGCCTTGCCAGGGCTCAGGCTTGCCAGAAAGTGGCCGCCGCTAACGGCAAGCCGGTGATGGGCACCAGCACAACAAGCACCCGGCGCCGTTGGCGGGATCGACCTGCGCGCCACGCCATTGATCTTATTATGTTTCGAAGCGGGCCAGCGAGTGGCATCCTGCTTCATTCCGTTGCGCCAGACGAGCTTCACTCAGCAAGAAATTGGTAGGCCCGGAGGATGTTTGGAAAAGAAGCTAAATCAAGCAGTTAGGAACTAGTGGGACAGCAAAGCACACAAATCTGCTCCAATGTTTTTCGATGTTCTTGTCCCACCTACAACGCTGCATTTCGCCCGATGAACGCCTCACTCGCCCTATCTCGCGAAGAAGGATCGTGACGGTGTTTCAGTCTCTCATTGGAAAGTCGCGGTAGCACCATTAACGACGTTCTTCGACGAGCAAGGAGCGTCTCGATTGGGGCCGGTAGCGGATGGTCTTATTCGGATACGAGAGGATAAAAAGCTGCAATACCGCCGCGATCACGCCATCGCGAAACGACGTCGCCGGCCGTTGCCATTAGGTAGATGGCGAGGGTCACCACCTGGCCGTCCCCGCCGGATCGGAAGAACAGCGATCGGGTCGTCCGATTACCCTACGTTCCTGAGCTGGAATCCTTTTGTAGGCACGCGGTTGCTGGTTCGGTCGGTCTCAGGTTCTTCACCACCGGAATCGACCACTCTGTGCCGGTGCGATGTACACGTTCATCCTAACACATGATGCTGGCCGGGAACCATTTCAGCCGGACCGCCCGGTCCCTCGCTGATCCGAGCGCCCGGATAACGGCGTCGCGTTCCACCGTGCCAGCCTCTTTGACGGCAGCTTCCCACATCTTGATTGCCCTGTAGGTGGCCGGTGCGGCCACTTCCCGCCGTTGACATGGCGCTGCCCGGGAACGGTCGCTGTAACGCCGCAAGAGCTCGCGCCCAAAGGTGCTTCAGCGATTGAGCACAATGTAGATAGGTATATATATATATATAATCTGTTTCATTGCCGAGGTTCTATGAGCGAGCAAAATCGCTATTCCTGGCGAGAGCGCATGACGATCCTCGGCGATGTCGAGGCGGCATCCTTCCTTCCGTGGATCGAGCGTCACGCCGCCAAGCTCGGGCTCGCGCAGGCAATATGCGTTGCCGGTCCCGACCGCATCGAACTCGACATTGCCGGTCCGGCCGAGCTCATCGACATGATGGAGATGGGGTGCTCTCTTGGACCAATCGATGTCTGGGTCGAAGCCATCCGCCGGGCGCCGATCGAGAGCGAATCGGCCTAGTTTCCGGCCTGCGGCCTCTGCCCGCCAAAGGCACCATGCACCTTTTTTGGGCATTGTTGCCAGTGAGGAAATGTTGTGCAAACGTAACCCGGTCTATTAGCATATCCTTGACCGCGAAGCTGCGCTCGGGAAGATGCTGGTGTTGTTTGAAAGTTGATGTATGCCGCCTTATCCGACCGGCTCATGGATGCCTATTGCCCTCTCTGCGGACTTGCCGGCGGGAACCGTAATGCCGGCGCAATCGCCAGCCGGACCAGTTGCCCTTTGGCGAAGCCGCTCCGGCCGTGCGGCAGCCTTTGCCGACAGATGCCCCCATCGCGGCATGCGTCTTTCCCACGGCTTCGTGCGCGGTGAGACCCTGTCCTGCATTTATCACGGCTGGAGCTATGCCCAGGAGGGAAACTGCCTGCGCATCCCGGCCCATCCGGCACTGACGCCGCCGGACACGATTCGTGTCGCGATGCAGCCCGTTGAGGACGGCGACGGTATCATATGGATTTCCGCTGGCGAACCCGCCGCCGGGCCGCCGCGGTTCGACGGCCTTGCCCCCCTGCGCTCCATGATGGTGGAAACGGACATCGCGGCGCTGGAGGCGGCCGCGGGCACGAAGTCCGGCGCAGGCCTGCTCGACTACACGCACAATGCCCAGACCGTCCAGCTGCTGCTAGCCCCCGAAGGGCAAGCGCGGACGCTGATGCATGTTCTGGTGGACGAAGACAGCAATCCGACCCAGCGTATCGCCGCGTCGAGGGCCGCCGAGGCGCTGCGACGGGCGGCCGAGCATATTTCGCGCAGCGGGATCGCCGAATGACCCGTAACGCGATGATCGACGAATGGTATCCGGTCGGCCTCGCCAGCCAGCTTGATGTGCATGGACGCAAGACGGCCCTGATGGGCGAGCCGATCGTGGTGAGGCGCGGCGAAGACGGAAACGCGAAGGTCACGGGCGGCAACGAACGCGCGCTGCCGGCCTGCATCCGCTATGGTCATGTCTGGTCATCGCTCGGTGATCCGCAAAAGCCGCTGTTTGCGATCCCCGAGGCCGATCAGCCCGGCCGCCGGCTCGTCGATGTCGGGGTGGTTCGCGTGCGCTGCTCGCCATTGCGCGCCGTGGAGAACTTCCTGGACATTGCTCATTTTCCGTTCGTCCATACCGATATATTGGGCTCCGAACCGCACACAGAGGTCCAGAACTACAAGGTCGAGATCCGGGAGGACGAAGACGAGGTTTGGGCGACCCAGGTGAAGTTCTACCAGCCGCAGGCCGCCAAATCGGCGGAAGGCGGCATAACGACGGAATATATGTATCGCGTGCCCGCGCCGACCTGCTCAATCCTCTACAAGACCTGCCCGCCGCGCCCGGGCGAATGGGACGTCATTACGCTTTTCGTGCAGCCGCTTGCCGAAGACCTGTGTAACGTGTGGCCATGGATGGCGCTGTTCGACGACGAGACGCCGATGACAGACCTGATCCATTTCCAGCAGACGATCTTTGTCCAGGACCGGTCGATCCTCGAAAACCAGATACCGGGGCTGCTGCCGCTCGACCCCGGCATGGAGATACCCACGCGAGCCGACCTGACTTCGGTTGCCTACCGGCGCTGGCTGAAGCGCCATGGCTACACCTACGGCGCGCAACTGGTGGCGCAATGAAGCTCTACGATTACGTGCTGTCGCCAAGCTGCTACAAGGTGCGCCTGATGGCCGCGCTGGCAGGAGTGAAGCTCAGCATCCGGCCCGTCGATTTTCATCCCGGCGCCGAGCATCGCGGTCCGGAACTCATGACACTAAATCCGGCGGGTTCGATCCCGATCCTCGAGGACGGCGACCTCGTCCTGACCGAATCTTCGGCCATGCTTGTCTACCTTGCCGCGACGGCGGCACCGCAATGGTTGGGCAACGATACTGCCATGCATGCGGCGCGCGTCCAGCAGTGGATTTCCTTCTCGCATCGGCTGACCGCAAGCCTGGGGGCGGCGCGCCTGCACGAGATGCTGCTGCGCCCGGGCAACATCGATACCCTTCAGGGACAGGGAACGGCGGCCCTGCGCGAATTGGAAGCTGGTCTCGTCGAACAGAGTATCCGCGGCCAGCGCTTCCTCGCATTGGACCGGCCGACGGTCGCGGACATCGCCTGTTTTCCCTATGTGGCGCTGGCGCCCGACGGGGGCGTTTCGCTCGATCCCTATCCCGCGATCCGGCTCTGGTCGCGGGCGATCCGCGCCATCGAGGGTTTCATCGAGATGCCCGGCATCCATCGGCTGCACGAGCTCAAGCCCGAGCCCGTCCCTGAAGTAGGCGAGGCCTGACGTGGCGGGCTATTTGTTGAAGAACTGCGCCGCGGTGATCGTGGACGATGGCAACGGTCCGCGCATCCGCCGCAACGTCGACGTGTTGACCGACGGCGCGGCTGTACGGGCCATCGGCGAGGGCCTGGACAAGGGGGAACTGCCTGTCGGGACCGTCGCCCACGACGCCACCGGTTGGTTCGTCTATCCTGGCCTCGTCAACACCCATCACCACTTCTTCCAGTGTTTCGTGCGCAACCGCGCCGACCTGGACTGGACGAAGCTGTCGGTCATCGAATGGCTCGACCGCATCTATCCCATCTTTTCTCGGCTGAACGAGGAGTGCTTCTACCACGCATCGGTCACGGCCATGGCGGAGTTGATAAAGCACGGCTGCACCACGGCCTTCGACCATCAGTACTGCTTTCCGCGGCATGCCGGCAAAAGGCTCATCGACCGGCAGTTCGAGGCGGCCGAACTGCTTGGCATGCGCTTCCATGCCGGACGTGGCGGCAACACGCTGCCGAAGTCGGAAGGCTCGACCATTCCCCACGCCATGCTGGAAACGACGGACGAGTTCATCGCCGACTGTGCCCGGCTGATCGATACCTATCACGATGACGGTAGGTTCAGCATGCGCCAGGTCGTCGTCGCGCCGTGCCAGCCGGTCAACTGCTATCGCGAGACATTCGTGGAATCGGTGACACTGGCGCGCGACCGCAAGGTGCGCATGCACACCCATGTCGGCGAAGGCGAAAGCCCGGTGATGCAAGCCCGCCACGGCCTGCGCACGGTGGACTATTGCGCGGAGATAGGTTTCTGCGGGTCGGATGCCTTCTATGCCCATTGCTGGGAGCTGACCCATGACGAACTGCGCAAGTTGGCTGCCACCGGCACCGGCGTCGCGCACTGCCCGGAGCCGGTCTATCTCGTCGGCGCCGAAATCACCGACATACCGGCGATGTCGGCCCTCGGGCTCAGAGTGGGGCTGGGTTGCGACGGTGCAGCCTCGAATGACAATTCCAACGTGATGCACTGCATCCATTCCGCCTACATGCTGCAATGCCTGTCGGCGTCGACACGTGACCACCCGGTTCCGCCGCCTGGCGATTTTCTCGGCTATGCAACGACCGGGGGCGCGGCGCTGCTCGGGCGCAGCGACATCGGCAGGCTGTCGCTTGGCATGGCCGCCGACCTGTTCGCCATCGACACGCGGCGCATGGACTATGTCGGCACGCGGCACGATCCGCTGAGCCTGCTGGCCAAGGTAGGCATCGGCGCGCCGACCGACATGACGATGATCAACGGCCGCATCGTCTGGGCACGGGGAGAGTTCCCGGGGCTCGACGAGGCAAGGCTGTTCGCGCAAGCCGAGGCGGCGCTCGCCACCGTGGAATTCTAGCAACCAAAACCAAAAGCAAGGGGAACCGACATGCTGACAAATCTTACCCGCAGAACATTGATGAAGGGCGCTGCCGCTACCGGGCTTGTCGCCGCGGTGGGCAGCCGCGTGCTCGCCGCCGACGGACCACTGGGCATCGTGCTGGTGGTCCCCTCGCCGGTTGGCGACGTTGGCTGGGGCCGTGCGCTGGCCGACGGGCTCGAGCCGGTCAAGGCGGCCTACGGCGACAAGGTGAAGGTCACCATCCTCGAAAACATTCAGGAAGGTCCCGACGCCGACCGCATCATGAACAAGGCGGTCGCGGACGGTAACAAGGTCCTCATCGCCGGCTCCTTCGGCTATCAGAACGGCGCCCTGCAGATCGCGCGCCGCAATCCCGACGTCACCGTGTTGCATGCTTCCGGTTTCGAGGTGGCGCCGAACTTCTCGCCCTTCGCGGCACAATACTCCCAGGGCACCTATCTGATGGGGATGGCGGCAGCCGCGCTTTCGAAGACCGGCAAGCTCGGCTCCGTTTCCGCCTTCGCCATTCCCGAACTGATCACATCAATCAACGCGTTCACACTGGGTGCGCAAGCCGTGAAGCCCGATGTCGAGGTTTCGATCGTATGGGTGAACTCCTGGTTCGACCCGGCCAAGGAGCAGGAAGCCGCCAAGGCGCTGCTGGCGCAGAAATGCGACGTCATCTTCTCCAACGCGCAGGACACGCCTTCGGTCGTTGCGGCTTGCGAGGAGGCCGGCATCCCCGCCTTCAACCTCAACTCGTCAATGAAGAAATACGCGCCCAAGACCTATCTCGGCTGCGTGGCGACCGATTGGTCGCCCTTCTTCAAAGCCTCGGTCGACGCCCACCTTGCCGGTACCTTCAAGGGCGCCAGCGCCTTCTTGGGTGTCGGCGACAAGGTCGTCGAAGTCGTCGACTGGAACCCGGGCATCCCGGCAGACATCATGACCAAGATCAAGGAAGTCGAAGCCAAGATCGCCGACGGCAGTTTCTCGCCCTTTGTCGGTCCGATCGCCAAGGCCGATGGCAGCGAAGGCGTCCCCGCCGGTAAGACGATGACCGTGGCCGAGATCGTCGCCATGGACTGGCATGTCAAGGGTGTCACCACGCCGCTGCCGAAGTGACAATGACCGTCCCGCTGCTGTCGCTGCGCGGCATCTCCAAGAGCTACGGCCAGATCCATGCAAATCGAGACATCGATCTGGATGTGGCTCCGCGCTCGATCCATGCGATCCTCGGGGAAAACGGAGCGGGCAAGTCGACGCTGATGAAGCTGATCTACGGCGTCGAGCAGCCAGACGCGGGAACAGCGATCTGGAAAGGAGAGTCCCTTGCGCTCGCGTCCCCGGCGGATGCGAGGCGCAAGGGGATCGGCATGGTCTTCCAGCATTTCTCGTTGTTCGAGACGCTGACGGTTGTGGAGAACGTCCGGCTGGTCGTGCCCGGGAGGAAATCGGACCTTGCGCAAGGCATCCGCAAGCTCGGTCGCGACTTCGGCCTGGAGGTCGATCCGCTCGCTCACGTGCACGCGCTCTCGGTTGGAGAGCGGCAGCGGGTGGAAATCATCCGCTGCCTGATGACCGAACCGCAGCTCCTGATCCTCGACGAACCGACCTCCGTCCTGCCACCGCAATCGGTGGAGAAGCTTTTCGAGACATTGCGGCGGCTGCGCGACGGCGGCGTGTCCATTCTTTTCATCTCGCACAAGCTGGAGGAAATCCGCGCGGTATGCGACCGCGCGACCATCCTGCGCGGCGGTCGCATCACAGGAAATGTGGATCCCCGCGGCCACGACGCACACGACCTCGCCCGCATGATGATCGGCCGCGACATGCCGAAGCCCATGCCGGCTATTGCACATTCCGGCGGGGAAAAGCGCCTTGAAATCGTCGGCCTCGACCATCGGCCCGACGATCCCTTCGCCGCCGAGCTTTCCGACGTCAGCCTGACGGTCCGGGCGGGCGAGATTCTCGGAATCGCTGGCATCTCGGGCAACGGGCAGAGCGAGCTCGCCGCGCTAATCTCAGGCGAGACGATGCTGCCGCGCGAGAAGTCCGATCGCATCTACATGATGGGAAAGGATGTTGGCGCGCTCAATGCGGCGGCCCGCCGCCGGCTGGGCTTCGCTTTCGTTCCGGAGGAAAGGCTCGGCCGCGGCGCGGTGCCGGAGATGTCTCTCGTCCTCAACAGCCTCCTGACCGCCCATCCGTTCGGCTTGTTGAAACGCGGCCTTGTCGACACTGCCCGTGCCAAAGCCTTCACCGAGGACTGCATCCGGCAAAACGACGTGCGCACGCCCGGTTGCGAAGCGGAGGCCGGCGCGCTTTCGGGAGGCAATCTGCAGAAGTTCATCGTCGGACGCGAGATCATGCTGTCCCCTAAATTGCTGTTTGTCGCACAGCCCACCTGGGGCGTGGACGTCGGCGCCGCATCCGCCGTCCGCCAGCGCCTTGTCGCCCTGCGCAACGAAGGCATGGGCATCCTGGTCATCTCGGAGGAACTGGAGGAACTGTTCGAGCTTTGCGATGCGATCCAGGTGATCCATCAGGGCCGGCTGAGCCAGCCGCTGGTGACCCGCGACACCAGACCCGAGGAGATCGGCCGATACATGATCGGCGCCCATTCAACCGCCGAAAAGGTTCCTGCATGAGCGCCCTGTCCCGGCCGTTCCTTCCCGTTCTGGTACGCCGGGAACACGCCTCGCTTGCAATCAAGCTGGTCGCCCCGCCAGCCGCGCTCGGCGTGGCGACGCTGCTCAATCTCGGGCTCTACCTCCTGATGGGCCGCGATCCGGTCGCCGTTTTCCAAGCGATGCTTCTGGAGCCCTTCCTGTCCTGGGCCTCGTTCTCGGAAGTCCTGCTCAAGATGGGGCCGCTGCTGCTGATTGCGCAGGGGCTTGCCATCGGCTTTCGCGCAAAGATCTTCAACATCGGCGCCGAGGGCCAGTTCATTCTCGGCGCAATCTTCGCGTCGGCCATTCCCATTTGGCTCCCGCAGGCAACCGGCCAGTGGATTTGGCCTGCGATGCTCGTCCTCGGCGCACTGGGCGGCGCGCTTTGGGCCTCGCTCACGGCGTTCTGGCGCGTGCGGCTCAACGCAAACGAGATTCTCGTATCACTCATGCTGGCGCTCGTTGCCGCGCAACTTCTCAACTATCTGCTTCTAGGCCCCTGGAAGGATCCGGCCGGCTTCAACTTCCCACAGTCGGTGATGTTCCAGTACGACGCGACGGTGCCGATCCTGATCCCCGGCACCCGCGTCAACGTCTCGCTGCTCATCGCCTTCGCGTTCTCCCTCGCGGCCTGGGTCTTCATGCAGAGGAGTTTCGCTGGCTACAAGCTGCAGGTCGGCGGCCTTGCTCCGCGCGCGGCCGCATACGCCGGCTTCAACGAAGGACGCGCGATCTGGCTTTCCCTCCTCATCGGTGGCTTCGCGGCGGGCCTCGCCGGGGCGGCGGAGGTGGCCGGGCCACTCGGCCAATTGCAGCGGTCCATCTCGACCGGTTACGGCTATGCCGCCATAATCGTTGCGTATCTCGGCGGCCTTCACCCGATAGGCATCATTTTTTCCGCGCTGCTCATGGCGGCCCTCTATATTGGCGGCGACAACGCCATGGTCTCGGCAAATCTGCCGGTCGCCGCGGTCCGGGTCTTTCAGGGCAGCCTGTTGCTCGCCTATCTCGTCGCGATTGCCTTCGTCCGATACCGGCTCGAATGGCGCCATGCTGCTCACGGAAGCACTCCATGAATGCCCTCGAGTTCATCGTCGCCGGAACGCTGGCGGCGGCCACGCCATTCCTTTTGGCCGCGCTGGGCGAAATGGTGGCCGAGCGGGCCGGCGTCCTCAATCTCGGCGTAGAGGGAATGATGGCCATGGGGGCGGTCGTCGCCTTCATCATCGTCTATCACGGCGGCGGTCACCTCCTGGGTTTCCTCGCCGCGGGCCTCGCCAGCGCGGCTCTTTCCCTTGTCTTTGCCGTCATCGCGCTGGGGTTCCGCGCGAACCAGGTCGCAGTGGGACTCGCCATAGGCATACTCGGCCAAGGCCTCTCGGCACTGTTCGGCAAGAGCTATGAGAGCCTCACGGTCAAAGGCCTACCGAAGCTTTCATTGCCCTGGCTTTCAGATATCCCGGTCATCGGCGGCCTGTTCGCCCAGGACGTCATCGTGTGGCTCTCGCTGGCCGCGACCGTCGCCATCTGGGCGGTATTCGTCTACAGCAAGACCGGCCTTGTCGTGCGCGCCGTCGGCGAAAATCCCAAGGCGGCCTATGCGCTCGGCTATCCGGTAATCGCCGTGCGTTTCGCCGCCGTCGCTTTCGGCGGCGCGTTTGCAGGGTTCGCCGGTGCCTACGCGGCCGTGGTCTACACGCCGCTGTGGGCCGATGGCATGATTGCCGGGCGCGGTTGGATCGCGATCGCGCTCGTCGTCTTCGGCACCTGGCTCACCAGCCGTATCTTCCTCGGCGCCTGCCTCTTCGGCGCCGTCTCCCTGGCAAGCCTGGCGGCCCAGGCGACCGGACTGGACGTTTCCTCGCAACTTCTATCGAGCCTGCCTTATCTCGTGACAATCGTCGTGCTGGGTATCATTTCTTCGAACCGACGTCTGCTCAAGCTCAACGGCGTGGCATCGCTGGGAGAGCCTTTCGAACAATAGTGTCGCACGCCGCCCGGGCGGCAATAACCCGACATCTGAGCGCAGGCCGCACCGTCCCTGGGGCATGAAGGGCTGCACGCAATCCTCAAGACCATGCCTCGAAGCGGTTGGCAGCTAGGATATGGCAATCGTAAGCGTTGGGCGTTCGCAATCGAGCCAGGTTGTTGAGCGTTGTCAGATCAGCAATGACAACGTCAGCGGCAATCCATGTCGGCTTTCGGGTAATGAGGATTTCGAGTTCAGCGTCCGAAATGAGGCGCAAAGCTGCCATTCGGTAAGAGATAAATGCGGTCAGCGAGTGGCTGGATCGGCTTCTTGAATCAATTTGGGCGAACCGCTTCGTAACCCATTGACAAATAACGATTATGTTAGTCTCTGAGGGTCAGGGTTTTCTACACAAAATCAATATGTTAGTGGATGGTTCGCCAAACCGTTTCCCTCGTATTCTCTCGTATGGTCTGGCGAACCAAGGGTACCAAGAACACGACTAGTTTCTGTCGGGCGGTGCCTCATTTTCTTTCCCAAAGAAGGTCAATCAATGCATTTTGACCATAACGCTACGAGCACGGCGGCATTTGGGCCGTTTTGCTGACGGATAGGTTTGCGCTCGAACGGCCGGGAAGCTGCCCTTTAAAAGGTGACCCCTTCCAAGACGTTCATTGGGCTTGATCACACGATCACAAAACCGGACATTCTACTCCGAAGAAAACCACGAGAGGCGCTCCGAGGAGTAGTAAAGCAACAGCCGAATCATGGCTGGTCCCGTGGTAGAATGATAAAGCTCGTCATCTCCAAATGTCGTGGTTGATGCGGCGAGAAACGCTCCAGTAGCGCGCCAACTATGGCACCTGAAGCGATTACGCCCCAGCCAACTATGGCTCCGCCACCACTAGCGCCAGCAGCTGGGATTGCTATACCTACATTGCTCCACAACGTAGAATTGCCCATCGGATCGGTGCCACTGACGGGACTGTTTGCAGCATAAGCATAGAGGTTGATGTTGTCCTTTGTCCCGATGGGATCGGTCTGCAGGAAGCGGCCCAGCGTTGGCGAATAGGCCCGCGCGCGGTTGTGGTAGAGGCCGGTTTCGGCGTCGAAGCGGCGCCCGGCGAAGCGATAGGCGGCGCTGCCGGAGCCGGTGACGGTGTTGATGCCATAGGCGGTGTAGGCATATTTCTCGGTCACTAGTACGGCGAATTTCGTAGACCTTCAAACTTTTGACGCGCATACCTGAGGAACAAACGGCTGAGTTCACCGCGAAGCGGAGCGCTACGATGCCCGATTGAAAGTGGTCATCGGGTGTTCCCAGCCACCCTCGCCTGTTTTTCGACGAACTGGCGATCCAACGGTCTTTTTGGAGAACACCAGTCCTGCAACCCTGCCGTCCATGGCAGCTATCGCGCTGATCGCCCGCCCGCTTCGCTGATCGCCCGCCCGCTTCGCTGATCGCCTCGAGCTAGCACAACGGAATTGCGATCTCGTTGCTACTCTGCTCACTCTTGCGCGATCATGGGGCGGCTGTACCGCCGCGGATCATTGCTGACTATGCGTTCTTGCAGGGCTATCCGCACACGACCCCGTCTTGCTCTGACCCACTTTCGATCATGTGGCCGTCCGGATCGCGAATTACTCCCACGCTTTTCCGACCTCCGGCTTGCTCGAGAGGCGTCGCTGTCCGGCACCGACGCTGATGAGCGTGTGAAGCAAGCGGACTCATTACTAACCGCTGCACACAGGCTGGTTCATAATTGACTTGAAATCGCGGCGGGTAGGCTCAGGTGAAAGGTTGCGCCGTTCCCGTGGGAACCGATCGCCCACATGCGCCCACCATGCGACTCGATGATTGAACGGGCGACGCGAAGGCCCATGCCCGTTCCGTCTGGTTTCGTTGTAAAGAACGGGTCGAATATCTGTTCCGCGAGTTCCTGCGGGAACCCTGGGCCGGTATCGCTGACAGAAATAAGAATATCGTTTTCGACTCGCTGCGACTTGACGACGACCTCTCGTATTCCTTCGACGTTCTTCATCGCTTCGATGCTGTTGACGATCAGGTTCACCGCGACCTGCTGCAATTGCACGCGATCTCCAGCGATCTGAGGAAGATCGGTCGCCAGCTCCGTTCGTACCGATACGTTGTATCGCGCTGCCTGGTCGCGCAAGAGGGCCACGGTTCCTCGATTGATCTCATTTACATCGAGAACCTCCCGATCCAGGTTGCCCCTTTCGAACTGTGAGCGTATCCGTCTCAGAATGTCGGCGGCACGTTGTGCATCTCTTACGATTCTGGTGACAGCCGTGCGCAGTTGGTCGAGATCGGGTTGGTCGTGATCGAGTCCTCGCAGGCAGACGTTGGCATTGGTGAGGGCACCGGTGATCGGTTGACTGACTTCATGCGCAAGGGATGCTGCCATCTCTCCCATGGTTGTCACCCGATTAATGCGAGCAAAATCGCTCTGCGCTTGGCGCAAGGCTTCTTCGGCCCGCTTCAGGTCGTCGATGTCGGTTGTCGTACCGACGAATCTGAGGAGTTTCCCCTCGGAATCGCGCAAGACCACGGCTTGTTGGAGATGCCAACGATATGTCCCGTCCCGAGCGCGGAGAGACCGGGTTTCCATTGCGAAATCCTGCCCCGAATGTACCCCATCCCAAAAGCTCTTGACCGCCATCTCCCGATCATCGGGGTGGATCGCAGTCATCCAGGCCTCGGGATGCGACCGGACGAAGTCAAGGGTCTGACCCGCAAATTCGAGCCAGACTTGGTTCACGAAATCCGGCGTCCCATCGGGCTTGAGCGTCCAAGCGGATACCGGAAGCCGCTGGAGCAATCCAACCTGGAGCTGCAGGTCGTCATACGCTTGTTGCAGCCCTGTCCACATCTGGTTGAATGCCCCGACGAGAACGTCAAGCTCGTCGCTTGGCCGAGGCGGACGCCGCTCGAGTCGAAGCGGTGCCCGCGAACCGCGAAGATCGTACCCCCTGAGCGACGTTCCTATCGCTGTGAGGTGACGTGTGATCAGCCGGTGGACAGTAAGGAGGATGAAAAAGGAAACCATGAACGTCTTTATCGCCTGACTGACCATGATTGTCGCCGCGGTGTTGAGAAGCTGGCGATAGATCTCGTCGTACGTGGCTTCGATCACGAGAATGCCAAGCAACTGCTTGGCGTCGCGTTTGGAATAATAAATTCTGAGTTCGTGCCGCTCGGGTGGATTGGCCTGGTGGGAGCCGGCGGTTATGACGAGGGGGGCAGCTTGATCGGTGGCCTCACGCAGTTCGACGTAGCGGATATTAGGCAAGCGAAGAATCCCCTCGACCTGCAATTGAAGCTGGCGCCCGTCCATCTCCCAGAGCCCTTCGCTAAGACTTTGCCGATAGCTGCTGTCAATCTCGGACATCTTTTGATCTATTGCTTGGACGTCGCTGCGATAGTCGAGGTAAAGCTGCGCCAATGTCAGAAGCAGCGTGATCACCGAGCTGAAGAAGAAGACGCGGACAAGCAGGCGCCCCCCTATGCCGCGGAGAAGGTCTGGCAACAAGCGCCAGGCAGACGCGCTGCGCCTCAGCTTCGGCGATTCGCGATCGGATTTGCCGCCGTCCGTGCTCGCGTATGTCGATTCAGATTGCAAAACTCATCCTTGCGGCGACAAGCTCGCACAATTCATGTTAGTAGGACTGCTAGGCTCGGCTCGCGCGAGATGGAAACCTGTACCATCGCATAGATCGCGTTCCTACACTATCGTGCGAATGTGGAATGCAAGGGATGCCCGCAAATGGCGACATCGGCCGGCTTCAGGCGCTTGCTATGCGGGACTATCGTTGTTGCCTGGGCGCTCAGCGGACGACCGTTGTTGGCGGACCCGCTGCGGCTCGTCAACGATGATTATTTGACTCTTTACGAGAATGACAAGATGTCGGGATTAGGGGTCGAAGTCCTCAGGCAGGTCTTCGCCGGCCTGGGACGGGAAGTCTCCTTCGAGCGCTTCCCCACGAAGCGTGCTTGGATGATGGTGGTCCGCGGCGAGCGCGACGGAATGGTCGCCACATTTCGAACCATCGAGGGAAAGCGGTTCTGCTCCTACTCTGACGAGCCGTTAATCCAAGATAGGTGGGTGTTGTTCGTGCGCACGGCCGACATCGGGAAGCTGAAGTTCTCGTCTTTCGACGATCTGATTGGACACGACGTCGCTATCCGGGAAGCAGTCCCTGAGGTATCGGAACAAGTGTCGCCCGAGTTGTGGAGCTTCTTGCGCCAGCATCACAACATGGTCGCAACCAACGGCACCCCCGTCGGCCTCCGCATGCTGGCAGCCGGCCGCGTCGATTATGCGGTCGCGAGCCTCACCTACGGGATGAGTGAGATCACGAAGATGGGATTATCCGGAAAGATCGAGCCGCTATTGTCCCGCAGCGTGAAAGAAGAAGGTGTTTATGTCTGCTTCACCAAGGCGCGCGTTTCGCCCGCTTTGGTCGACGCCTTTTCGCGCGCCTTGAAGCAATTCAAGCAGACCGAGGCGTTTCAGGCGATCTACCGAAAATATTTCCCGTAACGTCCTCCCGCCCGATTTTCCGCGATAAGCGACTCAGCATCTTAGCCGAGGCCGAGGCCTGGCTCGAGGAGAAGGCCTGCCGGCTCTATCCCGAAAGCGCCTTCGCGTAGGAAGAGCCGACTCGTGGGCTTTATTGTGCTCTACGTTGACGTGGCAATCCATGTGCGCCAATTCGCGGGTTCCCGAGGATCTCAAGGCTCCGCGGAAGAAAGTCGCCAGTCGACTCCTCAACCGTGCCTGCGCTCGGAGCCACTGCCCGAAACGCGCTCCGCCGCCTCTTTGATCTCGGGCTTGATCGCCCTCCCCCTCTTTTACAGTGAAAAGCGGATCGTTGCGGACCGTGCGTCCTTCTAGGGCTAACCGTAAACGACAGCCGGCTTACTCTGACCCACTTCGATGATGTAGCCGTCTGGATCGCGAATGTAGCAGCGAGTCTCGCCGTACTTTTCCATCGGCTCCGTGATGAATTCAGCGCCACGGGCTTGCCAGCGTTCATAGCAGCCGTGGATGTCAGCAACGCGGATATTCATGAAGCTGCTGAGTGAATCGGGATCGGGGGGAACACCGAGCGTCACCGACGGTTTGTCAGGTGTGGGACCACCCCCGATGTTGACGATGAGCCACGTGTTGGCGATCTGGACGTATCCCGGCGCGCCACTGCTATCGCCCAGGCTCAGGATGCGGCCTCCGAAGACCGTCTCATAGAATCGTGCCGAGCGTTCGATGTCGGCGACTGTCAGAAAATGCGCGATGGTAAAGCCATGCTGCGGGGGCATTGCATAGATTTCATCCTCAACTCGTACTTGGGGCATCCGCGACTCCTATTGAGAGAGTTGTCGAAGTCTTCGCGGGCCGCCATGGCGCGCGCCGACAGGTTTTAATGTGGCTTCGCTGACACGGGTTTTAAGTTGGCCTTTGGTATCGATCCGTCTCTGAGCCGGCGCGGGCGACGCCTATGCAGCCCGCTCACCTGACATTCAAGACGAACAGTGGCCGGGTCCTTATGGCCGTCATAGTGGCCGGGAACTGCTCGAACGCGGTCATGTCATGCTCCCTGTTCGAACTGACGATCGAGAAAGTCGCGGACCAATGTCGCGATTTCGTCGAGTTTTTCATCGAGCGCAAAGTGTCCGGCGTC
This sequence comes from Mesorhizobium sp. M1403, assembly GCF_040317695.1. NCBI lineage: Bacteria > Pseudomonadati > Pseudomonadota > Alphaproteobacteria > Hyphomicrobiales > Phyllobacteriaceae > Mesorhizobium > Mesorhizobium sp. M1403. Next base: position 758,296 of record NZ_JAMYKY010000001.1, on the reverse strand, counting down.
GAGAATGTGGATCTCGGCGTCTGGCACGTCGCGGGCATAGGCATACGCGCCAGCGACGGTGAAGGACGGATCGTAGCGTCCCCAGGCCACCAGCATCGGCGGCCGATGCACGCGCAGCCACGCCTGCCAGACTGGATAGGCAGCGACATTGCTTTGATAGTCGTAGAACAGGTCGGACTGGATGCGGCCCTGTCCCGGACGCGAGAGCATCGCGGCCTCGTCGGTCCAGCTGTCCGGATTGTATCGTTCAGGCCTGGGGCTGCAGCCGAGATGGCGCTGCCGCGCGCTCTCGATTGAGGTAAAAGTGGTCATCACTTTTTCCTCGTGCGCGGCCCGGTCCAGCCAGAAGGCCCTGCGCGCATCCCACAATGATCCGAGGCCTTCTTCATGCGACACGGCATTCTGGATAATAATCGCCCGCACGCGTTCGGGATGGCGGATCGCCAGCCGCATCCCGATGGGGCCGCCATAATCCTGCTGGAGGAGGACGTAGCGCTGAAGGCCCAGCGCCTCAACAAATCCCTCGATTACCTCGGCGAGATGGTCGAAGGTGTAAGCGAAACTGTCCGGCGAGGGCGCATCGCTATGGCCGAAACCAGGATAGTCGGGCGCAACCAGATGATAGCGGTCGGCCAGCAGCGGCAGCAGCGTATCGTACATGCGCGATGACGACGGGAACCCGTGGAGCAGCAGGAGGGTCGGCGCATCGCGCGGGCCTGCTTCACGGTAAAATAATCCCAACCCATCCACCTCGACGGTGCGATACGTCAAGGTCGCCGACGTCGAAGACGAAACCATGTGAGCTGAAGCTCCAGTATGCTTTTCGGGGAGACGCAATGGGGCTCAAACCCCCTTTGCAGCCAGCAGCTTGCGGTATTCGGCGACGGGCATCCCGCCCCAACCCCAATTCTCCATCTCCACTTCCTCAAACACCACCCAGGTCCAGTCCAGCGGCTTCCCAAGGACGTCGAGCAGCACCTCGCTCACGCCCTTGTAAATGGCTGCTTTCTGCTCCGCTGTAACATGGTCCACACCGGGCTCGGTGCCCTCGCGCGTGAGCTGGACGGTAACAATAGGCATGAAGGTCTCTCCCTTGAACGGTGAATCAGTGGCCGGCGCTCTGGCCGCCGTCGACATGAAGCGTTTCCCCCGTCACGAAAGAGGCATCCTCCAGGTAGAGGACCGCGCCGACGATGTCGGAAATCTCGCCCAGGCGGCCCAGCGGATGCAAGGCCGCCAGCGCCTCGTACGTCTCCGGCGCATGCATCGGTGTCCTGATGACGCCCGGCGACACGGCGTTCACCCGGATTCCGCTGCGGGCATATTCGATCGCCAGACTACGGGTCGCGGCGTCAACCCCGCCCTTTGTCAGCGAAGCGAGCACCGATGGCACCTTCGAACTGGCCTGCTTCACCAAGCTGGTGGTGACGTTGACGACATGGCCGCTGCCCTGACGTTCCATTGCGGCGATCACGGCCTGGGTGGCGAAGAAGAAACCGGTCAGGTTGGTCGCGACCGCGCGGGCGTAATCCTCTGCCGAGTATTGCGTGAAACTGCTAGCAAGGAAGACGCCGGCGTTGTTTATCAGCGTGTCGACCCGTCCGAAACGCTGCAATGTTTCCTCGACTACCCTCGGCCCTGTGGCGGGGTTGCCGATATCGCCCGCGATCGCGAGCAAGTCGGATCTGTCGGAAGGTTTGATAGAGCGAGAGGTGGCGACGACGCGGTAATTCCGGCCGAGATAGGCCTCAACCAACGCTGCGCCAATGCCTTGCGACCCGCCGGTGATGACAACCACTTTTTGTTCAGTTTCCATGACAGACCTCGGTGATATTGGGGGCCTAACGACCCGGCTGCGTCCCATCTTTTCCCGGTTTGTATTTATGGATAATTAGGGCCGGGAACCATCGTCCAATGGTGTCGCATATACTTTGGTATCGGCGATTATAACGCGACCTGTCCCCACATTGTCGGTAATCGAGTGGCGCCTCCACAGTGCCGACCAATATTTGACGGAGATTGTTGATCATTTATCCGCACAGGCTCTGCCCGCCAATACTCAGGGCGCCAATCCACACGGCGTATCTCCGTCTTAAGTATTGGCGACACCTTGGCGCAATAGAATATTTCGGCGGGGTCTGCTGTGGTCTTTCCAGAACATCGCGAACGGCGCTCTCGTGGCGGGGCGGCGTTACCGGAGGATCTGGCCATGCTAACAGGATGTGCGAATCCATCAACCGCATCGTGCCAGCCGCTGGCATCGCATCTGGTCGAAGAGATCAGCCACCGGGTGATAAACGAATATAGCGAAGCGATAGCGATCCTGTCGCTGGCCGCGTCCCGGGGAGAGGTGAGGGCTGCGCCGGCGTTGAGGCGCGCAGCGGACCGTCTGCAGGCGATGGCGGAGGCGCATCGATCCCTTCTCGTACCGATCGCTGAGGAAGACATCGACCTGGGTCATCATGTCGGGAAGTTGTGTTCTAGCCTGTCGCGCGCGTCCCTCGGCGAGCGGGGTATTCAGCTGACCGTTGCAACGGACGAAATCCGGCTCGACGCCGAGCGGTCCTGGCGCGTCGGTCTGATCGTCTCCGAATTGGTCCGGGACGCAGCACGCCATGGCCTGAAGGATCGCCATGGTTCCATCCGTGTCTCACTGAACAGGAGTGGCAGCAGCGTCTCGTGCGTTGTCTGCGACGACGGATGCGCGGCCTCCCATCCGCCTGAGGGACGTGGGCGGCGGTTGATACGCGCGCTGACGGCGGAACTTGGCGGCTCTGTGCAGTGGAAATTCACCCCGTGTGGATCGGTTGCTGGTGTGTGTTTCCCGCTGATCACGCCTTAGCTTCTGCACGCGAAAGCTTCTGCACCCAAAACTGCCAGCAACGCGGTCTGCGCTCCTATCAGAACGCGCGCGCGGTACCAATGTGCTTGAGCCAACTTCGGGCAGGAAAGTCGATGCGGATCAATGCCACCCGACCAGCGGTCAGCATACTGCCCCCGTGCGACCGGCTTGCACCCCAACTGGAGGACGTTGCATCAGCACCGAATGCGCGATCCTTGCCGGCGGTTCTTCCGGGCGTGCAGAATCTCGTCCGCCGCCTTGTCCGCTTTTTCGCTCAGGCGCGGCAAATCTCGTAGAGAAACCAGCTGCGCCGTTCGCTTTCGTCGATCCATCCTTCGATCAGGCTCGCGGTGGCAATATCCGAATAGCTATCGCACAGCTCATGGACGCGACGCAGCTCGGCCACCAACTGCTTGTTGTCGCCGTGAAGCTCGGCGAGCATGTCCTGCGGATCAACATAGTCGGCATTGTTGTCGAGGATGCGCTGGCGTCCCGCGATATCGGAGATCGAACGGATCGTGGTGCCGCCGATCTTGCGCGCGCGCTCGGCGATCACGTCGGTCATCGCGAAGATTTGGTCGCCATGGTCGTCGAGCAAGAGGTGATAGTCCCGGAAATTCGGACCACTCATGTGCCAGTGAAAATTCTTGGTCTTAAGATACAAGGTGAAGACGTCAGCGAGCAGGCCGGCGAGGCCGGCAGCGATGTCGCGGGTCGCGTCGGAACCAAGATCTGTCGGAGTGCGCAGGAAGCGATCCGAACCGGCTGTCTTGCTTAACTGTTGCGTCATGATCCCAGGTCCCTCTACAGGCGGCGCACCGGCGTCTTTTCGATACGTCAGAATACGAAATGCCGTGTTCTGATCCAATCAGACGAAGGTATAGGCGCGCTCGCAGGGACGCGATTGCATCTTAGTGAGGCCTTCACGAGCGAATTGACGCAAGCCGGATTTGACCGCAATCACCGTCAAACCATGCGCCTGAAAACTTACCGCATTGGGATGGCGGCGCTCAACCTGCCACCGACACCAAGGTGCTATGGACCGTGTCGGGCAGTACGGGCATCGTGTATCGATGGCTGAACCGACATCCAAGTGACCGAAGTCCCTGTCGCCGACGGCGCTCGGCCGCCGGGTCGAGGCCGGAGGCGCGGCAGCATCGTCTCGCCAGGTGAAACCTTCGTGATCAAGCTGGAAACTTGCCTTGCCCGGAATTTACCCGACGTGTCTGTCCTTCTGGGCTGGCGGACTGGTTGGGGAGCGGCGGCCGTCGGCTCTCTTCATTTGGTACAGCATCGCACATGAACGCAAGGATCTCGGTAAGACTGATCAAATGGACAATCAGGCCACCGTTCAGCCGATTACCGTGGCCATCGAGGCCAGCAGCCTGCGCGATCAGGTGTCGGCGATCAAACGGGCGCTGGTCGGGTCGCCGGTGCGCAAATGGCTGGTATGGACGTCGGTCGGCATCATCGCCGTCATCGTCGCGACGTCGATCGGCCAGGTTCTGCTCAACCGCTGGAACCAGCCCTTCTACGATGCGCTGGCGCGCCGCGACATGGCGGCCTTCCTGCATCAGCTGATGATCTTTGCCATGATCGCCGGCGGGCTGCTGGTGCTCAATGTCGGCCAGACCTGGCTCAACCAGATGATCCGGCTGAAGCTGCGCGAGGCGCTGACGCTGGACCTGATCGACCAGTGGATGCGCCCCGCGCGGGCCTTTCGGCTGGCCAATGCCGGCATTATCGGCGTCAATCCCGACCAGCGAATGCAGCAGGACGCCGCGCATCTGTCCGATCTCTCGACGGACCTCGGCGTCGGACTGCTGCAATCCTTCATCCTGCTCGCGTCCTTCGTCGGCGTGCTGTGGCAATTGTCGTCGGGCTTCGTCTTCCACATCAACGGCTGGTCGCTGGCGATACCGGGCTACATGGTCTGGGCCGCGTTCCTCTATGCCGGCATCGCCTCCTGGCTGAGCTGGCTGGTCGGACGGCCGCTGATCCGCCTCAACAGCGACCGCTACACGCGCGAAGCCGAGCTGCGCTCCTCGATGGTGCGCGTCAACGAGAATGTCGATGCCATGGCGGTCTACCATGGTGAAGCCGATGCCAAACGGCGGCTCGAACTCGACCTTGGCACGGTGCTGGGCGCGATGCGGCGCATCTATACCGCCCAGATCAGCCTGTCCTGGGTCACGGATACCTATGGCTGGATCACCGTCGTGGCGCCCATACTGGTTGCTTCGCCGGTCTATTTCTCAGGCGATATCAGCTTTGGCGGACTGATGATGGCGGTGGGCGCCTTCAACCAGGTTCACTCGTCCTTGCGCTGGTTCATCAACAACATCGGCAGCATCGCCGATTGGCGCGCCACGCTTATGCGCGTCGCCGACTTCCGGATCGCGCTCGATGAAACCGATGTGCTGCATGACACGGAAGGCGCATCGCCTTCGGCGAAAACGTCAATGGCAGCCTGACTTTCGAGAAGCTCGAAGTGGCCTCCCCGGAGGGCTGCACCAGGCTCGCCGACCAGCATGTCGAAATCCATCCCGGCGAGCGCGTCATGATCACTGGCGAGCCGGGTGCCGGCAAGACGCTGTTCTTCCGCGCCATTGCCGGGCTTTGGCCTTGGGGCAGCGGAAAGATCGGCCTGCCGGCTGGAGAAACACTCATCTTCGTGCCGCGCGTCCCGTATTTGCCGGCCGGCACATTGCGCGAGGTGCTCAATCACGCGAACGGGCATGCGCCCGCAAGTGATACCGATATTGCGGCGGTGCTGGCCGAGGTCGGGCTTGAACGGCTGTCGTCGTCACTCGACCGCGTCGGGCGCTGGGACCATGAATTGGGCGATGACGAACAGCGCTTGCTGGGCGTGGCCAGGCTTGCCTTGCGGCAGCCGAAATGGGTGATCATCGACGAAGCGATGGATGCGTTCGATGGCTCGTCGCTCAAGGGGGTGCTGTCGCTGCTGGAAAAGCATCTGAAGGGTGCCACGATCATCAACATCGGGCGCGGCCAGCACAACAATCAGTTCTTTCCGCGCGCGTTGACGATCGTCAAGGATTCCGGCGCACCGGCGCTGAAACCTGCTCGCGTCAGGGCCGGCGCCATCGATCCGCCGCCGGCTGCTGTCCGCCGCAAGCAATAGACCGATATTCAGAATCGCGCCGGGCGTCGCCATCGTCTGTTCGGTTCGTCACCGCCCCTTACATCCCTATGTTGCGCGACGACCACGCAGTTCGCCTGAGGCAGCGCTTATCCCGGGGGAGGGTCTGTTAGACCAGAAGTTTGCGCGCGATTGGGGGCGGCACGGCCACTGTTTAGACGGGTCGGTAGCCCGTTTGATCACCGAGCGGTCGGCCCTGCCCTGCCAGACCGACACCATGGTCTTGGCGATACGTTCGTCCAATCGCGGGCCAGAAGCCAATGCCTCATGTTCGAGGCATCGAGCATGTAAACATCGAAGGAGTTTCCAGTGGACGCCAAGACAACTACCTCGCAGATTCGCCTGACACGCCGGACGCCCACTTATTGGCGAGTCACGTTCGACAATGCCCCGCTCAATGTCATGGGTCCACAGATGGTGCAAGAATTCACACATCTGATTGACGCCATTGAGGCTGACGAAGACGTTCGGGTCGTGGTGTTCGACAGTAGCGTCGACGGATACTTCCTCAACCATTCAGACTTCAAGGCGCGGATCGAGGATATGCTCGCGCTGCCGCCCGGGCCGACGGGCCTGCCGCCCTGGCCGGATTTTCTTGTGCGGCTGACGCGCGCGCCGGTGGCCTCGATCGCCCTCATCCGAGGTCGCGCTACGGGTAACGGGAGCGAGATCACCCTTGCCTGCGATATGGCTTTCGTTAGCAAGGAAAAGGCCATCATTTCCCAGTGGGAGGTTGGTGTGGGTATGGTCGCCGGCGGTGGACCGATGGCCCGCCTGCCCCACCTCATCGGTCGCAATCGCGCCATGGAGATTCTGTTGTCCTCTGAGGACATCCGTGGAGAACAGGCGGAGGCGTATGGGTACGTGAACAAGGCTCTGCCCGACGCAGAACTCGACGCTTACGTCGATGCGCTCGCTACTCGGATTTCCAGGTTCGACAAGTGGGCGATCGCGCAGACCAAGCGCTTGGTCAACACGAGCCTGACGCCGGATGTCGAGCTAGGCGCCGGCTGGGAAGCCTGCATAGCTTCGCTGAGCCGACCCGCCGCCCAGGAGGGAATCAAAGCGCTGACCGCCAAGGGCTTCCAGGCACCGGGAGATGTCGAGAATCGACTGGCTTTCCATTTGGGCGAATTGCCACCGCGGTAGACCGCTGTCGATGTAGATGGCACCCCCTCAAAGAAGGAACAATCCCATGGATCTGCTCACGAAAGCGAAGACACTGGCCGAACGTGTGGAGGCAGAGGCGACAAAGGCCGACGTCCCTGTCGCAGTATGCATCATCGACGTTCACGGCAATCTGGTGCTCCAACACCGGATGAACGGCGCGCCTGTCTTTGCGCTCGAGATTTCCGAGCGCAAGGCGTATACCTCGGCCCTCGTGCGCCTGCGCACGGCTGACATCCTGCCGCTCGTACAGCCGGGGCAATCGCTGTATGCGTTGCCCACGGTCGGCGGCGGGCGCTTTTGCCCCATGGGTGGAGGTATTCCTCTGGTCGACGAAGACGGCAAGGTGTATGCGGGTGTCGGCGTCAGCGGCGGCACCGCAGAAGAGGATGTTGCCATCGTCGAGGCTGCTGTCCGCTAACCACGCTTCGGGCAAATTCGCCAGAGCCTCGGCCAAGGGCGACCGGATCATCTTCGAGCCCGACGGAATATCGGTTTTGCGAAAGACAGCAGCCCCGAAGCTTTCCACGACGGCGGCGAACCTCTGTATGCATCCAAGAGGGTGGCTCCACCGCATCGATGTTCGTTACATGCATGCAGCCGGCTACTGCCTCTCTTTCCCGTCTGGAGGAGTCGGCAATAACGAGCCGGTCATGGCCAGAATGATTGTTCTCGCGGCTAGCCACATGATGAGCACGTTTGCGGCCGCAAAAATTGGGAGAGCCAAGACGCCAGCCAAGCCCGTGTCGCCTCGGACGGCCAGTTTTTCAATCGTTGTCGCCAATGCCGTGGCGCCGAAGCTGACGCTCCATAGACCGGCGGAAAAACGGCGAACGATCCGTGGAAGCACGCCGCCAAGGACAACTGCCTGCAGGATTGCGTAACCGATGAGACAGTGAACAAAAACGTCTCCGGAGGTGCCCGACGAGTTAACATAGGCTAGCGAGCAAACCGCCGGAGGGGCGAGCTGGACCCCAAGGGTCGGCCGGATCTGGTCTCTAAGCGGCTCACCAAAATAGAGCCGATAGAACAAGACGGAATCGATTGTAAGCCACGAGAAGAGCCCGGCACCCAAAGCCAGTTGGGCCCACTCAGAATGCCCGAATGTCGACAGCCCAATGCTAAGGACGAACGACGCCGCGGCGACAGGCAGGTACAGGGCCGGCGTCGCGTCCGATAGAGCGATTGTCGCTTTCCAGATCATTTGCGAGTGCCAAAGCCCAAATCCAACCGCGAGCACCCCACCGATGCATAGGAGGATGGTGGCCGCTGTCGCGGTGAACGGCAGCACGCTCACCGCGGTTAGCATAATCCCGACACCCGCCAGACCAGGAAAGCAATTCTGAACGGGATCCGCGAGTTCGGCTCGCACGGCCAATGGTGCTAACCACAACTTCAAAGCGTAGAGCTGCCCATATGCACATGGCCAATATCACGACCGCTACAGCAATTCCTTGCGGAGCTGCCCACAGTTGATGCGCAACCTGCCACATGACGGCAAAAGAACTTGTCCCGAGGCCGATGGCAAAGAACGAGGCCGGAAACCGGGCTATTAGAGATCGCTCTGTCGGCAGATGGATCACGGGCTGACGCTCTAATGCCACCATTCCTTCGGGACGCAGTCCACTCACTTGCGCGACGCTGTCAGATTCGGACCACTCTTTCATAATTGCACCTCGCGAATCTGCCCGAAATCGCAGAGCCTTCAACCAACGTCTAACGGATATGGGCGACTGATCGCACGCCCTATGCCCATCGAGCCCCTAACGCATCGCGGGCAATTTCAACGTCACGACTGTGCCTGACCCAAGGATGCTTTCAAGATCGATGCTCCCTCCCGACTCTTCAACGAAACGTTTCACCATCGGCAATCCAACGCCGCCTAGACCGTCACCTTTCGTCGTGAAGAAGAGATCAAATGCCCGGACCATCGTCTCGCTGGTCATTCCAATTCCATGGTCTTCAACACGAAGATCCACCTGGTTGGAATTTTCCGATACAGAGGCGTGAACTGAGATCAAACCGCCGTCAGGCATGGCATCGCGCGCATTAAACAGAAGGTTGAGGACTGCATTTTGCAAGCCAACCCGATCGCACCTTACCAAAGGAAGGTCGGAGCCGACGCAAACCTCGAGATGGATGTTCTCATTCCAGGCGCTTCGAACCAGAGAATGGACGTCGGCCAAGCAAATGGCCACGTTTGCGTGCGCAATTACGCCTTCGATCTCTCTAGCTGTCCTGATGGTTTGCCTGACAAGGCAACCAGCTCTTTCCAGAGCGGTTTTGGCACCAGCAATTACGGTCCCCGCCCCCGGAGCCGTCGCGATATTCGGGTCTCGACCCAGGTGGTTCAACGCCGACGAGGCGACCTGAATGAGATTCCCCAGGTCATGAACGATGCCGGCGGTCGACATCTGCAAGGCCAGACGATCCTGGGGAAAATTCCTCCGGGCGGCAAATACACTTTCATCTATCTCTGTACCCGACATTCCATTCCTCCGTTTGCTCGGTCGACAGTTCTCGCGTTACGAAGTACACACACCGTCGCGCCCGTCGTGGTTGAGGGCAGTCTAACTGGATGCCAGAAGCACTCTTCTCAAGGTCGGGTTCAAAGAACTCCCGCGCACAGTCCGGCGCCGATAGCCACGCAGATCGCGCCAGCAATGCGATTGACCGGACCTGGCGCCACGCGTTGCAAAGTGAGCCCCAAACCGATGCCGACCGCATGCAAGATGGCCGTTGCGAGCAAAAAACCCGCGACGTATTCCAGCCCATTCACGTTATGGACGACCTCGGCTCCGTGAGCATGTCCATGCAGCAGCGCAAAAACACCAACGATCGCGGCGCCGACCCATACCGGCGGATTGACCACCAATGCCACCATAAGCCCCAGCACGACGACTGAGGCCAGAATGCCGGCCTCAACAAAGGGTAAGGCAATCTGCGCCAGGCCAAGCGAGCCGCCGACCAACATGATTGCGACGAAGGTCAATGGCCACACCCAGAGAGCGCGACCCCCTTTGACAGCTGCCCATAGGCCGACTGCCGTCATGGCGGCGATATGATCGAGCCCGCTTAGCGGGTGTGCGACGCCGGCTGCAAAGGAGACGGCCAAACCGATGCTCGGATGCGCCGAGGCCGGCACCACGAAGGCTAAGGTTAGAACTATCCAAATCGAGATCAATCTCATCGTAGTCTCCTTCGGTTCAACAGATATAAAGTCGTAACGCGTCTGCTTGCAGAAAGGGGCACGTCGGCATCACAAGGGATAGCTGCCCTTAATCGTGAGCATCGTGGGGGGGCCCTAAATAAGGGAACTCAGCAAGCAGGTCGCCATGCGGCCCAACCCCGTCCCCCGCCAACTTGCCGTTCGTAAGGATGGCCATAAAAGCATCCGCGGCATCGTCTGTAAGTGTCCGGCCATTTTCCGGAAAGGACGCAGGCCGTCTCGGGTCATAGGGCATGATATCTGGCAGCAATGTCCTTGCCACCCGCTCGGCTTCATCCGGTCGATATCCACCCGTGTGCTCAAGCGCGTGCGCGAATGTTGCAACAAACCGGGCGTCATCTGCAGGTTGCCCGGCGAGATAAGCCTCTTGCTGCTCACCGGGCAGAAATACGGCCTGCTGAGGGCGCGCACCCCGTTCGACCTGCACCCAGCCCTCACTCTGCTTGTGCAGTGTGCGTGCCCACAGGCCAACCGGTTTGGTCCCCAACGCGGAGTTGGGCAATTCCAGAACGATGCTGCAGACGTCTTTGTCAGAAAAGAAATCAGTACCGGTGAAATGCAGATCATTCACGGCACCCAAGGTGTCAAAGAAAAATGCCTCGCTTCGCCAGCCCGCGAAAAAGCGGTAGTCGCCGGCCTCGGTCACCTGCGCACCCCGGCCTGTCGACACTGGAGCCTCCAGAAAGACAACCTCTCCACCGTCGTCTGTCCCAGCGGCCAGTGCACCCTCAACCCGGCGTACCGTGGCGATCTGCATCGCCCCTGGTAACGACGAAACGCGTACACGATACGCAATGTCGGCGACCGCATCGCCATTTGTGTCGATCTTGATCTCGTAGAGGCCGTCAGGCGAGAACGGTTCGTCAGTGGTGGGCTCCGGATCGATTACCGTAGAGGACGGATGCACATTCATGATCAGGATCGACTTCTCCACGTCCCCCGGCTTCGGAAAGGCATAGAGATCGGTGAGATCCAGACGCGCATCTGCCCGCGGGAACCCAAAGTTGGGACCTGAATAATGATGTGACATCGTCATATGCTCCTGAGCGGGAAATTGATTGACCCGGTCCAAACCCGGCGTGATGGGCGCTTGCATCGTCCAAAATCAGACGCGCCGATGCCGATCAACAGCGTCCAACTAATTAAGTACTGACAGCGGTCAGAGCCAGAATATATTAAACGATGGTATTCCCGATACTTTGGTGTCGATCGCATCGATGCCTCGACGTGCTAGTTTCCACTGGTAAGCGCTGACGCTGAGCATCCCTCAGTGACGGCTCGCTGAGTGGAACTGGCTGGCAGTGGCTGGCCGAAAGGACGCAGTGATGGCTCGCTTGCTGTCGGTCAATGTGGGCTTGCCGCGTGGCATTCCATGGCAAGGGAAGACCGTCGACACCGCGGTTTGGAAAGCGCCAGTTCAAGGCCCACGTCAGGTCCGCCGGCTCAACGTCGATGGCGACAGGCAGGGAGACGTGGCGGGGCACGGCGGCGAGCAACGGGCGGTTTTGGTCTATCAGATGGATTCCTATCGCTTTTGGCGAAGCGAGCTAGACCGCAACGATTTTACCTACGGACAGTTTGGGGAAAATTTCACGGTCGATGGGCTGCCGGATCATGAGGTCTGTATCGGCGATCGTTACCGGATCGGGAGCGCCCTGTTCGAAGTGACGCAACCGCGCGTCACTTGCTACCGAGTCGGTATTCGCATGAACGAGCCGCAAATGGCAGCGCTGCTGGTTGCGCGTGGGAGGCCCGGCTTCTATCTGCGCGTCCTGGAAGAAGGCCAGGTCGAGGCTGGAGATGAGATAGTCCAGGTTGGGATGGGCCCCGAGCACATGACAGTGTCAGAGGTCAATGCGCTGCTATACTTGCCCGGTCACGCTCGCAGCCAGCTGGAGCGGGCGTTGCGAATCCCAGCTCTGAGCCCTGGCTGGCGGGGATCGTTCCAAGCGCTACTCTCGCAGAACGAAAGTGGCGGTGCGACAACCGGAAATGCCGGGCTTGACCCCGCGTCCGGACCGCCTGCTGCGTGGGCGGGATTTCGCCCGCTGCGCGTGGTGCGCAAGATCAGCGAGAGCAGCAGTGTGATGTCGCTGGTGCTAGAGCCCTTTGATGAGTCTCACCTCACCGCAGCTCTTCCAGGCCAGTTTGTCGTGCTGCGCTTACGAGTGATGCCCGATGCGCCGGCGCTGATGCGCAGTTATTCTTTGTCGAGTGAACCTGGTGAACGCCACTACCGAATAAGCGTAAAGCGGGAACCGCATGGTGTGGCGAGTGCCTACATTGACGACCGGGTCGCGATCGGCGACGTGCTGGACGTCAGCGCACCACGCGGCAGCTTCACTCTTCGGTCAGACAATGGTCCAATCGTGCTTCTAAGTGCCGGGGTTGGCGCGACTCCCGTGATTGCGATGCTCCACGCATTGGCGGTGAAGGGTTCGACAAGGGAAGTCTGGTGGCTCCACGGAGCTCGGTGTGGCCATGAGCATGCTTTTGCCCAAGAGGTTCGAGACTTGCTCAAAGCCCTGCCCCACAGCCACAGCCATATAAGCTACAGCGCGCCCGATCGCGAGGATAGGCAAGGTGTCGATTTCGATGCCGCCGGACACTTGGACATCGAGGTGCTTCGAAAACTGGACGTTCCGCGCGATGCCAATTTCTATCTCTGCGGGCCATCTGCCTTTATGGGCAACCTGAGCGCAGCGCTTGCAGCCTGGGGTGTCGCCGCCGACCAAGTCCATACGGAGCTGTTCGGCCCAGGTCCCTCGAGTACACCGGGCATTGCCACCACTCCAAGCCGGCCGCCGCATCTACCTGCCGAACCCAATGGCAAGGGACCTCTGGTTTCGTTCGCACGGAGTGGCTTGACCGTCCATTGGGGCTCGGCGTTCCAGAGCCTGCTTGAACTTGCTGAGGCGTGCGACGTCCCGACGCGATGGTCGTGCCGCACCGGTGTCTGCCACACTTGCGAAACCGGGCTTGTGGCTGGAACTGTCGCCTACCAGCCCGATCCAATCGATCCACCCGCGACGGGCACCACATTGATCTGCTGCTCCCAGCCCACGGGGGACGTCGTTCTTGATCTCTGATCTGGCAAGATGTGACGTCTTGACGGTGGATGTGGCATTCGATTTCACCGCTCGGCAATTACCTAGCCGCACCGACGTCCATCACTGCTTCGGCGAAAGCCTGCGGCGCTTCCTGAGGTAGATTGTGCCCTATGCCGCCGGTGATCAGACGATGGGAGTATCTCCCCGAGAACATCTTCGCATATGCGCTCGCCTCCAAATGAGGGGCACCATTGGCGTCACCTTCCAGCGTGATCGTGGGGACGGCGATGACCGGCGCCTGCGCGAGCCGCTTCTCCAGGTCCTCATACCGAGGCTCGCCTTCGGCCAGGCCAAGACGCCAGCGGTAATTGTGGATCACGATCGCCACGTGATCAGGATTGTCAAAGGCGGCTGCGCTACGCTCGAAAGTAGCATCGTCGAAATTCCAGCGCGGCGAAGCGAGACGCCAGATCAGCTTCGCGAAGTCACGCGTGTATTTCTCATAGCCGGCGCGACCACGATCGGTCGCAAAATAGTACTGGTACCACCATTGCAATTCCGCGCTCGGCGGCAGCGGCACTCTGCCTGCCTCTTGGTTGCCGATTAGATAGCCGCTCACCGAAACCATCGCCTTGCAGCGCTCCGGCCAAAGCGCAGCGACTATGTTGGCCGTTCGGGCACCCCAGTCGCAGCCAGCGATCGTAGCCTGTTCGATGCTCAGAGCATCCATCAGTGCAATAACGTCCGCCGCGACCGCCGACTGCTGCCCGTTGCGCATTGTCTTGTCGGCAAGAAAGCGAGTCGTGCCGTAGCCGCGCAAATACGGCACGATCACGCGGTAGCCCTTTGAGGCCAGGAGAGGCGCGACGTCGCCATAAGTGTGTATGTCGTAAGGCCAGCCATGGAGCAGGATTACGGCCTCGCCAGTGGTAGGGCCGGTCTCGGCGTATCCGATACTGAGCAATCCGGCGTCAATCTGCTTCAACGGATCGAATGTCTGACGACCCGCTTTGCTGAAAAGGTCTCTTCCCTGAGTGTTCACAGACGAACCCGCCTGCGCCGGCTTGTCTATTCCCAACTCAAAGGCGGAGATAGCCACCAGCGCGGTACCGAGTAAGCGGCGGCGATCGTGATCAATCTTTTGTGACGCACACTCCATTTTTAGTCTCCTCGAATGGGAACTGATCCGTTGGTTCTTTGCTCGATTTCAAAGTGCCGCGCGGAAACCCAAATGCGCGGCCGGGTGGAGGGGCGACCCGGCCGCGCTACTGGGCGGAGGCGATGGGGGAGAATCGCCTCGCTCGCCTCAGATTGACTGGCGCAGCGGTCTGAACGCTTCTCTGAGTTCGGCACAAAAGATTTGTGGCTGCTCCCACGCCGCGAAATGGCCACCCCTGTCCACTTCATTCCAGTGAATGAGATTGCCGAAGCTTTTCTCGCCCCAACTCCGCGGCGCGCGGTAAATCTCAGCCGGGTACACTGTGACCGCGACGGGAAGTTTCGGGATGTCAAACGCGTCGAAGGGGCCACCGCCGGCTTGCGCACCCTCCCAGTACGACCGCGACGATGATGCGCCGGTATTGGTGAACCAGTAGAAGGAGATGGCGTCGAGCATCTCGTCGTATGTAAAGACCTTCTCGGGCTCTCCACCGCTATCCGTCCACTCCGCGAACTTATCGTAGAAATACGCTGCCATAGCGACGGGCGAATCGGAGAGGGCATAACCGATCGTTTGTGGGCTCTCGTTCATCATCGCCGCGTAGCCAAAACCATCGCGGTAGAAGTGCAGCAGCCGATCGTAGGCACTTTTCTCCTGATCCGACAGTTCAACGGGCGCCGGATCAAAATTGCGGAGGTGCCGAAGAACGTTCGGCGGTACGGTTCCAGGCATATTGATGTGGATACCGAGAAGCCCCTTCGGAGCCTGAACCGCCAGCAGCTCCGAGATGATCGCGCCCCAGTCGCCTCCCTGGGAGACGTACTGCGTATATTCCAGCCTGATCATCAACTCATGGAACGCGCTAGCTATCCGTGCCGGGCCCCATCCAGTCGTCGTCGGCTTTCCCGAGAACCCGTAGCCGGGCATTGTTGGAAGGACGAGGTGGAAGGCATCTTCCGCCCGCCCCCCATGCGCCGTCGGATTAGTGAGCGGGTCGATCACCTCCAAAAGCTCAATGAGTGAACCCGGCCAACCATGCGTCATGAGCAAGGGCATCGCCCCGTCATGCGGCGAGCGAATATGCGCGAATTGAATATCCAACCCGTCTACGCTGGTGATGAACTGGGGCAGCTTGTTTAGTTTCGTCTCGACCTTGCGCCAGTTGTAGCGCGTACCCCAGTACTCAACGAGCGGCTGGAGCTTAGCGAGTTGAACACCTTGGGAGCGATCGTTGACGGTCTCCCTATCCGGCCATCGTACGGCTTTGATACGCGTGCGAAGATCTGCAAACGCCCATGTCGGAACATGGATATGGAAAGGACGGATAGATTCATCTCCAGCCCCCGCGCGCAGCGCCCCGGGCCCCAAGCTGACGACCCCAACGGAGGCCGCCGCAACAATGACATGGCGCCGTATTGGCGATAGGGATATTGCTGACATTGCTTCCTCCTCGATCAACCTGATCTATCCGGATACGGCTTTGAGAATCTACATCCGAACCGCGTAAATCTATTACACGATGGTATCGGCAATACTTTCTGGTTGGCGAGTAGAAGGCGGTCGGGGCTGGTCATGAACATTTCCACTGCGGACTGCACCACGCCGGCACGGTCGCAGCCGACCGGATGAGATATTGCCCCGTACGCACCCGATAGCGATACCGCCGCTCAGGTCGGCAACGGCTTGCCGGCCTGCTCGGCTACCATGTACTCGGCGTACCAGTCGGGCCAGTTCTCATCGCGTTGTCCGCCTGTCCGCTTCTCGTGCTCGCCATGCGCGGCCGCGGCGCGCCGGAGTGCAGCTGCAAGCTCGCTCAACGAGGTGAATGTCGTGTCGCCGGCCTCCAGGCGTCCCGGCAGCCGCGCAGTGATTTCCTGCAACAACCACCCGTTGCCGTCCGGGTCCTTGAACGAGGCGAACGAGGAGTAACTGCGCCCCTCTGGATCCTTGCCGCTGATTGCCGGCTGTCCAGGACCAGCACGGTGGAACACTTCGCTGGCGTCGGCCCCGCGCGCCACAAGCTGGGCGCGCGCTGCTTCGATATCGGACACAATGAGATAAAGTCCCTGTGCCGAGCCGGGCGCAGCTGACGTCAGGCCGGTGCCGAAGTGGATCGAGCTCGGTGACCCAGGAGGCGTGAATTGCACGACCCGAAACGTGTCGCCGACGGGGAAGTCGGCGTCGAGCCGCCAACCCAGGCCGCCGTAGAAACGCTTGGCGCGATCGACGTCCGAAACGGGGATAACCACGGCCTCGAGCTTCAGGTCGATCATCGGCGTTCTCGCAGTTTCGCTACGCACTACATCATCTCTCATGTCGAGCTCCTTAGTTTGACGGCAGGGCATGCCCAGGTACATGTGCGTGAGCAGTGCCACGCGACCGCGTCAATTACTCGATGCTATCGTCGGATGACTTTCCATTGATCACTGCGACGGCTTCGGCTTTTATCGACATGCGGGGCGCCACCTCTGTGGAGCCCTCCCGACGCCATGCTTCAACCGTGCCCGGAAGCGCGCCGATGATCCCGACAATCGCCGTCGCGGCGAGCAACTCACGTTGTGTGGCCGTTAGTGATCTTGCTGGCATCACGCTGCGCGCTCCATTCGTACGAACGGACCATCCAGTTTCGGTGGAGATTAGTCTATTGCACGTTGGTATCGGCAGGGTTGGCAGTGTTCCCTGCGCATCGCCGACCAGCGATTGGAAAGCTGAGTCAGATCGGTCGATCGGACCGAATTACTCCTCGGCATTCGGCAACCGCAATACTTCGGATCGGCATTTCCCACCGACCTATGCCAGAGTGTCGACCATACCATCGCACAATAGATTCATTCCCACCCGCAGATAGATAACAATGCTCCCGGGGTAGTACCGGCCCGTGGGGGTTATCAATAGATCATCGTCGCGATCGTCGAGTAGGCGATTGTCTCATAGAGGAAAAGGAATTCGTCATGAACATTAAATCTACCTGCCTGGGCGCAGCGTTTGCTCTTTCACTATTCAGTGGAGATGCGTTTGCCGGCGCGCTCGATGTTATCGACCCCATCAACACGCAGTCGTTTTACACCGGTTCTATCAAGGAACACGTTCAAACGAATCCCATTATGAGAGCCAGATTCAGGGCACCCTCAAAACTCTGCCGCACGCGAAGCGCATGGCGATGGTGAGAGAATGCCAGGACGCGGCAATGACAAAGCCCTATGCGGAATTCTGTGCCGATCTGAATGCCCTTGCCGGCTCATGATCCTTCAAGCCAGGGTGAACTCTGTTGAGCCGGACAATGCCGGGCCTAGTGCCCGCCATTGTTGTTTCCGTGCTTGCTGTGGCAGGAAATCCTGCCGTCTCTCCCCATGGCCCTGCGCCTTGGAAACCGGCCTAGTGACATCAGTCGACGTCTCGCTGTGAGGCCGCGCAATGCGAAGTTGGCTCCAACGCACTGCCCCGCATCGAGCGATATCCAGGGGCCGCACCCGCCGATTTTGTCTCACTGATCGATGCCAGTGGCGTGGCTTTTGCCGGCGCACTGGACGCGATGGAAAACATTCGGCCCTTCTACACCGATGCCAGCATGAAAACGCTTAAACCGATGTCTGAATTCAAGGTAGCGTTCATGGCAATGCCGCAGACCAAGCGCGAGATGATGATGCGAGAATGTCAGGACGCTACCATGAGCAAACCCTACGCCGAGTTCTGCGCTGACACCTCCCAGTGGCTCTCCGCTAGCGTGCCTCCGGAGAGGGATCAGGCCGCGTGGTCATCACAAAATCGCACCCGCGGCGGCGAACGCAATCCACAACCCAAATAGCGGCACCAGGATCCACCGTGCTTGGCTCACACTGTTCTCTGTCGCGCACTCTGTTGGTTCCGATTTTGCTGTGGCGTCGCGCAAGATCTTCTGCCATTGGCTCAAACTTGGCAGAATCGTAGGAAAACTGTCCCGCCCGGTATCTGTGTGTCCCGAATATTTTGCCGTTATGCCGCGCAAATCCTCCGACCCTGCAATGTCGGTGACATGACTTCCTCCCAAGTGCCCGCAATGGGCGGTTCGCGGCCCGGTCAGGCTCGCGGTGGGGAGAATTTCCCGCCGGTCGGTCAAGAAATCGGTGGCATCCAATCGCCTGCTCCTTGTCGATCTTGCCCTATCAGGTAGAGCCCAGATCGACCCGCAGTAGCGGCAAATCTATTGTACGATAGTCTCGGCAATACTTTGGGCCACTCGACGACGAGGCAGGTCGGCAGATCAGAACGATCATTGAAACCCTGGCGGCTTTGGGGCCCAAGGTTAACCCGCCGGTGAAGAGGCCAAGCCATCTGACGTCAAGCCAGAGCACATTTTGGGCCATACGAAAGACACCCATAAGGAGGCGACAGAGGTGAGATTTCTCGCGCCGCATCCGCCCCGACACACTCAAGACCATACCAGGGCGATTGCTCGAAGGCGTGGCTGGTGGCGAGGGCCGCAGGGTAATTCTAATACCATGGTATCCGCGACACCTAAGGATAATAACCAATCTTCGAATTATCGACAAATGTCCCTGCAGACATCAGTCAAACCAGGAGGTTTGTTATGTTTCTCTTCCGCTCGAATCTTTTGGCGGCAGCGGCGAAGGTCGGTTCTGTCGCGATCACCATCGGACTCGGGTCGGCGCCTAACCAGAGCGCCCGCGCCGAGACCTTGCCAGGACAGCCTGGCGCCCCTTACCAGAGTATGCCATCGCTGGCGCCGATAGGTACGCGCGTTGACCACTATCTTCCGATTCCCAAGGAAGACGTAACCCCGGCCATCGACCCGAAGAAGGGATACCGGAGCCAACAGTTGGGCCGTGGCCTCTACATGGTCACCGACAACGGCTACCAGTCGATGTTCCTGGTGTACGAAACCGGCGTCGTCGTGGTCGACGCACCTCCGGGATACTCGGCCCACATACGCCAGGCTATCGCCGAGGTGACCGACAGACCGATCACACATGTCGTCTACAGCCATGCGCACGTAGATCATATTGGCGGCGTAATCGACCTCGGCGGTCATCCAATCATCATCGCCCAAGAAGAGACCCTACGGCTGCTCGAACGGGCCAAGGATCCGAGGCGCCCTGTGCCTACGGTCACGTTCAAGGATCACTACACCCTGAAGGTCGGCAGTCAGGTTCTCGACCTGAGCTATCCCGGCAGCAGCCCCCATGAGCCAGGAAACATCTTCATCTATGCTCCCGAGCAGAAGGTCCTGATGGTGGTCGACGTGATCTTCCTTGGCTGGATGCCCTGGCGTCGCTTTGCGCTTGCCAAGGACATCCCCGGTTACTTCGACCAGGTGGCGTACATCGACACATTGCCGTTCGAAACGCTCGTCGGAGGCCATGTCAATCGCGTGGGCACTCATTCCGATGTACGTACGCAGCTCGAATTCATGAATGACCTGAAGACAGCTGCCGCTGCTGCCCTCAAATCAACGCCCCCAGGCGAGGAAATGGAAGCCGAGGACAAGCCCAACCTCTGGGCCGTCTACGACAACTACATCGACCGCGTCGTTGTGAAATGCGTCAATGCCGTCACGCCCAAGTGGCAGTCCCGACTGGCCGGTTATGACGTGTTCATCTGGGACCAGTGCTACGCGATGGAGCTGAGCCTTCGTATCGACTGAAGGCCTGGTACCCGAGAGTTCAGACGGGATCGTCGTTATGCGACGGTCCCGCTCAGAGGCGGCGCGAAGTGTGGTCCAAAGGGTCTTCTGGGAGCAGTCGACCAACCCTGCGCCTAGCCGGCAACCCTCAGACATGGCCAAACAATTCGCAAGATTGACTACCCCCGCATGTTGGAGATTGGATCGTTGAGATGCTCCGAGTTGAAGGCTTTGAAGGACCCACGCAATCGGCGTTGAGGAGCGAGGAGGAATCGCAACCGGCGGCGTCTCCCGTGTTCGGCCTGGTGGCTTCGCCAAAATCAACGGAAGCACCAATAAGCTGGGGTCGAAAGACCGCTATTCTAGTGGTGGCGACTGTAACGATGTCGCTGTCGGCAGCCTGGGCCTGGCAATGGTATTTCCACGGTCGTTCCGAAGAGACTACCGACAACGCTTATGTCCGCGGCGATATAACGAGTATCGCGCCCAAGCTCTCCGGCTATGTGGTGGAAGTTGCAGTTGGCGACAACGCCGACGTTAGCAAAGGGAGCTTTCTGTTTCGCATCGACGACAGTGATTACCGGGCGAAACTCGACGAAGCCATTGCCACTCTGTCCACCCGACAGGCCGAGATCGCAAACATTGAAGCAACGCAGAAACTGCAAGATGCCTTGATCGAACAAGCGGTGGCACAGCAGCGCTCGGTCTCAGCGGATTTGCTGTTGGCGAGAGCCAATCTTGACCGCTACACCGCTCTCCGAAAGAGCGGGACGGCCAGCGAACAGAAACTCCAGGATGCGCAGACCGCGTTCGCAAAAGCCGAGGCGGGGGACAAAGCCGAGGCGGCCAATACTCTGGCGCAGAGGCTGAAGCTTGGGGTGTTCGACGCCCAACTCGCCGGTGCCCAAGCAGCGATGGCTCTGGCGAAAGCATCTGTCAGCCTGGCCAGGATGGATCTCGCCAATACCGTCATCCAGTCGCCGATCGACGGCGTCATCGGAAACCGGCAAGTTCGCGTCGGACGCTACGTCACGCCTGGCACCCCGGCGATGGACGTTGTTCCGGTCAAGGATATATGGGTCGTCGCCAATTTCAAGGAGACCCAGCTTGGTCGAATGGAGGTTGGACAGCCTGTTCAGGTGGTCATCGACGAGTACCCTGACGTTCATATCGATGGTGTCGTCGACAGCTTCGCCCCGGGTAGCGGGGCTGCCTTCAGCGTGCTGCCACCGGACAATGCGACGGGTAACTTCATCCGCGTCGTCCAGCGCGTTCCAGTCAAGATAAGACTTACACACAATCCGTTGCCTGGTCGGCTGGTTCCTGGACTTTCAGCCCGCATTGCCGTCCGGGTGGGCAGGGAAACCGATCCCGCGACCACCACTTCGAACCCGGTCGGCGACCTTGCGGAAAATCGGCCCGGTACGGCACAATGAGCCGTCAGATCGAACCGCGACCGTTACTGACGAAGCCCGAGGTACTCGGCGCCGCATTGGTCTTGACCGGAGTTGTACTGACCGCCGTCATGGATTCGATCGCCAGCACGGCGCTCTCTATTGGGCGCCTGGATATGCTGGGCGACATACATGCCACGACTGACGAATTTGCGACTTTCGACATCGCATTTCTCGCGGCCAAGCTGACCGGCTTTTTGGTCGCGCCGCTGCTTGTTGCAGCGCTAAAGCCTACGTCCTGTTTGCGCGCCGGCACGGTCGCGCTTCTCTTGGCGTCTGCCGCAATGATCTCTTCCGTCGATATTGCCTGGATTGACGTCTGCCGCATCGTTCAGGGTTTTGCCGGCGCGACCGTGCTCGTGGCAGGCCAGACGCTGCTGTTCCTTCGTTTCCCGAGCCGTCAGCAACCGATTGTGCAAGCTCTCTTGGCCCTCGGCTCCGTCATGGCCCCAACGACAGTGACACCAGCGCTCCAAGGTTGGCTTGTCGACCACTTGTCGTGGGACTGGATATTCCTGAGCAACGTGCCGGTGGGCATCGTCGCCCTCGTCATGCTCGCGGCGGACCGCGGACAAACGGTCCGCCACAGAATCCGCATCCCCTACATCCAGATCGCGCTGGCTGGAATCGCCGCAGCCTCTTTGACCTACGTGTCGCAGCAAGGCAGCAGGTTCAATTGGTTCGACGACGGGCACATCATCCTTCTCACCCTGACCGGCCTGCTGGCGGTCATCCTCCTGCTGCTATGGGAGTTCCGATTTGCATCGGATCGTCTGATACTTCCCGCGTCGCCTTTGGGTAATCCCGACTATTGCTTCGCTATTGTTGCCAGCCTGGTAGCCGGATTTGCCCTGTCCGGCAGCGCCTTTCTTATCCCGGCCTTCGCCCTGAACGTCCTAAACTTCACCGCGACGGATGCTGGAACTCTTCTTCTGCCGAGTGGAGCGATGTTGGGGTGTTCGCTGCTGATTGCGGGAATCGGCATAAAAAAAAGCGGAATAAATCCGTTTGCTCTGGCTCCTGTCGGTATCGTGTTTTTCGCCTCGTCAATGTGGCTCATGTCGGGTTCGACAAGCGACAGCGGAGCTGTGGATTTGGAGTTTCCACTGCTCTTGCGCGGCTTTGGGCTGGGTTTCCTGTTCGTGAGCTTGACGCTGGTTGCGTTCATGCGACTTCCTGCCAAAGCGCTGCCCTTCGGCATCGGTCTTTTCGATCTTGGCAAGCAGGTTGGTGGTCTGGCTGGCACGGCTCTCCTGCAGACTTATCTCGATCGACAACTTGCCTATAATCGGACGGTACTGGCATCGCACCTGGATGTTGGCGATGTTGTCCTCGAAGAGCGCCTGAAGGCAGTGGCGGGCCAACTTGGAACTAGGGGGCTCGACAGTGTTGCTGCTGGTAAAGGCGCACTGTTGGTTCTGCGGCAGGCCGTGGACAGGCAAGCCGTCACCATTTCCTTCAACGAGGCCTTCTTGGCGATTGTGCTGTTGTTCTTGTTCGCGGCGCCTTGCCTTATCCTCTCCAGGAGGTTGCTTGGCCTTCGATCCTCAGTCCGGGTAGGTGTATCGAGGGTCTGATGCATGTCGCGCAAAAGCGCGCAGCGGTTTTGTGATGACGACATGTATAAAAACAAGAACCTAAAGCGCGTCGCCTGAATCCGTTCAAACGCGACGGCTTAGGCCGCTATCGCTGCCAAGCGTCGGGTCAATAGCTCCTACGCCTCGAGGAGGTTTCGCACTTAGAAGTGGCCTGTGAGACCGCCTTGGTGCCGTTCACGGCGCGCTCCAGGCTACCGGCCGATCGGCCAAATCCACGAAAGCGAATTCAATGTCCGGTTTCGTGGTCGGAGTAATCCCGATTGCGGTCCACCGGCGACGACGAACGGCAGGGCGCCTCGAGGCCAGAAAGGTCCGTTTTTGCCGAGTTATGCTCCCGCTCGAGAACGCGCTCCGCGACCAACATCACCCAGTCCGCAAAGGAGCTATTCATCTTAGCGAAGACGTCAAGGGATCCAGATCTGCTCAAAGACCCCTACGGGTTATGACATCCTATCGTCGACGGGTGGCGAAGGTTAAATCCACCGAGTGCTCAAGCCTCACCCCGCGGCGTTCCCATTGCTGCCTGGGCCTCCTGAGCCTTGGCCGGCCCGCGGAGCACGTTGGCAACCAGAACGGCAACAATCGTGCCGGTCACCGGTCCCAAAACATAGACCCACCAAGTGGACAGATCGCCCCGGGCCAGGTCGGGCCCGAAGGCGCGGGCGGGATTCATCGCGCCTCCTTCGTAGGGGCCGCCCAACGTCCCGAGCGACATCACGTAGGCACCCACCGCAATGGGGATGAACTGGCCATTAAGCTTTGGGCCATTTGCCATCGAAAGCACCATCAAAACCATGCCGAATGTAAGGATGGCCTCGAAGAAAACCGCCTGCATGGCCTGCCCAGCTTGCGGGACGGTGGCTGCCAGGTTGCCTTCGATGCCAAAGAACGAGCGGGCAAGAAATGACCCGGCTGCGGCGGCGAGTAACTGCACAACGACATAGGCCGCGCACATCGGCCAACCCATGTCGCCGCGCAATGCAAAGGCAAATGTCATGACAGGATTGAAGTGCGAACTGATATCGCCGAGGAAATAGATGGCCACGACCAGCCAAAGCGCGGAAATCGCCGATAGGATGAATGCAGCGATGATGGGCTCAACCTTTATTCCGCCGTACAGTACGAGGATGGCCGCGCCGGCCGACAATACAAAGGTCAATCCTGCCGTACCGATGAACTCGGACAGCAGGCGCCGAAATCGATGCTCGGGACTTTTCCAGTTGGCGTTGAATCGAGGCTGGCCAATCTGCAACGCGAGTGCCGCCTCGCCGAACACGACAGGGGGGATGCTCATGGGTCCTCCTAGAAATCCTGGGTTGAAGTGATGACCGCCTCTGCCGAGGCCGGCAGCGGATCCAAATCCCCGCGTCGGACGAACTGACGCGCTCCTAGGCGCAGGTTGCGACGAAAGGTTTGACCATTTTCTCCGGGTCAACCACGCGGTCGAACACCGCATCGGAAACAATGCCGAGCTTCAGCGCGGCCGCCTTGAGCGTGACATCGTTGTCCATCGCATAGTGCGCGATCTTCGAAGCCTTGTCATAGCCGACAACAGGCGAGAGCGCGGTCACGAGCATCAGGGACTCGCTCACATATTGGGCGATCTTCTCCTTGTTGGGCTGCGTGCCCTCGACCAGGAACTTGCGGAAATTCGTGCAGCTGTCCGTCATGATCGTGATCGAATGGATGATGTTGTGGATGATCAGGGGCTTATAGACGTTCATCTCGAGATAGCCGCTCGCCCCGCCAAATCCGACCGCGACGTCATTGGCCATCACTTGCACAGCCACCATGGTTAGCGCTTCGGCCTGGGTGGGATTCACCTTGCCGGGCATGATGGACGAGCCCGGCTCGTTCGCCGGTATTATGAGTTCGGCGAAGCCGGCCCGTGGCCCGCACGACATGAGGCGGACGTCGTTGCCGATCTTGTACAGGGAAATTGCCAGCGTGCGCATCGTGCCAGAAAACTGCACAAGCGCATCGTGCGCGCCCTGAACGGCGAACTTGTTCGGCGCCGTTACAAAGGGAAGCTCGGTCAGCCTGGCGATTTCGGCCGCGGCGGCTTCTGCGAAACCTGGCGCCGAATTGATCCCGGTGCCCACCGCCGTACCGCCAAGGGCGAGGCGATAGACGCCATCCAGCGAAGCCTCGAGGCGATCCAGATCGTCGGCGAGCATTTCGGCATATCCCGACCATTCCTGGCCCAAGGTCAGCGGCGTCGCATCCTGCATGTGGGTGCGGCCGATCTTGACGATGTCCTTCCATTCCTCCGATTTGGAAAGAAGAGCTTCGTAGAGCTGCTTGACCGCCGGCATCAGTCGCTGTTTGGCATTGATCGACGTAGCGATGTACATCGCGGAAGGGAATGAATCGTTCGACGACTGCGCCATGTTGACATGGTCGTTCGGATGTACCGGTGTCTTACTGCCAAGGACCGTCCCGACCAACTGGCAGCACCGGTTGGAAATCACTTCATTGACATTCATATTGAACTGGGTGCCGCTGCCCGTCATCCAGACATGCAGGGGAAACATGTCTTGATGTCGCCCGGCAAGGATCTCGTCACATGTCTGGACGATCAGTCGATGGACCTGATCGTCGAGTCGCCCACCTGTGTGGTTTGCATTGGCAGCGCCTTTCTTCAGGACGGCATAAGCCGCGATCATCTCGCGTGGGATCAAATCCTTCCCTATGGAAAAATGATCAAGAGACCTTTGCGTCTGGGCTCCCCAGAGCCTATCGACTGGGACATCTACCTCGCCCAGACTATCGGTCTCCTTGCGCATTTGCATCATGATCAGTCCTTCCACAACGCCTCAAGTCGCTCCATCGAATTCCACGCTTCGCAAACTACTCCTGATACTTGGCGGTATATTGCTCCAGGTTCTTCTCGACGTCCCCAGGCTGCTGCAGCCCTTCATCGACAAGGACCTTCACACGTGCCTGAGCCGCAGGTCGTTGTACAGAAGTGATGAATGCGTCCCAGCCCGGCTGCATTTCGGAGTCCGGGGGCAAACTAGCCTGGTTGATCAGGTTCTTGGTGTCGGCAATCGCCTGCCCATCGAACGAAGCAATGCGCGTCGCCAAGGCGTCGACAAAACCGTCCAATTCTGAATCGGGCAGCGCCCGGTTCACATAACCGTAGCGCTCGGCAAGTTCGCCATCAAAGCCCTCGGCACCGATCAACATCTCCATAGCGCGGCCGCGGCCGACCAGCCGAGGCAGTCGCGCCATAGGGCCGCCCCCAGGGACGAAGCCGGCGCCAACTTCAAACTGCGACACGACCGCCTTCTCCCGACTTGCAAAGCGCATGTCTGCCGCTAGCGCAAGCTCGCTGCCGATGCCACTCGCCCGTCCACGAATTGAAAGAATCGTCACTGCCCTCAGGCGGCTGAGGCGCACCATGATGTCGGGCACGGGATGCATGCCCGTTGGCCCCGGCTTCATACCGCTGGAGTCCTTAAGGGGACTCAAAAGGTCGTAATGAGCGATGAAATAGTCTGGCACCGCGCTGTCAAACACTACAACCTTGACCCTCGGATCGGCTTCGATCTGGCCAACAATTTTTGCAAGCTCGCGCACTTCGGACGGGCCAACTATATTGAGCGGCGGATTGTTGAAAGTGACTTCCCAGTAGGCCTCACTCTTACGTGTCAGGCGGATCTTCGCCGTCTTCGTACTCGGTGTCGCTGCAAGCGGCGTGCTAGCATCACTGGATTGCTTTGAATTCTGCCCGAACACACTAGAGCAGTAGAGCGCCGCAACAATGGAAAACAGCATCACTGATTTTTTAAGTTTAGAATTGTCCATAACTATTTT
The DNA here is from genome assembly GCF_040317695.1 of Mesorhizobium sp. M1403. Classification (NCBI taxonomy): domain Bacteria; kingdom Pseudomonadati; phylum Pseudomonadota; class Alphaproteobacteria; order Hyphomicrobiales; family Phyllobacteriaceae; genus Mesorhizobium; species Mesorhizobium sp. M1403. The sequence continues at coordinate 731,195 of NZ_JAMYKY010000001.1, read as the reverse complement.
TACCTCATTGATCGCCAAGGTCTACAGCGTTGCAAGAGATTAAGCTTCAACACCGATACATAATTAACAGTGCCAAACGCTCGAAAATGTTCACAAGCACAGCACCTTCTCGCCAGCACTCCTGCCAAGAATTCCACGTTCACTTCGAAACTATGGTTATAGGTGCAGGAACATCGTCGCTAAGGCGATAGGACGATGGTGTCGCCAATACCTTCGGATTGATGAGGCTTCTCACCGCGCGACGGCGATTGAACGATAGTTCGGGCGCGCAGAGAAGCCTCTACTCAGCGATGCCGAGTCGGGACGCCATGTTCACAAGCTCGGGCAGCGAGCGGGCCTGCATCTTCCGCATAGCCTGGCCACGATGTGCCTTGACTGTGATTTCGCTGATGCCAAGCTCAAAGCCGACCTGCTTGTTCAAGAGACCACGCACGACCAGTGTCATAACCTCTTGCTCGCGTCGGCTGAGCGATACATAACGATCCCTAAGGGCGTGCAACTCAGAGTCCAGAGCAAGTGCGGTCTTACTTCTTTCGAGTGCCAGCTTAATCGCACCCAAAAGTTCCTCGTCGTTGAATGGTTTGGTGAGAAACTCGACAGCCCCAGCCTTCATCGCTTTAACCGTCATCGGTACGTCGCCATAGCCGGTTATGAAGATGATGGGCATGTCGGTACGGTCGACAGATATGAGCTTCTGCAGGTCGAGCCCACTCAGATCAGGAAGATTCACGTCGAGGATCAGACAGTTCGCAACCAGCGAACGTGACCGCTCGAGGAATGCCTTTGCTGAGGCGAACGTCTCTGGTCGCCAGCCCACAGAGCAGATGAGTAGTTCCAACGATTCGCGTACTGAAACGTCGTCGTCGACAATGAATACGACAGGTGTTTCGTCCGACATGGATGACGATTTCGCCGCACCGTCTCGTTGAACCGATAGATAAGAGTACATCGCAAATTATCCTCCTGAGATGGCATTAACAATCCACCAGGTTCAAGGATCACGGAGCGCCGAACTAAGCGCGTCCTGAAGAACCTGATCGCTGAACGGCTTGAACAGACACTCCACTGCACCCTGTTCGATGAGACGCTGGCGGATCGTGCTATCCCTTTGCGCGGTGATATAGATGATCGGAATCATCTTTCTGCGACGTGCCAGCTCCACTTGCAGCTCGGGTCCCGTCATGCCAGGCATGGCAACATCGAGAATGAGGCACTTGGTCTTATCGACGGCATCAGACGCGAGGAACTCCTTCCCTGAAGAGAATGCCTTCACGCTAAAGCCGAACTCCTGCAGCAAATCTGGTAGGGACTCACGTACGGATTGATCGTCATCGACCACCGACACGAGTGCATGCGTAAGCTTCATCTAACCCCCACTGATCTTTGAGCGTCGCCGACCTCGGACACCCGCGCTTAGAGCCACGTCCCCTGCCGACGACTGGCACTTGGAATACTCGGGTACGGAAAACGTAAACGTAGCCCCCGGGCCGTCATTCGCTGCCGCCCACAGGCGCCCGCAATGGTTATCGATAATGGAGCGGCTGACGGACAAACCTATCCCCATGCCTTCATTCTTGGTTGTGTAGAAAGCCTCGAAGACCCGCTCCGGACCATCGGCGCCGAACCCCGTACCTGCATCTTCTACCGAGAGACGCACAGAATCCGCTCCGTCGGGTTCAGTTCTAATCACCAACCGCTTGGGCCGATCTTCGATGCCGCTCATCGCATCCGCAGCATTTCGCAACAGGTTCATAATCACTTGCTGAAGTTGAACACGGTCGCCTGCGACGAGCGGAAGCCCCTCAGGGAATTGGGGGGTTAGAACCACGCGACTTCTCTGAAGGTCGCCCGCCGACAATGCTATTACCTCGCGTGCAGCCTCGTTCAAATCTACCGGCTCGATCGTAGGGGCTTGCTTGCTGAAGAGCGCACGCAATCGCGCGATCACATCGGCGGCAAGGTTGCCGTCGCGTATCGTGCGACGTGCCGTCTCACGTGCGCCGTCAACATTTGGCGGATCGGCGGCCAACATCCGAAGGCAGGTGCTGGCGTTGGTGATGATGCCCGACAGCGGCTGATTGACTTCATGTGCTATCGAGGCGGTCAACGCTCCGAGACTCGTAACCCTGGTGACATGTGCGAGTTCAGACCGAGCCTTGCCAAGGGCTTCTTCCGCCTGCCGGCGCTCTGTGACGTCCTGAACCGCAGTAAGGCATTCCATCCGGCCATCCTGATGGCGGATGACCCGGCCGAAAGTGCGTAGATACTTGACCCTGTTGTCCGACATCCGTAGCCGGATCTCGTAGCCCAGATAGCTCTGACCGCTGCGAACCCGAGTCATTTGCGTAGTTAGTGACGGAATGTCGTCCGCGTGGATTCGCCCACTGATCTGGTCGAGCGTCACAGGGGCATTCGGGTCAAATTCAAAGATACGATAAAGTTCCTCGGAAAATGCGATCTCGTCTGTGTCCACGCGCCACGAGAACGCGCCAGTTGAACTCAGACGTTGAGCTTCCGAGAGCAAAGTTTCGGTCCGCTTAAGCGCTGCTTCGATCAGGGAACGCTCGATAGCGATGCTGGCGATCTGCGTTGCGTGCGCAATGAGATCCTGGTGGTGCGGCGATGGGGTCGCTGGCTTTCGTTGGACGATGCAAAAGGTGGCTAACACCCGCCCTTCCCTGGAACAGACCGGCGTGCTCCAGACCGATCTGTATCCGTGCTGCAGAACATGGGACCGAACAGGCGAGGTATACCAGCGCGGATCGGATTCGATGTCCACCGCTACCACCTGTATCTTTTGAAAAGCCGCTATGCCACATGGCAAAAGCTCACCGCTGACGGGCATCCCCGCAATCGGGTCGCTGTAGCCGGAAGGCAGAGAAGGAGCCACGGCATATTCAAATGTCGAGTTGCTCCAATTGATCAGGTGAACATCACATAAGCAATCAGGCGCGGCCCCTTCAATAAATTCGCACAATGCGCTTAGAACATCGCGAAGCAAACTGCCCGATGCGATCATCTCCAGCAGTTGCTTTTCGCCCGCGAGGAACGCTTCCGCCTGCTTTCGACCCTCAATATCATGGCTCATGCCGTACCAGCGGATCACTTTGCCGGCTTCGTCGTGGAGCGGCACGCGACGGGCCATGTGCCAGCGATACGTACCATCGACCGCTCGCACTCGGTACTCATGTTCGAACGGTTCTCCTGTCGTGACACATGCGCGCCATTTGCTCTCTTCAAGTCCGATGTCATCTGGGTGGATTGCGCCTCTCCACCTACCATTCGTCACATCCTCAGCAGAGAGCCCCGTGAACTCGCGCCCCCGCCTGTTGATAGAAATTCGCGAGCCATCCGCGCTATAGGTCGCAACCAGCGCCGGTATGCCGTCGATAGTCCGTTGTAGCTCGCTCTCAGCTTCGACGGCCTTGTCCTCAGCCCGCTTCCGCCCATCGATGTCAGTGTTCGCCCCATACCATTTGACGATGTTGCCAGACTCATCCCGCAACGGGTTAACGCGGATAAGAAACCACCGATACCTTCCATCAAATCGGCGCAATCGCGCTTCGGTCTCCCCGGCTTTACCCGAGGCTATGATTGTCTGCCATATGGTGATCAGCCCATCCAGGTCGTCAGTATGGACCGCGGCCGTCCAGCCCCAACCCCTCGCCTGCTCAATGGAGAGGCCCGTGTACTCAAGATAGGGCTGGCTTAGAAACTCAATGGGTCCGTCCGGCCGAGCTGACCACGCCATCGCAGGAATGGTATCGATGATGAGTTTGAAATTGTGCTGGCTTGTCACGAGCGCTTCTTCGCTTTTGCACAGTGCTTCTTCTGCTCTGCGGCACTCACGCGAAAGGCCTTGTCATCGCCGTTGAAGAAAGCACAGGCATGACGCGCTCCGCCGAGCTCATATCCAGCGAAGGAACAGATGCGGCGGTTTCTTCGTGTTCGTTGTCGCATAACAGAACGGGTTTACGTCCCGTGCCACCATGCCCCCGGACAACACGAACGTCTATTATGCCTTGGTGTCGATTTTGGTGACGGAGACCGAAATACGCGATGGGAAAAAACGAACTCAAACACTTCGAGGCAATATCTGCGACCCGCGATGGCATTCACCATCACGGGGAGCAACCCTGAACAAGCCGGTGGCCGACGCCGAATGCCTTTGCCTTGGCAAGCGGCGGATTCTGCCAGGGCTCAGCAACCTCAGCCTTAGCCTAGCGACCGATATTCGATGCTGGAGTAACCATTATTCCATGGTATCGGCGACACCATCGCATGATGGATTTTGATACCTCGACCGGCTTTTTATGGTCCGTCCGGCCAATATGGTTCTCAACCTCCGGGACACTCAGCGAGGCTTTCAGATGCGCTCCGACATCATTCCAGGATCGATTTTTCCGGATTATGAGCTACCGGATCATGGTGCCGTGCGGCGAAGGCTTTCCGAATTGCAGGGAGAAGACCCCATGGTCCTGGTTCTCGGCAGAGGTGGGTACTGTCCTAGGGACCGACGGCAGGCTGAAGGGCTTGTTCAGCTCTATCACGAAATGGCAGTGGGTTATTGCCGGCTCGTCACCATCACCACGGATAATCTCCTAGAGACAAACGAGTATCGATTGAGCGCTGGCGCTCATTGGCCTTTTCTTTCCGACCCGCGGCGCGTGATCCAGAAGGACCTCGACATCGCCGAGTACACGGATCCCGCGCACAACCCCATGATCCCTCACGTGATCGTCCTGGAGCCGGGCCTCATCGTCTACAAGGTCTACAATGGGTATTGGTTTTTCGGGCGACCGACCGTGGAGGAACTGCGACAGGACATGCGATCGATGACCATGAAATGCCGGCCGGACTGGGACATCACCAGGCCGGAATTCAGGGCTGCGTGGCAGACGGGTCGTAAGGAGCTTTTCTATCCTTATGGAAAGACGCGCGCTCAAACACTTCGCGAACAGGAATGAATTCGAAGATTGTCGGTGCGCGAGAGCGGGCTGGCAAGGTGACGAGCTTTAGTCGCTGTGCGAGGTTTGGGCCTTAGGGGGTTAAGAAGATTTGATATGGAAGACCGGGAGATACGAGCGGCCTTGGATCGCCACTGGGCCGCCTCCGATGCGAATGATTTCGAGGCCGGGCACCACGCGGTGCTCGACTATCCGCAATCGGGCGAGCGCATCCGCGGCAGGCGGAACATTCATTCGTCTCGCGCCGCTCAGCCGAACCGGAAGCGCTTCACGGTGCGCCGGATCATCGGGGCCGGCGACCTCTGGGTCACCGAATATGTCCTAGCCTATGACGGGCGGCCTTCCTGTACGGTCAGCATCATGGAGTTTCTCGACGGCAAGGTGGCGCGCGAGACTCAGTATTGCGCCGATCCGTTCGAGCCGGGGCCTTCGCGCGCGCAATGGGTCGAGCGGATCCTGAAACCAGGCCGCCATAGGATGGTCATCCGTCCAATCGCCCGCCCGGAGCTGCCGAAAGATACGGCCGCTCTCGCCCGCTATCTCATTGGCAAGGTGGTGGTGCGCGAATTGCCTGAAGGCATCGCCAGCGGTCGCATTGTCGAGACCGAAGCCTATGTCGTCGCCGACGCCGGGCACGGCTACCGAGGGATGACCCCGCGCAATCGCTCGCTGTTTCTCGAGCGCGGGCACGCCTATGTCTATCTCGCCTACGGCATTTCATACATGCTGAATGTCTCCAGCGAGATGCGAGGGATCGGAACCGGTGTCCTGATCCGCGCCCTCGAACCGCTCGAAGGCATCACCATCATGCGGCTCAATCGCGGCGTCGAGCGCTTGCGCGACCTGGCGCGAGGGCCGGGAAGGATCGCCCAAGCACTGCGGATTGATCGTTCGCTCGACGGGTTCGATCTTTGCCGGAAAGGCCCTCTGTGGCTCGGACATGGTGAGGACGACGAGCCCGGCGAAATCGGGCAGAGCACCAGGATCGGTATTTCGCGGGATGCGGACCGACTCCTACGGTTCTATGTCAGGCACAGTCCGTTGGTCAGCGGTCCAGGATCGCAACCCGTTAGCGGAGAACAGCGTTGAGCGCATCAAGCAACGCAGTATCGGTGAACGGTTTTAGGAGACATTCGATTGTCCCGCTCCGACGCAGATGCCCACAGACCTGTTCATCTCCATGGGCTGTAATGAAAACGATCGGAATCTGCCGACCCTCTTGCGCCAGCTCGCGATGAAGCTCGATGCCGGACATACCAGGCATTGCGATATCAAGGACCAAGCATTTGGCTTGATCGATCAGTTTCGAAGCCAGGAATTCTTCTGCCGAGGAGAATGCTTCGGCTTCATGGCCGAACATGCTGATTAGGTCCGGAAGCGACTCGCGAATGGACTCATCATCGTCGATTACAGCGATGTATGCTCGTCGTATCATTATGCATTCCCAGTACTATCCGCGAAACTTTGGCGGGCATGATCAAAATTGTTGGCCGATTCCCCCACAATCAGGGAGGGAACGGAGAAAGCAGGCCTCAGAGCCTGGGCCGTCGTTACGCTCGGCCCAAACGCGGCCCTGGTGATTCTCGATTATGGTCTTGCTGACAGAAAGACCGATGCCCCAGGCAGCCCTGAAGCCATTTGTCTCAGAAACCTCGGGCTTCATGATCAGCTTCGCTGCGAGAGCGCTTTGTTGGTGCGGCGTTGAAACAATCTTTGAAGAGCCTACTTGAGGCGGCGCGAAGAAAGGATTTTGCTCAACGATGCCTAGCTGACCGACGCATGGGTCGGCGCCGGCAGCTGTGCGAAGCGTCAACTCGTCAATGCGCTGCGCCGATATGATGTCGATCCCGTCAGTATCCCAATGGTTACCAGGGTGACCATGACGACATAGACCGACCATCTGAACCACTCGATGGTCGCGGTCGAAGCGATTCTTTATTAATGGCATAAGAATACACACACGCTAGGCACTCGATCCAGTTGAGCGCTCTCAAGCAGCATAGGCTGCGCTGGCGTAGCCACCTAACTCCCTCCAAACCCGTGGGGTTTAATGCCGTAGCAATGGACGGTGCCCGCTCCCATTCCGAAAATCCATAGCACCTTGGTATCGGTCTAAGGGTTTTTTCTGTTAACGTCGGTCGTTGGGCGGAGGCAAGGCCCCGATTTTCGGCGGAGATTTCAAAAATAAAGCGTCCGCGCGTGACGATGATCGACGATGACATCATGAAGGAGAAGCGGCAGCCCGCCTACGGGGGGCGGGTCGGCGCGCAGACCCGCCCTGAGCTGAGGGCGCGGGCAGGTCTGCACTGGCAGGGTCAGGCGCTACGCAACGACCCGAACGCGGCCCGAAGCTCGTTGGTGAAAACCTGCGGCTGTTCCCAGGCCGCGAAGTGACCTCCCTTCGGGAGACGGTTGTAGTAGATCAGCTTGGGATAGGCCTTCTCGGTCCAGCTCCGCGGCGCCATGTAGATCTCGTCCGGGAACGCACTCACGGCGGCGGGGAGCGGCACGCCTTTCGGCGAGAAGAAGGCCAGCTTGCTTTCCCAGTAGAGGCGCGCCGACGAGACCGCGGTGTTGGTCAGCCAGTAGAGCGCGATGTTGTCGACGACGTCTTCCTTGGACAGACCTTCGGACTTTCCGTCGAAGACGCGGGCAATCAGGTCGTAACTGCGCGCATCGTGATCGAGCATCCAGGCTGCCAGCCCGATAGGTGAATCGGCCAGCGCGTACAGCGTCTGCGGCCGGTTCGCCATCTCCTGGGCGTAGGCAAGCCCATGCTTCCAAAAGAAGTCGAGCTGATCCCAGGCATAGCGTTCGTCGGCCGACAAGCCGGACGGCGCTGGGCCGCCCGCCGCGAGCGCACTCGAGACTTCATCCGGCAAGGTGGCCGGCATGTTCGTGTGGATGCCGACAAGACCCGGCGGCGTCTGCAGGGCCATCTGCTCGGTGACGGCATTCCCCCAATCGCCGCCCTGCGCCACATACCGCGTGTACCCAAGGCGGGTCATCAGCTCGCCCCAGGCCCGCGCGATCCGGATCGGATCCCACCCCGGCACCGTCGGCTTGCCTGAGAAGCCGTGCCCCGGCAGTGAGGGGATAACCACGTCGAAGGCGTCGGTGGCGCTGCCCCCGTGGGCCGTCGGATCGGTCAGGGGACCGATGATCTTCAACTGCTCGATGATCGAGCCGGGCCACCCATGGGTGACAATGACCGGCAGCGCGTTCGCGTGCTTCGAGCGGACGTGGATGAAGTGGATGTCCAGCCCGTCAATTTCGGTAACGAACTGCGGCAGCCCGTTCAGGTAGGCCTCGCATTTGCGCCAGTCGTATTCGCTCTCCCAATAGTGCGCTAGTGCCTGCATCGTCGCGAGCCGAACGCCTTGGGTGGTGTCGTTCACCGTCTCGCGCTCGGGCCAGCGCGTGACTTTGAGACGCTGCTTGAGGTCAACGAGATCCGCGTCCGCAACGTGGATACGGAACGGGCGGATGGCGGCAGATCCGCCACTCGTCGAAATCGCCCCGGCGACACCCGCCGAGGTAATCATTGCAATAGCCCCTGCGGCGGATGCCGCGAGAACTTCCCGGCGGGTGGAGATTGAAGATAATGGTGACATCTGTACCTCCTCATAATTTGGTCAAAGCTGCTCGCCTCGAGACAGCATCAACCCATGAGGCCAGTAAGTGCCGGTCGGCTCTATTGGACGTTGGTATCGCCGATACCTTGGTATGCTCCCGCGTCAAGCGCATCTCACCGCAACGCCGAGACCGCACCGTTGATCGTCGCCGGGCCCAGGCCGTTCTCATGCTGGCGCAGCTGGAAGCGTCGGATGTCCTCGGTCGTCGCGGTGTCGGGGGCGCGACCAAGGAACGCGGCGAAGCGCCGGACATGACGAACGTAGTCCTGCTGCGTATGCGGTCCCAGACCCCGCATCAGCATATCTTGCTGCATGCGCTGGCGAAGCGGCGTGGTCGGAGCATCGGTCGACAAGGTAGCCATGGCAAGTTCCTCTCGTTGAAGGGAACTCCATGGTCGGATCGCGGGCTCTACCCGCTCAAGGCCTATGAATACCGCGCCATCTCAGAACCAGGCGACACTCCCGCGAAGCGGGTTCGTGCTTGCGCCCAATCTCGGTCATTAAAGTTAGCTGTGCAACTGTGCAACTGCCTTAAAGCGGACATTACCGGCGACCGCGCTGGAGGTCGCGGGTGCGCCATTTCTTGACGTTCCCAGCGTTCCTCCCAAGCCGACCTTCGCGCTCCGCCTGGAGTCGACCCTTCTCTGCCCTTGGGTCGAGAAAGCTCTCGGACAAGTCGTGTCCATTTCGGAAGTTTGTTGGTGCCACAACGCCAGCCCCAACGATCTGGAAAACCGATCGTAACGCTATGCGACCGGGTTGTGCAGAGCCAAGAAGGCAGCCGTTTCCTCGAAGAACTGGTCGAAGGCGGGAGTGCCTTCAATGAGCACGTGGTTATTTCCCTGCATTTCGACAAACATCGCCCCCGGAATGAGCTTGGCCATCAGGCGGCCCTCCTCGATCGGCGCGACGCGATCGCCCACGCAATGCAGCACGAGCGTTGGGACTTGGACTCTCTTTGCCAACTCGGTCGCGTCAACTTTGCTGTTCATTTCCCAGAGTCGCAGCGCGGCTTCGGGGCTCGTGGCAATGCGCTGCAGTTCGTCAAAGCTCGCCACAATCTCCTGTGGGGCGTCGGGGATGAACGTCGAAGTAAAGAAGTGCCTGAAAACGGGATTCGGCGAGCCCCAGCCGTCGCGGATCATCATCGCCCCGGCTTCATATAGCTTCCTTTGATCGAGATCCGGTCGCATTAGCCGGCCTCGGAGAAATCCGCCCAGCAGGATGAGGCATGTCACCTGCTCCGGATGGTCCACAGCATAACGCACGCAAAAGGCGCAGCCTTGCGAGATGCCGAGGAGCGCGAACCGATCCAGCCGTGCAGCGGTCGCGACTGCGGACATGTCGCCGGCCATTGCATTTTCCGATACCGTCTCAACCTCCCAGTCCGAGAGGCCGTTTCCGCGTTGGTCGAACCGCACGAGATGGCAAAGCTTCGCGAACTTCGCGAGAATCGGACGCCAAATGGGACTGTGCCATTCATACTCAAGATGGTTCAGCCAGTTCGGACCCTTCAGCACCGGCGCTCCCTGACCGATGCTGGCCCAAGCGATCTGCACGCCGTCCGACGCCGTCGCGAACTGCACCCGCTGATGCAGCGCCGCTTCGACAGGTCTCGTCGTCTGCGGCGACGCGTCGGGCGTCCACTGCCAGACACGAATAGGTCGGGAGATGTTCTTCACTCGCTGGTTGCCCATGTCACGGAAGGGCACCTGGATCCTGTCCGCGACTGCCTGATGCACAATGTCCGAGACGCACACGCCGCCCGGCTTGGCGAGCCCCTCAAGCCGGGAGGCGACGTTTACGCCGTCGCCGAAGACGTCTCCGTCCTCGAAAATGACGTCACCGAGATTGATCCCAACACGGTAAAGGATTCGGCTGTTCTCAGGTTCACCAGTGTTTCGCTCTGCCATCGACCGCTGGATTTCGACAGCGCTCTCAACCGCCTCAACGACGCTCGCGAACTCTGCGAGCAGGCCGTCGCCCGTGGTCTTGACGATATTGCCCCGATGCGCCGCGATCCTGGGCCTAACGACCTCACCAATATGTACCTTCAGGCGCGCAAGCGTGCCGGCTTCGTCCACCTCCATCATCCGGCTGTAGCCGGAGACATCCGCGGCAAGGATCGCCGCAAGCTTCCGCTCGCTAAGGTCGGCCAAGTCAACCATACCGCAGCGTACGGGTCTGGCAGCCCTTTTGTCGAGCTGCATTCCTAGCCACCCGCTTCGATCTGCTGCAGCGTTGAGCTTCCGAGGAACGCACGAGATCAATCGACCTTCAAACCCATGGCCAGATTTCCGTTCATCGCGCGCCAATTGAGAACACAGCCGGAACTACCGCTTTCCACACCAAATGAGCCCTACCGTACCGAATGAGGATAGAAATCACGGTGAGGTCGACTTGCGGCTCGATCGCGCCACTACCGGTCATTCGCAGCGCGCCTCGTTAGCTGACCTTCAGCCACCTGCCGGAGTCGACCCGTTGACGGCCTTGGGCGTTGCAGACTTGAACGTCCAAAACGAGGTCGGGAACCTGACCTTCAGTGGATGCGGTCATGACAATGCGGATCGATCTGCCGGGGGAGTTGCCCGAGCCGATGAACCCGGCTGCGGCGGGCGACTTTCTTGAGAAAAAGGACGGGTACGAAATTACGGAGGCCGACCAGCAGATTATGATCGCCGGTCACATGCCACTTATCGGCGAGTTCTTGCTCGATCGGGAAGGCGTGGTGCGCTGGAGCTTCACGGAAGCTGAAGAGGAAGGCCAAAATGTATGCCGGGCTCCAAATCCCAAAGAATTGATGTCGGCAGCTTCCCAAGTTGCACATTAATGAGGCTGCTGAAAAACGCGCTCGACGATCACCGTCCTGTGGTGATTCTGTGGATTTAACCAAGATCGAGATGCTCAGGCGCGGAGGGCTAAGGTCTGCCCTTAGGCTTCGTAGTGATTTCGATTCAACGGCCCGCGAGCGACCCGAACGCTAGAGTTTGAGCAAGCCTCAACGCCAGGCGGGGCGACGTCCGCTCCTTGCCGCAATTACGCCATCCGACAGGCGTGCCATACGGCAAGTTTCCACCCAAGCGCGACGTAGTCCGTGGCTGTACGACAGAGCCGAGTCCTGCGGCCGGCTCGGTCGCGCCATTTCCGGGCATTCGCCGACACAGCGTAGAGGTCTCGCTTGGGGCGGTGAGCGGACCTTACTGGGATATTATAACGTCTGCCTTCATCGTCATGATGGCAATGGGCGTGGGGTCTCCCCTCGATTGGCATCATACGCCATTGAAATCCCAGTGGCGACGCGCGGCCAGGCCGGTCGTTCATTTACGCTACGACCGATAAAGACTATGGTTTGGTGGGAGGCAGGGCCAACTAGATGGACCGCAAGCTCGCCGCCATTCTCGCTGCCGATGTCGTAGGCTACTCCGCGCTGATGGAGCGCGACGAGGCGGGCACGTTTGAACGGCTGAAGGCGGGGCGCAAGGAGCTGTTCGAGCCGGAGATCGCCCGCCACCATGGGCGCATATTCAAGTTGATGGGCGACGGGATGCTCGCCGAATTCTCCAGCGTTGTGGATGCGGTGGAATGTGCGGTGGCGCTGCAACGCGGCCTGGGCGAGCGTAACGCTTCGCTTCCGGAGGCAGAACGAATTCAGGTGAGGATCGGCATCAATCTCGGCGAAGTGATTGTCGATGGCGACGATCGTTATGGTGATGGGGTCAACATTGCCGCCAGGCTCCAACAGCTAGCGGAGCCCGGCGACATTTGTGTCTCTGGCAAGGTGGCCAAGGAGGTCGAAAAGAAGCTCGCCTTCGGCTTCGAGCCGATGGGCGAGCAGAAGGTGAAGAACATCGCCGAACCGGTGCAAGCCTTCCGCATCACACTCGAAGGGCAGACCAGACGCCGTCCGGCCGTGCGATTTCCGCCGCGCTGGGCCCTGGCAGGGACGGCGCCATTCATTAGTCTCTTGCTCATTGCCGGAGCCGCCTGGCAGTTCTGGCCAGCGGCGCCGGTGAGTGGCAAACCGTCGGTGGCGGTGCTGCCTTTCGACAATTATGGCGGCGACGAGGCGACCGGACGCCTCGCGAACGGTCTCACCGAAGATATCATCACGGATCTGGCGCGTTTTCCTGAATTCACGGTCGTAGCGCGCAACTCGACGGCGGCCTACAAGGGAAAGGCTGCGGACCCGCGCGAGGTCGGCGCAGCACTGCATGTCGGCTACATTATCGAAGGATCGATCCAGCGTGAGGCGGATCGTGTGCGGATCACGGCGCAGTTGATCGACACGGCGACCGGCCAGCATCTCTGGTCAAATCGTTGGGATCGTCCCGACGAGGATATCTTTGCTGTTCAGACGGAAATCGCCGAACAGGTCACCAATCGTCTCGGTGGGGGCGCCGGGTTGATTCAGGAAGCCGGGCGGATCGCCGCCCACCGCAAAAGGCCCGGAAACCTCAGCGCCTATGAGTATTATCTGCTCGGCACCGAGAAACTTGAGCAGATCACCAAAGCCGATATCCAGGAGGCGATCAAGCTGCTCACCCGCGCCGTTGAACTCGATCCGGGGCTCGCCCGAGCCTGGGTCGAGCTTTACCATTCCCACGGTCTTTTGGCGAGCTTCGGCGTTAATCCCGAGAGTGAGCGGAAGGCAGCCGCCGATGCGGCTGAACGCGCCGTCCGGCTTGATCCAAGTGATGCCGAGGCGCATGCAGCGCTCGGCATGAGCTTCGGCGAAAGGGGCGACATCGCGCGTGCCAAGGCTGAGATGGACACGGCCCTGCGGCTGGCCCCTGGTTCGGCCGAAATCCTGACCTTTTATGCCGGTTGGGCCTCAGCCTTTGGCGAGGCTGAACGTGGTGCGGATATGGTCGATCAGGTGATCAGACTCGACCCGAACTACCCGATGTGGACCTCCGGCCCCTTCTCCTACGCCTACTATATGGTGGGCCGCTATGAGGACGCGCTGAAGATGCTGGAGCGCCTGACACCGGATAATTATGAGAAATGGAGGTGGGTCGTGCACAGCAGTTCGCTTGCAGGCTTGGGTCGGATCGAAGAGGCGAAAGTCTTCGTGAAGGAAGCGCTCAAGCGCCACCCGGACTTGACGGTCGAAGGCATGGTCAACGAACCGGGCATGAGCGCTGCCGAGCGCCGGCGCTTCATCGAGACGATGCAGCTCGCCGGCTTCCCGGTTTGCGCGTCGGACGAGCAACTGGCCAAATTGAGCAGTCCGCAGCGCCTGCCCGAATGCCTGAAGTAGCTGCTGTGCGGACGCGAAGGACCGCGATATCCCCAAGCATTATTGGGAAGACCCCGAGGAGGTGGCGCGCATAATACGGGCATTTCTTGAGTGACCCCCCAGATTTAGACGCCGCTAAATGACTGAAATAGGGTCAGGACTTGTCCTTGAATTTTGCCTCGCGAAGGTCCGAGGAGGGTCACGAATGCTGGTTGCGGGCAATGTCGGCTTCCAAGAAGAGAATTCGACCCCGGAAGGTCTCGAAAGGGTCAGATCAGGACGCTGCTCGCGCAGAACTGAATGTCAGCTATTATAGATCTCGCTGCTAGGAACTGGCGGTCCGCTTCCGTGAACTGAGAGGACATCGCATTTCCTTGCCAACCCTATCTTCCCAATCGGTACCGCCACTGGTGTTGGTCATTCTGGTGGACAGCCATGACGTTGGCCAGGCAAACGGCGGAAACGAGCGCAACGCAAGCAAGGACGGGTATGGCACTGTGGGCGTAAGGCGGAAACGGGACATTATACTTGGACGCTACGGCCCCGGCGTTCCGGCTCCAAAACTCACAACCTGAACGTCGCAGGTTCAAATACCGCTCCAGGTCATGCAACCTGAAACGCGCCCGATGTTACCCAAGCGCTCCGACGAGTACGACAGCAGTACAACTTCGAGGAACTGATACCCATTAAGTTATTGAATATACTTTGCTTTTCGCGACGTCCGTCCAATCCATCATCGGCGCCACGGCCACTCTATGGTCTTGATATTTCAGCATTTTTTCTTTTAACATCAAATCGTTAGACCCTGTCGAGCGCACACGAATTTACGCCAGAATACGACCCTTTTCGCCACGTTTCGATCTCTCAGTGCACACGGAGCGCACACGAAAAATGGCCACCTATACAAAGCTCTCGTCCGGTTCCTGGCGTGTCCAAGTCCGTCGCAAAGGTCGCTACGTCAGCGAGACCTTCCTGCGCCGAGACGACGCACGACGCTGGGCAACCGAAACCGAGCGCCAAGTCGATCGTAGTGAGACGCCGACCAAGTCCCGTATAGCGCGCCTGAAAACTTTCGGCGAACTCATCGACCTTCATATCGACGACATGTGCGATGTAGGCAAGTCCCCTCGCCGCTCCAAGGCCGCGGCCCTCGATATGCTGCAGAGGCATCTTGGGAAGTGCAGCATCGCGAGGCTGAATTCACGATTGAACAGGTTGCGCTGGTGACTGGGCACAAGGACTGGAAAATGCTGAAGCGGTATACGCACCTTAAGCCCGAGGCGCTCCACTCAGTGCTGGCGAGCCGTGCTGCCTAGCGCGATGGCCGCTTGCATATTCGGATTGCAGCGATAGCCGAAAGTTCAAACCAGACTACGAATCTGGGGGTCAGGAGTTCGAATCTCTTCGGGCGCGCCAAATTTCCAACCTATTGAGTTGAACCAGTTTTCCGAAGCGTGCGCCCGAACAAAAGAGAGAACTGTCTGGGGGCCCATTCGGCACTATAAGCGACGTCTGTTTCCCAGGTGTGGTCCGCCTTTGGGACTCGGTGCCGATCTCGCCGCAGACGAACTTGAGGCAGTACACCTTCCGCTCGGATAGACTCCTGACCCGACCGTCCATACAATCCAGTCTGGCCTCCAGGAACAGAGGCATCACATGGTAGGAGAAAGCGTCCAACGCCGGCTTGCAGCGATTCTGAGCGCCGATGTGGTCGGCTACAGCCGACTGATGGAGCTTGATGAAGCAGGAACCCTTGAGCGTTTGCGAAACAATCGCAGCACGCTTGTCCTGCCCGAGATCCAGAAACACGGGGGGCGGGTCGTCAAGCTCATGGGCGACGGTTTGCTCGTAGAGTTCGCGAGCGTCGTTGCGGCTGTGAGTTGCGCCCTGGGTATCCAGCGGGCAACCGCCGAGTGCCAGTCCGATCTGGAGGAATCCCAGCGGATACGCTTCCGGATCGGGGTCAATCTGGGCGATCTGATCGTCGACGGGGACGACCTTTACGGCGAGGGTGTCAACGTGGCTGCCCGGCTCCAGACGTTGGCCAGCCCTGGAAGCGTTGTCGTTTCCCAGACTGTTCGCGACCACATAGCGGGAAGGCTCGCCGTGACGTTCGGCGATTTCGGAGAGCACGTCGTCAAGGACGGCGAACGCCCCATCCGGGTTTTCGGGGTAAGCCTTGTCGAGGCGAGTGGAGCACAAAATCCCAGAGCGGAGCGTTCGAGCGCCAGACCGGTGCGGCCTGCGATTTGCGTCCTGCCTTTCATCAACATGAGCGGCGATGCCGAGCAGGAGTATTTCAGCGATGGCATTACGGAGGACATCATCATCGACCTGTCCAAGGTTTCCACGCTCTCCGTCACCGCCCGCAATACCGCTTTCACTTTCAAGGGCAAAGCCGTCGATGTGGGGCAACTTGCCAGGCAGTTGGAGGTTACTCACGTTGTCGAGGGCAGCGTCCGCAAGGCCGGTGGGCGGGTGCGCATTGCCGCGCAGCTGATTGATGGAGCCAGAGGCGATCATATCTGGGCAGAGCGATACGACCGCGATCTGAACGACATCTTCGCGTTGCAGGATCAGATTGCGCAGGCCATTGTTGCCGCATTGAAGGTCAAGCTGTTGCCGGCCGAGAGGCGGGCGATCGAACACCGCGCGACCAATGATCCCCGCGCCTACCAGCTCTATCTGCTGGGCCGGCATTACCTGCAGCATGGGCCGCGGCAGGTGGAAATAGCTCTCCGATTCTGTCGGCGTGCCGTGGAAATCGACCCCAACTACGCCCAGGCATGGGCCATGCTCGCGCTTTACCAAGCGGATCGGTATCTCGCTGGAATGTCGCAGGACTCGGGCATGTCAGCCGCTGAGAGGGCCCTTTCGCTGGATCCGACATTAGCAGAGGCCCACGCCGCCAAGGGGCGGATCCTGGGCGAGCTCGGCCGCTACGAGGAGGCTATCACGGAGCACGAGGAGTCGCTGCGGCTCGATCCGGACTCCTATGACGTCCGCTACTGTTTCGGCCGCACTCACATACGATTCGGTGACCATGAAGCGGCGATTAGGCATTTCGAGCGAGCTGCTGAGCTTCTCGATACGGACTATGTTTCCCCCGGCTTTGTAGCCCAGAGCTGCCGGGCGCTCGGCTGGCACAACGAAAGCCTCACTGCGGCGCGGCAGTCGGTGGAACGCGCCGAAATGGAGATCGCGGTACGCCCCGACAACGCTCATGCGGTGGGGAGCGGCGCTCTCGCATTGGCTTACCTGGGGGAGGTCGAGCGTGCCAAGGAATGGATTTCGCGCGCGCTCATCGTCGTCGATCCCGACGACACGCTGGAACAGTACAATGTAGCCTGCGCCATGGCTCAAGTCGGGGAGTTGGACGAGGCTTTCGATCTATTGGAATCCTGCATCGGTAGGATACCCGCCCAATTCGTGAATTGGGTCAAGAATGACAACGACCTCGACCCCCTGCACCGTCATCCACGGTATCAGTCCCTGATCGCAACTGCTGAGGAGAGGTTGAGGGCCGCCGAGGCCGCGCGCAGTTGAGCGCCGACTGGACCGAGAACCGCAGGGCGCTGAGTATTCTTACTTCGTAACAAGCAAATCCGTCGCACCAGTTTAGCCGTCGTCTTGACAGCCACCGGGGGTCGTGCAATGTTTATTAGCTTCTTCTGATATATACTGGCCCTAATTGCAGGAGGATTGGATGGTCAAGAAGAGCCGCCGGATCAGCAGGGTAAATATATCAGTAAAAGTGACGATCATCCCGGAGGACGAGGCAACCGACGAAGAAAAGAATGATCCTTCCGTTGCTAAGATAGAAATTGGTGGGGAGGATTTTATTATAGTTGCCGGTCGTGCGGACGTTAAGCCGGCTCCCAAGAAGAAATGAGCCAACGGCCGTGCCGAAACGCTCCGCGAAAGAGCTGAGATCGCTGCGTTGGCATCTGGCCTCCGATGCCTACTGGCGCCGAGAAGAGGAAGACATCGTCATCGCAACGAAAGGCACGATATTGAGATTGAATTCGGGGAGCGCCCGTATGCTCGAGGCGCTTGTCGGCATACCGAAGGCCGGCCGCCTTTTGAAGAGCGGTACGTTCCAAGAGAATGAGGTCGAATCGCTGCTGAGGCTTTTGGTGAGCGAGAACATTGTCGTGCCGGGTGAAGACAGAAAAGCGTCGCGCTTGCAGGAAATTACGTGCATCGATGCGCAAATAACTCCCGGATGGTAGCGCGGCATTGATGTGAGGAATTCGGGTTGGCACGCCGGGAGAAAGCCACGGAAATCGCGCTGGTGAATGTGCCGTATGGTTCGGCTGACGGCGAGCGCAGCATGCGGCCACTCGGGTTGAGCTACCTCGGAGCGTTTCTCGCCGACCGGGGCGTACGCGCCAAAGGTTTCGACTTCTCCGATTCTTCAATGAATCCGACCGAGATCGTCGAGCGGTATCGGCTTGCGGACTATCCCGTGGTCGGTCTCTCTTTCTACAACATAAACGCCAAGGCCGCTTATCGGCTGGCCGAAGCCGTTAAGGCTCGAAACCCGCACTGCGTGGTCGTGGGCGGCGGTCCGCACGCGAGCGCAGCCCATGCCACGCTTTTCGAAAGGCATCCAGAAATCGACCTCGTCGTGAGAAACGAAGGCGAGGAGACCCTTCTGGAAGTCATCGAGGCACTCCGCTGCAAGCTTCCGCTGAGCGGAATCAGCGGCATTTCCTACATGAGCGGTGGCCGCAGCGTCATAGCGCCCGACAGAAGCCGCCTGGAAAACCTGGATGACCTGCCGGCCCCTGCCTTCGATTTCCAGTCCGAAACCGAAGAGAACCCGTTGTTCTACTTCGACAGGGTAAGCGGAACGCGAAAGCGTGCGGTGGGCCTGGTCTCGAGCAGGAGTTGCCCATATAGCTGCTCGTTCTGCGCGATCATCCTGATCGGCCGGCAATGGCGAAAAGCGAGCGCGGCCAAGGTCGTGTCCGATCTGAAGGAGCTGGAAGCCAGGAATGGGCTCGAATACGGACACATCTACTTTCTGGACGCCAACTTCTTCGTAAACGCCAAGCGGGCGCTGGAAGTGGCGGAATCGCTTCACTGCTATCGAGCGGACATCACCTTCAGCTTTTCCACGAGGGTGAACCAGCTGATCAAGGGCAAGAGCCTGCTTTCCGAGCTGCAGAGGCTTGGATTGAGAGCTGTCGAACTGGGTATCGAAAGTGGCAGCAGGGACGCGTTGAAGCGGTTTGCGAAAGACACCACGCCCGAGCAGAACGACGAGGCGCTGCATCTTCTGAAGAGTCATGGAATACAGCTGATTTTTGATTTCATCATGTTCGATGCGGAAGCAAATCTGAATGACCTCAGGCGCAACGTCGACATGATCGAGAGGAACAATCTCGACTACCATGTGCCATGGGAGCATATCTTTTCACATATGACGCCGTATCTCGGAACCGACATTCGGCTGCACTATGAAAAGATGATGGGTCATGCTTTCGACGAGGACGAGCTGCCCCATCCGAGCGATCTGTTTCAGGATCCGCAGGTAAAGGCTGTCTTTGACGAGTTGAGCAAGCTTCATGCTCACGTCCCGAATATCGCGCAGGCGCTGTTCCGCACCGAAGCGCGGGTCAGGGGCTCCGCAAGCTGGGGACGCGATGAGGCGCGGGAAAAGCTGAACGCGGTCACGCTCCGGCGCCTTCCGTTCCTGGTGCTTAGAAATCTTCTCAGCCAAGCCAGACAAGGCGAAACTGTTTCGCTTGCCCGGGCGATACCGCCGTTCACCGACGAAGCTGGCAGTTCATACGATCTCGAGGAGTTCCTGCACTGGGCTGCGACTTGAATTCATATCAACGGGCATGGAGATAGGAGACAGCCGCAAGCGTCTCGAGCCCCAATTCCTCCCCCAATGCGGCGATCACGGTTGCCACGCGACCACGCACCCGTGGAGGAAGCTGCATCAGCCCCTCGATCAGGCGCCGGCCTTCCGCCCTGGCGATAAAGTCGATGCGCTCATCGACCGGCAGGGGGCGGCTTCCCGGCTGGTCTCACGCGTCCCCAACACCTCGCCCGTGACGGTGGCCGTCCGGTCCCAAGACACCGGCACTCTCCAGTAGCGCGACAGGCGATTGCCGATACGTTTAAGCGCAACTGGCGTTGGTGACCGAAGTGTCGAGATAGCCGATCTGCTGCAGCGCGATCGAAAGGGCCATGATCATCCGCCCTTCCCGAAATATCAGCGGCAGCACCAGCAGTCCGCCAATCAGACAACGCATGCCGACCGCGCTCAGCGGATCGAGATTCTGCTGGATATTTGCCGAAGCCCCACAGGGCCGCGACGAACAGAAGCAGAAGATTGGCATGCAGCTTCGACATCTCTTTTCGCTCTGCGTTAAGCCTGTCTGGGCCGACTACGGACACAGGGCCTGGCTCCAGCCGGTGCAAGCAGCCTGCCGCCATTCCATCCGTATGTCCTGAAGGTGCGCTGAAACTGTTCTGAAACTGTGGCGGGCCGACACATTGCCTTAGGAGGTGGTGCCGCTCAGCCGCGGGATGCCACCGTCGTGCTACTTGTTCGGCGCCTCGGCGCTGAGCAGCGAACGCATCAGTGCCGCCTGGCTACGCACCCCGGTTTTGTCGAAAATGCGCTGCAGCTGGGTGCGCAGAGTATTGATGCTGACTGCAAGGAGATCTGCGGCGCTCTCCAGGTCGTGACCATCGACGATCAGGCGGGCAAGTTTGACCTGCGCGGGTGAGAGACCAAAGATCTCCCGCGCCACATCGACCCGGCGTGCGACAGTCTCAGCATCGTCGAACGAGACCAGCGCCTTGCCGTCCTCAAGCAAGACCCAGCAATGGAGCGGCACCCCCGCCGCGTCCTCGCCAAGTGCCACCGCCCAGGCCTGCTTCGGCGCGACGCTCAGCGGTCTCTGGCCCTGTAGCTCGTCAAAAGCCCGGCTCACAGTGTCACGAAGCGCTAAGTCGCGCTCGCGCCGTTTGGCGCGTAGGCGCCCAGCGCTGACGATAAGCCCTGGATGGCTACGCATCCGCTCCCGCGCCAGCCGGTTCATCCATAAGATCCGCGCATCGGCGTCGACCTCGACCAGCGGACAGGTCGCCTGTTCAACGGTGCTCTCCATCATCACCATGCAGCCGATTTTCCAGACACCTTCGGTCCGATGCATGATTTTGAGCACGCGCTTCAGATCATCGCCGGTATCGGTCCCGATCTGGTCGTAGGTGATCCATGCCATATTCCCGCTGACGATGACGTTGACCTTCTCCCACCGGACGCGCTCCGCGAAGGCCTTTTTCTCCGGGAACCGCTCCACGATCTTCCTAAGTCGCGCGGAGATCGCGTCCCAGCCTTCGTCTACCCGGATACCCAGCGAGGCAAAGGCCTCCATGCGCCGGGTCTGCGGCGACTGCACCCAGTGGCTCGCCAACGCCTCGAAGTCCCGCTGCAGCCAAGCCTCGGTCTCGCCACGGATCACAGCCAGGATCGCGGCCTTGTCGGCCTCGCTTTCGTCCATCCCATGATCTCCGATGAGGTCGGGTCGCAGCATAACATGGCTGACATCTCGTAACATGACATGCCTCAGATAAGGGTTATGCCAAGGATCAGGATCACGCCGGCCGTCATCGCGATCGACCCAAGCAGTCCCTGGTTCAGGTGCGGCCACGCAATTTGGTCCGAGTAGTAGCGGTCCTCCGCCCGGGCACTCATCGGCCCCGGTCGGGCGGCGGTGTGAATGTGTGTGGCGGCGAGACTGTAGATGTCCATAACGTCCTCCGGTCCTTGCGCTCTCATCTCGGGCATCCTGGCACGGACAGGCGCCCTGACCTGTCATGCGCGCGGACGACAGCCGAAGAGCCGACGGGTCTAAGGGCTTCAGGCCTCAGGCGATCGGCCGTGATCGACGGGCCAAGGTTTCCCAGATCCCGGCTTACAGATGGCTGATGGGAGGCTCGAACTCACTAAAGCAGTTGGCGCACCAGCGAGCGACCACGCGTCTGAGGAAATGCCTCCAGGCATCTGCGATCAGCACAATCGTGGTCCGGAGATCGAACGAGCGCACCATTGAGTCTCGATCGGCCCGCTGCTTCTCAAGATAACGGGCGAGCGCAACATCGTGGCGCAGCGGCGCCAGCGCGTAGCGCAGCCGCGGATCTTCCCTGGGATCATCGTGCCAGATAGGCCACTCGTTCGGGCGTTGTTGCATCGCATCCTCCTGAGACAAGTGCTGCCTCGTCCGGATAATCTCCTCCACGCCCGTGAGAAAAGCGTTGGAACCAGCGTGAGGTATTCGTGAAAAGCGTCACGCCGGCAAAATCGCGGTTGAAATAGGGGCAGCTGGGGGAAATGATTGCCGGTAAGGCTATGGCTGTAGCGGATTCGATGGCGCACCCTCATCTCTGTCTGCTCGGTGGTTTCGATTTTGCCGGTGACACAGCCACGGTTCCGCTACTCAGCCGCAAGGCGCGTGCCATGATGGCTTACCTCGCCCTGCAGTCCGGACAATCGCAGTCGCGCGAAAAGCTCGCTTCCCTTTTGTGGGGTGGCAACAGTGAGGCCCAGGCCCGCACGAACCTGCGGCAGGCCTTGTCTGCTATCAGGAAGGCAACGCACGAATCCGCAGGCGACGCCGAATTTTCCCGAAACGGTTTTGAAGTCAATCAAGGTCGACGGCGAGATCCGCAAAATCCCGACCGGCGTCCATATCGACGGGATGATCTACTACAACAAGAAGGTCGCCGCCGAGGCCGGCGTCGACCCGACCAAATGGGCCTCGCTCGACGATATGTTCGCCGACATGAAAAAGGTCCAGCAGGCCGGCTTCACCTTCATCGGAGTGGGCGGCAACACGTTTCAGGCCGGCTATCTCTTTCATGCCCTGGTCGCTGCCGTCGCCGGCCCGGACATATACAACCGCTTCTATGGTGAAACGCCTGACAAGACTGTGTTCGACGAGAAAGGCCTGCGCGACGCGATCGACATGTTCCGCAAGATCACCAGCCAGGCCGACGCGGGCTGGGTGAACCGGCAATGGAACGAGACGACCAGCACGGTCATTTCGGGCAAGACGCTCATGCAGATCCATGGCGACTGGATGAAGGGTCAGTGGAAGGCCAACAAGAAGGTGCTCGGCGAGGATTTCGGCTGCATCAACATTCCCGGCACCAAGGCGCTATCGGTGACGGTGGATGCGTTCGGCATTCTCGGCGGCCAGCCCGATGACGTGCTCAAGGCAGAGCTCGACTTCGCCGGTACCGTCGTCGACCCCAAGATCAACGCCGAGTTCGCTTCCATCAAGGGATCGAGCCCGGTGCGCCTGGACGTTCCGACCGACAAGCTCGACGCCTGCAACCAGCTCGTCCTCGACTCGCTGAAAAAGCCCGGCTTCAGCGTCCAGAATCCTTTCAACATATCCGACACCGACTGGCTGAACTCGGTGTGGAATACGATGTACACATTCCAGGGCGACCCCGACATGAGGGTCGACGACGTCATCGGGGATTTCCGCAGCGAATACGCGGCGGTCTTCCCGTAATATTGGTTGAGTCCGCGCCGCCCACCTCCTCGGGAGTTCGTCGAAGGACGATACCCTCTCCCGTGAACGGGGAGAGGTTGATCGATCATTTGGCCAACTCAACGCGCTGCCACTAACCCACGGGAAACATTTTGCGCAACAGATGACGGGCGCAACTCCTGCATCCATTGACAGTCGTCATGCTCGGCTGGAGAATGAAGAAGGTCAACGGCGATAGCCATGCGGGAAGGCAATGGTCCAACCGCCAGATACCGGACACCGTCCTGGCAGCGTCGTCGCGGTCATCGTCATTTGTTTGATCATCGTTGCTTTGTTCTTCATAGGCTTCAGATACTCAAGGCCAGGCCAAGGTACCCTCGTTATTCCTGGCGGTACGCTGCAGCAACCGTGAATCCGAACCCTTGGCGCTGATGTGGAGCCGTTCTCAGGCTACCAAAAGTGCCCCGGCGGGACTGGGGACGATCGCAAGAACGGTCCGGCGCTTCGCAGCCGGTCTTTTGCATCCCGCCGCGCCTTCCTTTCCCACCTAAACAACCAAGCCTGGTCGGTTAGAGGTCGACCATACTGGGAGAAGACGAGCCCCATCCATCAAGCACTAGACGGCCCTGATCAGCCGGAGCAGAGAAAGCGCCTCGAAAAAGCTCCCCTTGCGAAAGGCGAGATAGGTTGGCTCTTCGATACCGTGGAACCGGCGCTTGAAGGCCGCCTGCCCCTGCAGGTTGAAGCGGGTGCGATTGACCCACGACGATTCATAGGCGCGCTGGAAAGCGCGCCGCCAGAAATCGCTTTCGACAAACCCGCTGGGTCCGATTTCGACCAGCGGCGACAGGCCGAGGGTGACGACGGAAACACCTTCATTGCGAAAGCGGTCGACCGCGAATTTGGTCAGGCCGATCTCGGCATGCGCTGAGGCATCGATGTGCTTGCGCTTGAACGAGGTGGTGTAGCCGATGACCTTGCCGTCACTGAACAGCGGATCGAAATCCAGCAAGGCAACGAGCTCTCCATCCGGACCGTGCAGGACGAAGCGGCGCATGTCGATGCCAAAGTGATCGGCAAAGGGCCTGTTGAGAAACCTCATCTCCCAGCGCTTGACGATGCGGTCTGCCCGCCAGTTCTGGGAGAGCCTGGCAATCTCGTCGAGGAAAACGGTCCCGTTGTCCTCCGCAAAGGAAAACCCCCTCCTCAAGAGCCAACGTTCGGAATAGCGCACTGTCTCATTGCGCCTTCCGGAAAAGTCGTGGCCGGGCAGGACAAGCCTGGTGTCGACGCCGAGGCGGTTGACGTGATAGCCAAGCCCGGCAAGCACGCGCGCCGTCTGTTCGCCGATCTGCACGAACCACGGGCTGCCGGCAACCTCGACGAAACGTTTGATATAGTCGCGCCGATCGGCCGGGGCAGCCATTGGATCACCGAGCGCGAAATGATGTCGCGTTTTGCTGCCGTAAGCGATGTAGCCCTGGGCATCGCCGAAGTAATGAAGCCCCTTCTGCACGGCGGTCGAATAGGCAAGGGAAAAATCGCCATGGCGACGAACCAGCGCCAGGCGCTCGACATGGTTCAGCTGCAGCCGCGGTATTTTAGGCCCGCGGTTTTCCAAGAAACGATCGAGGCGTCTTCGCAGTGACGGCATGGTCGACTTTCGCGTGCCGGCTAGGCCGATGAAAGAGCTGACGGACCCCAGACCGATCATATTGCCGCGAGCTGATCCTTACCTGGGTGCGGCATCTTATCCGGCCTGAGCTGCCAGATTTAGGCACAATCCGTCCCCGGTCCCGCCCCAAGGCGGCACCACGCATTGTTGTCGACGCCTAGCGTCTGACGGCTGGTTGCTGCGCTCTTCGCGACACGAAATCG
This sequence comes from Mesorhizobium sp. M1403, assembly GCF_040317695.1. Taxonomy (NCBI): domain Bacteria; kingdom Pseudomonadati; phylum Pseudomonadota; class Alphaproteobacteria; order Hyphomicrobiales; family Phyllobacteriaceae; genus Mesorhizobium; species Mesorhizobium sp. M1403. Next base: position 705,952 of record NZ_JAMYKY010000001.1, on the reverse strand, counting down.
ATGCCATTTCGGAAGCGCTCACCTGCCAAACACGATGCCGCTTATCGAACTGCGCTCTGAGAAGATTGTGCTTGATCTGAAGCCAGGAATTCGTCGCGTTCTGCTATCCACAAATCGGCATAGTCGACATTCTGCCACTCGGCAAACCACGGGCCGCCGCTCGTATAGTGGACCGCCTTAGGTGTGCCGACAGCAGGCTTTTCGTTCCAGCCTTCGAGCCAATTCCACTCTACCGGCAATGAGCCCAGATCTTCGTCGGCAACCCACTGCATTCGGTGAAGATAGGCGCCACTTTCCTGGTTCACGACCTCTGGCGTGAGCGATTTGACCGAGGGATGCGCGCAATTGAACAGCATCAACGACGACCAGTTTTTCCGAGGATAGGATGTCTGGACCACGCCATCCATCTTGGTCGTGGCCTTCGGCGTATAGTCATGCTGGACGCAATAGACCGCCTTGTCCGAGTCCGTATATTTCAGCAGGCCTGCGACGTCACCGAGCCACAGGAAATCGCAATCGCAAAACAGGGCCCAACCCGTGTAGCCGGCGAGGAAGGGCGTCAGAAAGCGCGTGTAGGTGAACTCCGTTGAGGCGAGCGGGTCTTTTTCCCGCCAGTACAGCCCGCGGCTACGCATCTCGTCCTGCTTGATCGGAATGACGGAGACAGGCGCCGACGCATGTTTGAGCAGCGAGTGGCGCGCGACGTCGTACGCGATCGGCTCACGGCTGTCCCATCCGATAAATACCCTAAACGCATCAGTCATATTCACTACCCTGGCTTTCGATTTAAACGGTCGTACACTAACTAGTTGGCGATGGCTCGGCAACAATGGCAGTCGCCCAAGCCGGTTTCTCACAGATTTGTCCTGGCCTCGGTCTTGCTGGTTCGGGTGGAATTGGCCTCGCTCCCCAATGCCACACGCGCCCATTTCTGATAGGTGTAGCTGGCGGAATAAGCGGCAACCATCGCCCCAGTGGAACCGTCCAGAAATCCCAGCCGGAAAACATAGCTTCGCATATAGGCCCAGACGGAGCGCAAAACCGCCTTGCCTATCGAGCTTTTTTTACCCTCGGCAAGCAGCCGCGCGGCGGACGCTTCGGCATACCGGCCGATCTTGTCGTGGGCATCTGCCAGGTCGGCGATGGAGTCGTGCTCGATCGGCTGGGACAATCGCCCGACCTTCCCGTTCACCACTACTTTCTCGTGCACGGTGTCGTCGCTGAAGCGCCCGGAGCGGCGACGAAATAGCCTGAGCACCAGATCGGGTGACCAGCCGCCATGGCGGACAATGTGCCCGCAAAAACGCGATCTTCTCGGTATTTCGAAGCCGTCATAGCCTTTTGGGTCGGCGATTGCGGCTCTGATTTCCGCACCGAGCGGCGCCTCCACCCACTCATCGGCATCCAGCGAAAGAATCCAATCCCCCGTTGCCGCGGCAAGCGCACGGTTTTTTTGCGCGCCGAAACCGAGCCAATCAAGGGTCATCAAAACCTTGGCTCCCAGATCACCGGCAATGTCCCTGGTTCTGTCGCTGCTATCATTGTCTAGAACGACGATTTCGTCGGCAAAATCCACCGAACGAAGGCAGCGCGCGATGGACGCCTCCTCATTGCGGGTGATGATAACGACCGAGAGCACCGGCACGGTCAGAAGGTTCCGGCATCAAAGCTGCCGCTGTCATTCGAATGTATCTGCAGCATCGGCTCCCGGCCTGTTAGCGCACTGAGGGTACTAACCTAATCCAACAAAGTCGAAAATCATTTCAGATCAAGGCTTTCATACAGCGCCATCATTCGCTTTATCATGACGTTGAAATCATAATGCTCGGCCGCCGCTCTCACCCGGGTCGCGGTCTCACATCGTGACGACAACTGCAGCGCGTGCGCGAGCCCTGCAGCGAGGTCGCTTTCGCTGGCCGCGTCGCAAACAAGCGTCGGCTCGAACCGCTCGACAAGCTCGCGCGCTCCGCAGCCGGTGCTTACCACAGCGGGCAAGCCGCTGGCCATGGCCTCGATCACCACTGTGCCGAAAGGATCATAGATGGAAGGCAGCACGGCAATATCGGCCGCGCCGTACCACGGCAACATGTCCTTTTGCGGCCCCAGCATCTTGAGCCTTGCGCCGAGACCCAGCCTGTCACCAGCCTGCCTGAAGGCGTTGGCGCGCGAATCGTGGCCGACGACCCACAATTCCGGCTCGCCATCGAGCCTGGCGACAGCCTTCATCAGTGCAAGAAGCCCCTTTCGCGCAAAGCCCGAGCCGACAAACAGGACGGCCGACCTGTTATCGTCGACGTCGAGCCGCGCGCGGACCGCGGTCCGATGCTGTTGGCGCAGTTGCGGATTGAAGCGGTCGAGGTCCACGCCGTTGGGGATATGGTGCACATTTTCCGCCGGATAATCGTAGTGACGGACAATGTCGTCTGCGACCATTTTCGAAATCGCAATGACAGCTTTGAGCCGTGGGCTGGCATAGGTTGCGCGCTCGAGGCGCAGCGTCTGGCGGTGAAAAGGGCTCAGCGCCATTGCCGCCCTGCCAAGCCGCGTCTCGAAACGCCGCCGCTCGGCAAGATAGGCGGCATGAACGCCCTCCCCGGCCCGGAAGACATCGCAGCACGGGAGGCGATCGTTGCTCTGCACCAGCGCCCGTGGCATCTTGGCGATCTTGCGGCAGGCGGCTTGAGCAAAGGACGTCGCCCGCAGCGAACGCGGAAAGCGGCGGCCGGCGCAATGGATGAACTCTATCCCTTCATTACGCGGCCAGTCGCCGGAGAGCACGGCCACCGGCCGCTGACGCGCCGCGAACGCGGCCATGATGTTTTCCAGCATGATCTCGCCTCCACCGAAAGGCGCATAACGCTGGCGCACGAACAGGATCGGCACTGTCGGTTCGGCTTGGACCTGCCGATCATGCTGAGACAGAGCCATTTGACCTCGCTACGCCGTGAAGATTTGCACATGATCGACTGGAGTGTCGTTTTCCTGAGGTAGACTGTGCGCCGCCGAGCAGAAGCCGCGCATTGCCGTCAGTAGCCGAAAGCCTCAAAATCCTCGGCATAGAGGCTAGAGACGATCCCGCGCGATCTCTTATCATAGTAATCGTCGGCCTTGCTCGTCGCATCCGTTCGGCTTTGGCTGCGGTGGATGGTGTTGCTGATTTGCCTGCCGCCACTGATCCGATCCCACACCTTTTGGAAGTCCTCGGCGAAATTTTCGACACGACCGATAAAATCAAACTCGGACGTGGGCATGACAAGCGACGATGTCTGCGGAGCCCAATGGAGGTCCGCATACAGCCAGCCATCTTCCAGGAGATCACAAAATTCACAGAAAGTCGGGATATTGCCGCGCTTACCGATGTTTTTCTTTCCCGTCGCGACCTTATCCAAATAGGCCGACAGCACGCGGCTGTAGGGATTCCGCACAAACGTGAACGCGAACACGTTCGAAATCGAATCAACCTGATCGACGGTCAATTGCGACGGACGCAACAGGGTGTCGCTCTGCAGCAATTGTTTCTTCGCGCCGGCGAGCTGGAACTTTTCGCGAAATTTGAGCTGGGCCAAGTTTATTGTGACCGTAGAGTTGGCCGACTTCGCAATGCGATTGTAGAAAAATCCGTGATCGGGATCAAACAATCCTTGCCGATCGGCGGTCAGTATCGTCAATTTGCCGCCATACGGGTATCGCTTGTAAAACGGAGAAGCCGGTATGGTCCTTTTGGCGACCGTTCGGCCAACCTTTGTTTTGATTTTCCGAAATCGTTTCAGCACATTCGAGCTCGATCCGTGAGTGGTTTCGTCCCCCGTTTACCGTGCCCACCGCGGCGTATAGCGTAAGTCTGTCGACGCTGCCAAGTTAGAGATTGAATGTAAAAAATTTGGCGGAACATTTGCGTTGTCTAACGCCTTCCCACCCCCGGAAAAACATCGCAGCACAAAAGGCGATCATTGTCCTGCACCAGGGCCGGAAGCGTTGGTCGTGCTGTGACAAGCCCGTGCGACGCGCGATGCCTCTATCCACCTCAATTGAGCTTTCGAACTTGGCGGGAGTTTCTTCGCAGTCTATTAAGCGCCGTAAGCCAGCCTTGGATAGGGCAATGCGGTAAAGACAGTCTGCCTGCTTACAGGCCTATGCCACGACAGGTAGACTGATTTCAAGGCGAGGGTTTTTGCCGATGACGACCAGCCATGTTTCGCCCGATAATGTCGTGCCGGGCAAACCCCAGCTCGGCGCATTCCGTCGCCTCGAGCGCTCGTTGCGGCCACGGCTGCAAAGCCTTCGCGACGTAGTCAGGGAGCCGTTTCTTGCCTGGGCGCATCCGGAAGCCCTCGCCTTCTACCGCAGGGCCGTGGCAACCGCATACCTGCCGGACGACCTGATCGACGTGGTCCCGCAACTCAAGATCCTGTACCTGGCAACGCCGAAGGCGGCCAGCAGCCGCATTCGAAGCAACCTTGCAGCCATGATCGGCAACGACACCGTGTCGGGGTGGCGCAGCGACCAGAACTGGAAGGTCCACAACCGAAAGGCGTCACGGTTGCAGGCGCCTCGCCATGGCATCGTGCAGTTCCACCACATGGCGACAAGTGCTGAAGCCTTGCGATTTACCTTCGTTCGCAATCCCTACACCAGGCTGTTGTCGTGCTGGGCCGACCAATATCGCGACCGTCCCCTTGTGCCTGGCTATGGCAGGGTCGAGGTCTATCTGGCCCACCGCGAACGGGCCGATCCGGCGCTGCCTGTCGGCACTGACAAGAGCCTGTCCTTTGCAGATTTCGTCGCCTTTGCCTGCAAGACGTCCACATGGCGCATCGACAAACATTGGCAGAGGCAAAGCGACATTGTCGAAGTTCCAGGAGTTGCGTTCGACCTCATCGGCAAGACCGAGACTTTCGCAAAGGATTTCGAACGGGTTCTCGATCATGTCGGTGCAGGCGACGATATGCGGCGCGCGGCGATGCCGCCCCTGCACACCTCCTCGCGTCGCAGGCTTGCCGACTACTTCACGCCAGAACTGGCGGATTCCATCTATCGCGCATATGAGCGCGACTTCGATCAGTTTGGCTATCCGCGCGCGCTTCCAGAGTGAAAATATCGGGCGTATCGCTCAAAGGTACCCGAAAGCCTGCATCAGGGGCTTCCCACGGCCCTCGGTAAGCTCCGCCAATTCCTGCTGACCAAGGTCGGTCTTCCATCGTCCGCGCCCGTCATAGATCGGCTGATTGACCTGCTGGTTGCGGAGTGCAGTATGTTGCTTCTCAAGTTCGACTTCGGCCGGCTTGAACCATTGCTGCGGCTTCCTGTGATAGTCGAGCAGGTCCGGGCTGAAGGGCAGGTTGAGAAAGCCGCAGATGCGCTTGACGATCTTGGCCGGATCCTCGACCAGATCCTCGTAGCGATAGATCAGTACATCCGGCTGTCCTTGTTCGGCGAGAACGAGCGCATTGTCGCCGATCCAGCGGTCGAGCGCCTCCCTTGGATCGCCAAGACGCTTGGCCAATGACGCCACGACGTCGCGCCCGTCCCGCACCGGCATCACGAAACGCGCCCCGGGCACGAGGCGGCGAATACGGCCGACGCGACGGATATGCCGCGGCGTTTTTTCAAGCAGCAAGGTCTTTCCGGCACCGCGCGCCGCGCGCTTCAGCTTCCAATAGCGAAACATCGCCAGCGGCGTCCATTTGAAGAAGACATTGGTTTCCTGGAACGGCAGGTAGACGTCGGGATGGGCTGCGAGGATCGTCGCGATCAACGTCGTGCCGCTATGACCGCAGCCGCATATGAATCCGGTCCGCATCACCATGTCGGCAGTGCTCCCATGGCCCGACCCCGCTCCGTCACGGCGAAAAAGAAATGCTGGCAGCCTTGAGGGTGGCTATGCGGAGGCATTCGAAAACTTGGCGCCTTTCAGGAAACCGGACAATACCGCCTCCTGATAGCTTTCCTCGGATTGCGAAGCCACGGCCGTTCGCTTCCAGCTTTGTGGAAGACCAAATCCCTGCTTCTTACGTTTGAGCGTGCTTGCCGGCAAAACATTGCGATATGCGTATTTAAGCCCGCCCTTAAGCTGGCCATCCTTGTAAAGAAACGACTCCGGCAGGCTGAACGCATATTCGATCATCGTTCGCGACAGGAACGGGATACGCGCTTCGAGCGAAACCGACATGCTCAACCGATCGACCTTGGTCAGGATATTGTTGGGCAGACTGGTATGAAAATCGAGATATTGCAGGCTGCGCAACGGTCCGAGTTCCGGCTTCCACCACGCCCTGAGATGGGCGAGTTCATCATAGTCAGCAGCGATGGCAAGGCGTTCGCGATAGACGTCGCGCTGCCATCTCGTTCTGCCGGAGCCAATGGCGATGGAGAGCTCGACCGGGTCACGCGTGGTGATCAGGCGCAAATTGCGGTCCTTCAGGCGCCACCCGCTCTGTGAACCGAACGGGACGAAACGTTGCTTCCTGCGAATGCCGCTAAACCGCTTGTATGAGCGATAGCCGCCGAAAAGCTCGTCCCCGCCATCGCCCGTCAGCACGACGGTCCTGTCGCGGCTGGCAAATTCGCAGACACGAAACGCCGGGATGGCGGCCTTGTCGGAAAGCGGCTCGTCATACCATTCCCGCGTGCGGTCGAAGACGTCATCGAGCTCTGTCGGCTGCAGGATCCGGATCGCGTGTTCGGCGCCGAACAGCGCCGCGACCTTGGCCGCCTGCGCGCTCTCGTCAAATCTCGGATCTTCGAAGCCGATCGAAAACGCCTTTGCCGTGGGGTTCACCGCAACGGCATGCGACAGGACAACCGCCGAGTCTATGCCGCCACTAAGAAAATAGCCGACCGGCACATCGCTCACCATGTGAGCGGCAACGCTCGCCTGCATGCGGTCCCGCAGCCCGTCGGCCAGGCGGTCGTCATTGTCCGAGCGGAGTTCGGTAGGCATGGTCCAGTAACGCCCGACATCGAGGCGGCCGGTTTCCAGATCGAATGTCAGCCGACTTGCGGCCGGAAGTTTGAAGATATTGCGGTAGAGGCTTTTGGGCGCTGGAATATAGCGGCATGCGAGATAGTCCAGGACAGCCGTCTCGTCGATCGGCGGCAGATCGTCGCCGAGCCAGGCCTGCAGCGCTTTGAGTTCCGACGCCCAGGCAAATCGGCGTCCCGAATGGAAGTAGAAGAACGGCTTCATGCCCGGCCGGTCGCGGATCGCATGCAGCTTGCGGCGTTCCCCGTCATGGATCACCGCCGCATACATGCCGTCCAGCTTCTCGCAGAGCCCTTCGAGCCCCCACACCCGATAGCCATGCAGCACAACTTCGGAATCGGACTGCGAGGTGAATACGCAGCCTTTGGCAATCAGATCGGCGCGGAGCTCGCGATAGTTGTAGATCTCACCATTGACCGTGATCGCGAACTTCCCGTCGGCGCTGACCATGGGCTGATTGCCTGCCGCCGAGAGGTCGATAATGCTGAGGCGCCGAAACCCGTGATAGAGATCGCTGGTGACACGTGCGCCGCCATAATTCGGGCCGCGGTGCACAAGCGTGTCGCGGGCCTGGTCGGCACGATGGATATCGTCGGGCGAAAAGCCCTCGGCACGATAGACGCCGAACAATCCGCACATCATTGGCTCCGCAGGAAGATCTTCGGTTCGAAAGCTTTTTGCCGGCTCCGCCAGCCGGGCCAGACCAGTATAGGAAACTGCCTGGATGCTCAACCGCCCTGCTGATTTGTACGGTCAGGCTCGAGCGGCCTCGAGCAGGCGCCTCATGTTCTTCTCCGCCTCGTCCATCACCTCGGCCCAGGGCCGTAGGCGGCCGTGATCTGGGGATCGGCCCGGGCCGAGCGCGCGGGCCGATAGAACTCGCATGATGGATCGCTGTGGCCAGCCAGACCTGCTTCTCGGCCTTCTCGAACCGGAGAGCAGAACCTAGATGGCAAAAAAGGCATCGGCATATGAGGCAAAATCGTAGCTATCGGCGTCGTGCCGCTATGTCCGCATCCGCAGACAAACCGATGCATCGGATCAATTCACACCTGCCCCTGTCGCCGATATAAGATATGCCATGCCGCAGGAAGGCCTCATCGAGCCGCTTCCAGTAATCGAGCCGCGCAAGTACATTGTCGCAGAAGGCTACATCATCTACGCTGAGGTAGTCCAAATAACCACCGACCTTACCTTTTCGAACCTTGAAACTTTCCGGGTCGTCAGGATTGCGTGGTCGCAATTTTCCGCCATAGCGCGCACCCAGTTCTCCTGAGATTTCAGATTGCTGCATTCGTTTGAACGACCTACTGACGACCACATCAGCAAGGTTGGACTCGTCGAAGGACTTTCCCACAAAGTTTCCGACACTGCGCAAAGCGTCGTTTGTATCCCGCTGCATATCTTCATAGCGCAAAAGCGCAATTTTTCGCATGTAACTTGCGGCTGCGAACCACTGCAGATTGAAAAGGGCAATCTTCTCGACGCCGTGTTTGGGGCTCCTTACACATTCGCCTATCGGACCTGCTCCCAGCTGATGGCGTTTGCAAACCTGAAAATATCCAGACACCACAGTGTCGCGGGGGTCTCGCGTCAGAAATAGGATCCGCTGCCGTTTGTAGCGTGATTTGTCGGTGCTGATCTGTGCAATGTCACGCAGCTCCTTGTGGTCGGAACCATCATGCGTGTAAGCCGCATTGACGCCCAGATCGTCAAGCATTACGCGCAGCCACGTCCGCCCGGACTTGGGAAACGAGACGACAAGGAGTGGCGGCCTTTTTGCAAAGAAGTTGGACAACAATCTCAACTTAGGCCTCCGATTGCGAGCACTTTGATTGCGCAAATCAGCGGTTGTAAATATCGATCAAAGCATTGGCGATCCGTTGCGAAGCTGGCATCTTTGGATCAATCGACAGATTGGCATTGAGGAAGTCCCGGCTTTGCTCAAAATAGGTTGGTCTTGACCTGACCGCAGCAAGGATATCGTCGACGAGTTGATGCTCCGACCATGTTGGTTTGAAAGCGCCCATAGGACTGTCGAACTCGACCATCGGCGAAACCAGCGGAAAGAGCACCACCGGAATGCCGCAGGCGATCGCTTCGTAAACCGTGGTGCTTGGGCGAGTTACTAGCGCCAGGGCGTCCGGGAGCAGTTGTGCGAAGTCTACGGGCGATTTGTTCGGCATGTCGACTTTTGCGAACATCGTGGGATGGACACTAACGACATGGGCAAGGCCGAGTTTCGCACATGCGGCTGCCACCGCTTCAATCGATTGGCGGTCTGCGAGGTCTTCGATATCCCCCTTGAAGTTCACCAGCACGAAAAGCCCTTCATCGTGCCTGGCGCCCGCGTTTTCGACGGCACGCTCAATTACCGGGGAGCCGACAATGTAGGTCGGTTGTCGTCGTTGCTGCAGCGCTGCCGGTCCCATCGACAGGATGTAGTCAGCTCTCACAAATCGATGCGGCTGCAGCAGTCTCGCACCTCCGATGAGGCCGACCACACGGACCATTCCGAAGTTGATAGAATCTATGAACCGCCTAAAAAATTGCGGTGCATAGTCATTTCCAGTCACCAGCATGTCGCAGGGTCTGATCGTCCGCTTGAGCTCAGCAAAGCTGATATGCGACATTCCCCGGGCGTTTAGTTCAGGGCGTGCGACGCCGCCGCGTTTCAATCCGTCAATATGCGCGAATACGCATTGAATGCCGCCGTCGACCAGAAGTTGAGCCGCATCAGCCAGCAGACGAACATTGTTGCGATTGTGTGGGACGAAGTAGACCGTCCTCGTCTCTGCCCTGCCGCGAGCGTAGATACGCCCCCGCCTGAACAGGTTTCCTGGATGCACAAGCCTGTACACCGCGAGGAGCCGCTGCACAAAGTCTTCGCTGATAAGAGAAGCCGACTTGTTCCCCGACCTACCCAAAGATATGCATCGCCCTCCAAGTCTTGAACCAGCCGCCAGCCGGCAGTTTACAGCGTTCTCGCCGTAAAAAAAGGCCCTTGACCACTTGGCTGCTGTGGCCTTCCTAGTGCGTTCGCGATGCCAGGCGTGGCGGAGTCAACTAGAGGCGATGAGTGAGCACATGTGGTGTCGCGCCTCGTCCATCACCTCGGCCCAGGGCCGTTCGCGCTTTGAGACCAGCACGGCCGAAGGATAGTAGGGCGTGCGGTCGCCCTCCACTGGCCACGAACGTTTGAAGCCGTCACCAAGGATGAAGACCGACGGGACGCCGAGGGCGCCCGCCAGGTGGGCCCCGGTGTTGCTGATGGTTACGACGGCGTCCATCGCTGCAACCTGCGCGGCGAACATGTCCATGTCGACAAGCTGATCCACGGTAGGGTCGTGCAACACACGTGTCGGGTCGCCATCGGTCAAGATTTTCAGGTCTGACTCGGTCCGGCCATATTGCAGCGAAACGAACCGAAGGTCCTGTCGGCCAAGCAGGGGACGCCACGCCGCCAGCGGCGGCAGGTCCTTGCCGGGATTGGAGCTGCCCCATGCGACGCCGACCAGCGGCCGGCCGTCCTCGCTGTAGCGGGCGCGAAGTTCAGCGACCCGCGCCGGATCCGGTTTAAGCGGGACGAAATGCTCCCGGATCGTCGCCTCATTGGTTTCGAACACAGCAGTCAGATGCTGGACGCCGGCAAAGGCCTGCGCCTCGGCGTAGGCGGCCTTGTTCCCGGGACCGACAGCCCGCACATCGGCAATGGGAAATGTCCGCTGAAACAACGGCACCAACCGATGCTCGACGAGCACGATCAATCGTGCGGCGCGGGCGAGCGCGCGGCCGACGGAACTCGCATGATGGATCGCGGTGGCCAGCCCCTGCTTCTCGGTCTCCATCAGGTCGACGAGCAGTACCTGGCCCGAGACATCCTGGCCGAGCCACTCACGCTCGACACGGCCTTCAACGATATGGCGCCGGGCGATCTTGAGTTCGGCCGCCGGGCCGTAAGCGCCCATCCGCATCAGCGCCTTGCCGAGCTCGTCGAGCAGATGTACCTCGCCCCTCGACTTCGCGATCGATGCTAGCGCCAGGGCTTTCGGCAGCGCGGCCGACCAATCGCGCGCCTCGATGCTTCGCCGATAATCCGCCATCTGATCGGCAATATCGCCGTCACGCCAGCGAAGGAAAAGCTGCCGCCGATGACTGCGGAACCAAACCTTGTATTTGTAGCCGGCAAGCGCGATAGCGCGGCGGAACCGGAGAAGAAATCGGCTATCGGCCATCAGCAACTCCACTGATGATTTGCCTGATCCGTCCACCTGCTTCCTGCATTGCGGACGCCCATGCCTGGCCGCCTTTTCTGACCAGTCGAACGCTTGGATATGTGGCCACGGTCTCGCCGAAGGCGGGCCACGACAGCCGAAACCCGTCGTCGAGCATGACGACCGTTGGGACGCCAAGCGCCCCCGCCAGATTGGCGCCGGTATTGCTGATCGTCACCACGGCATCGAGCGCAGCGATTTGCGCGGCAAAGCGGTCCATATCCGACAACTGGTCGACGGAAGCGTCATGGATGATGCGTCCCGGCGCCCAGTGCTCGAACTCGGAAAGCGCCGGCCCGACATCGCCATATTGCAGGCTGACGAAACGTCCCGGCAGGCTGCCGAGCAACGCCCGCCAATCGTCCAGGGCCGGCAGGTCCTTGGCCTTGTTCAGGCTTCCCCAGGCAAAGCCGATCAGAGGACCGGGGCCGCGATCGAGGTAGGTGCTGCGCAACTCGGCGACCAATCGGCGGTCCGGCTCCAACGGGACGAAGGGCGCGCGTGCTGCCGGTTCATCCGGCCAGAAGTGCTTCGCCAGTGTCTCGAAGCAGGCGAAGACATCGGCGTCCACCGCCGCCACCTCCCCCTGTTCCTCCAGCCTGAGATCGAGCGCAGGATATGTTCGGCGATAGAGTGGCACCAGTCGCGGCTCGACCGAGACGATGCATCGCTCGGCAGCCGCGATCACCGGGCCAAGCAACGACGCGAACTGAAGGAAAATCGCAAGATCGCCTTCGCGGCGCTCGACGGCAAGCCTGCGACCCGCAAGATCACTGCCATCCCATTCGGGCCTGCCTGGCATTTGCTTGCTCGACGCAATCAACTGCCAGGCACGGTTCCCGCCGCCGAGACGTCTGAGGCCACGCCCGGCTTTCTTGACAAGCCCGCGATCGCCAAGCTGCTCACCCAGCAGGCCGAGTGCCAGCGCATGGTCCCGGGCCGCCTTCCAGTCGCTTCGCTCGACGCTCTCCGCCATCAGCCTCATATGCCGTTCGACGCTTTCGTCGGCATGACGCGAGGGCCGTTTAAGAAGTTCCTTTGCTCGATCAAAAAGTGTCTGTAGCCGCTTGCCCGCGCCTGCTTGCGGGCGCAGGTCCGCAGCTTTTGCTTTTTGAAGGACGGATCGTCTGTTCGGCACGGCGATCCTCAACAGGCAGCGTCGGAATGCGTCGTCAAGATCGACGAGAGTCTTTGACCAACCTCGTCGAGCACCACCGACCACGCGCGCCCTTCCTTACGAATGACGACGCCCTTCGGATACCAAGGCGTTCGATCGCCGATGACTGGCCACGCCGTCTGAAAATTGTCGTCGATCAGGAAAATAGTCGGAATACCAAGTGCTCCGGATAGATGAGCCGCCGTGTTGCTGATCGTCACGACGGCATCGAGCGCTGCGACCTGTGCAGCGAACCGGTCCATATCGACCATCTGGTCAACGCTGTCGTCATAGATAAGACGCGCGTCATTGCCATTGCGCAGGCGCCGCAGCGCCGGCTTGATCTGTCCGTACTGAAGCGAAACGAATGTCGCTTGTGTCTGGGCGATGAACCGTGCCCATTCGGGGAAGTCAGGCACGTCCTTGGTGTGGGATTTGCTACCCCAGGAGAGGCCGACCAGCGGCAGATCCGTGATCGAGCGATAATGCTTGCGGAATGTCTCGACGAGCCCAGGATCTGCTCGCAGCGGCACGAAGTCGGCGGCAAGTTTCTCGGCATCGCGTCCGAACACCCAGGCGAGATCTTCGAAGGTCGCACGTTTGTCGCCGATCACATCCTGCTGCGCCGGGACCACGGTCGCCTTCGGGAACGTTCGCTGCAGAATTGATGTGAGCCGCGGCTCTGCCCGAATTGTTGCACTTTGCGCATAGGCAGCGGCGGCGCCGGCCAGTCGCGCGTGGCGGATAACCCGGCCAAGGCTGCGCGGGTCATCCTCCACAAGATCGATCAGCAGTGTATCCGAACCGAGGTTCTCCCCGGTCCACTCGTTGGCATTTTTCCCCTTCCGCAGCCGGCGAGCGGTAAGCCGAAGCTCGGCCGCCCGGGCGAAGTTGCCCAGCCGTTCGAAGCCCTGTCCTGCCTTCTGCATCAGCTCGGGGTTGCGGGAACGGTCAGCCATGATGGCCATTTCATTGATACTTGCTTCAAGGCCTGTCCAGTCCCTGCGCGCGATCAGCGCGTCGGCCTTGGCCTGCAGCTCAAGAACGGAATGAGGCTTGGAGCCGGCAAACAATGTCCGCGCGGCCTTTGTGTATCGGCGCAATCGCAGGCCTATCCCAGCAATCACATACCTGACATAGGAACCGTGATAAAAACTGGTCATCGCCGTCAGCGCAAAACGCTTTGCCGCAGCTGCTTGCTGCCCTCGACGATCGGGCCGGACGCCTCCAGGTGAAAGATCGAGCGATAAATTTCGCTGCGCCTGGCAAGCTCGTCATGAGTCCCGGCGTCCGCCAGAATGCCAGCGTCAAACACCAGGATGCGATCGGCTGCCTTGATGGTTGAAAGCCTGTGCGCAATGCAGATCACCGTGCGCTCGAATGCATCGTCGAAAGCAGCCTCCATGACCGCCCGTTCGTTTTCGCCGTCAAGCGCGGACGTTGCTTCATCATAGACGATTACCGGAGCATTCTTGAGCAGCGCGCGCGCGATGGCGACGCGTTGTTTCTGCCCGCCCGACAGGTTGGTGCCACTCGGCCCGACAAGAGTGTCGAGCCCGTTTTCAAGGCTGGAGGAAAAGCTGGTGACCCGGGCGAGGTCCGCCGCGGACTCGATTTCCTGATCGGTGGCGCCCGGGCGTCCGTCGCGGATGTTGTCGCGGATCGAGCCTTCGAACAGGAAGACATCCTGTGACACCAGTGCGATATTGTCGCGAACGTCGGCGAGGCCGATCTTGGAAATGTCCTTTCCGTCGATGAGGATCCGGCCCTTGTCCGGCTCAATGAGGCGCAGGATCAGATTGACGATGGTGGTCTTGCCGGCGCCGGAGCGGCCGACGATCGCCAGCTTCTCACGGGGCCGTACCTCGAAGGAAACGCCGTGCAGCGCCGGGCTGTTGCCTTCGTAGGAGAAGGCCACATCTTCAAAACGGATACCGCCCTCGACATCGGTGAGGCGCTCGCCGGCGGTTGCGAGTTGTCGCTGCTCGGGCGTATCGATCAAATCATACATCTGCTCAACCGCCACCATCTGCTTCTGGATATCGACATTGACGCGGGCCAGCCGCTTGGCGGGCTCATAGGCAAGCAGAAAGGCGGTTATGAAGGCCATGAACTCGCCCGGGGTCTTGCCGTTGCCGAGGGTCTGCCAACTGGCATAAATGACGAACAGCCCGATGATCACGCCGCCGCCGGTCTCCATCAACGGACTCATCAACGCTGACGTCCGGTTTATCTGGATGCCGCGCCTTTCCATCTTGCCGACGGCCTTTGCGAAGCTGGCGACCGCCTTGTCTTCGAGCTGAAAGGACTTGATGGTCCGGATACCTTCGACGGCTTCCGTGCCGATCGACTGGACCAGTGCAGCCAACTCCGTCTCGCCCCTTGCCAGCGCCTTGAGCTTCCTGGTTATGGCGCCCACCGACAGGAACAGCAGCGGCAGAACCGCCACGGATATCAGCGACATCATCGGATCCTGCTTGACCATGACGCTTGCCAGGCCAATCAGCGTCAGCACATCGGAGACGGTGCTGCTCGTGAGCGTCAGAATAACGGATGACCCGGCGCGCGCGTTGAACATGATCTTGGAGACGAATTTCGCCGGATGCTGATTGGCGAAACGACCGATGTCGAAACGCACCATTCGAGAAAACTGGCGGTTTTGCAGGTCCGAGACGATAGCCCGGCGAATCTTTCCCGTCGTGATGGTCTGGCAATAGGCGGCTATGCCCTTAACCAGGAAAATGCCGATGATTACGGCGCTGATACCCCATGCGGCGGCAGCGTTGCGTTCCACATAGATGCTATTGACCATGGTGCTCATGATCCAAGCCGACGCGGCGGTCGTCGCCGCAACGGCGATCGAACACAGCAAACCGGCGAGATACAGCGTTTTGTGCGGCGGCAGGTTCTCGATGATCAGACGCTTAACCAGCGGGTATGCCAGCACCGCCGAAATTCGTCTCTTTGCGCTCATTCCATTTCCCGATGCGATGTGCGTTGGTACCGGAGGGCCTCTGCTCTCTGCCGACCCGCACGATTTCGGGACGCCGCTTGAGCATCCGCGATAGTTCATATCCTATTCCATGTCTGTGGCTTCGTTCGGAGCCGCAGTCAATGCCGAACCCGACTCATTGAATGGCGACCGTCAAGGCTGCCGCACGGGCTCAATCGGCTCGGTGATACGCCGCGTCCTTGACAAGCTTTGTTCCTTCGGCTCAATCGTTTGCCAATAGCTTGGGTGCATTCTCGTGGTGGGCGAAAATAGTGTCTGACATTCACAACGTGCCCTCCAAGAGGGCTGCGACCAATGGTTGGTTTTCCGACTTGGTGTGTGCATCGACGTTCTTTGGGGTGGTATTTCCCGTCGGATTTGCACGCCGGTTGGTCAGAGTGATCTGCCGACGGCTCCAAAGAACGCATTCCAATGATACATTTTGGATTGAACGAAGAACCAAGAACGATTTGAACTCGATGACCAATCAGTTTTGAAGACAATATTATGACCAATATATTGGGCATATCGGCTTTCTACCACGACAGCGCGGCCTCCCTCGTCGTCGACGGCGCCATCATTTCGGCGGCCCAGGAGGAGCGGTTCACCCGTCGAAAAGCCGACGAACGCTTCCCCTCAAACGCCATTCGGTCCGTTTTGCAGACCGGCGGTGTCTTGCTGAAGGATGTGGACTACGTCGTATTCTATGAAAAGCCGCTGCTAAAATTTTCGCGTCTGCTTGAAACCTATCTCGACGCCGCTCCTAGCGGATTCGATTCATTCCGAAAGGCGATGCCCGCTTGGCTGACGGGAAAATTATTTCAGAAGAGGATCATTTTCGACGAACTCCGCAGAATTGACCGCGGCTTCAAGGATCCATCCCGGATCCTCTTTTCCGAACACCACGTAAGCCACGCGGCCAGCGCGTTTTTCCCGTCGCCCTTTAATGAAGCTGTGGTTTTGACTCTCGACGGCGTTGGCGAGAAAGCAACCACGACAGTTGCGATCGGCAGAGGCGCAACTCTTGATGTCGTGCGGGAATTGCGGTTTCCGCATTCGCTCGGGCTTCTATACGCGGCGTTCTGTTATTATCTCGGCTTCAAGATAAACAGTGGCGAATACAAGGTGATGGGGCTGGCCCCCTATGGTGTGCCTCGGTTCAAATCGCTGATCCTGGAAAAGCTGGTCGACCTGAAGGAGGACGGAACCTTCCGTCTCGACCAAAGCTATTTCGCGTATGCCACTGGACTGAAAATGACGAACGCACGGTTCGCCAGCCTCTTCGGACAGCCGGTAAGGCGCCCTGATACCGATCTGTTAACTGATTTTCATATGGACGTTGCCGCGTCCATCCAGGCCGTCGCCGATGAGATCGTTCTTCGGCTGACTCGCAGCTTGGCACGAGATTTTGCAATTCCCAATCTGTGCATGGCCGGCGGTGTGGCGCTTAACTGCGTGGCGAACGGCAAAGTGCTCAGAGATGGTGCCTTCAAGAGAATCTGGGTTCAGCCCGCAGCCGGCGATGCCGGAGGCTCGCTTGGGGCCGCACTCGCCGCCTGGCATCTTAAACTCGGCGGTGAGCGGGTTATAGCCAAGCAAGATTCCATGAAAGGGAGTTATCTCGGTCCGGAATTCGGTCAGAGCGAGATCGAAGCGCAACTCAGCCGAGCCAAAGCCGTTTTCGAAGTCATGCCAACCGACCAACTGATCGATGCCACGGCTGCGGCGCTGGCCTGCGGCAAGGCGGTGGGGTGGTTCCAGGGCAGGATGGAATTCGGACCACGGGCGCTTGGCAACAGATCCATCCTTGCAGATCCGCGGTCGGACCATATGCAGAAGACGCTCAATCTCAAGGTCAAGTTTCGCGAGAGTTTTCGTCCGTTCGCCCCCTCAGTCCTGTCGGCACATGTGTCGGACTGGTTCGATCTGGAGGGTGAATCGCCTTATATGCTCCTCGTTGCTCCGGTTAAGCAGAGCCGTCACCGCGCGATGACTGCATCCGAGGCCGCTATGTTCGGAATAGACAAGCTGAACGTCCGTCGGTCCGAGATTCCTGCCGTCACGCATGTCGACTATTCGGCCAGGATTCAGACGGTGCACGTCGAGACCAACCCGCTATACCACGCGTTGATCACCCGGTTTGAAGCGCTTACCGGCTGTCCTGTCTTGGTGAACACCAGTTTCAATGTGCGCAGCGAGCCGATCGTATGTTCCCCGACGGATGCTTTTCGCTGCTTCATGGGAACGGATCTGGACGTGCTGGTGGCTGGTAACTGCGTTCTCCATAAGCCGAAGCAGGATTCCGCCCTCGCAATGGACTACCGCGGTGAGTTTGAGCCCGATTGAGCACGCGCACGAAAGGCGTTGCTACATGGTGTCGAGATGAACGTGGTTAAAAAGCAACTTTGGAGAGCGCGGCGCACTTTGCGCAAAGGCCTCATTATGCTTCTAGGCGATAGGGCGCTGCTCCAGATCGGTTTCCCAGGCTTGATTGCCAAATGGGCTGGTTGCCCGACACCTTTGGTTCGGCCAAACCCCTATACCCTATATGAGCTGAATCCTGTGTGGCACTCGGGCAACGGCAGATCGAGACACAATAGCCTGGGCTTCCGGGGCCCGGAAACCGCCATGCCGAAGCCGGAGCAATGTCTAAGAGTTGTCTGTATGGGAGAATCGTCTACTTATTGTACCGGAATAGAAGACGATAGCCGTACTTATCCGCACCGGCTGGGCGAATACCTGAGGGATCTGAAACCGGGAGTCGAAATTGACATCGTCAACGCAGGAGTTGGCGGATATACCTCGGTCGAGAACGTTTTGAGACTTCTTTTCCACGTAGCACCATTGTCACCTAATCTTATCGTATACTACTATACCCACAATGATGTTCATCCTCGCCGACTGGAAGGACTGTCTCGAGACTACAACCAGTATTCCTGCTCCTGGTTCGAGCCACCGTCAGGTGGCGGGCTTTCGGGTTGGTTCAAAAGACGGCAAAATCTGGCGACCGCGTATGTCGGGAACATTGTTCGACGTCGAGGCGATGGACGTCGAAATTCGAAGCACATTGCGCACAATCCACCAGACGCGTTTCGCGCGAACTTTAGTGCACTGGTCGTCCTCGCAAAGGCAGCCGGAGCCTCGGTTCTCTTCGTAAACCCCAATTATCGGCAGGAAGACCCAAACGATCCCGCTGCAAACGCGGTTTGGGAACACAGACGCATTGTGGAAGACATAGCCAAGCGAACCGGCGCCTCGGTCGTTGATCTCCATGGATCGTTGCCTTACCTTTGCCAACGCAGCGAGACTTTGGATAGAAATTATTACGACGAGGTGCATTTCACCGAGAAGGGAGCGGATTCCGCTGCCAGGATTGTTGCCAACGCGATTATGGAACAGGGTCTTCTGAACTTTTCCAAAGAGAAACCTCTAATATACTGACGTATACGAGAGAAAAACTATGAATGTTTTCCATGAATAGTATATTTTTTTGGACATCCGCTGCTTTGCTGGTTGTAGCCGCAATAGCATTGGTGCGGATGGTCATAAAAAAACGAGGAAAAGCTGACGAGGAAGCTGAGCCGGAGGACAATTACCCTCTCTGGTAGGCCCTAATCCCTCGGTCTGCCTTGGGTTACGCCAGACGTGCGCGAGAGAGATCCCCCGGTCCCAAGGGCGCGGCTCATGTTGCGTTGCCGATCCACCAAAGGCGATTTCTGCACAACTGTCGGGGTCAGCGGACAGCCCGACAGACGCCTTAATGAAGCGTGAAGCGGGACCAGACTGCGCCGCGACAACATGCGCCAAAAGAACCGCATCTGAGGTCTGACGTCGTTCGAATAGTCAATCTTGAATCCTTCTGATTGCAGCTAGCCGCGAAGCGGACTACATGTCCGGCATTGCGGTTGGGGCCAGCTGTGACCACTATGGAGCGACTGTGCCATTTCTGGAGCGAGTTAAACGAAGGTACCTTCGGATACGCAATCGACTCGGATACGCCAAACCTGTCCGTCTGATGGCGTCGGATAAATTGAACGCGAAGTATGGCGACTTTGTAAGCTCTGGCGCCATTACTATACGCAAAACCCCCGTATTAACTTCTGACGATATATTCTTCACGATGGGGAGTTGCTTTGCGCAGGAAATTCGACGCGCGTTGACAAACAGACGCATCGCATGCGTCCCGTCCTACGGAAATATCAGCTTCGACCCCGCGGAGGCCATTGTAGATGAGCTGCCTCGGCAGGAACATATGAACTTCTACAACACTTTCACTGTTCGCCTCCAGCTCGAGCAAATGCTTGGCGTGTGGGATCAGGCAGACGACGACTGGTGGCAGGTCAAGAAACGCGTCCCTTGGGGCTCGGCCAGCTTTCAGGACCCGTATCGGCGCGGTATTTTCGCCAAATCTCCGGAAGTTCTCAAAGAGGTGATCGGGAGCGTAAACCGGGAGATGCGGGCTGGCTTCGATGCCGCCACGGCATTCATATTCACCTTTGGAATGACCGAGGTCTTCATCAACAAGGCCAGTGGCAAAGCAGCAGCGCAGAAGCCGCTCTATCTCGGCGGCGGCGGAATGCAGGAAACAACGCTTCACGTCAGCAGCTTTCAGGAAAACTACGCCAACGTGATGGCTGCCGTGGACATGGTCCGTGAACGCAAACCCGATGCGCCGATAATTCTCACGGTCTCACCGGTTGCATTGGCGCGCACATTTCAGGACGCGGATGTCGTCACCGCGAGCACTGAAGGCAAATCCGTTCTTCGCGCCGTGCTTGGTCAAGTCTGCCGGGAACGGGACAATGTCCATTATCTTCCCTCGTTCGAGCTTGTCACCTATGGAGGCCTCGCTCGTAGCTACAGAGAGGACTTGCGGCACGTAAAGAACTCAGTCGTCGACGAGATCGTTGAGCAGTTCTTCAATGCCTATTTTGCTCCGTCGCAGGTGCCATCAAGCGAGAATTGATACCCATGCCCTGCCGATCTCTATCGCGGCATTCGGTGACGTCCTCGCTTCATCCGATGGAGAGCCGCCGCAACCATTCAGGACTAGCCTGCCTTTATGACAATCGCCTGCCCCGTTGGAAGTTCGATAATGCCTTCCGGGCGGTTTTCGAAGAATTGGTCAAAGGCCTTTCGGGCTCCAGGACAGAGCGCGGAGCCGTAGTCATCGCATATGATGATGCCATGTGCGCACACCCGATCGTAGAAGAAGGCAAGCGCGTCACGCGTCGGCTCGTATAGATCGACGTCAATATGGACCAGGGCGAAACGCCGGTCGGCTACGCTGGGAAAAGTTTCCGGTATCCATCCCACATGAAAAGTTGTGTTGCCGAAGTCCGAAATATTCTCTCTGGCTACCCTCTCGTCAGTGCTGAGATCGCCGGACTTCCACGGCGTTTGGCCGTTTCGCTTGCGATCCTCTGCGGTCGGTTCCGAGAGGCCGGCGAACGAGTCGAAAAGGTGATAGTGCCGTGGCCGAAGATCGCTCATCAGCATGAATATCGTCGACCGGCCTTGCCTTACGCCGCATTCGGCCACATCGCCGTCGATCCGCTCGATCGATCGTAGGCAGCTTTGCAGGACAAAAGCTCGCGGATCTGGAATCCCGCGGATGTTTTTGACCCGCTGCAGTGCCTTGCGGAAAAATGGCTGGTCCTTCCAGACCATATGGCTGGAATAGACATAGAAGCCGTATCTGTCCGCCTTCTTCTGTGCGATCTTATACCAAGCCACGCCTCGGCGTTTGTTTGAAAAAACAGCAAGTGCCGCGTCTCTCAATTTCACCTGTATCCTCCAGCATTCGGTATGTGTTCTGATGACGGCAGAGAGAAACTCTGCCGTCATCAGACGCGAAATGACGTCGAGTTCCGACTGAAGGACATGGCCTTATCCCGCAACGAAGCGCTTCCGGTGCACGTAATAAGCCAAGATCGGGAATGGAACTCCCATGCACTGCGACTCAAGATCACGGTCACGTACCAGGCCGGTCCGGAAATTGGTCGATTGCCAGCGGAAGTTAGCACACTGCCCGGCTTAATCTGCGCGCCGCAACGATGGCGCGGCACCTCCTCATCACATATTTGCGCACAGCAGGGCAATGCCCGCAGCAGATGTGCGTCGAAAGTGTCAGGCGCCCTCGTCGCG
Source organism: Mesorhizobium sp. M1403 (assembly GCF_040317695.1). Classification (NCBI taxonomy): domain Bacteria; kingdom Pseudomonadati; phylum Pseudomonadota; class Alphaproteobacteria; order Hyphomicrobiales; family Phyllobacteriaceae; genus Mesorhizobium; species Mesorhizobium sp. M1403. The sequence goes on along the minus strand of NZ_JAMYKY010000001.1, from coordinate 684,401 downwards.
CCTGGAGCGTCAGAGAGCCCAACTCGGCGACCAGGGAGATCAGGCCGTCGCGATCGCGGATCAGTCTCGCCGCGCTCGCCTTGGTCAGTCCCCTGCCCTCGAGATCCTGGAACGCTACGGTAGCCCTGGGCCGACAAACGGGAGCATAAATAGTTCCCCTGTCGGCAAGGCAAGCCATGTTTGTTCTTGCTTTGTGCCGGCAGCTATGCTACTAATTTGCTTATGGTGCTGATTTGCGCCAACGACCGCCTTGCCGCGACATGCGGTTTTTCAGCCAGGCTCGACAAAGCTCGCCCGCATTGCGGGCCTTTGGCCAATCACGGTCGAGTGCCAGCCTTTTCGGCAGCTTCCGAGAAGGGAAATCGGAATAGCAGCTTCCGGTTCTCGTCGCAGATTTCGAAGGAAAGACCTGTCAGGACCGGGCTGCCGCTGAGCAGGCCCTCGGCCAGGATTTCCTTGGCCGAAGCCATGGCGTTATCCTAAGCCGCGGACAAACCGTCCAACTCCTGACCCTCGAAATCTTCCGTCAAGCGGCCGTCATTGTTTCGGAAGTGAAAAAAATATCTCGGCATGCCGGTTCCGGTTGGTCGGTTTATCTAATTTTAGCCTTCATGCGTCAGGTCGATCGAACAGCACCCCCAGCCCATGTTCGAACGCACATGCCGCAATCATGTCGTCCAAGGCTTTTCCGGAGACCGGGCAATTCGGCATGACAGCCCTGATGGCGATCTCAGCCGCTGCGGTAGAAACCTCATCGTGGCGCCTCTTCCTGGTCTCGATATATTGCTCGATCAGAATTTTCAGGCGCCGCGCTGCAATCTCGTCAACGACCATGGTTCTCCCTCGATTCGGCACAATGTCCGTCTTCCGGGGTCCGTCTTGCGGGTGAACGGTCCGCCGCCATTGGGTAGCAGCGGACCACTCGGCTGGGTGAGCCAACGGCCCGAGGCGGGGGTGTCTCGGACCGCCACCACAATAGCTTCGAGAGGCCACACGTTCCACAGGACGCTGCCGTTGGTAATTTTCGTACACTGAACATTGCCGCGGGCAGTCCGGGACTGTGGGATTTTTTGGGCTAAGCCGCCGTCGCCGGATGCCGGATCAGCTCCGGCTTTGATAGCTGTAGATGCCGGCGCCGATCGCGACCGCTCCTACGGTTATCAGGATCGATGGCAGCCCCATCGACGTGGCGATGATCCCCCAGACGATGGCGACGGCAATTGCGCCGGCCGTTCCCAACACCAGTCTAAGCCGTTTCGACATTATCTGTTTCCCCCGAAAAGCGCATCTTTGGTCTTTTTCTGATCGAAATACCGCAATGCGGCACCATTGTCTGCGCTTTGTCCAACGTTTTTACGCCGCCCCTGAGCCCGACCGCTGAGGCGTAAGCGATCCGTATGCGGCCTTGTTGCAAACACCCGCTCGACAATGAGGAAGCTTGGGCGAAAGCCCGAGAAGCGAGGCGTCAGAAAGCGGGGTATCTATGCAAAATTTTCGGAATTTACTCCGGTTCACAATCATGGGCATGGCGGCCACGACAACCGCAATAGTCATCACAGGCCTTACCCCCGAGACAACCGAAGCGACTTTGATTTGCCATAGGGTGGTCTGCCAGAAGGCGAGCAATGAACGCAGTGCTTTCGGCACCAAATATCAGCGCAAGTGCACCTGCGAAAATGTAAGCGAGGACGCTAACAACCATCCCTCCCCGCGCAACGTCAACAAGGGGCCCATCGGCGGTTCGAGCGGCACCAGCAGTTCAGGCGGCAGTAGTGGTTCGAGCGGCACCAGCAGCTCAAGCGGCAGCAGTGGTTCGAGCGGCACCAGCAGCTCAAGCGGCAGCAGTGGTTCGAGTGGCAGCAGTGGTTCGAGTGGCACCAGCGGCTCGAGCGGCACCAGTGGTTCAAGCGGCAGCGGTGGTTCAAGCGGCAGCAGCGGCTCGAGCGGCACCAGTGGTTCAAGCGGCAGCAGCGGTTCGAGTGGCAGCAGTGGTTCAAGCGGCGGCAATGACGGAACAAGCAGCGGCGGATCCAACGGCAGCGGTGGAGTGTAGCAGCTGCTCAAGTGGCTCCAGCGGCGGCGGGTGGGCACACCACGTGACCCGTGCCGGCCGCCCACGACGATCAAACCCTCACGACAACGGGAGTAGTAGCTTGACGCTCCAACCGAATCCGCGACCGCGCCCCTCACCGGCCTTGCAGGACTGCTTGGTCTTGCGCTGGCCGTCGGGGTGCTCGTCGACAGAAGCTGGCCTGTGCATTTGCAGGCCATGACTGTCATTGCAGCTACCGCGGCAGCGATGATCGCGGTCGACACGGCCTATTTCCAGACGTTTCGAAGGCGTTCAACGGGATTGCAGGCAAAGCCGATGCGAGCGCTTGAAGTCGAGCGCGTCATGCGCAAACTCATCGGCTTCATCGTCACGCTCACGACGAGCGCCGCAGTCTACTGGATATTGCCGGAATACCGGCGTGAGTTTTACGCCCCCTACTGGGCAGCTCTCTACGACACCTTGCCGGCGCTGCTCGTCGCCGCGCCGTTTTATGTTGCTTATGTCGATCGCCGGCAAACCGATCCGGAAGATTCATATGCCGAAATCGGTGCATTCGTCCTCGGCGGCGCCGTGCCGCAAAGGACTGAGCAGATACGCCAGCATGTGCGGGGCTGGATCGTCAAAGGCTTCTTCCTGCCGCTGATGTTCGTCTATCTGTGCTCCGCGCTAGGTTCGATCCTGGCCGGACTGGAACAACCGTATCAATTCGACATCATGCGCTGGCACGCTTTTGCAATCGATCTCCTGTTCATGGTGGATGTCCTTGTCGCCGTCGTCGGCTACATTTTCACGCTGCGCGTCCTCGACAACCATATCCGCACCGTCGAGCCCACTGTGTTCGGCTGGCTGGTTTGTCTTGCCTGTTATGAACCCATGAATGCCGCCACCCGTGCCTACCTGAATTACGAAACGGGCGCCAACTGGACGGCGGTGATGCCCACACCGGCGCTCCAGGTTTTCTGGGGATCGGCGATCGTCTTCTGCGTCTTGATTTTTGTCTGGTCCACCGTGAGCTTTGGCCTGAGATTTTCCAATCTCACCAACCGCGGAATCATCACCTGCGGACCGTATCGCTGGATCAAGCACCCCGCCTATGTTTCGAAAAACCTCTCCTGGTGGCTGGTCTCCGTCCCTTTCCTCACCGCTACGGACCCGCTGAAGCGCTGCGGCACTCCGCCATCCTGCTCGGGCTCAACGCCGTCTATGCACTTCGCGCCATCACCGAGGAACGCCATCTGTCACGCGACCCCGATTACGCCGCCTATTGCGATTACATCGCCGAGAACGGTGCTGTAGCCCAGTTCAAACGACTGTTCGCGAAAGCGAGTCGGTCGCCGATCGGGCGTTCCGGCTGAATGATATCTTGTTTTGAGGGTTAGCGGCAGCTGGCGCTATCGTCGCAGCGCATCCGCGCGATGCCGATCCTCGCCGCTCACCGGCAACGGCCGATCGCCCTCGAGCAGGCGGGTGATCCGGGCGAAGCCGGCAAAAGCCTTTCTCGCTTCCTCGGCCGACATCCGGCCGGCCATGGCCGCAGCACAGCAATTCACCGCACATTGGTAAACCGGCCCGCGCCGCCCGGCCGGCCATTTTCGCAGGAATGCCATCGCTTCGGCAACGCTGTCGATCTCCTCCACAGGCTGTCCCTGTCCGCGCAAAATCCGCACGGGCGAAAAGAATTGCAAGCGGTCCATCGTTTCCTCCCCGTCGACCGGATGCGTACGATCGAACCCCACTAAACTCGCGAACTGGCCCTTTGGTTCCCGGCAAAAGAGGCTTGCCATGAAAAATGTTGGCTGGACGGCAAGCTCCGGCAGTCCCAATTGCGCGACATCTTGCCGTTGTACGGGAACGTTAGCGCGACTGATGCATTTCGATCCCACGAGCAGTCTTTTTGAGGGAAATGCCCAAAACATGAGAATAGCCCATGTGGCGCCGCTCCATGAATCCGTGCCACCCCGGTTCTATGGAGGGACGGAGCGCATCGTCTCCTATCTGACCGAAGGATTGGTCGAGCTTGGCCATGACGTGACCCTGTTTGCCAGCGGCGATACCAAAACGTCGGCGAAATTGGTGGCGTGTCGCGAGCGTGCGCTGCGTCTCGATCCGCGCCCCCACAAATCCGAAACCGCGGCACATCTCTCTATGCTTGCCGAGGTGAGGAACCGTGCGCAGCAGTTCGACGTCATCCACTTCCATCTCAGCCACTTCCTGCATTTTCCTTTCTTCGAACACATGCCCGACCGGACGGTGACAACACCGCATGGCAGGCTCGACTATGTCGATCTGGCGCCGGCCTACGAACGTTTTCCGCGCTTTCCGATGATCTCGATTTCCCGCAGCCAGAGAGCCGGACTCGCCAAGGCCAATTGGCTGGCGACCATCCATCACGGGCTGCCGATCGATATCTACGAGCCGACTTTCGAGACGGATGCGGACGAGCCGTATCTGGCCTTCCTGGGCCGGCTGTCGCGCGACAAGCGCCCCGATCGTGCCATCGAGATCGCCTTGCGCTCCGGGCTGAAACTGAAGCTTGCGGCAAAGATTGGCGATGACGACCGCGCGTTTTTCCACGACACGGTCGAGCCGCTGATCGACGGCGACCGTGTCGATTATATCGGCGAGATCGAAGAGGACAGAAAGGCGGAATTCCTCGGCAAGGCGGCCGGCCTGCTGTTTCCGATCGATTGGCCGGAGCCGTTCGGCCTTGCCGCGATAGAGGCGATGGCCTGTGGCACGCCGGTAATCGCCTGGAATTGCGGTGCCCTGCCGGAGATCATCGACCACGGCGTGACCGGTTTCCTTGTCGACACAGTCGATGCTGCGGTCGCCTCGATACCGGAATTGCTACGCCTCGACAGGCGTCAGGTGAGATCCGTATTCGAGAACCGTTTTTCTGCCACGAGAATGGCCCACGACTATGTGGCAGCCTATGCGCGCCTGATCGGCGCTCCCGGTGAAGCGAGAGCGTCCTGATCGGCGTCATTGCGGAAGTTGAGAACGAAACGACAGAGTTTGTGACGAATGAATCAACTCGACGAGCGTAAGCTTGATCCCGCCGTAGCCCTTGCCTCTCTCGACGAGGTCGCGCCTCGGGAGCCGCACCGGCTGTTCGCCCTCAAGCAAGGCGACTGCTTCGCGGTGGCCGACGCCTATGGCGACATCCGCGGCGCCGGCGACGGCTTTTTCCGAGACGACACGCGTGTGCTTTCGGAATTTCGGTTGACGGTCGGTGGCCGGCAAATGTCACTGCTCGGCGCATCGCTCAGCCAGGACAATGTGCTTTTCACCTCGAACCTGACCAATCTGCCGATTCAGAGTGTCGGTGGCCGGGATATTCCGCAGGGCGCGATCCACATAGAACGCGTCAGGCTGCTTTGGCAGGACCGGCTGTTCGAGCGCATCACCCTTTCCAACTACAGCCAGGAATCGTCGGCCATTCGGGTTTCCTTGCATTTCGCAGCAGATTTCCGTGACATGTTCGAGGTGCGCGGCTCGACCCGGCCCAAGCGCGGGATAGCCCATGCCGCCGAGACCAGTCCGACGTCCGTGGTGCTTCGATATGACGGGCTGGACCAGCTTGTGCGCCTGTCGGCGATCTCGTTCTCGCAAGCCCCGGACAATTTGACCACCAACCGTGCGGATTTCCTGATTGCGGTGACTAAGCGCAGCAGCGAGGTCCTCTATATCGAAGTCGGCCCGGAAGTGGCGGAGACACCCGACCGCGACCGTTTTCGGGCTGCCGCCGCCCGCGCTCGCTTCGGCATGCGCGCCAAACGCCGCCACGGCGCGACGGTGCACAGCTCTGGCCGCGTCTTCAACGACTGGATCGAGCGCGCGCGCGCGGACGTGGCGTTGCTGACCACCGAGCTTGCAACCGGACCTTACCCCTATGCCGGCATACCCTGGTTCTCGACGGCGTTTGGCCGCGACGGGGTGATCTCCGCACTGCAGATGCTGTGGTTGAATCCCGGGCTGGCGCGCGGCGTGCTCGCCTTCCTCGCCCAGCATCAGGCAACCGAAACGTCGCCGTTCAGCGATTCGCAGCCGGGCAAGATCATGCACGAGACCCGCAAGGGCGAGATGGCGGCACTGCGGGAGCTCCCGTTTGGCCGCTATTACGGCGGTGTCGACACCACGCCGCTCTACATTCATCTCGCTTGTGCCTATGCGGATCGTACCGGCGACATGGCGTTCCTCGACAGCCTGTGGCCATCGCTCTGTGCTGCGGCCGAATGGACCGAAGAGATAAGCCGCGCGACCGGCTTCGTTACCTATCAGCGCGGCGCCGAGTCCGGCCTCGCCAACCAGGGCTGGAAAGACAGCTTCGATTCGGTCTTCCATGCCGACGGTCGCATGCCCAAGGGGCCGATCGCCCTGGTGGAGGTGCAAGGCTATGTCTTTGCTGCGTTCCGTGGTCTGGCAGCGCTCGCCCGCCGCCGTGGCGAGGACGACAAGGCCGATCATTGGGACGAACGCGCCGAAACCATGCGCACCGCGGTCGAACGCCATTTCTGGATGGACGATCTCAATTTCTACGCCATGGCGATCGACGGTGCCGGCGAGGTCTGCAAGGTACGGACGTCGAATGCCGGCCATCTCCTCTATGTCGGGCTGCCCGAGCCGGAACGGGCGCAGTTGGTCGCCGATCAGCTGCTCTCGGCGTCGTTCCACTCGGGTTGGGGCGTCAGGACGCTGGCCGACGATGCGATATTCTTCAATCCCATGTCTTACCACAACGGTTCGATCTGGCCGCACGACACTGCCATGTGCGGTGCCGGCCTGGCACGTTATGGCGTACGCGACAGCGTGGTGCGGCTGATGAGCGGCACGTTCGAGTCGGCTGTCCATTTCAACATGCGGCTGCCGGAACTGTTCTGCGGCTTTACCAGGTCGCCGGGCGAAGCGCCGATCGCCTATCCCGTCGCGTGCCTGCCGCAGGCCTGGTCGGCGGGATCGGCCTTCATGTTGATGCAGGCCTGCCTTGGCCTGGAAATCGATGGCTGGGACGGTGAAATCCGGGTCACCCGCCCGAGGCTGCCGATCGGCATCGACACGCTGACACTGCGGCATCTGGGTGTCGGCTCGGTGGTGGTCGACCTCACATTCCAGCGTGTCGGCGATCGGGTCGTCGCCTTTCTCGCCGATCGGTATGAGGGGATGGTACCGCTCATCGTGCGCACCTGACGCCGCCTCGCTGCGGCGCATCGAAAACGACGCGCGGCACCGCAATCGTCCGGAACCGATAGCCTCTTTGTGCGTTGCAAAAATGGGCGGCGTGGGAACGCTGTTGTTTTCGCACGGCAGCGAACCAGAAAAACCAATAAAAACGGCTATCGGCGGCCGGAGGCGAGATCACATTCCATGTCAGATTATACTGTAGACCTGCTCTGGGTTTTGCTGATTGCAAGTTTTGGCTTTTCCGCTTTTGCCATTCTCCTATCGATATCCCGCCAGCGCCGCGGCCGCGCAACGGCGGCCGCATACACGCCGAGCGAGGATGTCGCATCGGAAGCGGCACGCAAGGTGCTGCGCGAGTTCGAAAAGAACGGCCAGTCGGCCGACGCGGCGCTGGTCACATGGTCGCCCGACACATTGCGTAAGATCCTGGCCGACGACCTGCCGGACGCACAGGTCATCGTCGTGTCCAACCGCGAACCTTACATCCACAACATCAAGGATGACGGGGTCCAACTTCTGGTGCCGGCCAGCGGGCTGGTTTCGGCACTCGAGCCCATCACTCGCGCCTGTGCCGGAACCTGGATCGCCTATGGCGGCGGAACGGCAGACCGTCTCACGGTCGACAAGGACGACCGGGTGCAGGTGCCGCCAGGCAATCCGTCCTACACGCTGCGCAGGGTCTGGCTGACGGAGGAGGAATATCAGGGCTATTATCTGGGCTTCGCCAATGAGGGCCTATGGCCGCTTTGCCATATCGCCTTCACCCGCCCGATCTTTCGCGCCTCGGACTGGGACGCCTACGAGGCCGTCAACCGCAAGTTCGCCGATACGGTGGTTGCCGAAGCACGCAACGAGCGGCCGATCGTGCTGGTGCAGGACTACCACTTCGCGCTGTTGCCGCGCATGATCCGTCAGCGCCTGCCGGACGCCATCATCATCACCTTCTGGCACATCCCGTGGCCCAATTCGGAAGTGTTCAGTATCTGTCCTTGGCGTGAGCGGATCCTGGAGGGATTGCTCGGCAGTTCGATCATCGGCTTTCATACCCAGTTCCATGCCAACAACTTCACCGAAAGTGTCGACCGCTTTCTGGAGAGCCGCATAGAACGGGCCGACGCGGCGATCTCCTATGGCGGACAGACCACGTTGGTCCACGCCTATCCCATTTCCATAGAATGGCCGGCCCAATTGCTGGCAAGTTTGCCGTCTGTCGAGGAGTGCCGCGCCCGCGTCCGTGACAGATTCGGTCTGTCTGCGGAGACCAAACTATGCGTTGGCGTCGAGCGCCTCGACTACACGAAAGGCATTCTCGATCGCTTCCATGCCTTGGACGAACTGTTCACCAGATATCCCGAATGGATAGGCAAGGTGGTTTTCCTGCAGATCGCGGCGCCGAGCCGGGGGACATTGCCGGCCTACCAGCAACTCCATGACGAATGCCGCCGCTGTGCCGAGGAGCTCAATCGGCGCTATGGCAGCGAGACATACAGCCCTATCCTGATGGTCGCCGAACATCATCGGCAGGAGCAGGTCTACGAGGTCTATCGCGCCGCCGACATCTGCATGGTCACCAGCCTGCATGACGGCATGAACCTTGTCGCCAAGGAATTCGTCGCGGCGCGCGACGACGAACAGGGCGTGCTTTTGCTCAGCACCTTCGCCGGCGCCTCGCGCGAATTGCTGGAAGCACTGATCGTCAACCCGTACGACGCGGCCATGATGAGCGAGGCGCTGTTGCAGGCGCTGACGATGACGTCGGAAGAGCAGCGCGAGCGTTTGCGGCCGATGCGCGAGATGGTCCGAGACAACAATGTCTACCGCTGGGCCGGCAGCATGCTGCTGGATGCCGCGCGCCTGCGCAAACGCGGCGATCTCGACCGGGTGACCGGAACTGGCGAGCGGCCGCCATCGAACACCAACAATGTCATCTCGATGTTCGAACGGGCACGGAGGGCAGCGTCGTGAAAAGCTTTGAACAACCGCCGGCGCCGGACCTGCCGGAAGGGCAATGGGCGCTCTTCCTCGACATCGACGGAACACTGCTGGAACACGCTGCCCATCCAGACGCGGTGTCGGTCGGCGAGGAATTGCGTAGTCTGCTTGGACGCATCGAACGGCGGCTGGATGGTGCGGTCGCCTTCATCACCGGCCGCTCGATCCCCGCCGTGGACAAGCTGTTCCATCCGCTGAAGCTGAGGATCGCCGGACTGTATGGGCTGGAGCACCGGCTGACGCCGACCGGTCCGATCGATGCCGCCGACGCGCCTGCCGACATCGCCGCCCTTGCCGACGAGATCGAGGCCGAACTGGGCAGCGGCAAGGTCTATGTCGAGCGCAAGGGTCCGGTCCTTGCCGTCCATACAAGAGCAGCGCCGCAACTGCTTGCGCCGGCAATCCAGTTGATCGAACAGGCATTGGCCCGGCTTCCGAAGGGTTATCGGGTACTTCCCGGAAACGCCGGCGTCGAGCTCATGCCTCTGGAAGCCGTCAAAGGTGCTGCCATCCGGCGTTTCATGGACATTCCGCCCTTTGTCGGCCGGCGGCCGATATTCCTCGGAGACGACACATCGGACGAACACGGTTTCGAGGCCATCAACGAAATTGGCGGCATCTCGATCCGCGTGAAGCCGAACGGACCGACGGCCGCAACCTATGTCCTCGATGGCGTGACCGGCGCAATAGCCTGGCTCGGGGCCAATTTCGAAGTCTCGCCGGTCTCCGGTGCTCGACCGGCCGACAACAAGGCAGAGACCGAATCAAGGGCGAAGCTCAATATCGCAGCCACGGCAGCGTCCGGTCGATAAGCGCGTTTCTCATTGAATATCTTTAAGTCCAAAGCCGGCAAATCGTCTGCTTGCCGGTTCCCCTGCGTCAGGCTTAACCTGCGTGCCACGCGTGGAGGCGCGTGCGGTAACAAGGGGAGGACATCTCTATGACCATACAAGGCGCATCACCGGACCTGTACAATGAGGATCTCGCTCCGGCGAAGGTTCGAAACTGGGGACCGTTCTCGATCTTCAACGTCTGGACGTCGGACGTCCACAGCCTGTGGGGCTACTATCTCGCTGCCAGCCTGTTCCTGTTCTGCGGCGGCTTCGTCAACTTCATCATCGCTATCGGTATCGGTTCGCTGATCATCTATGCGTTGATGAACATGGTCGGCTATGCCGGCGTGAAGACCGGGGTGCCCTACCCGGTCCTGGCGCGCGCCTCCTTCGGCATCTGGGGCGCCAACATACCGGCGCTGGTGCGTGCCATCGTCGCCTGCTTCTGGTACGGCGCGCAGACGGCGGCGGCCTCCGGCGCGATCGTAGCCCTGCTGATCCGCTCGCAATGGTTCGCCGACTTCAACCAGAGCACACATTTCCTCGGCCACTCCGGGCTCGAGGTGATCTGCTTCGCCGTCATCTGGGCGCTGCAGCTCCTGATCATCCAGAGGGGCATGGAAACGGTGCGCCGCTTCCAGGATTGGGCCGGACCGGCGGTGTGGGTGATGATGCTGATCCTGGCGATCTATCTTTGCATCAAGGCAGGCACCTTCGCCTTCACCAGCGACATCCCGATGGATGTGCTGCTGGAAAAGACCAAGGACGCGGGCGTGCCGGGCACGCCGGGCTCCTGGACCTCGCTGTTTGCTGTGGCGGCGATCTGGGTGACCTATTTCTCAGCGCTCTACCTCAACTTCTGCGATTTCGCCCGTTATGCGCCGGACAAGGCATCGCTGCGCAAGGGCAACATCTGGGGCCTGCCGGTCAATCTCATCCTGTTCTCGCTGGTCGCCGGCGTCACCACGATCGCCGCCTTCGACGTCTATGGCGAGGTGCTGCTGCATCCTGACCAGATCTCGGCGAAATTCGACAGCTGGTTCCTGGCGGCGCTCGCGGCCCTGACCTTTGCCGTAGCGACGCTTGGCATCAATGTGGTGGCAAACTTCGTGTCGCCGGCCTTCGACTTCTCCAACGTCTTTCCACGTCAGATCGACTTCAAGAAGGGCGGCTACATCGCGGCGCTGATCGCGCTGGTGCTCTATCCCTTCGCGCCCTGGGAAGGCAGTGCCGCCTCCTTCGTCAACATCATTGGCGCGACGATGGGGCCGATCTTCGGCGTGATGATGGTCGACTACTACCTGATCCGGAAGGGCGAGGTCGATGTCGAGGCGCTCTACAGGGAGAATGGCGAATTCCGCTTCCAGGGCGGCTGGCATGTCAATGCCTTCATCGCCGCCGGTATTGGCGCGGTCTTCTCGTCGATCCTGCCCAACTTCACCAGCCTGCTGCCGTCCTGGTGGGGTGTCTATGGCTGGTTTTTCGGCGTGGCAATTGCCGGCGTCATCTATTACGTGCTGCGTACGATGGCACTCGGCGCCTGGGCCAAGATGGCCAAGGCCTAAACGGATTCGGGGCGGCGCAAGCCGCCCCGTTCATTCTGCGACCATCTCGGCCAGGCGGCGCACGGTGTTCCAGTTGCGCGACGTGCCGATGCCGAGGCGTTTGTGGCTCACCGCCGCAAGCAGCCGCGAACTCGGCGTCTCGCGCGAAAAGACGATCCAGATGTCGCCGCCGACCGCCTGCAGCTTTTCATTCCTGCCGATATAGGCCTGCAGCGCAGAGACCGCATCGGGGGAAACAGGCGCCCGCATCACGCGCACCGCCACCTGGTCCGCGGCTTTAGCCGATTCGGCTGGGAACGGATTGCCGGCCGCCAGCCTCAGCCAGCCGTCGGCGCGGCGCACGATGATGTCGACATGGCGGCCAAAAGTCTTTGCGAACGCCGCCTCCAGCCGCTGCTCCAACGCCGCGAGTTCTGTCTCCTGCGCCTCGAAGACCAGATTGCCGGTCGCCACCAGTGTGCGCGGGTTGTTCAGGCCCAGGCCTTCGGCCATCGCCTTGAGATCGGACATGACGACCCGCCGCCCCTCGCCCAGGATGATGCTGTAGAGCAGCGCGACGTAAGTTCGCATCGGCGGCTAGTCTAGACCAGCCGCGACTGCTCTACCGCCGCCTCGATGAAGCTGGCAAACAGCGGGTGCGGATCGAGCGGCCGGCTTTTCAACTCGGGATGATACTGCACGCCGACGAACCAGGGATGGTCGGGATATTCGACCGTTTCCGGCAGCACGCCATCCGGCGACATGCCGGCAAACACCAGGCCGCAATCCTCGAGCCGCTCCTTGTAGTCGACATTGACCTCATAGCGGTGGCGATGGCGTTCGGAAATCTGCGTATCGCCATAGATCTCAGCGATCTTCGATCCCTTGGCGAGGTCGGCCTGGTAGGCACCGAGCCGCATGGTGCCGCCGAGGTCGCCGGTTTCCCTGCGCTTTTCCAGCATGTTGCCCTTCAGCCATTCGGTCATCAAGCCGACGACCGGCTCCTCGGTTGGACCGAACTCGGTCGATGATGCGTGCTCGACGCCGGCCAGCGAACGAGCCGCCTCGATGCAGGCCATCTGCATGCCGAAGCAGATGCCGAAATACGGCACCTTGCGCTCGCGCGCGAACTTCGCCGCCAGGATCTTGCCCTCCGAGCCGCGCTCGCCAAAACCGCCGGGGACGAGAATGCCATGGACCTTTTCCAGCCACGGCGCCGGGTCTTCCTTCTCGAATATCTCGCTTTCGATCCAGTCGAGCTTGACCTTGACCCGGTTGGCGAGGCCGCCATGCGACAGCGCCTCGATCAGCGATTTGTAGGCATCCTTGAGGCCGGTATATTTGCCGACGACGGCGATAGTCACCTCGCCTTCCGGATTGTGGATGCGGTTGGACACCGCTTGCCATCGTTCCATGCGCGGCTTCGGCGCCGGATCGATGCCGAAGGCGGCCAGCACTTCCGAATCCAGCCCTTCATTGTGATAGGCCATCGGCACGTCGTAGATATGCGGCACGTCGAGCGCCTGGATGACGGCGCTTTCTCGCACGTTGCAGAACAGCGACAGTTTTCTGCGCTCTTCCTTGGGGATCGGCCGGTCGGCGCGGACCAGCAGGATATCAGGCGCAATGCCGATGCCGCGCAACTCCTTGACCGAATGCTGTGTCGGCTTGGTCTTCAGTTCGCCCGCCGTCGGAATGTAAGGCATCAAGGTCAGGTGGACGTAGACGGCGTTGTTGCGCGGCAGGTCGTTACCGAGCTGGCGGATCGCCTCCAGGAACGGCATCGCCTCGATGTCGCCGACGGTGCCACCGATCTCGCACAGAACGAAATCGTAGTCGTCATTGCCGTTGAGGACGAAGTTCTTGATCTCGTCGGTGACGTGCGGAATGACCTGCACGGTGGCGCCGAGATAGTCGCCGCGCCGCTCACGCTCGATGATGTTCTTGTAGATGCGGCCGGTGGTGATGTTGTCCTGCTGGTTGGCCGAGCGGCCGGTGAAGCGTTCATAGTGGCCAAGATCGAGATCGGTCTCGGCCCCATCATCGGTCACGAAGACTTCGCCGTGCTGGTAGGGCGACATCGTGCCGGGATCGACATTGAGATAGGGATCGAGCTTTTTGATGCGTGCGCGATAGCCTCGCGCCTGCAAGAGAGCCCCAAGGGCCGCTGCAGCAATGCCTTTTCCAAGTGAGGAAACCACGCCGCCTGTGATGAATACATATCGCGCCATGGGAGTCATCGCTTAACGCGGCCGAATTGATTCCGCCAGAGAAAAAACCGCCGCGAAGGCTTTTTCCCAAGAAGGCGCTCTGGTCATGGACGTATCAAAACAAAAGGGCCGGCGAGGCCGGCCCTTTTGGCACGATCTGTAAAGCGTCAGATGATGACTACCTTGGTGCCTACTTTCACCCGGCGGTAGAGGTCCATGACGTGCTCGTTGATCATGCGGAAGCAGCCATTGGAGGCGCTGGTTCCGATCGACTGCGGCGCAATGGTGCCGTGGATGCGCAGATGGGTGTCCTTCTTGCCGTCGTAAAGATAGATGGCGCGCGCACCGAGCGGGTTGTCGCCGCCGCCGGGCATACCGTCCTTGTACTGCCCATAATGCTTGGGTTCACGCTTTTGCATATCCAGCGTCGGAATCCAGCGCGGCCATTCCTGCTTGTCGCCGACGGCAACCGTCCCCTTGAACTGCAGGCCTTCGCGGCCGACCGCAATGGCATAACGGCGGGCGGTTGACGATGATTCGACGAGGTAGAGACGGCGGGCGCTGGTATCGATGACGATGGTGCCGGGGTTGTAGCCGGTGAATTCGACCTCCTGCGGCACGAATTCCGGCTTGACCTTGAACTGGCGCTTGGCCTGCTTCCTTTCGAGCGCGGCGTCGAGCGCGCGCGTCTCAGGAAGCAGCGACATCGACGAAGAGGATGTGCCGCCGAACAGTCCCGCGAACAGCCCGACGCTCTGCGGCTTCTGCCCGACCGGTTCACTGCGCAACTCGCCATTGTTGCCGGTCAGTGCAACGTTCATGGCCTCGGCCGGGATCGGCTCGGCCGACTGGATCGGCGCAATGGGTGCGATCGGTTCGATGATGTTGACGGTCTTCTTCTTGGCCGGCTTGGCATCAGCCACCTTGACCGCCGCGACCGGCTGGCTCTTCTTGGCAAGGAATGCCTGCCGTTCCGCATCGGCCTTGGCTTTCGCCGCCTCGCGCATCGCCAGCTTCCTGGCTTCGAGTGCCTTGGCGCGAGCGGCTTCCTTGTCGGCTGCGATCTTGGCTTCGATCTTGCGGATCTGCGCAAGGTCGTCCGGCGTCGGATCTTTCTTCTTCTTGAGAAGCTTCAATTGCGCCGCATCGCTTTTGGCAGCGACGTTGACGACGTCAGTTGTTGTCGCGGCTTTATGAGCCGAATTTGCTGTCGGCATAGCCGCATAAGCGGGCGCACCTAGGCTGAGCACGGCACAAAGGCCGGCAAAAATGAAGCTGCGAAGCTGCATGGGGAAGATCCGATCGTTCAATGCTTGTTGCCCACGGCGTCGCCCGGCGCCCCCCAAGGACGCCGAAAATGCCGCGTGCAATGTATAATCGATTAGCCGGAAGCGCCTCAAGCGTAGGGCGCGGTCGAATCTTCGTGATCGTGCGGCATTTGCCGCGACTGTGTTCAAACGACAACAGATCGCGGCATCAGATGCCCGATTACTGGTTGGGGACTTGCGGCGTGGCCGGCGCGGTGGCGCCGTTTGTCGCTGGCGGCGTCGCCGGAGCTGTTGCCGGAGGCGTCGTTGCCGCGCCATTGCCGGACGGCGGGGTCGGCGCCGTGTTGCCTGAAGGCGGCGTCGTGGTGCCGGGCAATTGGTTGAGTACGCCCTTGCCTGCCCCGTCCGAGGTCGCCGGGACGCGATCGAGAATGTCGATCGGCTTCTCGCCATAGCGCGCGACGATCGACAGTGTCAGCGAAGTGACGAAGAAAGCCGCGGCCAGGATCGCTGTCGCCCGCGTCAGCGCATTGGCGGCGCCACGCGCGGTCATGAAGCCCGATCCGCCGCCGATGCCGAGACCGCCGCCTTCGGAGCGCTGCAGCAGCACCACGCCGACAAGCGCGAGCACGACCATGAGGTGGACGACGATCAGTACGGTTTCCATAATTTATCCTGGCAAGGCCTTGCGCGGCCGCTGATTTGGAGGCGGCTCAATACAATGCTTTGACGGCATTTCCAAGCCCGTGGCCGGAATATGGGAAGCAATGCGTGCTTTGCAACGATTCCGGCGCCGGCCGTCCGCTCAAATCCAGCAAGCAGTCCCGGTATCAAGCGATGTTTCGATAGGCTTCCGCGATGCCGAGGAAGTCCGCTGCCTTCAGGCTGGCGCCGCCGACCAGCGCGCCGTCGACATTCCTGACGCCGAGCAACTCGACGGCGTTGGACGGCTTGACCGAGCCGCCGTAGAGGATGCGCATCTTGGCCGCCGTATTGCCAAGCTTCCGCGCCAGTTCTTCACGGATATGCGCATGCGCCTCGGCGACGTCGGCGGCGGTCGGGGTCAAGCCGGTGCCGATCGCCCATACCGGCTCATAGGCAATGACGCTGTTGGACGCCGTGGCGTTTGGCGGCACCGAGCCCGCAACCTGGCGCGACAGCACGTCAAGCGTGGCTCCTGCTTCGCGTTCGGCTCTTGTCTCACCAATGCAGATGATAGCCACCAGCCCGGCGCGCCATGCGGCGGAGGCCTTGGCCTGCACTATGGCATCGTTCTCCTTGCGATCAGCACGGCATTCGGAATGGCCGACGATGACATGGCTGGCGCCTGCATCCTTCAGCATCTCCGCCGAAATACAGCCGGTATAGGCGCCGCTTTCCTCGGTGTGGCAATCCTCACCACCGGCCCGGACCGGCGTGCGCGACAGAATCTCGGCGGCGTGCGCAAGCAAGGTCGCCGGCACGCAGACCACCGCTTCGGTCTCGGCGTCGAGCCCGCTCATGAAGCCGTTGCCGATCATCCTGAGCTCGTTGAGCGAGGCGCTGGTCCCGTTCATTTTCCAGTTGCCGGCGACGAGCGGGCGGATTCCAGGCGTCATGGGATTTGTTTCTCCGGGCAATTTCCAGCTGGCTCTCACTATCAAAATCAGGCCACAAAGCAATCGACAGTGAGCAGGAAGGGCGCTATTGCGCTTGTTTCAGACTCGGCGCATGCGAAATGCGCAAAAATCGGAAGTACTCATGCTTGGTATGTTGAGAAGCGCGGCGGGGACCTGGGTCGCGAAACTGCTGCTGTCATTGTTGGTGTTGAGCTTCGCCGTCTGGGGCATCTCGGGGCGGCTGATGGGCGGTCTTGCCGGCCATGACGCCGTGATTACGGCCGGAGGCACCAAGGTCTCGATCAACGAATACCGCCTCGCCTACGATCGCCAGCTCAGCGTAATGTCGCAGCAATTCGGCCAGCGCATCAGCCGTGAGCAGGCGACGGCGCTCGGCATCGACAACCAGGTGCTGGCGCAACTCGTCTCGGGCGCCGTCCTCGACGAGCAGGCCCGCAAGCTCGGCCTTGGCCTGTCCAAGGACCGGCTGGCCGAACTGACCCGCGAAGACCCGGCGTTCAAAGGGCCTGGCGGAACCTTCGACAGGCGAACCTTCGAGTACCTGCTCCGGCAGATCGGCATGCGGCCGGAGGACTATCTGAAAAACCGCGCCCAGGTGGCGGTCCGCCAGCAGATCGTCGAGGCGGTTTCGGATGGCCTCAAAGCCCCGGATACATTCTTCAAGGCGGTCGCGCTCTATCGCGGCGAAGATCGCACAATCGACTACCTGACCTTGCCGAAATCGCTGGTCGAACCGATAGAAGCGCCGTCCGACAGCGTGCTTTCGGCCTATTTCGGGGAGAACAAGAAAACCTACGCCGCGCCCGAATACCGTAAGTTCTCCTATGTCAGGCTCGAACCGGAAGACATCATGGATTTGAGCGCAGTGACCGATCAACAGGTCAGCGACGACTACAACAAGAACAAGGCGCGCTACACCACGCCCGAGATGCGCACCATCGAGCAGCTTGTGTTCAAGACGCCTGATGCTGCCAAGGCGGCGCTCGATTCGCTCAGGACCGGCGCGACCTTCGACAAGATCGTCGCCGCCGAAGGCAAGACGCCGGCCGACACCCTGCTCGGCACGCTGGCCAAGGACAAGATCGCTGACAAGGCGGTTGCCGATGCTGCCTTCAAGCTCAACGCCAATGAAGTCAGCCCGGTCGTACAGGGCGCCTTTGGCCCCGTTCTGCTGCGCGTCACCGAGGTCAAGCCCGAAGTGGTGAAGCCGCTGGCCGAAGTGTCCGAGCAGATCCGCAAGGATCTGGCACTGGGCGAGGCAAGCCGCATCTTGCTGGACGTGCACGACAATTACGAGGATACGCGCGCCTCCGGCAGTTCGCTCGCTGAGGCAGCTGCCAAATTGAAGCTGAAGGTCGTTACCATCGACGCCATCGACCGCACCGGCCGAAGGCCGGATGAAAGCATCGTCAAAGACCTGCCGGAATCGCCGGCGCTCATCAAGGCGGTGTTCGAATCCGAACCCGGAACCGACAATGAAGGCCTCACCACCGCCGATAACGGCTTCGTCTTCTACGACGTAAGCGCGATCACGCCGGCCCGCGGCCGCACGCTGGACGAAGTCCGCCAGAAGGTCGTGGCCGACTGGACCGCGGCGGAGACCACCAAACGGCTTACCGCAAAGGCACAAGAGCTCGAGAAGCGTCTCAAGGCCGGCGCCACGCTCGAGGTGATCGCCGGTGAGCTCAAGCTCGAAAAGCAGACCAAGCGCGGTGTCAAGCGCGATGCTGACGACGTCGATTTCGGCAAGGAAGGGGCCGCCGCGATGTTCGGCGTCGGCGAAGGCGGCACCGGGCTAATCCCCTCGCCCACGGGCGACGGACAAATCCTGTTCAAGGTTGCCGAGGTATTCGAGCCCGCCGGGGCCGACGCCAACTCAGTACCCCAGGACGCGCAGAAATCCTTCACCTCCGGTATGTCCGACGACCTGCTCGACCAGTTGGTGGCGCAGTTGCAGACGCAATATGACGTCCGCATCGATCAGACGGCCGTAACCCAAGCCCTGGCCAGATGAGCGCGCTGAAGATCCACATCGCCAAGGTCGCCGCCGGTAGCGCTCTTTCCTTCGAGGAGGCGCGCGAGGCCTTCGACATCATCATGTCCGGTGACGCCACCCCCGGCCAGATCGGCGGCTTCCTGATGGCATTGCGGGTGCGCGGTGAGACCGTCAGCGAGATCACCGGCGCCGTCGCCACCATGCGCGCCAAGATGCTGCGCGTCGAAGCCCCCGAGGGCGCCATCGACATTGTCGGCACCGGCGGCGACAATTCGCACAGCGTCAACATTTCGACCGCATCCGCCTTCGTCATCGCCGGCAGCGGCGTGCCCGTCGCCAAGCACGGCAATCGCGGACTGTCCTCGCTGACCGGCGCCGCCGATGTTCTGATCGCGTTGGGCGTCAAGATCGACATCCCTCCGGAGACGATCGGCCGCTGCATCCACGAGGCCGGAGTTGGCTTCATGTTCGCGCCGGCGCACCACCCGGCGATGAAGCATGTCGGCCCGACCCGGGTCGAGCTCGGCACCCGCACCATCTTCAACCTGCTGGGTCCGCTTTCCAATCCGGCCAGTGTCAGACGGCAGATGGTCGGCGTGTTCCTGCCCGAATGGATCATGCCGGTGGCAGAAACCTTGAAGGAACTTGGTGCCGACCATGCCTGGGTCGTCCATGGCGACGGTTATGACGAGATCACCACCACCGGCGAGACGCAGGTCGCCGAATTGGCCGGCGGCGAGATCCGCAGCTTTGTGCTGACCCCGGAAGCGGTCGGGCTGAAGCGTCACACCAAGGACGAGTTGCGCGGCGGCGACGCCGCCCACAATGCCCAGGCACTGCGCGACATGCTGGGCGGCGCCGCCGGCGCCTTTCGCGACACGGTGCTGATGAATGCCGGCGCCGGGCTGGTGGTGGCCGGCAAGGCGACGACACTTGCCGACGGCATGGTGACGGCGGCGCAGGCCATCGACAGCGGCCGCGCGCTGAAAGTGCTCGACAGGCTGGTCGAGATTTCGAACGGTTAGAACTATGTCCGACATCCTGCGCAAGATCGAGGCTTACAAGCGCGACGAGATCGCGGCGGCCAAGGCGCAAGTGCCGTTTGCCGAGATCAAGGCACGGGCAACGGACGCCGAAGCGCCGCGCGGCTTTCTTTCCGCCCTTGAAGCAAAGCGCCAATCCGGCAGGTTCGCGCTGATTGCCGAAATCAAGAAGGCTAGCCCATCCAAAGGCCTGATCCGCGCCGATTTCGATCCGCCGGCGCTGGCCAGGGCCTATGCGGAAGGCGGTGCCGCCTGTCTTTCGGTGCTGACCGACGCACCCTCTTTCCAGGGGGCGCCCGCGTTCCTCAGCGATGCGCGCGCTGCCGTCGAGTTGCCTGCCTTGCGCAAGGATTTCCTGTTCGATCCCTATCAGGTCTACGAGGCCAGGGCATGGGGCGCCGATGCCATACTGATCATCATGGCCAGCGTCGACGACGCGTTGGCAAGAGAACTCGAAGCGACAGCTTTCGGGCTCGGCATGGACGCGCTGGTCGAAGTGCATGACGAGGCTGAGATGGAACGCGCGCTGCAGCTGTCGTCGCGGCTGATCGGTATCAACAACCGCAATCTCCGGACCTTCGAAACCAGCCTCGAGACCTCGGAACGGCTGGTCGCGATGGTGCCCGCCGACCGCCTTCTGGTCAGCGAGAGCGGTATCTTTTCGCATGACGATTGCCGCCGGCTGGAGCGGAGCGGCATCGCCACTTTTCTGGTCGGTGAGAGCCTGATGCGTCAACAGGACGTGGCCGCTGCAACGCGCCTGCTTTTGACGGGCAAGGCGCCGGCAGAGGCGATCTGAGGATGGCGGCCGCCCTCACCCATCTTGGCGCGCGCGGCGAAGCCAACATGGTCGATGTCGGCGACAAGGCTGAGACGGTGCGCACGGCAGTCGCGGAGGGCTTCGTGTCGATGCGGCCCGAGACGCTGGACATGATCCTCGCCGGCGATGCCAAGAAGGGCGACGTGCTCGGTACCGCGCGTATCGCCGGCATCATGGCGGCCAAGAAGACGCATGAACTGATCCCGCTCTGCCATCCACTGCTGCTGACCAGGATATCTGTCGATATCGAGCCGGACGCAGCTTTGCCCGGCCTGAAGGTCACAGCATTGACCCGCGTCACCGGCAAAACCGGCGTTGAGATGGAGGCCCTGAGCGCCGTCTCGGTCGCTTGCCTGACCATCTACGACATGGCCAAGGCGGTCGACCGCGCCATGGTCATCTCCGGCATCAGGCTGGTTGAAAAGACCGGCGGCAAATCCGGCGACTACAAGATCACCGAAGATGGGGTCACCGAGGCAGGCCGCTGATGGCGCTGGTCCCAGTTGCTGAGGCGCTCGAGCGCCTGTTGGACGGCGCAGCTGCACTGCAGGGCGAACGCGTCGCGCTGCTGGATGCCGCCGACCGCGTGCTGGCGGAGCCGGTTGTGGCGCTCCGCACCCAGCCGCCGTTCAACGCCTCCGCCATGGACGGCTATGCCGTGCGGGCGGCTGATATCGCGTCCTTACCAGCAAAGCTTTCGGTGGTCGGCATGGCGCCGGCCGGAAGCGGCTTTGCCGGGACGGTGCAGCAGGGGCAGGCCGTCCGTATCTTCACCGGCGCGCCGCTTCCCGAAGGCGCCGACACCATCGTCATCCAGGAGAACGTCCGCGATCTCGGCCGCGGTGTCGTCGAAGTGACGGAGCCGACGGTGCAGGGGCGAAACATCCGCCGCCTCGGGCTCGATTTCGCCAAAGGCGACGTCCTGCTGCACAAAGGCCGCCTGCTCGACCCGGCGGCCTTGTCGCTGGCGGCATCGGCCAACCACCCCGAGGTCGGCGTGGTCAAAAGGCCGTTGGTCGCCATCATCGCCACCGGCGACGAATTGCTGCCGCCGGGCAGCGAGCTTGGCCCCGACCAGATCATCTCCTCCAACGCCTATGGTGTCGCCGCCGCCGCACAGTCGGTCGGTGCGCGAGTGCTCGACCTTGGCATCGCGCCGGACCGCAGGGAGGCGATCGCTGCGCTGGTGGAAAAGGCCGTGAAGGCTGGCGCGAACGTCATCGTCACGCTGGGCGGTGCCTCGGTCGGTGACCACGATTTCGTCCATGACGTGCTGACCGGGCAAGGCATGACTCTCGATTTCTGGAAGATCGCCATGCGGCCGGGCAAGCCGCTGATGTTCGGGCGGCTGGGCGACATTCGCTGCATCGGCTTGCCCGGCAATCCGGTGGCGAGCCTGGTCTGCACCCAGCTCTTCCTGAAGCCGCTGCTGGCGCGGCTCGGCGGCCGCGCCTTTCAGCAGGATATGCGTGAGGCACGGCTCGGCGCTGCCATGCCGGCCAACGATCTCAGGCAAGATTATGTGCGGGCTGTTGTCACAGACGACGCCGGTACGCTCGTGGCGACGCCGTTCGGCATCCAGGACTCCTCGATGCTGAAAATGCTGGCCGATGCCAACGGGCTGATCGTCCGTGCGCCGTTCACGCCCGCCGCGGCGGCGGGCGCCGCCTGCGACGTGCTGATGCTACGCTGAACCTGCCTCACTCCGAGATCAAGGTCCGGGTCAGCGGATGGTCTGGATCGGCCAAACCGTCGATGATGTTGAAATGATGCCGGTCAGGCTCGACTACCGAGCTGGTCGCGGCACCCAGGCCGATCCAGATATTGGCCAGCAACGCGCTCTGGCGCAGGAATTCGGCGCGCTCGCTGCCGCCGGCCCAGCAGGTCAGGCGGGCCTTGTCCATCGGGCGCAGCAGCACCGGGCTTTCGATCTGCGCCTCCGCCTCATCGATCGCCAGCGTCTCGTTCATGCCGGTGCGCATGATCGGTCGCAAATCGTGCACACCCGAAATCGACACCACATGACGGACGCGCCGGACCACTTCGGGCGCCAGCGGCGTCGTCGCCGTTATCATCTGGCTAACAAGATGGCCGCCGGCCGAGTGTCCGGTCAACATCAGCGGCCCTGCGACCATCGCCGCCGCCTTGCCGATCGCCGCGCCGACTTCCTTGACGATGCCGCCAATGCGTATCTGCGGACAGAGCGTGTAGGACGGCATCGCCACAGCATAGCCGCGATCAACAGCGCCAGCGGCAAGATGCGACCAGAAACTCTTGTCGAATGCCATCCAGTAGCCGCCATGGACGAACACCACGAGCCCCTTGGGCTTGGTGGCCGGCAGGAAAAGATCGAGCCGGTTGCGTGGGTTTTCGCCATAGGCGATGTCGAGCCGCGCCCTGCCCTCGGTCGAAAGCACGTCGCGAAAAACCCCCGCGGGCTCGACCCAGGCCGCCGGCCAGCGATCGCTGCCGGCTATGTTGGCGCCATTGGCATAGGCGTTGTCCCAATCGGCAATGTGACGTTCGAACACCCTGCGCCCTCCCCTTGGCAATATGGCCTTGCCGCGTAGCCGTGAGCATCGCGCGGCGCGTCGTCGCCAGCCTCACGATGCCAGCTCTCGCATCAATCTCAAGTGACAGCCGCCTTGATGGCGAAGCGCGCATCCTTCCACGCACCGGTGCGCAGGATGTCCACAAGCACTTCGACGGCCTGCCAGACATCGGCATAGCCGACATAGAGCGGGGTGAAGCCGAAGCGCATGGTCGATGGCGCGCGAAAATCGCCGATCACGCCACGTTCGATCAGCGCGCGCATGATCTGGTAGCCATGCTCGTGCATGAATGAAATCTGGCTGCCGCGTTTTTCCCCGTCGCGCGTGCTTTCGAGCGTTAGCCCGTAAGTGCCGCACTTTGCCTCGACAAGCTCGATGAACAGATCGGCCAGCGCGATGCTCTTCTTGCGCACCGCCGTCATGTCGACATCGTTCCAGATGTCGAGCGCGCCCTTCAGCGTGCGCATCGACAGGACCGGCTGGGTGCCGCACAGAAACCGGCGGATGCCGGTGCCGGCCGCATAGCCTGGCTCGAAGGCGAAGGGCCGTGCATGGCCCCACCAGCCGGTGAGCGGCTGCTGGATGTCGGCAAGATGCCGCTCAGCCGCATAGATGAAGGCAGGCGCGCCCGGTCCGCCATTCAGATATTTGTAGGTGCAGCCAACGGCAAAATCGGCGTTTGCCTTGTCGAGCTCGACTGGCATCGCACCGGCGGTGTGGCAGAGATCCCAGACGATCATCGCCCCGGCTTCCTGGGCCCTGCGCGTCAGCGCCGGCATGTCGCGCAGTTCGCCCGACCTGTAGTTGACGTGGTTGACCAGCACCACGGCGGTGCCTTCGTCGATCAGCTCTTCGATGCTCGGCGCGTCGACCCCCGAGAGGCGAAGCAGCGTATCTTTTCGCGTCGAAACCACACCCTCAGCCATGTAGAGATCTGTCGGAAAACTGTCGCCCTCGGCGACGATGACCTGCCGCTCCGGCCGCATGGCCATGGCGGCGTGCAGCAGCTTGTAGATGTTGACCGATGTCGTGTCGCAGACCACCGTCTGGCCGGCCGCGGCACCGATCAGGCGCCCGAGCTGGTCGCCGAGTTCGAGCGGCATGTTGAACCAGCCGGCCGTGTTCCAGGCGCGGATGAGATCATGCGCCCATTCTTCGGTCGCTGCCTTGCTCAATTCATCGAAAGCTGCACGCGAAGCGGCCCCTAGCGAATTGCCGTCGAGATAGATCACTCCTTGCGGCAGCACAAAGCGGTCGCGCATCGCGCGCAGCGGATCTGCAGCATCCATCGCCCTTATGGCTACGAGATCGCGAATTCCTGTCATGATTTGTCTGCTCCCCCAAGATTCACCGCAACGCCGGACACGCATCGACGGCATCCATCGGTCACGAGCGGTTCTCCATTACCTGGTATCGCGCAGCAAGGCTCCACCGGCGACAAGTTGCCTGACCACGCGGTGGAAACCAGGAGCCAAGCCAACCCAAGGTTGGCGTTTTGACTTCGTTTCGTTCACGGCGCATTGACCAAACCGCACAGTCGATACGGCTTCAATTCCGTGCCCCTTTGCCGGCTGACGGCCGATACCAGTGCCGCCTTCTGGAAACCCAGAGGCCGCAAACGAAAGCAGAATCAAGGCGATGAGGCCCGCGGCGGTGAAAATGCAGCGTCCCGGTTGGCGAGTGGTATCGTTACCCGAGCCCTAACACATTCATTAAACTTTAAACAGTTGCGGAACACAACTGGAACAGATAGTGTTTGTTCTGGGTTTGTTTTTCTGATTCTGTTGGGGGTCGCTATGCTGACACGCAAACAACACGAACTGCTTATGTTCATCCACGAAAGGCTGAAGGAAAGCGGTATCCCGCCCTCCTTCGACGAGATGAAGGAAGCGCTCGACCTGGCTTCCAAATCGGGAATCCACCGGCTGATTACGGCGCTGGAGGAGCGCGGCTTCATTCGCCGTTTGCCCAACAGGGCCCGTGCGCTGGAGGTGCTGCGCCTGCCCGATTCGATCGCCCCCGGCCTCAATGCGGCACGCAAGTTCTCGCCGAGTGTCATCCAGGGCAGTCTTGGGCAAGGTCCTCGGCAAGGCAAGCCGACATCGTCGCGCGTCCCTGCAGCCGGCAATGACGACGATGTCGTCGCCGCCGTGTCTATCCCGGTGATGGGCCGCATCGCCGCTGGTGTGCCGATCGATGCCATCCAGCACCAGACGCATTCGATCTCGGTGCCGCCGGACATGATCATGGGCGGCGAGCATTATGCGCTCGAGGTCAAAGGCGATTCGATGATCGAGGCTGGCATTTTCGACGGCGACACGGTGATCATCCGCAATGCCGATACGGCGAGCCCTGGTGAGATCGTGGTGGCACTGGTCGACGAGGAGGAAGCGACGCTGAAGCGGTTCCGCCGCAAAGGCGCCTCGATCGCCCTGGAAGCGGCCAATCCGGCCTACGAGACGCGCATCTTCGGGCCAGACAGGGTCAAGGTACAAGGCAAGCTCGTCGGGTTGATCCGCCGCTACTGAGTAGCGCCCTTGGCGCTGGCTTTAGGCTTGTTGGCCTTGCGGTATGGCGGCAGGCCACGTGTCGCGCGTGAAAACTTCCGTTGCACGTGCCAGGGCCGGTATGATTTTTCGACGGCGAAGCGGATTTCGGCGCGTGTTGCCGCTTGTGGATCGAAATAGACGGCCGCACTTCCCGCGCGCGCCAGTTGCCGTTTGGTGACGACGAGGACCAGCCGGTCGTAGTAGCAGGGATTATGGGCGGTGGCGTCGTCGATGACGATCAAGCTGGCAAAGGCGCAGGCTGGCCGTGCAGTATCGCGGTCCTTGGCTTGCGCGATGATCGCGCCGGATGGATGCCTGGCAAGGCAGAGACCGTCCGTGCAAATGAACGGCATGCCCGGCGGTAGGGCGGCTGGATCGGCAATGTCGAATTGCGGATCGTTCTTTCCAGGTGTTTCCGGCGCGACGATAGCCTCTGATGTGAGCGCGCGTTTCCAGTTGTCGATGGTGAACTCATTCGGGCGTGCCCG
Organism: Mesorhizobium sp. M1403; assembly: GCF_040317695.1. Lineage (NCBI taxonomy): Bacteria > Pseudomonadati > Pseudomonadota > Alphaproteobacteria > Hyphomicrobiales > Phyllobacteriaceae > Mesorhizobium > Mesorhizobium sp. M1403. Next base: position 658,253 of record NZ_JAMYKY010000001.1, on the reverse strand, counting down.
GTTGACCGCGAGTTCACCGCTGCCGATCGGCAGCGCGACGAGCCGTGCGTCCTCCGAGATCAATACATCGGGTACGCGCGTCTGCGTTGTCGTTAGCAGGCCGGCGAGCGCAAAAGGAAGTGCCACGAGCCGCAACCAGGTCGTCGCCATGCTGGCAATGACGAGGGCGATCGTCACCAAAAGGACAGATCTCAGCGAAATCAGCCCGACCGCATCGATCGGCGAGCGCTCGGAGATCCACCCGGACAGGGCGATCATCGCCGTCAGCCCCTTGCCCATCACGTAGAGGAAAGGCCCATCCGCGCCGAACGGCATCGCCAGCGCACTGAGGACGGCGAAGGGCATGACGACCAGTGAGACGATCGGCATGATGGCCAGATTGGCGAACAGGCTGAGCGGCGCCACGCGCTGGAAATGCCATATGGCGAAAAGCGCCGTGGCGCTCCCTGCAATGATCGAGGTCATCGCCAGGCCGCCCATGCCCAGCAGGACCTTTCGAGCGGCAAAGCGTAGCGGCGACCGCCGGGGTGGCGGCGTGGTGGCCCTGCCGGCGCGGTAATCGGACCAGCCTGCATATGCGCCGACAAGGGCCGCCGTCGCGGCGAAGGACATCTGGAAGCTCGGACCGACCACCTCGTGCGGCGACACCAGAATGACCGCGATGGCCGAGATCGCCAGATTGCGCATGGTGAGCGCGGCCCGGTCGAAGAGCACGGCGATAAGCATCACCGCAAGCATGATGAAGCTGCGTTCGGCCGCCACCACAATGCCGGAAAAGACGAGGTAGGCCGCAATCGAAAAAAGCGCGGCGGCCGCGGCATATTTCTTGACCGGCCGTCGCGATGAGAAATCGGGAAACAGCGCAAAGGCGCCGCGTAGCAGCGCCATGATGGTGCCGGCGACCAACGCCATATGCAGCCCCGAGATGGAGATGATGTGGTAGATGCCGGTACGCCGCATCGCTTCGTTGACCTCGTCGGGAATGCCGGCGCGCACGCCGACGATCAGTGCAGCAGCAATCTCGCCCTCGGCGCCGCCGATGCGGCTGCGGATATGGTCGGCGATGGATTCGCGCGCGTCTTCGATCGCGGAAGAAAGCCGTGCGGCAAGCGGCATGCTGCCCGACGGCACGACTTTCGGATTGCCGAGAAAAAAGCCGCTGCCGCCGATACCGGCAAAATAGCTGTCGAAAGAGAAATCATAGCTGTCGGGTCGCACCGGGCCGGTCGGTGGCAGCAGCCGCACATAGCCGGCGATCTCGGAACCGGCGGTCAGCTCAGCCGGTATTTTCATCGCCGAAACGCGGACCCGTTCCGGCATGTAGCGCAGTGTCGGCCTGGCGGTTGAGATCACATCGATCGTCAGCCTGATGCGGCCGCTCGCCATGGGCTCGAACGATACGACGCGACCCGTGAGGCGCGTCGAGATTTCAGAACCGAGCATATGCGTTCCGACACGCCAGGTCTCGACCTTGGCGGCAAGCACGCCAAGCGCGCAGAGCAACGCCGCCATGAAGCACAGGCGGGTTCTGGGCCACGACCGCGAGGCGACGGCACAGAGGGCTGCCAAGGCGACGATTGCGATCGGCTGTGGAAAGGCCGGCTCCTCCGCCAGCGCAAAATATACGACCACCCCGCATGCGAGGAACACCGGCACCAGCAGGAAGGCGACCCCACGGTCGAGCTCCAGACCGGCCGCCGAGGTTACGCCGTTGCGGATACGGGACGGTGACGGGAGGCGGAAACGCCGGCGTAGGCGCACGATGGGCTCGGCCGCGGGCACGAGAACCGTTGCTGGGTCGCTCGCCGGCAGCGACGGGGCATCAAAGCGTGGAGCCGGCAGCAATGCCGGTGCCGGCAGGACAGGCACGGGCGCGGCAAACAGCAAGCGTTCGCTGACGCCGCTGCCAACGTCCTCGCCCTCGCCCGCACCACGGCCTCGCACAGCCATCGGGTCTGCCCCTTGCGCCCTCGACCTCCTATGCTACATGAACGCGCAACGCGCGAAAGTCCGCAACCCACTTCCTTCGCCTGCCTGAGAGTTCCATGCCCGACAAGGTCGTCACCCGTTTTGCCCCCTCGCCCACCGGCTATCTGCATATTGGCGGGGCGCGCACGGCGCTGTTCAACTGGCTGTATGCCAAGCACACAGCCGGCACGATGCTGCTGCGCATCGAGGACACCGACCGCGAGCGTTCCGCCGATGCGGCAACCGCGGCCATCCTCGACGGGCTTTCCTGGCTTGGCCTGACATGGGACGGTGAGCCGGTGTCGCAGTTCGAGCGTGCGCCGCGCCATCGCGAGGTGGCCGAGGAACTCGTTCGCATGGGCAAGGCCTATTATTGTTACGCGACGCCTGCCGAGTTGGAGGCAATGCGCGAGAGCGCACGAGCCAAGGGGCTGCCTCCCCGCTATGACGGCCGCTGGCGCGACCGCGACCCCTCCGAGGCGCCGGCCGGCGCCAAGGGGGCGATCCGCATCAAGGCGCCGACAGACGGCGAGACGGTTGTGCATGACCGCGTCCAGGGCGACGTGCGCTTTCCCAACAAGGATCTCGACGATTTCATTATTCTGCGCTCGGACGGCAACCCGACCTACATGCATGCCGTCGTCGTCGACGATCACGACATGGGCGTCACCCACATCATCCGCGGCGACGACCATTTGACCAACGCCGCCCGCCAGACGGTGATCTACCATGCCATGGGGTGGGAGGTGCCGTCGATGTCGCATATCCCGCTGATCCACGGTGCCGACGGCGCCAAGCTGTCGAAACGGCACGGTGCGCTCGGCGTCGAGGCCTATCGCGCCATGGGCTACCTGCCGGAGGCGCTGCTCAATTATCTGGCGAGGCTTGGCTGGAGCCACGGCGACGATGAGATCATGTCGATCGCCAACATGATCGCATGGTTCGACATTGGCGACGTCAACAAAGGCGCCGCCCGTTTCGACTTCGCCAAGCTCGAGGCGCTGAACGGCGTGCACATGCGCCGCATGAACGACGCGGCGCTGCTCGACATCTTCATCGCCACTCTGCCCTATCTCGACGGCGGTCCGGCGATCGCAGCTAGCCTCGACGACAGACGCAAGGCGCAATTGCTTGCCGCTTTGCCAGGCCTGAAGGAGCGCGCCAAGACGCTGGTCGAACTTGTTGAAGGGGCTGCATTCCTGTTCGTCGAGCGGCCGATGCCGGTCGACGAGAAGGCGGCGGCGCTGCTCAGCGGTGAGGCGCGCGCGATCCTGCGGGGCGCTCATGCGGCACTGGCCACGATTTCGGACTGGTCTGCCGCCTCGGCGGAAGCCGCGATCCGCGACTATGCGCAGGCCGGCGGCCACAAACTCGGCGCCGTGGCCCAACCTCTGCGCGCCGCGCTCACCGGCAAAAGCACCTCGCCCGGCGTCTTCGATGTGCTGGCCGTGCTTGGCCGCGAGGAAAGCCTGGCGCGGATTGCCGATCAAATCGATTAGGAAACTGGCCCAAGAAGATTGGCGTTGAAAGGTGTGTTTCGCAGTGCAACATTGGGTCTTGGCCTAATCTGGCGCGCAGATTCAATTGCGGGCGCAAATGTGCGTATTCCGATGCTTTTGACGTGTTGGGTTCAATGTTTTGCCGTTGCCGGCCTGAGGAAACAAAAAGGAGTTTGCTATGACCGAACCTGCGACAAAGATGGAATTTGGCGGCAAAACCCAGGCGTCGACGGCAAAACTGGAACTCGACGGCAAAACCCATGAATTCAAGATACGAAGTGGTTCGGTAGGACCTGATGTCATCGACATCGGTTCGCTCTACAGCACCACCGGCGTATTTACCTACGATCCCGGTTTTACGTCAACGGCGAGCTGCGAATCGGAAATCACCTTCATCGATGGCGATGCCGGTATTCTCTTGCACCGCGGCTACCCGATCGACCAGCTGGCCGAGCACGGCGACTTCCTCGAAGTCTGCTATCTCTTGCTCTACGGAGAACTACCGACCAAGGCGCAGAAGGACGATTTCGACTACCGGGTGACGCGCCACACCATGGTGCATGAGCAGATGTCGCGCTTCTTCACCGGCTTCCGCCGCGATGCGCATCCGATGGCGGTGATGTGTGGCGTGGTCGGCGCGCTGTCGGCCTTCTATCACGATTCCACCGACATCTCGGACCCCTATCAGCGCATGGTCGCCTCGATGCGGCTGATCGCCAAAATGCCGACGATCGCGGCGATGGCCTATAAATACCATATCGGCCAGCCGTTCATTTATCCGAAGAACGAGCTGAATTTCGCAGCCAACTTCCTGCATATGTGCTTCGCCGTGCCTTGCGAGGAATACAAGATCAACCCGGTGCTGGCGCGCGCGATGGAGCGTATCTTTATCCTGCACGCCGATCACGAACAGAACGCCTCGACCTCGACCGTCCGCCTGGCCGGCTCGTCGGGCGCCAATCCTTTTGCCTGTATCGCCGCCGGCATCGCGTGTCTGTGGGGCCCTGCACATGGCGGCGCCAATGAGGCAGCCCTGAACATGCTGGGCGAGATCGGCCATGTCGATCACATCCCGGAATTCATTGCGCGCGCCAAGGATAAGAACGATCCGTTCCGATTGATGGGCTTTGGCCACCGCGTTTACAAGAACTACGACCCGCGCGCTAAGATCATGCAGAAGACCGCGCATGAGGTCCTGGGCGAGCTCGGCATCAAGGACGATCCGCTGCTCGACATCGCCATGGAGCTGGAAAAGATCGCGCTGACCGATTCCTATTTCATCGAGAAGAAGCTCTATCCGAACGTCGATTTCTATTCCGGCATCACGCTGAAGGCGCTGGGCTTCCCCACCACCATGTTCACCGTGCTGTTCGCGGTCGCCCGCACCGTCGGCTGGATCGCGCAGTGGAAGGAGATGATCGAGGACCCGCACCAGAAGATCGGTCGCCCGCGCCAGCTCTATACCGGCGCGCCGGAACGGGACTACGTGCCGATCGCGAAGCGGTGAATGGTGAATGGTGAATGGTGAATGGTGAATGGTGAATGGTGAATGGTGAATGGTGAATGGTGAAGCGGAGCGCAACTCCCTGTCCATAGCAAATACTATTTACTATTCACCATTCACTACCTACTCCCCACCATCCCCATCACCACCCCCGCAGCAATCTCGCCTGACGGCTTGTCGGTCACCATGCGCCCGGCGATTTCGGCAAAACCGTCCTTCTGCCAAGCGCGGTAGGCGGTATCGGAGAACAGCGCCTCCAGCTGCCGCGCCAGATAATGCGGCCGCACATACTGGTTGTAGTGTTCCGGCACGACCGGCCGGTCGGCGATGAGGTTGGGCAAGGCTGCACTCCACACTTTGATGAGCCCCTGCGCCATGCGCATGACCGGATCGAGCCGGTAGCAGGAGATCATCGGCACACCCGCCAGCGCCAATTCCAGCGACACCGTTCCCGATGCGATCAGCGCCGCATCGGCCTTGCCGAAGGCCTGCCATTTGCGTTCGGCATCGAGGATGATCTCCGGCTTCTCGTCCCAGCTTGCCACCGAGGTCCTGACCAGGTCGGCGACGTGCGGCACCGTCGGCAGCAACAGGCGCAGGCGGTGCCCGCGCGCCCGCAGGATCGACACCGTCTTGCCGAACGGCCCGACCAAGCGTCGCACCTCGCCGCGACGCGAGCCGGGCAATACAAGCAACGTTTTCACGCGGTCGGCGGACAGGTCACGCGGCTGCGCCTGCGCCTTGGCGGCACTAACTATACCCGGATCATGTGCAAGGCGATGCCCGACATAGGTGCCGGGCGGCCCCCCTAAGCGAGCGAGTTCCTTCACCTCGAACGGCAGGATGCAAAGAATGTGGTCGACATACGGCTTCATCGCCGCCGCCCTGCCCGGCCGCCACGCCCACACGCTGGGGCAGACATAGTGAACGATCGGGATCGTCGGATCGACGGCACGCACCTTCTTGGCGACGCGCAACGAGAAATCCGGACTGTCGATGGTGATGAGGCAGTCGGGCTTTTCGCCGGAAATCGCGTTCGCCGTCTGGCCGATCCGCCGCATCAAGCGCGGCAGGTCGCGCAGAATGGCGCTAAGCCCCATCAGCGCGATCTCGCTGCCGTCGAACAATGGCGCCAAGCCGAGCGCCTGCAAATGGCGACCGCCGATGCCGACGAGCCGAACCTCGCGCCCGGTCAAGCGCTTGAGCGCCTGCACAAGGTCGGCGCCAAGCAGGTCGCCGGACTCCTCGCCGGCGACGACGGCTATCTTCAACGGCCGCTCATTCGCCATGCGCCGGCTCCGCAGCAGGCAGGCCGATCACGAACAGGCCGAGTGCATTGGCACGCCCGATGGTGGCGGGGCCTTCGAGCACCAGCGAGCGGCCGGCTTCGACGGCAATGCCGGCCAGTCCGGCGGCATGCGCCGCCTCGACGGTCAGCGGGCCTATGGAGGGCAGATCGGCACGCAGTTCCTGACCGGGCTTGGCGCATTTGACCAGAACACCGCGGCTCCGGCCCGCCAGCCTGCCGTGCCCGCGTAACTGTTTTGTTCGCTCGAGCAGCCCGTCTGTGCCTTCGACGCCTTCCAGCGCGATGGCGCGGCCGCCGACCGCAACGGCCGCCTGGCCGATATCCAGCGCGCCGATGGCTTTTGCCGCCGCATGCGCCGCCTCGATGTCGCGCCAGTCGGATTTGCGGGGCGCCGCCTTGGTCAGCAGGCCTTCGGCGGCTACCAGTTCCGGCACGATCTCGTGAGCGCCGACGACCTTGATGCCGCTGCGCTCGATCCTGCGCACGAACAGTTTCAGCACGGTGTCGTCGCCCCGGGTTACACCGACGAGAAGGCTGGGTAGCCAGGCGAGCAGGCCTAAATTGAGGCGCATGGCGCTCAGCCTGGGGCGGCGCGTGATATGACCCGCGGTTACCAGATGGGTAACGTGGTGCCGCTTGAGCATCGGCAGCAGCGAGCCGACGTCTTCCAGCCTCAAGGTTGCCTGCTCATAGGGCTCGAAATCAGCTATGCGGTCGACCTCGCCCGCCGCCATCACGACGAAGGGAGATTTGCCTTGCCGGGCGAGCGCTCGGGCAATTTCGACCGGGAGACTGCCGCCGCCAGCGATGATGCCGACCTTGGCATCTTGCGCGAGATCAAGGCCCTTTCCGGCAGCCTCAATCTTCGTCATCTGCCCTCAGTCTTGATCATCGGTATCGTCGCCGTCGCCACCCTTGAGCGACGGCACGGCATAGTGCCGCTTGCCGCGACCGGCGATGAAATCGACGATCTTCATGGCGGTCGGCGACGAGGCGAATTCCGCTTTGGCGAACTCGATGTTTTCGCCGACCGTCCGAGAGCGATCGAAGATCGTCTTGTAGGCTTTGCGCAGCAAGTGGATCTCGGAACGCGGCAGTCCGGCGCGCTTCAGGCCAATGATGTTGAGGCCGCGAAGGCTGGCGCGGTTGCCAACCGCGATGGCGTAGGGAATGACGTCGCCGACGATCGCCGAGCAACCGCCGAGAAAGGCGTTGTCGCCGATGCGGACAAACTGATGAACCGCGGTAAGGCCGCCGATGTAGACATTGTCGCCGACCTCGCAATGGCCACCTAACGTCGCCTGATTGGCGAAGGTGGCATTCTTGCCGACCACACAGTCATGGGCGATATGGGCATAGGCAAGGAAGTTGCCGTTGTCGCCGATCGTCGTCTCGCCGCGGCTGGAATCGGTCCCGAGATGCATGGTGACGCCTTCGCGGATCGTGCAGTTCTCGCCGATCACCAGCGTGGTACGGCCGCCCTTGTGCTTGGTGTTCTGCGGTGGCCCGCCCAGTATCGCCATCGGATAGACCTTTGTCGATGCACCGATGGTAGTCGCGCCCATCACCGAGACATGGCTGACCAGTTCGACGCGGTCGCCGATCACGGCGTCGGGGCCGACGTGGCAGAAGGGCCCGATGCGGGCGCCTTCGCCGATTTGGGCGCCTGCCTCGATGACCGACGATGGATGGATGACTGTCTGTATCTTCATTAGCATTCGTTTATCAGCCGCTTGCGACCATCATCGCCGAGATCTCGGCTTCCGCCGCCTTGGCGCCATCGACGAGGGCCTCGCAGGCGAATTTGAGAAGATTGCCGCGTTTCTTGATTTTCTTCACATGGATTTTCAACTGGTCGCCTGGAACGACCGGCTTGCGGAATTTGGCGTTGTCGATGGTCAGGAAATAAACCAGCGATGGCTTTTCCGTTCCAAGGCTGCGGATGCAGATGGCGCCGGCCGTCTGCGCCATCGCTTCGATGATCAGCACGCCGGGCATGACCGGCTGGTCCGGGAAATGACCCTGGAAATGCGGCTCGTTTATGGTGACGTTCTTGATGCCGATGGCGGATTCGTCGCCGTCTATGTCGACGATACGGTCGATCATTAAGAACGGATAGCGGTGCGGCAAGAGCTTCATCAGCCGCATTATGTCAACCGCTTCGAGCGTCGCCGCTGCGATGTCAGCCATTTCCCCCCTCACCCTGTTTGCGCGTCCGTGCAAGTCTGCGCAAGGCCGCTATCTCGCGCATGGCTTCCGCCATCGGCTGCGCCGGATATCCTCCCCAAATCTCACCTGCAGGCACATTGCTCATAAACCCGCTTCTTGCGGCAAGCTTGGCCCCGGACCCGATGGTCAAATGATCCGCAAGGCCGACGCCGCCGCCCATGGTGACGTTGTCGCCCACCGTCACGGACCCGGAAATACCCGAAAGCCCGGCCACTATGCAATTGCGGCCGATGCGAACGTTGTGCGCGATCTGCACCAGATTGTCGATCTTGGTGCCCTGGCCGATGATCGTGTCGGACATAGCGCCGCGATCGACAGTCGTATTCGACCCGATCTCGACGTCATCCTGGATAATAACGCGGCCGATCTGCGGAACCCGCTCCGGACCTTTGGCGCCGGCGACGAAGCCGAAGCCATCCTGGCCGATCCTGGCACCGCCATGGATGATGACGCGATTGCCGATCAACGCATATTGTACGCTGGCACCTGGACCGACATAGCCGTCGCGGCCGATCTGTGAGGAAGGACCGATAACCGCATGCGGGGCAATGACGGTTCCGCTGCCGATGGCGGCGCGCGGCCCGATGACCGCGCCTGCTTCGATGATCGCACCGGCCTCGACATGGGCGGTCGGATCGACATGGGCGTGCGGCGAGATACCGGTTTCGCCGGTCATCGGTCCAGGCGTCGCAGCCGCCGGGAAAAGCAGACGCCCGACCATTGCGAAAGCCTGCTGCGGGCGCGGATGCACCAGAACCGCAATGCCCGCCGGCGCCTTGCCGGCAAATTCGGCAGGGCAGAGAACCGCTGCCGCCCGCAGTGACTGCATCAGCGCGAAATTGCGCCTGCCATCGACGAAGACAAGTGCGTTCTCGCCGCCTTCATTGGCAGGCGCCAGAGCCTCGATCGATACATCGGAGAGACCGGAATCGACAAGCGTCGAACCGGTCAGATTCGCGACTTCGCCGGCCGTATACCGGCGTGAGGGCGCGAAGAACACCGGATCGGTCATTCCAGAAGCAATATCCAGCTAGCGCATGACCCCGAAAATCGGAAATCGATCCTCGGAAAGGATCATGCGCAAATCAAAGTGCTACAGCGTCCTTTGCTCGTCCGATAGGACGCGCCGCGCTGTAGTGTCGGATCACCGTCTTCCGGATTCAAACGACCCGGAAGCATCGTTACCCGCGCATCAGAAGCGGGTCGATATACCGAAGTTGAATTCCTGCACGTCGTCGGTCTTTTCCTTCTTGACCGGGATCGCATAGTCGATGCGGATCGGGCCGAAGGGCGACGCCCACATCAAACCGACGCCGACAGAGGCGCGCCATTCCATGCCGGTCGTCGACTGATTGACGAGATTGGAGGCAATCTTACTGCCGTAGAGCGTTGCCGCGTCAGCGAAGACCGCACCGCGCAAACCGAAGCTTTCCGGGATGACCGGCAGCGGGAACTGCGCTTCCGCCGAGGCATTGAAGTAGGTGGTGCCGCCGAGATGGTCATTGCTGTTGTCCAAAGCAACCGGACCGATCCCGCCGTATTCGAAACCGCGGATCATGCGCTCGCTGCTCTGGAAATGGTCGAAGACACGCAGATCGCCGCTGCCATATCCCTGGACATGGCCGGCGCCGCCCGAAATGAGACCCACCAGATCCAATTGTTCGGACAGCGTCTGATAAATGCTGCCGCGCGCCGTGACCTTGATGAACTTGGCATCGCCGCCGACGCCGGCCACTTCCGTGCCGACATTGGCATAAATACCGTCATGCGGGTTCTTCATGTCGTCGATGGTATTGTAGATCAGGCCGAGGCTGACCGAGGACTTGAGCCATGGGCTCTCTTCAACGCCGTTTACGATCGCCTGGGAGACGTCGCAGGTGCCACCATTGATAATGGGAACGCAGCCCTCGTCGAACTCGTACTTCTCTTGCGCAATGTTATACGCCAGCTGCGTCGTGATATTGTCGGTGATCGGCAGCCCGAAGCGAACGGTCGCGCCTGTCGTGTCGCTGTCGTAATGGTCGTAGTTTCGGCTCTGCTTGTAGATGTCGAAGCCGGCCGCGATGCGGCGCCCGAGGAAATAGGGTTCGGTGAAAGAGAAGCTGTAGTCGCGCGAGTTCTTGCCACCGCCCGCCGCCACCTTGATGAATTGGCCGCGACCGAGGAAGTTGCGCTCACTGACGGAGCCTTCGACGGACGGACCTGACGTTTCACCGCCGCTCGAATAACCGGCGCCGACCGTGAACTCACCGGTCGATTTCTCGACCACATCGACCACCAGCACAACCTGGTCCGGCTCAGAACCCGGAACGGTGGAAATTTCGACTTTTTCAAAATAATCGAGCGCTTCCAGCCGCCTCTTCGCGCGCTGGATGAGGACCTGATTGAAAGCGTCGCCTTCGCTGACATCGAACTCGCGGCGAATGACGTAGTCGCGCGTCCGATCGTTGCCGCGAATCTCGATGCGCTCGATATAGGCCTTGGTACCCTGGTCGACCGTATAAACGACCGAGATCGTGTGGTTCTCGAAGTTGCGGTCGCCGCGCGGTGTCACCTGGGCGAAGGCATAGCCGGATCCAGCGACCTTTTCGGTCAAGGCGATGATCGTGTCCTCGACGTTCTTGGCGTTGTAGACATCGCCCTTGTGGGTCTCGACCACCGATTCAAGCGACTTGCTGTCGACCTCGGGGATCGTGCTTTCGACGCTGACATCCCCGAACGTATAACGCTCGCCCTCCTGCACCGTGATGGTGACGGTGTATTTGTTGGTGGTGTCGTCGAGCTCGCCGACAGCCGAGACGACCTGGAAGTCGGCATAGCCGTGATTGTAATAGAAGCGGCGCAGCAGCTCCTGGTCGGCGCGCAACTTGTCCTCGTCATAGACGTCGTCGCGCAGCACGAACGAAAGGAAGGACGAGCGCTTGGTGGAGATGATGTCCGACAGCCGGCGGCTCGAATAGGCGCTGTTGCCGACGAAATTGATCGCCGCGATCTGGGTGCGGCCGCCTTCGTTGATGTTAAAGACCACGTTTATGCGGTTGTCGCCGAGATCCATGATCTGGGTGGTCACGGCGGCGTCGTCGCGGCCGATACGCCTGTAAGCGGCCTTGACCGCCTCGACATCGGCATCGAGCTGCTGTTGCGAAAAGGTGCCGCGAGGCTTCAATTGCACCGCGGCTTCAAGCGCGTTGTCCTTGAGCTTCTTGTTGCCCTGGAACAGCACCTGGTTGACGACCTGGTATTCGGAAACCTTGATGACCAGCGTCGAGCCGACCTGGTTGATCTGCACGTCCGAAAACAGCCCGGTGCCGAACAGCGCCTTGACCGCATCGTCGATGTCCGAGCTGGAAAACGCCTTGCCGGGCTTGATCGGCACATAATTGCGGATGGTGTCGGCGTCGACACGCTGATTGCCGGTGACTTCGACTCTGGAGACGACAGCCGCCTCGGCGGCCGATGTGGCAACGAACTGCACTGCGAGCGCGCCTGGTACAACCAGAGCGGCGGACATAGCCACCGCGGACGCGGCGCTCAGAAACTTGGATGCTGCCTTCATCGGGCTTTTGTACCTTTTCTCGAAGTCCCCACGGCGAGAAAACCGGACGTGCGGTAATTTCCCCTACCGTATTAACCGGATTTTCCCTACACGCAAGGCTTCTGGTTAATTTGTATTTACTTAACCCTGTGGCGTGGCTTTCGCGTCACGCATATCCCCACGCATGGTAAACGGCGTCTCAACATTGCTCGTGCCGAAGCCAAATTCCTTCATGATTTCAGCACCCAAACAGATCGTTCCAGAAAACAAAGCCCATGAAGCCGAGCACCAATATGAGGCCGCTTCGGTAAGCCATTTCCATCATCCGTTCGGACACCGGCCGCCGGATGACAGCCTCCACGCCGTAGAACAGAAGATGCCCTCCGTCGAGGGGGGGAATCGGCAAAAGGTTGAGAATCCCTATCCCGACTGACAGGAATGCAACAAGCTGCACGAGCCATTCAAAGCCGAGCTTTGCCGCTTGACCCGACATCTTGGCGATCTTGATGGGGCCGCCCAGCTGGCACTTGTCCTCGCGACCGACAACGAAACGTTGTAGGAACTGGCCGGTACGCTGGATGACGTGTCCGGTTTCCTGGACCGCTGCCCCGACCGCCCCAGCCGGACTGTAGGTGATCAGCCGTGGCTGGCCGAGTTCCTTGTTATTGACGACGCCGATCACGGCCACCTGGACCTTGTTGCCCAGTGCGTCCTGTTGTTCCATCAAGCGCGGCGTCGCCGTGACGGTGATTTCCTTGCCGCCGCGTAGCATGACGAAGGTGATGCTGTCGCCGGCACGGCCGGAGACCAGACGCTGGACGTCGGCAAAGGTCTCGACCTTGCTGCCGTCGACGCTGACGAATCGGTCGCCGGGCATGATGCCGGCCGCCGCCGCCGGACTGCCGACGGTAACCTCAGCCACCATCGGCTCCAGCACGGGACGGCCATGGACAGAAAAAAGTACGGAAAAGACAGCGATCGTCAGCAGGAAGTTGAACAGCGGCCCCGCCACCACTGTCGCCGCGCGCTTCCAGATCGGCTGCGTGTGGAAGGCGACCTTGCGTTCTTCGTCGCTCAGCGCCTCGATCTCCTCCGAGCTGGGTTGGCTCGACGTCGCGTTCATGTCGCCGACGAACTTGACGTAGCCGCCGAGCGGTATGGCGCAAAGCTTCCAGCGCGTGCCGCGGCTGTCGTTGAAGCCGATGATTTCAGGACCAAAACCGATCGAAAAGGCCTTTGCGCCGATACCGCACCAGCGGCCGACGAGGTAGTGGCCCATTTCGTGGACGAAAACGACCACGGTCAGCACGAACAGGAAAGGCACCAGCGTGCCGAGGACAAAGCCCTCTGTGCTGAAAACCGCGTGAAGAATCTCGTTCAATTCATGCCCTCAAATTCATCCACGGCGCAGGTCACGCCGCGACTGTGACATCAATCCAGGCGAATCCATGGCGCAACCCGCGCCAGCCCGCCGTCGGATGCCGCTCAAACCGGGAACAGTCCCTGTGCCGGATGGTCGGCGGTCGCGGAAATCCAGCCGATGACGTATAGGGCGAAAGCCGCCGCGACAAGCCCGTCGACCCGGTCCATGATGCCGCCATGGCCGGGTATCAGCGCGCCGGAGTCCTTACGGCCGTGGCGTCGCTTGATCCATGATTCGAACAGGTCGCCGGCTTGCGCGACAATCGAAAGCACCAGTGCGATCACGCCAAGCACGACAAGGTTGCCCGTTCCGGCTACAGCGGCCAGAAGCAGCCCGGCCACCACGCCGCCGATCGCCCCGCCGAGCGCCCCGCTCCGCGTCTTGCCCGGCGAGATCGACGGCGCCAGCCTTGGACCACCGACGGAGCGGCCGACGAAATATGCAAAAATATCGGTCGCCCAAACCACGGCGAACAGAAAGAGGATGGCCAGCAGCCCGGAACGGTCGCCGTCGCGCAAGAAGGCCAGCGACAGGCCGGAAACCGCCGCATAGGCAAGGCCGGATGCTTCCCACGGTCCTGCCTTGCGCATCGACGCCGCGATGGCACCGACAGCAACCAGAGCCGCGACGAGCGACAGCAGCAAAGACGCTGACAGGCCGGCGATGAGGGCACCGATAAAGACCACGATCAGCGCCTCGGGCAGAAAGCCAAGACCTGTCGCAGCATTAACACCTGTCGGGGCAGCTGGACGGCTCATCCGCGTCCACTCGTAGAAGATCACCGCCGCCATGGCAGCGCAAAGCAACCGGAAGGGCAGTCCGCCAAGCCAGGTCAGGCCGAGCGTGACGATGGCAAGCACGACGGCCGAAATGACGCGGAGCTGAAGGTTGCTCATCCCTCAGCCCGAGGCGACGTCTTGGGCGGCAAGTCCGCCGAAGCGGCGCTCGCGGCCGGCAAAATCGCGCAGTGCATCGGACAGGTGCTCGCGACTGAAGTCGGGCCAGTAGCAAGGCAGGAAAACAAGTTCGCTGTAGGCGGCCTGCCATAACAGGAAATTCGACAGCCGAAGCTCGCCGCTGGTGCGGATGACCAGTTCCGGATCCGGGATGCCCTCTGTGTCGAGCGAGTTGGCGAAGGACTCTGCCGTGATCGCTTCGCTGTCGATCTCGCCACGCGCCACCGCCGCGGCGAGCTTGCGCGCTGTGCGGACGATCTCGTCGCGCCCGCCATAATTGAAGGCGATGACCAGCGTCAGCGCCTCGTTGCGGAGAGTGAGCGTTTCGGCTTCCTCGAGCAGGCCTCTTATGTCGGGCTGCAGCCCTGCCCTGTCACCGATGACCCTGATTCGGACGCCGCTCTGGTGCAACTCGGCGAGATCGCGTCGGATGAAAAGCTTCAGCAGGCCCATGAGGTCGCTGACTTCGGATTTCGGCCGTGACCAGTTTTCCGACGAGAAAGCGTAGACGGTCAGGAAGGAGATGCCCAGGTTAGGGGCGGCGCGCACCGTCTTGCGCAGCGCTTCGACGCCGGCGCGGTGACCGGCGAGCCGCGGCAAGCCGCGCGCCTTGGCCCAGCGTCCGTTTCCGTCCATGATGATCGCGACATGCGCGGGCGTTGCCATGTTCTCGCTTCCGGGCCAGCCGTGGCCAGACCCTAGACCTGCATGATTTCCGCTTCCTTGTCGGAAAGCAGGTGGTCGATGGTGCTGATTGTCTCGTCGGTTAGTTTCTGAACCTGGTCGGCCCGTTTGCGGTGGTCGTCCTCGCTGATGTCGCCGTCCTTTTCCGCCTTTTTCAGAAAGTCCATGCCGTCCCGGCGAACGTGACGCACAGCGACGCGGGCATTCTCGGCATAGCCGTGCGAGATCTTGACCAGCTCCTTGCGGCGCTGCTCGTTGAGTTCAGGCAACGGGATCCTGAGATTGGTGCCGTCTACGATAGGATTGAAGCCGAGATTGGATTCACGGATGGCGCGGTCGACGGCACTGACCATCGACTTGTCCCAGACCGAAACCGAGATCATGCGCGGCTCCGGCACCGACACGGTTGCCACCTGGTTGATCGGCATGGCGGTGCCGTAGGCCTGCACCTGGATGGCGTCGAGCAGGCTGCTCGACGCGCGGCCGGTGCGCAGCGAAGCCAGATCATGCTTGAACGCGGCGATCGCCCCGTCCATGCGCCGTTTGAGATCGTCGTATTCGCCACTCATCATCGTCTCCTCGACCCGTTTAGCCCGGGTTCACTGCCTTGAGGGTAAAACCCTGTTCGAGCCTCAATCCGCGAACTGGTCCCTCTTTCGGGTTCACGGTCCGGATTAATCGTCGGCGACAACCGTGCAACGGCCGCCGCCACGCAGGATATCACCGAAACCACCCTTCTCGTGGATCGAATAGACGATTATCGGAATGTTGTTTTCGCGCGCAAGTGCAATCGCCGCGGTATCCATGATCGAAAGCCCGCGTTTTATGACGTCGCTATGGCTGATGCGCTCGAAGCGTGTCGCGTTCGGGTCCTTCTTGGGATCAGCCGAATAGACGCCATCGACCTGAGTGCCCTTGAACAAAGCATCGGCGCCGATCTCGGCGGCGCGAAGGGCTGCAGCCGAATCGGTAGTGAAAAACGGATTGCCGGTGCCACCGGCGAAGATGACGACCTTGCCCTGGTTCATGTAGGCGGTTGCCTGACGCTGCGAAAAACTTTCGCACAGCTCGGGCATGGCGATCGCCGACAACACCACGGCGTCGACGCCGATCTTGTTGAGCGAGGTGCGTAGCGCCAGCGAATTGATGACCGTGGCAAGCATGCCCATATGGTCGCCGGTGACGCGGTCTCCGCCTTTTGATGCAACCGCGACGCCGCGAAAGATGTTGCCGCCGCCGATGACGACACCGACCTCGATGCCCAGTGCGCGGGCCTCGGCAATGTCGGCGGCGATGCGGTCGACCACCGATACGTCGATGCCGAAATGCTGTTCGCCCATCAACGCTTCGCCCGACGCTTTCAGCAAGACACGTCGGTAGAGGGGCTTCACCGTCATCTGGTCCTCGTCATCATGCGTGTGACGCGCTTCGGTGGCGCCCCGAAACACTGGGCGTTCCGATACACGAAGGGGGCCGCGCTGTCACGCGGCGCCCGAGCCGGAAAGTTGAGATCGTGGACTGGGATAGCCGTCAGCTCACGCCGGCAAAAGTGCCTTGCATGAGCAGATCCGGCAGATAGCTTGCCGGCTTGTCGCCAACCGCCTGCCCACCGGTCAAGCCGCCTTGTATTTCAGGGCCGAAGAACGAATACGGAAAGGGCGTGACCGGCCGGCTCACCGCATCGAGCCGTGCCCGAAGGTCTTCGGGAATGTCGAAATCAAGCGCGCCGAGATTGTCCTTGAGCTGGTCAAGCCTGGTGGAGCCGACGATGACGGACGCAATGCCTGGCCTGTTTGCCGCCCAGTTCAGGGCGACCTGGGCCATGCTGCGGCCGAGCTGGCCGGCAACCCTCTCCAGTTCGGCGACGATTTGCCAGTTGCGGTCGGTGAATTTCTGGAAACCGGGATTGGTCGAACCACGCATTGTCTCCAGCCGGCCACCATCCTTGACGATTGTATCGAAACGGTATTTTCCGCTGAGCAGGCCGCTGGCCAACGGACTCCAGACCATGATTCCAGCGCCATAGCGCGTGCCGAACGGCACGAACTCGTGCTCGATGTTGCGCTCGGCCAGCGAATATTCGAGCTGAAGCGCCGAAACCGGTTCATAGCCGCGATGCTCGGCGATCGCCTGCGCCCGGCTTGCGTACCAGACCGGCACGTCGGACAGACCGACATGCCGGATCTTTCCGGCGCGCACCAGATCGTCCAGCGTCCGCATCACCTCCTCCGGTGGCGTCAGCCTGTCCCAGGTATGGAGGATGTAGAGGTCGATGTAATCGGTGCCGAGCCGCTTCAGCGAACCGTCTACCGCCCGCAGGATGTTCTTACGGCCGTTGCCGCCGGCATTTGGATTACCCGGTTCGGCGTTGTAGGTGAATTTGGTACTGATCACCGCCTTGTCGCGCAGCCCACGCTCGGCGATGAATTCGCCGAGCCAGGTTTCGGCCGTGCCACCGGTATAGAGATCGGCGGTATCGAAGAAATTGCCACCGGCTTCGACATAGGCCTCAACCAAGGCGCGCGCCGTTTCCTTCTCCGCGCCCCAGCCCCATTCCGTGCCGAACGTCATGGTGCCGAGCGCAAGACGAGTGACACGCAGCCCGCTGTTGCCGAGCGTGTAGTAGGACATGGTCATGGATTTTCTCCTGAAATTTGAAAACGGGATTGAGGTCCTTGCCTGGGATATGCAGTCAGGCCTTGGCCAGCGCATCGACCACCACCTGGAACCGACGCGGATCGAAATAGTCGTGGTAGGCGCTGATCAGACCGCTCTCGAAGCGGAAGATCGCGATATTGCTGTTGGTGTATTCAGAGCCGCCAATCAGCATCGCGCGGTTCTTGTACTCAACGACGATCGCGTCCGAATCCGCTGCCGGATAGACGGCTGTCAGCTGGGAGTCGAAGGATTCGAAATTGCCGAAGAGGCCTCGGAAGGCCGCCAGGATCGCGGCCTTACCATCGATGCTGCTTCCAAATCCTGCCGGCGGGTAGAAGACAAGGATTCGGCCATCTTCAGCCCAAAGGTTGCCCCATGCCTCAATGTCCTTGCGGTGCATCAGGTCAAAGAATTTACGCACTGTCTCGAGATTACGGGTTCGTTCGGACTTGAGGTCGGTCATTGGACGTCTCCTTGGCTGCTCGGCGATTGCCGTGTGATGCAGCCAAAGATGCGTTCTTCTTCCCTATCCGATAAGATTGCATTATCCGAATGGACTATGCGATACCATGCATGAATGGATCGCGATCTGCTTAGCCACCTACCTATAATCGTTGCCGTCGCGCGGCGTGGCGGCTTCGCCTCGGCGGCCGCCGAGCTCGGCATGAGCCCGTCAGCGGTCAGCCATGCGGTGCGGCTGGTGGAGGAGCGAATCGGCCAGCCGTTGTTTGCCCGCACCACACGCAGCGTCTCGCTGACCGAGGCTGGCACCGCCCTCGTCGCTGCGGCGGAGCCGGCGCTGGAAGACATTGCCGACCGGATCGAACGCATCCGCTCTGTCAAAGGCCGGGCAAGCGGACTGCTCAGGATCAACGCGCCGCGTTTGGCGCTGCCTCTGGCGCTGATGCCCATCCTGACGGCGATGGCGGAACGTTACCCTGACGTGACGGTGGAGATCGTCACCGACGAACGTCTGAGCGATATCGTCGGCGAGGGTTTCGACGCCGGCATCCGGCTGGGCGAGATGATCGCCGAGGATATGGTGACGGTGCGGCTGACTCAGCCGTTCCGGACGACCATTGTCGCCTCTCCGGCCTATATCGGCCGCCACGGAAAGCCGCGAACAATTGCTGATCTCTCCACCCGCAACTGCATCGGCTATCGGCTGTTGCGATCACGTGCGCTCTACCGTTGGGATCTGTCAGACCAGGGCAAGGATATCGGCGTCGAGACGCGCGGCAGCGTCGTCGTCAGCGAACCGCTGTCGGCAAAAGACATGGCCCTTGCCGGCATCGGCCTCGCATATCTGTTCGAGCCGCTTGTCAAGCCCGACATCGAGGCAGGCCGGCTGGTCGAAGTCCTTGGCGAGGCATCGATCGAGGAACCGGGACTGTTCCTCTATTTCCCGCGCCGCGCCGCGATGGCCCCGAAGCTCCGCGCCTTTATCGACACCGCGCAAGAAATCGGCCGGGCATCCTCGCGGACACCCGGCCGAAAAAGCCTTTCAAACGAATAGTTTACTTCTTGACCGCTGCCGCGACTTCCGCCGCGAAATCGGTCTCTTCCTTCTCGATGCCCTCACCGAGCGCGAAGCGCAGATAGGCGGCGATTTTGGCTGGCGCGCCGATCTCGCTTTCGGCATCCTTCAGCGCCTTCTCGACGGTGATGTCGGGATTGAGCACGAAAGCCTGCTTGAGCAGCACGACCTCTTCGTAGAACTTGCGCAAACGGCCCTCGACCATCTTCTCGATGATCGCTTCCGGCTTGCCGGACTGGCGCGCCTGGTCGGCGAAGATCGCCTTCTCGCGCTCGACCGCGGCCGGATCGAGCTCTTCGGTGGTCAAGGCCATCGGGTTGGTGGCGGCGACATGCATGGCGACTTGGCGGGCAAAGGCGTTGGCGGCCTGCGCGTTGCCTGTCGTCTCGATGGCGACCAGCACGCCGAGCTTGCCAAGGCCGTCGGCAACCGCATTGTGGACGTAGGTTGCGACAGCGCCGTGCTCGACGGTGAGCTTGGCCGAGCGGCGGAAGCCCAGATTCTCGCCGATGGTGCCGACTGCGTCCTTGATGGTCTCGGTGACCGACTTGCCCGAGCCCGGATAGGGAGCAGCGGCAACGGCCTCGGTCTTGCCGCCATAGGCAAGCGCGACCTTCGCGACATTGGCGACGATCTCCTGGAACGCAGCATTGCGCGCAACGAAATCCGTCTCGGAATTGACCTCGACGATCGCTGCCTCGCGGACGCCGGAATCGACGCCGATCAGGCCTTCGGCAGCAGTACGGCCAGCCTTCTTGTCGGCCTTGGAAATGCCCTTCTTGCGCAGCCAGTCGATGGCTTCTTCCATGTTGCCGTTGGTCTCGTTCAACGCCGCCTTGCAGTCCATCATGCCCGCGCCGGTCAAGTCGCGGAGTTCTTTGACCTGTGCAGCCGAAATGCTCATTGTCGCCTCTTTGTCTAAATGCACCGACGCACCATCGAGTTTCGATGATGCGCCTGGTGCCGGTAGCGCTTACCGCGCCAACATATTGGAAAGATGAAGGCCGCAGCCGGCCTTCGCTATTATGCTTCCGGGGTCTGGGTTGCCGGGCTCTCGGCGGCCGGGGTCGGTTCGAGCGCCGGCTCGACCGGAGCCTCGACCGATGCGCCGATGTCGACGCCGAGTGCGCCCTGCTGGCGGGCGATGCCGTCGATCGCAGCCTTGGCAATCAGATCGCAATAGAGCTGGATGGCGCGGGCCGCATCGTCATTGCCGGGGATCGGGAAGTCGATCTTGTCCGGGTCGCAGTTGGAATCGATGATGGCAACGACCGGGATGCCGAGACGCTTGGCCTCGAGGATGGCGATCGCTTCCTTGTTGGTATCGATCACGAACATCAAATCGGGCGTCGAACCCATATCCTTGATGCCGCCCAGCGCCTTGTCGAGCTTCTCACGCTCGCGGTCGAGGTTGAGGCGCTCCTTCTTGGTCAGGCCCTGAGCCTCGCCGGCCAGCATCTCGTCGAGCTTGCGCAGGCGCTGGATGGAATTCGAGATCGTCTTCCAGTTGGTCAGCATGCCGCCGAGCCAGCGCGAGTTAACATAGTACTGAGCCGAGCGCTGCGCGGCATCGGCGACGATGTCGGAGGCCTGGCGCTTGGTGCCGACGAACAGCACGCGGCCGCCCTTGGCAACAGTGTCGGAAACCTGCTTCAGCGCCTGGTGCAGCAAAGGCACCGTCTGCGAGAGGTCGATGATGTGGATGTTGTTGCGGGCGCCGTAGATATAGGGCGCCATTTTCGGGTTCCAGCGGTGGGTCTGGTGGCCGAAGTGAATGCCAGCTTCCAATAGCTGGCGCATGCTGAAATCAGGCAGAGCCATTCTTATTTCCTTTCCGGTTAGCCTCCACGGACACAGGCATTTTTTGGACTTGGTCCTCGAACGCCACCGGAGGTTTCCGCCGGATTTCTCCCGGGCAGACACCAAAGTCCGTGTGTGGAATGTGCGCGCATATAGAGGGGATGCGCGACAAACGCAAGCGCTGTGGCGTCTTGCGGCTCAGCGTGCGGCGATCAGCGCACCGGTGCCTATCATGGCGCCGCCGGCAAACCTGTTCATCAGCCGCATGCGCCTTGGCGTCTTGAACCAGCTCGAAGCCCGCCCGGAGAGCGCTGCGTAGAAGCCCATGGTGACGATGTTGACGCAGATCACGACCGCAACCACGAGCAGCCCATCGGCGAAGGTCATCGTATTGAGGTCAAGAATCAGCGGCATGATAGAGGCGTGGAACAGGATCGCCTTGGGATTGCCCAATGCGATGGAGATACCGAGGAAAAACGATCGAGACAGTCTTGCCTGGGTTGCGTGCTGTCCATGCGATCGCGCGGAGGCCGATCGCCACATCCGGATGCCGAGAAACACCAGATAGGCAGCACCCGCATACTTCAGGATTAAAAAAACCCATTCGAAGGCCTGTACCAGCGCCACCAGACCGAGCAGTGCCAAGGTGACCAGCACCGCGTCGCCTGCGGCGATGCCGAGACCAGCCAGGAAAGCGCGAACGAAGCCAAGCGAGACGCCATTGGCGATAACCGTGAACATCGCCGGACCAGGCGTGGCGGCGGCAAATGTGATCGCGGCGCAGTAAGCCAAAAATGCCGTCAATGTCATCGTCGCATCTTCCCCCTCGGCACGCGCACACGCCGGAAAACAGCGACGATCTCCTCGCGGCTGCACTCGATGGCGCCGAGCCGCACCGCGCGGTCGCGCTCGAACCCGGTTATGTCATAATGCGGCGCCGATGTCTTCGGCGGCCCTTGGTAGGACGAGCGCTTGATGCCGAGCTGCGCGGCGAAGCGATGCAGCTCGTCGGTGTCGTCTGCCAGCAGATGACACCAGCGGTGGCCGACCCATTTCCAGATCGCCGCATCGACATAGACCGCCATGGGGCTTGCCGCACTCCTTCATCTTGCGCCGACCAACACGCCGCTAACGATGATAGAAGGGATTAGCATAGAAAATGAAGCCGCCGCCGGCCTGGAGTTGCGCTATGGTGCTGGTGATGGTCTCCTGCATGCGGTCGTGCAGTTCGACGAGTGCCGCCTCGACGGAGCCTTTATAGGCGTGCAAGCCTAAAGGGTCCGGCACCCGGATATGGGCGCGGCGTGGGCCTGCCGGCTGCGGCACGAAACGGTCGATCGTATCGCGCAGTGTACCCTTGCAATAATCGTTGCGGATCCGCTTCAAGTGTTCGGCGATCTCCTCCTGCGTGATGCGCGGATTGGCTGAAGCCCAGGGCCCGACACGCCGCAAGCGCTGGATCGTATCCGCCAGCGTTCGGACCTGCTTCCGGCTTCCGGTATCATCCGTGTTTTCTCGCAGCCAGCGGCGCGACCGGCGCAAAAGCTCGGCACTGTCGAGCGTGCCGGCGCCGACCGAGACAAGTTCAGCAAGGCGACGGCCGAGTTCCACGAGCAGGTCCTTCTGACGTGCGTCATACGAAACCCGCTCATCGGATCGCAGGCCATATGCAGCCTCATCGCGCGACAGCAATGTCGCATAGATACGATGGACGCGCTCCGGCAGCGAATCGGCGGCATGGCGTTCGATCTTCAGGCTGCGCTCGACGTAGGCGCACTCCTTTGCCAGCGCTGCCTCGACATTCCCCGTGAAAGCGAGCTTCCAGATCACGGGCGCGATCCAAACTTTGAAATCCGGATCCGTCAGGCGGCCGCGCTTCAGCGCTTCGAGCCCCATCTCGACCGCGCCCGGCAGCAGCGGGGCAACGATGTTGGCATGCCAGCCGACGCCGCCTTCGGGATGCAGGAGAACGCCGTGCCCTTTCAGCGCCCAGGCCACCGAATGTTCCTTGGCGGCCCCGCTATTGCCCGGGATTTGGGCGATTAGATTGTTGGCCAGCCAGAATTTCTGCATCAGCCGGCCAAGCCCGTTGACGACGCCGTGCGTGGCCCAGGATGCCGCCAGCGGGCTTACCCGCGAGACGACCTCCTTGTCGATCATCCAGTCGGTAAAGAACTCCGGATGGTTGGGCGTGATGAACGTCGCCTTGCCCGCGCCGCAACAAGCCTTCAACCTTTGCCGGTCGTCCTCCGGAAAATCGATGTGGCGGACATTGGCGACGCCGCGCAGACCGGCCAGACGGTTGAACGGCAACAGGTCGCGAAGCCCCGGAATGCCGTGCAGCATGACAATGCGGTTGACGAATGTCATGGCCTTGATCAGCGTCGCATTGGGCCGCGGCGCCACAAAAACGTCGATCCTGCTCAACCTGCTCCCCCCGCGGCGCTTACCGTCGTAAGACGTTGATATGCAATTGCGGCATGCTCAAGTCGGTGCAACATGCCCGCAAGATCAAGCGCCACTATCGCGGAGAGCAGCCGGCAGCAGCTTGCCGTCGGTTCGAGCCTATTTCGACGGGCAGGTCTTTGGCTGATCGAACAGCGACAGATTGACCAGCTTGCCGGTCATCGAGAACTCGCCATAGTCCATTACGAGACCGCGCGTGATGCCGTTCTCGTGCAGCTTGAAGCTGATCCGGTATTCCGGCACTTCCTCGCCGCCTTTGTCGGTATCGTCGAAATAGGCGATGTCAACCGGCCAGTATTTGTCGCTGGCGAGCTTGGCCAGCGCCGGCACTTCCGGATCAGTCTTGTCGGCATTGGCTTGCTTGCCGACGACGACGGTGGTGGTCATCACCTTGTTGGCATCCTCCGAGCCGTCGAACAGGTTGGTTTCGTAAAAACGCTCGCCCTTTTCCGCCTTGCCGATCATTTCAACCATTTGCTGGGTCGGGAACTGGGTCGCGGCGAGTTCCAGGCTGTTCTTCTCGGGCTTGTCGATTTCGACCTTGAGACCATTGGCCTCCTTCGTTGCCGTCCCCTTGACCTCCTTGTCGAGGTTCTGGTCGACAAAGGACTTGTTGACGAAGGAGAAGGTCTTGCCTTCGGCATCCTCGAAGGTGGTCATCTGCTGGTCGGTCAGCCTGGTATTGTCGTTGGTGACGATCTGGGTGACCAGGCGGAACTTTACCGTGTAGCCCTCGCAAGGCGAGCCATTGAACTCGTAGACCATACGGCCCGATATGCCGGTGATCCCCGAGCGATCCGACGCCTTGTCCAGGGTGATGTCATAGACGGCACGGTGCGCCTGCAGCGCCGGCACCGCAAAAGCGGGAGCCGCCCAGGAAGCCGCTGTCAGAAGAACGGCGTTGAATGCGAGGCGCGTTGCGCGCATGGGGTGCTCCGATCATCGCGGCTAATGGCAGGCCGCATGGAAAGATGGTCCAGCTTAAAAAAAGTCGTGGCGGAAGCGAGGCAAAAATAGCAATTTCGGCCCGGCCTGCGCGGCACCTTCAAGCAATAGGGAAATAGCATGAGCGAAACAATCGAAAAGCGGCTAAGCGATCTCGGCGTGACGCTGCCGGCTGCCGCTGCGCCCGCCGCCAACTACGTTCCCTATTGCAGGACCGGCAATCTGCTGTTCACCGCCGGGCAGTTGCCGCTCAAGGAGGGCAAGCTCCAGGCGAGCGGGCTGCTTGGCCGCGATGTCGACACCGCGACCGGAAAGGAAGCCGCAAAATACTGTGCGATCAACATATTGGCGCAGGCCCAGGCGGCACTTGGCGATCTCGACAAGATCCGCCGCCTGGTGAAGATCACCGTCTTCGTCGCCTCGGCATCGGATTTTGTCGAACAGCATCTGGTCGCCAACGGCGCCTCGGATTTTCTCGTCGCCGTGCTCGGCGACCGCGGCAAGCACGCCCGCTCCGCCGTCGGCACCCCCTCCCTGCCGCTTAATGCCGCAGTGGAAATCGAAGCGATCTTCGAAGTCGAATGACCGGGACTGCGACCATGACCGACCTTTCCTGGCTGACTGCCCGGCCCGTCGCCCATCGCGGCCTCCACGACATGAACAAGGCGCGCTGGGAGAACACTCTTTCCGCCTTCGCCGCGGCAGCCGAGCGCGGCTATGCGATCGAGTGCGACGTGCACCTGTCATCCGACGGCGTCCCCGTCATCATCCACGATGGCGATCTGCGGCGGCTGACCGGCGAGGACGGCTTCGTCTGGCAGCGTACGGCTGCTGAGATCACGGCGCTGAAGGTCGGCGGCACCGCCGACCATTTGCCGACGCTGCAGCAGGCGCTTAATCTGGTCGACGAGCGTGTGCCGATGGTTGTCGAGCTGAAAGGCGCTGCCGGACACGACGAAGGCCTGGTCGAAGGCGTCGGCAAGATGCTCAAGCGCTATAAGGGCAAGACCGCGATCATGTCGTTCGACCATTGGCTGATCCGCGAGTTCCCGAAACATGCACCCGGCATAC
Source organism: Mesorhizobium sp. M1403 (assembly GCF_040317695.1). Classification (NCBI taxonomy): domain Bacteria; kingdom Pseudomonadati; phylum Pseudomonadota; class Alphaproteobacteria; order Hyphomicrobiales; family Phyllobacteriaceae; genus Mesorhizobium; species Mesorhizobium sp. M1403. Next base: position 632,669 of record NZ_JAMYKY010000001.1, on the reverse strand, counting down.
CCGGCGGGTTGACCGCCTACGGCAACGACAACCATCTGATCGAGGCGCATTTCGCCATGCTGGCGCATGACATCGCCTTTATCTCCTACGCCGCCGGCGACCTGCCGAACCGGTTCGTGTCGTTCGTACGTGAAAGGCTCGGCATGCCGGTGATCACCTGGACAGTGCATGACCAACCTGCCGTCGACCTGACCTTCAAATATGCCGACCAGATGACGTTCGAAGGATTCGAGCCCGATCTTGTGCGGCTTGCTTGAACGGGCTTGTACGGGTTCGCAGCGAGCTTAAGTAAGCCACATGGATCAAGGGGACGACTGCGACAGACAAACGGCGAATGCGGAGCTGTCGATCCGCATCGCCGCGGGCATCGGCGCCTTCACCAGCGCGGAATGGGACAGCCTTGGTGGCACTACGCGGGGCGAGGCAGAAAACGCCTACAACCCGCTTGTTTCATTCGCTTTTTTGAGCGCGCTAGAAGATTCCGGCTGCGCCGTTCGACGCACCGGCTGGCAGGGTCATCATCTCAGGCTGGAAACCGCGCAAGGCAAGCTGCTCGGTGCGGTCCCCTGCTATCTGAAGTCGCACAGCCAGGGCGAATATGTCTTCGACCATGGCTGGTCGGACGCATTCGAACGCGCCGGCGGGCGCTACTATCCGAAGCTGCAATGCGCGGTGCCGTTCACACCCGTCACCGGCCCTCGCCTGCTGGTCGGCAAGCGCGAGGACAGCCCCACCGTCAAGGCCGGCCTTGCGGCCGGCCTAAAGGCGGTGACGGATAAGCTCGGCGTGTCTTCCGCGCATGTCACCTTCGCGCCGGAGGATGATGTCCAGATCTTGGCGGCAGCCGGCTTCCTGCATCGCACCGACCAGCAGTTTCACTTCTTCAACGAAGGCTTTTCGAGCTACGACGATTTTCTCTCGACGTTGGCCTCGCGCAAGCGCAAGGCGATGAAAAAGGAGCGGCGTGAGGCGCTCGCCGACGGCATCTCGATCGACTGGCTGACCGGCAAGGATCTGACCGAAAAAGCCTGGGACGACTTTTACGCGTTCTACATGGATACCGGCAGCAGGAAATGGGGCCGGCCCTACCTCAACCGCGATTTCTTCTCCTTGATCGGCGAGCGCATGGCCGACGACATCCTGCTGGTGATGGCCAAACGCAACGGGCGCTACATAGCCGGCGCCATCAACTTCATCGGTTCAGACGCGCTCTACGGCCGCAATTGGGGCTGCATCGAGGACCACCCGTTCCTGCATTTCGAGGTCTGCTACCATCAGGCGATCGATTTCGCCATCTCGCGAAAGCTGAAGGTGGTTGAAGCCGGTGCGCAGGGCGAGCACAAGCTGGCGCGCGGCTACCGGCCGGTGACGATGCATTCGGCGCACTACATCGCCCATCCAGGTCTGCGCAATGCAGTGGCCGACTACCTCCAGCGCGAGCGGCGCGAAGTCGAGCGGATGAGCGAATATCTGGAAGAGCACACCCCGTTCCGCAAGGACATGGCGGAGTAGCAAAACCCGCCCGATCGCTCAACCACGTTCGAGCCTGCATGGCCGATGTCGACCGATCGTCTTGCCCGCCCGCAACAGCTTCGCTACACGAGACCGCGAGCCAAGAACCGGAGCGTGCGCCATGGCCGAAGCAACCTACGACAGCAGCAACATTTTCGCAAAAATCCTGCGCGGAGAAATCCCTTCGCACCGCGTCTACGAGGATGATGCGGTCATCGTCTTCATGGATGTGATGCCGCAAGGACCGGGTCACACGCTGGTCGTGCCGAAAGCGCCGTCGCGCAACCTGCTCGACGCGGATCCGGCGGTGCTTGGCCCCCTCTTCGCTCACGTGCAGAAAGTTGCGCGGGCAGTAAAGAAGGCCTTCGATGCCGATGGCGTCACGGTCATGCAGTTCAACGAACCAGCTTCGGGCCAGACCGTCTACCACCTCCATGTCCATGTCATTCCGCGCTTCGAAGGCATCCCCTTGAAGCCGCACAGCGGACAGATGGAACAGCCTGAAGTCCTGGCTGAGAACGCCGGCAAGATACGGACGGCGCTGGCAAACTGAATCGGGGCGAAGCCGCTCGGCCGATACTCGACCACAAGCTTCATGAAAAAAGCCCCGTTGCCGGGGCTTTTTTACTTGCAGGATTGTCAGTTCTTACGCGGCAGTTGCGGCACCAGGCTGCGCTTGCCGCCATCCTTGCCCTTCGGCTCCGACTTCTGCGCCACCGCCTTTTTCCCGGCGGGCTTTTTCGCCACCGCCTTCTTGGCTTTCGGCACGTCGTCCGGCTCTTCCTTCTTCGGCTTCACCGGCGCCTCGTCGGCGAGCGATTCGAGCTTCAGGCCGGTCTCGCCGGTTTCCTTCTTCTCGACGGTGACACGCACCGTGCCGCCCTTCTTGAGCTTGCCGAACAGCACCTCGTCGGCCAGCGGCTTCTTGATGTGCTCCTGAATGACACGGCCAAGTGGCCGCGCACCCATGCGCTCGTCATAGCCCTTGTCGGCCAGCCAGGCGATTGCATCCTGCGACAGGTCGAAGGTCACGCCGCGTTCGGAAAGCTGCGCTTCCAGCTGCATGACGAACTTCTGCACCACCTGATGGATGACCGGCACCGGCAGCGAGCCGAACGGAATGATCGCATCGAGACGGTTGCGGAACTCCGGCGTGAACAGCCGGTTGATCGCTTCGACATCGTCGCCTTCGCGTTTGGTCGAACCGAAACCGATCGCCGCGCGCTGCGCGTCGGATGCGCCCGCATTGGTGGTCATGATCAGGATGACATTGCGGAAGTCGATCTGCTTACCGTTATGGTCGGTCAGCTTGCCGTGATCCATGACCTGCAACAGGATGTTGAACAGGTCCGGATGCGCCTTTTCGACTTCGTCCAGCAACAGCACGCAATGCGGATGCTGGTCGACGCCGTCGGTCAGAAGGCCGCCCTGGTCGAAGCCGACATAGCCGGGAGGCGCGCCGATCAGCCGCGAAACGGTGTGGCGTTCCATATATTCCGACATGTCGAAGCGGATCAGCTCCACGCCGAGCGAGGCGGCGAGCTGCTTGGCCACTTCCGTCTTGCCGACACCGGTCGGACCGGAGAACAGGTACGAGCCGATCGGCTTTTCCGGTTCCCGCAGGCCGGCCCGCGCCAGCTTGATGGCCGAAGTCAGCGCGGTGATCGCGGTGTCCTGGCCATAGACGACGCGCTTCAACTCGATGTCGAGACCTTGCAGCACCTTCTCGTCGTCGGCGGAAACCGTCTTCGGCGGGATGCGCGCCATCGTGGCGATCGTCGCTTCGATCTCCTTGATGCCGATGGTCTTCTTGCGCTTGGCTTCGGGCACCAGCATCTGCGAGGCGCCGGTCTCGTCGATCACGTCGATCGCCTTGTCCGGCAGCTTGCGGTCGTTGATGTAACGCGCCGAGAGCTCGACCGAAGCCTTGATCGCTTCACTCGTGTAGCGAACCTTGTGGAACTCCTCGAAATAGGGCTTCAGTCCCTTCATGATCTCGATGGCGTCCTCGACGGTCGGCTCGTTGACGTCGATCTTCTGGAATCGCCGCACCAGCGCGCGGTCCTTCTCGAAGAACTGCCGGAACTCCTTGTAGGTGGTCGAGCCGATGCAGCGGATCGCGCCGGACGACAGCGCCGGCTTCAACAGGTTCGACGCATCCATGGCGCCGCCAGAGGTGGCTCCTGCCCCGATCACGGTGTGGATCTCATCGATGAACAGCACGGCGCCGGGATAGTCCTCGAGCTCCTTGACGACCTGCTTCAGCCGCTCCTCGAAATCGCCGCGATAACGGGTGCCGGCCAGCAGCGTGCCCATGTCGAGCGCGAAGATGGTGGCATTGTGCAGCACTTCGGGAACGTCGCCCTCGACGATGCGCTTGGCGAGGCCTTCGGCGATCGCCGTCTTGCCGACGCCGGGATCGCCGACATAGAGCGGGTTGTTCTTGGACCGGCGGCACAGCACCTGGATAGTCCGGTTGATCTCGCTCTCGCGACCGATCAGCGGATCGATCTTGCCAGCCTTGGCCTTGTTGTTCAGGTTGACGCAATAGGCAGTCAGCGCGTCCTGCTGCTGCTTCTTCTTGCCGCCTTCTTCTTGCGGCTCAGCTCCGCCCTGGCTGCCTTGCTCGTCGTCGGCGCCGCGCGGCGTCCGCGTCTCGGAAGCGCCTGGGCGCTTGGCAATGCCATGCGAGATGTAGTTGACCGCGTCGTAGCGGGTCATCTGCTGTTCCTGCAGGAAATAAGCGGCGTGGCTCTCGCGCTCGGCGAAGATGGCGACGAGCACGTTGGCGCCGGACACCTCCTCGCGGCCTGACGACTGCACATGGATCACCGCGCGCTGGATGACGCGCTGAAAACCGGCCGTCGGCTTGGAATCTTCATCGTAGCCGGTGACGAGATTGTCGAGCTCGGTGTCGATATAGGTGAGAACCGTATGCTTCAACTCGTCGAGATCGACGTTGCAGGCACGCATGACTGCGGCCGCCTCGGTGTCGTCGATCAGGGCGAGCAGCAAATGTTCAAGGGTTGCATATTCATGGTGCCGCTCATTGGCGAGCGTCAGCGCTTGGTGAAGCGCCTTTTCCAGGCCTTGGGAGAAAGCCGGCATGTTACCTCACTTCTTCTCCATCACGCATTGCAGCGGATGCTGATTCTGTCGGGCGAAATCCATGACCTGAGACACTTTGGTCTCGGCCACCTCGAATGTATAGACCCCGCACTCGCCCACCCCATGATTGTGAACATGAAGCATTATGCGTGTGGCGGCTTCGCGATCCTTCTGGAAAAAACGCTCCAGCACGTGAACCACGAACTCCATGGGTGTGTAGTCGTCGTTAAGGATGAGGACCCGATACAGACTGGGCTTCTTGGTCTTGGTTTTTGTGCGCGTGATGACGGCCGTGCCGCGACCGGCCTCATTGCCGTTGCTGCCGTTCTGCATTCGCACCACGTAGCTCGTGGCAGTCAAACCTGTAGTCACGTAGTCCTGCCTCTTTCGAATCCTCATGCATGCTCGACATGTAGGTGCTCGATGGACGATTTTAAGCCCTTCTGTTTAGCTGACAATATGGCTAGGTGGCCAAACTTGACCGATTTTTCAAATCGTGAAGACCGCAAGGACCCCGATTTCGAGCTGGCATGAAAAAACCCGGCCGCGCGTTCGCGACCGGGTCTGTCTTTTGAGGCCCAAGGGCCGGCTTGGAACGTTCGTCGAATTTACTTCGCCTTGGCGACAATCGATTCGAACGGCTTGTAGGCTTCCTTGGCGAGTTCGGCATAGAGATCGCCAAGCTTGGTGGCCTCGGTGACGAAGCTCTCATAGGACTGCTTGGCGTAGTCGGACTGGATTTCGATCGCCTTATCCAGCGACTTGGCGGAGAAGAGCTTCTCGACAACGGCGCTGCCGGCCTCAAAACTTTTCTTGGTGTACTCGCCCGCCTCGGTGGCGATGGCCTGCGCACCCTTGGACAGCGATGCAAAGCTCTTCAATCCGGTGTCGGCAAATTCCTTGCCGTATTTGCTGAAATCTTCATAGGTCTGGGTCATTTCACGCATTCCCTTGAACGGTTGCCTTTGGACGATGGACGCGCCTTGTCCGGGCCGCGTTGTGCAATGCGTGTAAATATATTGTGCAGTGCACAAAAAGTCAAGATTTTCGCGGCAATGCGCATCGTGAGCCGCCGGCAATCGCTAAGATTCGAATAAAGAGAGGCTCAATCCCGCAGAAAATGGTGAACGCGGCGGTTACCATAAACGGATTGGTAACGCTGCCCGCGTTAGCGTGGCCCGAGGTGAGGCAGGACCCTTTGCCGCCTCCAAGGCAACGGAAATTCAAAGGAACTATCAGTGCGTAAGGCGTTGTCGGGCTTCGTTTCCAAATCCGCGTCCCCCCTCAAAACGATCATGATTCTCGCTATGGCGATGAGCTTCGTCGTCGCGGACGCGGCTTCATCCATGGCGGCCAAGTCGGCGGCCATCGTCATCGATGCCAAGTCCGGCAAGGTGCTTTATTCGTCGGATGCCGATGGCCGGCGCTATCCGGCCTCGCTTACCAAGATGATGACGCTCTATCTGACGTTCGAGGCATTGGCGAAGGGCAGGATCAGCAGGAATTCTCCGGTCGTGTTCTCGGCCAATGCCGCTGCCGAACCGCCAACAAAGCTCGGCGTCAAGCGGGGCGGCTCGGTCACGGTCGAGACCGCCATCCTGTCGATGGTGACCAAATCGGCAAACGATTCCGCAACTGCGCTTGGCGAGATGCTCGGCGGCAATGAGGCCAATTTCGCCCGCATGATGACCGCCAAGGCGCGGGCGCTGGGCATGCGGGGAACCGTTTTCCGCAACGCCAACGGCTTGCCTGATCCCGGGCAGTTCACGACGGCGCGCGACATGGCGCTGCTCGGTATCGCCCTGAGAGAGCATTTTCCACAATATTACGGCTATTTCTCGCAGCGCTCCTTTCTTTACGGGCGACAGCGCATCAACGGCCATAACCGTCTGCTCGGACGCATCAAGGGCGTCGACGGCATCAAGACCGGTTATACCCGCGCCTCCGGCTATAACCTGGTCTCCTCGGTATCGGATGGCGACCGGCGCATCGTAGCGGTGGTCATGGGCGGCAGGTCCGGCGGCAGCCGCGACAGCCAGATGGCCGGGTTGATCAATGCCTACATGCCGAAGGCGTCGTCGCGCGGCGGCGGCATGCTGATTGCCAAAGCCGGTGGCGGCAATCCGATTTCAGCCCTGGCCAAGGTGCTTCTGCCGAAGCATGACGCGCCGACGCCGGATAGTAAGCCGGACGACGATGCCGTTGCCTCCCTCGTCGAGGAAAATGCTCCCGTCGTTGAAGAAACCACTCCGGTCGTTCAGACCAGAAAGGTCAAGACGGCGGCCGTGGCGACAGCGGACGATGTGGCGACGGCCCGGGTCGCCGCAGCCTATGCCGAACCGGCTGCAGAGGTCGATCCGGTCAGCACGGCGTCGGTGCCATCCGGCTGGGCAATACAGGTCGCCTCTTCGCCAAAGCAATCCGAAGCAAAGGCTTTCCTCGACAAGGCGACGAAGCAGGTGCCCTCCGTTCTGGCCGATGCCTCCGGTTTCACCGTCGCCTTCGACAAAGACGGCGTCACCTATTACCGCGCCCGGTTCGGTGGTTTTGGTTCGAAGACCGCCGCCTGGAAGGCTTGTAACGCTTTGAAAAAGAAGAAGATCGAGTGCTACGCCGTCCAGCAGTAAGGGCGCGAAACGATATCTTTCCCGAAAGTTCTGCGTCGAAGGAGACTAGTTGTGATTGGAGAGCAAGACGTCCTTGGCTTCGTTGATCCGCGCCGCCAGGAAAGACGTGCCACCGATATCGGGGTGCAGGCGCTGCATCAGGCGGCGGTGCGCCTTGCGGACATCCGCCGCGGCAGCCCCCGCTTCAAGACCAAGGATCTTGTAGGCCTCCTCCTTAGTCATGGCGCCCGAACCTGGCGCAACACCCAGCCCTTCGCCACCATTCGCATCAGCGTCTTTGCGCCAGATGGGAAATCTGCCGTCAAGATACGTCTCTAGCAATTGGCGGCTCTCCGGATCGCCGGAGAGTTCGCGATAAAGTTGCTGCAATTCGGCAAGCCCCATCGAGCCAAGCATCTTGCCTTCATGGCGCCCAGCCAGCACGAGGCCTTCGAGGCCGCCGGTGTCGTGATCGAGTTCCATCTCAAGCGCCGCGGTACGCACCGTCGAACGCTTGCCCGGTGCCAGTTTCGCGGCCGGCTGATTCATGCGCATGGAGCCATACCAGGCGAGCGCGGCCGACAGGATCAAGCCGCCGAGGCCCTCGCGCCCGACCAGCAGCACGGCAACGCCGACCAGCCCGAGCAGCACGGGTCCAAGGGTCCTCATGCCGCCTGCAAGCTTCCCCGGATCGGCGCGCAGGAAGATGGTGAGCATGCCGAGAAGCACCAGAAGCAATGCTACAAAAGCGATAATCGCGCCCATCAGTTTCCGCCGCCCCGTAGATGCTCGATCATCAGCCGGTCCTCCGGCCTGCCCCGGTCCTCCAGTGCTTTCAGACCGCCGGTCGCAAACACGGCGACGGACGAAAGCAGGCCGGCCAAGGTCGCGGCAGCCCGCCGATCAAACCGGAACCAGGCCCCTTTGGACAGCCGTGCAATTTCCTTGAACGCCTTTTCTGCACCGGCATCATGGCCTTCCTGAAAAACGAAGACAGGAACGCCGTGCAGACCTAGGCTACCGGCCTTTTCGGCCAGATCATCTATGTTTTCTTCCATCGCATCGCCGATATAGACCAGCGCGTTGACCTTGGCCGCCGCCGTCTGTTTCAGCGCATGGGCGAGCACCTTGCCGATCTGGGTGTGGCCGCTACGGCAGTCGATGCGCGTCATCAGCTGCTTCAGAGCTTCGGTATCGGTGACGAATGCGGAGGAACGGCACTCGCCAAGCCCGCGGAAATAGACCAGTTGAACCTTGAGCACCCCAGCCTTGCCGACGGCGTCGAACATCTCGGCCTGCAGCGCACAGGCGAGATCCCAGGTCGGCTGGCGGCTCATCGTAGCGTCGAGGGACAGGATCAGCCTGCCTGAACCGGTGGCGGATGCAGCGAGCGTCCTTGCCTGGCGGAGAAAGGCGTCGATCTCGCCGGTGCTCGATTGGGACTCGACCGGCGCAGGATTGGCCTTTGCAGGCACGGGCTGCTTCTTGTCGCTCATGACATTCAAGATGTGGCGTTGTTCCCCAGCTTGCAAGCCCAGATCAGGCGACCTGCAGGACCGGTGATGATGGCAACTGCGGACAAGCGTTCGGCCGGTGCCCTTGGCGTTACGGTTCTTGGCGTCAGAGTAGGCCGAGATCGGCAAGCTCACGCCTGAGCTTCGGCGGCATTTCGATCAGCCCGGCTTTGCCCTTGCCGAGATCGGCCGGCGCGTCCGCCGGCTTCAGGTAGCGCCACCCTTGGAATGCACGGCGCGGCTGCCAGTCGGTGCGCACGACCTCGGGATCGAGGATCAGATGGCAGCGGCCGATGCCATCGTCATCGGTGAAGGGCCGGATTTCGGTGATCAGCTGACGGCATTGGACATTGCCCTTGACCACCCAGTAGAGCGAGCCGCCGTCGGTGATCTCGGCGCCGCGCGTCGGCACCATGCGGGTGGTGTGGTAGTGTTCGGCCGGTTCGCCGGCGCGGCGCCGCTCGTCGAGGCGGAAGGCAATCCACTCTTCCAGATCCTCGACGCTGTCACAGCCGACGCAAAGCTTTATGAGATTGAGAGACATCGTTTAAGGTTTAGCCCAGCACGCGAACGCGTCAACGGCCTGATCGACTTCTCCACAGTGGTGGTCCAGGCCGCCAGACTGGCGCTCAGCACTCCACGACATTGACGGCCAATCCGCCAAGGCTGGTTTCCTTGTACTTTTCGTTCATGTCGAGGCCGGTCTGGCGCATCGTCTCGATTGCCGCATCGAGCGGCACGAAATGAACGCCATCGCCCTTGATGGCCAGCGAAGCGGCGGTCACCGCCTTGACAGCGCCAAGCGCGTTGCGCTCGATGCACGGCACCTGCACCAGGCCGCCGACCGGATCGCAGGTCATGCCGAGATGATGTTCCAGCGCGATTTCGGCAGCGTTCTCGACCTGCTCGGGCGTGCCGCCCATGACGGCGCACAATCCCGCCGCAGCCATCGCCGAAGCCGAACCGACCTCGCCCTGGCAGCCTACCTCGGCCCCCGAGATCGAAGCATTGGTCTTGATGATGCCGCCAACGGCCGCCGCCGTCAGCAGGAAATCGCGGATACTTGGCTGGTCGGCTTCGGGATGGAAATGCAGCCAATAGCGCAACACCGCGGGCAGAGTGCCGGCCGCCCCATTGGTTGGCGCGGTGACGACACGGCCGCCGGCGGCGTTCTCCTCGTTGACCGCCATTGCATAGATCGACAGCCAGTCATTGGCGAGCAGCGGGTTGGGCCGGTTCTGCTGCCATTGCTCCTGCAACTTGTCGTGCAGCATCCGGGCACGGCGGCGCACCTTCAGTCCGCCCGGCATGATGCCGTCTTGCGACAGGCCGCGCTCGATGCATCCCTTCATGGCGCTCCAGATGCCGTCGAGGCCAGCGTCGAGCTCCTCGCGCGACATCTGCGTCTCCTCGTTGACGCGCTTCATCTCGGCGATGGAAAGGCCACTTTTCGCTGCCATTGAGAGCATTTCGACGGCGTTCTTGAACGGATATGGAACCTTCTTGCCTTCGGTTGTCGCCGAGCCCCTCGCCTTCATCCGCTGCAATTCTTCCTCGGAAACGACAAAGCCGCCGCCGATCGAATAGTAGACGCGCCTCAGCAGCAACCGGTCTCCGGCATCATAGGCAGAAAACGCCATGCCATTGGCGTGACCCGGCAGCGGCGTCTTGCGATCCAGCACCAGATCCGTTGCCGGGTCGAAACGATAGGACGGATGGCCGGGCGGCGAAATCCGCTTCTCGGCGGCGATGCGAGCGGCGATGCCGTCGGCGTGGTCAGGATCCACCGTCTGCGGCGTCTGGCCGGCGAGGCCGAGCACCACGGCGCGATCGGAGCCATGGCCGATGCCGGTATAGGCGAGCGAGCCATGCAGGCTGGCCGCGATTCGGTCGACCCTGGCGCCGGCCGGACGCGGCCAGTCGTCTCCCGCAATCTCGTCGAGAAACCGCCGCGCAGCCGTCATCGGCCCCATCGTGTGCGAACTCGATGGGCCGATGCCGATCTTGAACAGGTCGAAAACCGAAAGGAACACGTGGGCGTTTTCTCCTGGGACCCTGTTGAGCTCTATATATAGGAATTCCCATGATGTTTTCCGCTGTTTTGAAGATTGCGGCGCTGCGCCTGCCGACCTTGTTTGCTCCGGCAGCGACATTCCGGCTTCGGCCATCGAAGCGTTGCCTCGGCTTGTGGTAAAAGCACCGCATGAGCGATTCCTTTCATCTATCGACGGCCGACCTTGCAGCGCTGGGGTTCTTCCTCGCCGCGTGGGTGCTGCATACGCTCGCCGCCGACGGAATGCTGGTCAGCCGCATGTCGCTGACGAGGGCGATGAACGCGCAGCGCGAGGCCTGGATGAGGACCATGGCCGAACGCGAGATCCGCATCGTCGACACCGCCATCATGAGCGGCCTGCAACAGGGGACCGCCTTCTTTGCCTCCAGTTCGCTGATTGCGATCGGCGGCTGTTTTGCCTTGCTCGGCGCTTCCGATCAGGTTCTCACTGTGCTGAGCGACCTGCCGTTTGGCGCCACATCCTCACGCGCCGCCTTCCAGACGAAGGTGTTCGGGCTGGTGCTGATCCTGGCCTTTTCCTTCTTCAAGTTCGGCTGGGCTTACCGGCTGTTCAACTATTGCTCGATCCTGATCGGCGCGGTGCCGATTCCGCATGGCGAGGCGTCGCGCAATCCGGTCACCGAAACGGCGGTGTGGCGCGCGGCCCGCATGAACATGCTGGCCGGGAAGCATTTCAATTCCGGGCTGCGCGGCGTGTTCTTCTCGATCGGTTATCTTGGCTGGTTCGTCGATCCCGCCGTTTTCGTGCTATCGACGCTGCTGCTTCTGGCGGTGCTGGTGCGCCGCCAATTTTTCTCGGCGGCGCGGCAGGCGGTGCTCGGTCAGCCGCCCGGCCCGGGAAAAGGCTGATCAATGCGGCCCGACAGCCAATAGGCGACGAGCCCGATCCATTCGCGAATCGCGATGGTCGTGGTCTGCAGCGCTTCGTTGGTAGATTTGCGGAACAGGCTGATACCTTCCTTACCGGAGGTGCGGTAGTCGACCGGCCATGGAACCGTCGGGAAGCCGGCTCTGTCGAACAGCGCCTTGGCGCGCGGCATGTGGAAGGCTGAGGTCACCAGCAGCCAGATCTCGCCGGGTTTCGGCGTAATCAGCCGCTTGGTGAAGACGGCATTCTCGTAGGTGTTGCGTGACTTGTCTTCCAGGATCAGACGATCGGCCGCCACGCCGAGCGCAGTGAGTACGCGTGGCGCCGTGGTTGAGTCGCCTTCGTCCTCACCGATTATTGCAACGGGGCCGCCTGAAATGACGACTCTCGCTGTCGGAAAACGCCGCGCCAGCACGGCTGCCTCGACAATTCGATCGCCACTGGCGTTGAGTTCATAACCGCCGCGAACGAAATTGATGGCGCCGTCCATACCGCCGCCGAGCACAACGATTCCGTCAACCCTTTCCGGCAGGGGTGGCTTAGGGAAACGCTCCTCGAGCGGATTGAGCATCACTGCGCCGAGCGAGGTCCATGCTGACAGTGCCAGGACAAGGAAGGCCAGCACGCTGCCGGTGGCAAATAGCCTTTTGCGCCCGACCAATGCCGCAAGCAATCCAGCCAGCAGCAGGATGATCGCGAGATTAAGCGGCTGGACGAAGAGCCACAGGACCTTGGAGACATAGAAGAACATCCCTCACCCCCTCAGATGAGAAACGATCCTACCACCATTTTTCCGGCTGAAATGTGCCGGCCGCCTGTTCGATGACATGGGCGGTCTGGAACAGCGTTTCCTCGTCGAAAGGCCGGCCGATCAGCTGCAGGCCGAGTGGCAGCCCCTTGGCGTCGAGCCCGGCCGGAACCGCGATGCCGGGCAAGCCGGCCATGTTCACCGTCACCGTAAAGATGTCGTTGAGATACATCTTGACCGGGTCGGCGGCCATGTCTTCGTCTGCGATGCCGAAGGCGGCGGACGGCGTTGCCGGCGTCAGGATGACGTCGACACCTGCGACAAACACATTTTCGAAATCGCGCTTGATCAGGTTACGAACCTTCTGCGCCTGCAGATAGTAGGCATCGTAGTAGCCAGCGGAAAGCACATAGGTGCCGATCATGATGCGGCGCTTGACCTCACGCCCGAAGCCGGCGGCGCGGGTCTTTTCATACATGTCGACAATGTCCTTGCCGGGCACGCGCAATCCATAGCGGACGCCGTCGTAACGGGCGAGGTTGGACGAGGCTTCGGCGGGCGCAACAATGTAATAGGCCGGCAGCGCGTATTTCGTGTGCGGCAGCGAGATGTCGACAATCTCGGCGCCGGCATCCCTCAGCCAGGCAATGCCCTTCTGCCACAACGCCTCGATCTCCTCGGGCATGCCGTCGACACGGTATTCCTTGGGGATGCCGACCTTCATCCCCTTGATCGAGCGGCCGATCGCCGCCTCGTAATCCGGCACCGGCAGGTCGACGGAGGTCGTGTCCTTCGGGTCGACCGAAGCCATCGACTTCAACAGGATCGCGGCATCGCGCACGTCGCGCGCGATCGGCCCGGCCTGGTCGAGCGACGAGGCGAAGGCGACGACGCCCCAACGCGAGCAGCGGCCATAGGTCGGCTTAATGCCGACCGTGCCGGTGAAGGCGGCGGGCTGGCGGATCGAGCCGCCGGTGTCGGTGGCGGTAGCGCCGGCGCACAGGAAGGCCGAGACGGCTGATGCCGAGCCACCGGACGAACCGCCCGGCACCAGCTGGGCATTGTCCAACGTGCGCGCGGTCCTGGTGCCGCCCGCCGAAACGAAGCCGCCCTCGCCCTGATGTGTCGTCGGCATTACCACCGTGTCGAGCCGCGAACGCCGCCACGGGTTGATGACAGGCCCGTAATACGAGGTCTCGTTGGACGAGCCCATGGCGAACTCGTCCATGTTGAGCTTGCCGAGCATGACGGCGCCATCCGCCCACAGATTGGCGGTGATAGTCGATTCGTAGCGCGGCTTGAACCCGTCAAGCACGTGGCTGCAGGCCTGGGTGTGGACGCCTTCGGTGCCGAACAGATCCTTGATGCCGAGCGGGATACCCTCGAGGGACCCGCCCTCGCCCTTGGCCAGTTTCGCGTCGGAGGCCTTGGCCATGTCGCGCGCTTTGTCGCCGGTGACCACGATATAGGCATTGAGCGCAGGATTGGCTCGCTCGATCGCCGACAGATAAGCCTCGGTGACTTCGGTGGCGGTGATCTCCCTGGAGCGCAATTTGGCGCGGGCCTGCGAAATCGTCAGTTGGGTCAGGTCGCTCATCAGGCAAGGCTCTTTTCGTAAAACACCGACCACTCGGAATTGGGGTAATTCAGCACCGGCCCGCAGCGCGAAAAACCGGCGCGTTCGTAGACGGTCCAGGCGGCGGGATGACGGTCGCCCGTCTCCAGCACCAGACGCTTCAGCCCTTCTTGGCGCGCCAAGCCCTCGATCCGCTCGACGATCATCGCACCGATCTTGCGGCCGCGATGCGAAGGCCGCGTATACATACGCTTGACCTCGCCGACGACAGCGTCGTGGCGCTTCAGCGCGCCGCAACCGATGGCAAGGCCGTCGTCGCGGGCGATGAAAACGGTCGTCTCGCGGTCCGCCATCTGCTCGACCGTCAAATGGTAGCAATGCTCCGGCGGCGTCAACTCCAGCAATGTGGCGTTGAGCTCCTCGACCAGCCCACGCACATCGTCCTGCAGCGGCGTCTCCGCGGCGATCTCGATTCCCATCGGCCAGCTACTCCACGACCTTTGGCACGAGAAAGAAGTTCTCTTCGGTTGCCGGCGCGTTGGCGACGATGTCGGCTGCCTTGCTGCCGTCGGTGACGACGTCCTGGCGCTTCTTCATTGCCATCGGCGTGACCGAGGTCATCGGCTCGACGCCGGAAACATCGACCTCGTTCAACTGCTCGACAAAGCCCAAAATGGCGTTCAATTCGCCGGTCATGCGCTCTGCATCCTCCTCGCTCACCGCAATGCGGGCAAGGTGCGCGACGCGCTTCACGGTTTTAATATCAACGGACATGTTTGTGCCTCGGGGAAAACCAGCGCTATAGCGGCGCAGCGCGTGCCGCGCAACATGCATCGTGCCGACAACTGCCCTACGGCATTGCCACGCCGTCGCAGAGGAAATAGCTGCCGCCGTTGCCGCTCTGCTCGCTTTCGTCCGCGGCAGGCCGAACCGAAACCAGGTCGATCTGCTTCGCGTTCATCTGAGTCAGTGAGAGAACATCCGGAAAGACGTAGCCCGGCTCCTGGCAGATGGCGGTCACCGCCCAGCTTGGCGAGCGTGCCGCCTTGGTGATCTGCAGGAACTCGCAGTTATATTCGATGCTTTCCAGTCCGTTTGCCGACAGTACGATATTGCCGCCCTCGATCACCGTCTGCAGCGTATCCTTTTTGGCCTGCGCGCAGAGATCCTCCGATTGCAGATAGATGCCCTCGATGAAATCCTCGGCGGCCAGCGCCGGCGATGCGGCAACCAGCATAGAAATGCAAAGAGAGTTTCTCAGACCCATGTCGTCATTCCGGTTCGGCGTTCCTACAGCGTAATCGTCTCGCCGATCTTCGGCAACGCCACTTTCACACCCGATCCGTCCAGCCCGGCCACAAACTTGTCGGCGGTCTGATCTATCATCGGAAATGTGCCGAAGTGAGCGGGAACGACCGTCTCGAACTTGAAGAAACGCTGGCAGGCAAGAGCTGCCACCGCACCACCCATGGTGAAGCGGTCGCCGATCGGCGCGATGCCGATCTTCGGCTCATGTAACTCGTTGATCAGCGCCATGTCGGAAAAGATGTCGGTGTCGCCCATATGATAGAGCGTCTTATCCTCGGGGAAGTGCAGGACGAGCCCGCCCGGATTGCCGAGATAGGTGTTCTGGCCGCCCTCGCCAGGAAAGGACGATGAATGCAGAGCCTGAACGAAAGTGGTGGTGAAGCCGCCGCAATCGACGGTACCGCCGATATTGCCGGGATTGATCTGCTTGTCACTGACGCCTTTGCCGACCAGGTACATGCAAATCTCGAAATTGGCGACCAGCATCGCGCCGCTTTTCTTGAGCACTTCGACGGCGCCGCTGATGTGGTCGCTGTGGCCATGGGTAAGCAACACGTGCGTGACCCCTTCGGCCGGCCCTTCCCAGCCGCCTGTCCATGATGGATTGCCGACCAGATACGGGTCGATGAGGATTTTCGCGCCTTCGATTTCGACGCGGAATGCCGAGTGTCCGTACCAGGTAAGTTTCATCAATGCCTTCCTCGATTTTTGCTTCGGTAGAGGCTAGAACGCCGACGGCGAAATTAAAGTGCCGCGGCATATGTTGCGCGTATAGGAAGTGCAGCGTCGCGGTCAAAGGAAAAGCCGTTGGGCATCATCACGATCGAGGAGTTGCCGGGCCGGCTCGGCGGCGGCAAGACCCTGGCTGGGCTCGACCTTGGCGACAAGACGATCGGTGTCGCGGTTTCGGACCGCGGCTTGTCCTTCGCGCACCCGCGCCCTGTCATCATGCGCAAGAAATTCTCGCTCGATGCCGCGGTGCTGCTCGCTCTGCTGCAGAAGGAAAATGCTGGCGCAGTGGTAATCGGCCTCCCCATCAATATGGACGGCTCGGAAGGCCCACGCGCCCAAAAATCCCGCGCTTTCGTCCGCAACATGGCTGGATTGACCGATCTGCCGTTCGTCTTTTGGGACGAAAGGCTGTCGACGGTGGCGGCCGAGCGGACACTGATCGAGATGGATTTTTCGCGCAAGAAACGCGCCGGCAAGATCGATTCAGCGGCGGCGGCCTTCATCCTGCAGGGCGTTCTCGACCGGCTTCAGGCGCTCGGCGTCGATGCCTGGTCGAAGTAGCGATTGCGCGTTGCCTTGATCCAGCTGCCGATCGCCTTGCGGCGGCGAAATGCCCAGAACGCCATCAGCAGCAGGCCGTCGAAGACGCAAGCCTTCGCCACCATGCCCGGGATGAGCGCCGGATCGACGCCGAGCATCTGCCCGTAGAGCTGGAAAACGAGATCGTGCAATTGGCGGCTCAGCATGACATAGCCGAAATTGATGTCGTTGAGCGACAGAAAGAACCAGCCCCAGAACAGGAGGAGCGGAGCCGCCCACAGCGCGAACAAGGTGCGCATCAGCGATCGTCCCTCGAATCCGGCCGGCCCGAAATGCGGGCAAGCGAGGAATTGTGCGCCGCTGCCTTGGCCATGATATGCGCGGCCGCGCGGATTTCGCCGGTCACTGGAACTGCCGCGGCAGCGGCTGAGCGCCGCTCGGCGAGCATCGCGACATATGACGCCAGAAGTGCCGCCAATTGCACGGCGACAACCATGAACAGCCCATTGATGCCTTGCGCAGCGCCGCCGATGACGATCAACGACAGCACGCCCGAGGCCGAGATGAAGGCGATCCGCACAACACTGTCGGCTGGGTCCGGGTTGGTGGCGTCGCTGGTCAATGCTTCAACAAATGCCCAGCAGAACAGCACCGCGACGACAAGCAATGCCACGGCGAGCGGCGCCACGACGACGGCGTTTTCAAGATCGGCAAAGCGAGTGTTCTGGACGGGAACGCCGAGCACGCCAAGGGCCGCCGCGACGCCACGATTCCCATCGATGCAGATGAACGCCAGCAGGGCGAAAACGGCCGCCCAATGCAATGCCAGAAAAGAGCTCAAAATATGCCGCATGACGCTCCTGCTTCGCAGGACAAAGACCGCTCAGCCGAACAGTCCTTGCCTTAACCATAACACTGGGCTTTGCCACCGGCCGCCGCAATGGAAACCATTTGTTAAGGTTAACGATCATCCACAGGGCGCGCGAAAAAAAGCGGCTACGACCCGGGCGACGGCACTAGTTGATCGGCGGGTAGAGCGTGTCGATGATCATCCGCGCATCGTGGCGCGAATCGAGCATTCCATAGGTGTTGCGCCACTGGCCGGCGAGGCGCGTCTCGACGAAGGCGTCGGCGATCCGCCCTGCCCCCAGCCTGCGCAGCTCTGCCGCCGCCGCCGACAATGCCAATTGCTCGGTCAACAGCCGCGCTGAGCCCTCGTCGGTTGCAGCGACCTGCATTGCTGCCTTGAGCACGCCGACGGTGCCGCGTCCGCCAGCGCCGAGATCGCGGTCGATGCCGGCCAGCACGTCATCGAACAGGCCTGGCGCGCGGCCGAGCACTCGCAACACGTCGAGCGCCATGACGTTGCCTGAACCCTCCCAGATCGCGTTGACCGGAGCTTCGCGATAGTAGCGGGCGAGCGGCCCCTCCTCGACATAGCCATTGCCGCCGAGGCATTCCATCGCCTCATAGAGCAGCGGCGGCGCAATCTTGCAGACCCAGTATTTGACGACCGGCGTCATGGCGCGGGCGAAGGCCGCCTCGCCGCGGTCGCCGGCCGCCTCGTCGAAGGAGCGCGCCAGCCGGAACGACAGCGCGGTAGCGGCGGCAACGTCGAGCGCCATGTCGGCCAGAACACGCTGCATCAGCGGCTGCTCGATCAGATTGGTTCCGAACACCTGGCGGTGGCGCGTATGGTGGATGGCCTCGGCCAGTCCGGCCCGCATGATCGCCGAGGAGGCGACGGCACAGTCGAGCCGCGTCAGGGTCACCATGTCCATGATCGTCTTCACGCCCCCGCCGGGCTCGCCAACCATCTCGCCGATGGCATTGACGAATTCCACCTCGGAGGACGCATTGGAGCGGTTGCCGAGCTTGTCCTTCAGCCGCTGAAAGCGGAAGCCGTTGCCGGATCCGTCGCCAAGCAAGCGGGGAACCAGAAAGCACGACAGTCCCTCCGGCGCCTGTCCGAGCACCAGGAAGGCATCCGACATCGGCGCCGACATGAACCATTTGTGGCCGGTCAGGCGATAAAAACCGCTGCCGGCGCGCTCGGCCTTGGTGACGTTGGCACGAACATCGGTACCGCCTTGCTTCTCGGTCATGCCCATGCCGAGCGTCAGCCCGGCTTTTTCGACCGGCGGCTTTTGGCCCTGATCGTATTTGCGCGTCGTCACCCGAGGCGCCCATTCGCGAAACAGTTTCGGGCTGGCCATCAGCGCTGCCAGCGAAGCGCTGGTCATGGTGATCGGGCAAAGATGCCCGGTTTCGAGCTCAGCCGTGAGGTAAAAGCGCGCGGCGCGCACCTGGTGGCGGCGGCCGATCTCGGCGTCGCCATTCTCCCAGACCGACGAATGCAGCCCGTTGGCGACCGAGCGGCGCATCAGTGCGTGATAGGCGGGGTGGAACTCGACCTGGTCGATGCGCCGGCCCTGGCGATCATGGGTCCTGAGCTTCGGCGTCTCGACATTGGCAAGACGGGCCAGCTCCTGCGCCTCATGCGTCAAAACGAAACGGCCAAGCCCGTCGAGGTCCTTACGCACCGGATCGGAAAAGCGCTCGGCAAGCTGGATCAGCAACGGATCGCCCCGCCAGGCGTTGCCGCCGGCCAGCGGCGGCGGCTGGTTGGTCACGTCGTCGGTCACGCTTCGTCCTTATCACCTTAAGTCTGCGAATCCAAAGTCATCGCGGTTTATAGCCTATGGCCGGCGGCGCGCGACGAAAATACCGGGGAGAACCGATCCAATCCCAAGCCGGTGCTTGCAGCCGCGGAGCCTCCCCCCTATAGCAGCGACTTGAGATGACTGACGCATCGTCCCTTCCACTTTATCCCCACCGCCATCTTCTAGGCATCCGCGATCTTTCCCCCGCCGACATCGAGCTTCTGCTCGACCGGGCGGACCGGGCCGTTGCCATCTCGCGGCAATCGGACAAGAAGACATCGACGCTGCGCGGCCGCACCCAGATCAATCTCTTCTACGAAGCCTCGACCCGTACGCAATCGTCGTTCGAGCTGGCCGGCAAACGGCTCGGCGCCGACGTCATGAACATGTCGGTGGCAAGCTCGTCGGTGAAGAAGGGCGAGACGCTGATCGATACCGCGATGACGCTGAACGCCATGCGCCCCGACATATTGATCATCCGCCACCAATCGGCGGGCGCGGCGGCACTTCTTGCTCAAAAGGTCGGCTGCTCGGTGGTCAATGCCGGCGACGGCGCTCATGAACATCCAACGCAGGCGCTGCTCGACGCGCTGACCATCCGCCGCGCCAAGGGTCCGTTATCGAAGCTGATCGTGGCGATCTGCGGTGACATCCTGCATTCGCGCGTGGCCCGCTCCAATATCATTCTGCTCAACGCACTCGGTGCCCAAGTACGGGTCGTCGCCCCTTCGACGCTTTTGCCCGCCGGCATCGAGAAGATGGGCGTCATCGTCACCCGCTCGATGGGCGAGGGTCTGAAGGACGCCGACGTGGTGATGATGTTGCGCCTGCAGCGCGAACGCATGGAAGGCGCTTTCGTACCCTCGGTGCGCGAATATTTCCGCTATTTCGGGCTCGACGCCGAGAAGCTGAAAGCGGCCAAGGACGGTGCGCTGGTCATGCATCCCGGCCCGATGAACCGCGGAGTCGAGATCGCCTCCGAGATCGCCGACGGCCCGCAAAGCGTTATCCAGGAACAGGTTGAGATGGGCGTCGCCGTGCGCATGGCGGTGATGGAAGCGCTGCTCGACCCCCGTCGAAACCACGAGGGCCGCGGCGCATGAGCATAACGGTCTTCAGCCGCGCCCGCATCGTCGACCCATCGCGCGGCATCGACGAGATAGGCACCGTCATCGTCGAAGGGCGCAAAATCGTTGCCGCCGGCAAGGCGGCCTTGAACCAGGGCGCGCCCGAAGACGCCACGATCATCGAGTGCGCTGGTAAGGCGATCATCCCCGGCCTGATCGATGCACGTGTCTTCATCGGCGAACCGGGCGGCGAACACCGCGAAACCATCGCATCGGCGAGCATTGCTGCGGCGGCGGGCGGCGTCACCTCAATCGTCATGATGCCCGATACCGACCCGGTGATCGACAATGTCGCACTGGTCGAGTTTGTGCTGCGCACCGCCAAGGACACGGCAATCGTCAACATCTTTCCGGCGGCAGCGATCACCAAGGGGCTGGAAGGCCGCGAGATGACCGAATTCGGCCTATTGCGCGAGGCTGGAGCGGTCGCCTTCACCGACGGCCGGCATTCTATCGCCAGCGCGCTGGTGATGCGTCGCGCGCTGACCTACGCGCGCGATTTCGACGGCGTCATCGCGCATGAAACCCAGGACGCCGATCTCGCCTCGGCCGGCGTGATGAACGAAGGCCTTTACGCAAGCTGGCTTGGCCTTGCCGGCATTCCTCGCGAGGCCGAATCAATCCCCCTGGAGCGCGATCTCGCGCTGGCTCGCCTGACCGGCGGCTCCTATCACGCTGCCAAGATCTCGACGGCTATGGCGGCAGACGCGGTAGCGCGCGCAAAAGCCGACGGCGCCAACGTCACAGCAGGCGTGTCGATCCACAATCTGTCGCTCAACGAGAATGATGTCGGCGAGTACCGCACCTTCTTCCGGCTGACGCCGCCGCTGCGCGCCGAGGAAGACCGGCTGGCGATGATCGAGGCGGTCAAGGACGGCACCATCGACCTCATCGTCTCCTCGCACGACCCGCAGGACGTCGACACCAAGCGCCTGCCCTTCGCCGATGCTGCGGCCGGCGCCATCGGGCTGGAAACGCTGCTGGGCGCGGCGCTGCGGCTCTATCACAATGGCGACGTGACGCTGCTCCGGCTGGTCGAGACCTTATCCACCGCGCCGGCAAGATTGTTCAGCCTGCCCGGCGGCACGCTGAAACCGGGGGCTTTGGCCGACCTTGCACTCGTCGATCTGGACGAGCCATGGATCGTCAGCGAGAGCGGCATCCGCTCGCGCTCGAAAAACACCTGTTTCGAAGGCGCGCGGCTGCAAGGCAAGGTCTTGCAAACGATGGTGGCGGGCCGCACAGTGTTTTCGGCCTAGGACGGAACAGGCGTCACGCCTTCAAATCCGTTCAGCCAAGGAAACTTCGGGGGAACAATGGCTTACAGTCCCGTCTTGGCATTGGTGTTCGGCTATCTTCTCGGCTCGATCCCCTTCGGGCTGCTGATCACCCGTGCCGCCGGCCTCGGCGACGTGCGCAACATCGGCTCCGGCAACATCGGCGCCACCAATGTGCTGCGCACCGGCAACAAGGGTCTGGCGGCGGCCACCCTGCTGCTCGACGCCCTTAAAGGCACCGCGGCTGTGCTGATCGCCGGCCGCTTTGCACCTGAGCTCGGACTCTGGGCCGGTTTCGGTGCGTTTCTAGGCCACCTCTTTCCGGTCTGGCTCGGCTTCAAGGGCGGCAAGGGTGTCGCCACCTACCTCGGCGTGCTGATCGGCCTTGCCTGGCAGGTGGCGGTGATCTTCGCCGTTGTCTGGCTCGCGGTGGCTTTCCTGTTCCGCTACTCCTCGCTGGCGGCATTGACGGCAGCGGTCGTCGTGCCAGTGGCCTTGTACTTCCTGAGCACGCCGCAGATTGCCGGGCTTTTCGCGGCGATGAGCCTGATCGTCATCATAAAGCACCGCGCCAACATTGCGCGGCTGCTTGCCGGCACCGAGGGTAAGATCGGGGCAAAGGAGTGAGCGAGCCCGCCGCCGGGCCGCGCCTCAGCGACCGGCAGCGGCTGAGCTGGCTTCGCCTGATCCGCACGCCGAATGTCGGCCCGGCTTCCTTTCGCGACCTGATCAACCGGTTCGGTTCGGCCGAAGCAGCGCTTGCGATGCTGCCGGAGCTGATGATTTCGGGTGGCGCCAAAAAAATCGTCCGCATTCCGTCCATTGCCGAGGCCGAGGCCGAGCTGGAGGCAGCCAGGCGGGCGGGCGCCCGCTTCGTCGGCATCGGCGAGGCGGATTATCCGCCGCTGATGAAGAGCATGGACCATCCGCCGCCGTTGCTCGCGGTCAGGGGCAGTAGTGCGGTTTTCCGCTTGCCCGCGGTCGCCATCGTCGGCGCTCGCAACGCCTCGCTGGCCGGCATCAAGATGGCGCGGATGCTGGCGGCGGATCTCGGCCGCGACGGCTATGGCATCGTCTCCGGCTTGGCGCGCGGCATCGATACGGCCGCGCACCAGGGCAGCCTTTCGACCGGCACGATCGGTGTGCTCGCCGGCGGCCTCGATTTGCCCTACCCGCCCGAAAATGCCGGGCTGTGCGACGAGATTGCCGAGCGCGGTGGCGCCATCGTCTCGGAAATGCCGTTTGGCTGGCAGCCGCGCGCGCAGGATTTTCCGCGCCGCAACCGGCTTGTTGCTGGCGCCGCATTGGGATTGGTGGTGGTCGAGGCCGCACAGCGCTCCGGCTCGCTGATCAGCGCCCGGCTTGCCGGTGAGATGGGCCGACTGGTCTTCGCCGTTCCCGGTTCGCCGCTCGATCCGCGCGCCGCCGGCACCAATGGCCTGCTCAAGGACGGCGCCACCCTTGTCACCGAGGCCGCCGATGTCACCAGTGCGATCGCGCCGCTGGTCGGCGCCTGGGCGCCAAGGACATCGCCGCTTGAAGAGCCGCCCGACTTTTCGGCAACGCCGCCGCCGCGCGAGGATGACCGCGACCGCGTCGTCGAGGCACTCGGCCCGACGCCGGTAGCAGTCGACGAGATCATCCGCCACACCGGCCTGCATCCCGCCCAAGTGTTCATGGTGCTGCTGGAGCTCGACCTCGCCGGCCGGCTCGAACGCCATGCCGGCGGTAGTGTCTCGCTGATTTGACCGGGAGCTTGCGCATGTCCCGGCGCGCATTCAGACGTGATTTCATGACCGATCTAAGCAACAAACCAAAGCGGACGCTGTTCACTCGTAAGACGGCCTTCGTTTGGGCGGCATTGAGCGTCGTGCTGGCGCTGCAATGGTCGATGGATCTCGGCACGCTGGGTTTTCCCGACAGCTATACAACGCCCTTCGCAAGAGGGACGAGCACGCTTCTGGGCATTCTGACGGCAGCCTGCATGGCCCAGGGTCTCTACTTTTTCCTGGCCGGCGTGTTCGGCAGAAAGGTAAGCGCCGTCGGTCTTTGCCCGCAAATCCTTGCCGCAGCGGTTCTCACGGTGGTGCCGGCGCTTATCGTGAAGGATTGTCCGCATTCGCAGCTGTGCAGCAGAGCCTATGAGGCGCTCACCGGCACGATGATGGACGATGGGGCGGGTGGTTAAGGCCACCGCATGCGTTCGGCACGAGGTTGTCACCCATTTCTTAGGTACAAACTGTTACCCATGTCTCCGGGCCGTACATTTGGATTTTGGTGAGCGCGATGGGATTCGAACCCATGACCTACTGATTAAAAGTCAGTTGCTCTACCGGCTGAGCTACGCGCTCCCGCGGGCTCAGAAAGGCCGCCCTCGAAATTGCGCGGAACATAGGGAGAGTGCCTCTGCCGGTCAACCGGAAAAAGACGGCTCGCACACCGGGCTTTCCAGCAGTGTCATCATGCCTTGCGGAGCGCTTCGGCGTTGACGGAACTGCCTCCCTCTCGCACAAGGCCGAAGCTCGCCCTCTATGGCGACAAAGGCAAGCAGCAAATCGGGAGAACCTTTGCGGATCAGCAACTTGGGATTTTTGGCGGAACAATTTGCGCAGCCTGCCCGTTTCCCGCGATAAGGGACATGCGTTTCAAGGAGAAGACCATGAATAGGATCATGTCGGGCCTGCTCGCGACCACTCTTTCGATCTCATTCGCTGCCGCGGAGATCGTGCCAGTCAACGCTCAGCCCAGCTATGCGCCCCCGGCCCAGGGGATCACCTCGAATGTCCGGACCGTCCAGTACGAGCCGTGGCGGAGGCACCGGAGTTTCAACCGCGATTTCTCGCGTCGCGATTTCTCCCGGCGCAATTTTGCGCGTGACGATGGCATGTATTGGCGTGGCCATCGCGGCTATCGCGAATATCGTCGCGGCTATCGCCGTCACGGTGACTACTGGTTCCCGCTGGCCGCCTTCGCCACCGGAGCGCTGATTACGGGCGCCATCGTCAACAGCCAGAATCGTGTCTATCGTGGCGATGCCCACGTGCAGTGGTGCTACGACCGTTATCGGAGCTATCGCGCTTCTGACAACACTTACCAGCCCAACTACGGTCCGCGCCGGCAGTGCCGGTCGCCTTACTGAGTCCTAAAGCGCGTCGCGTTCGATCGGCCTCATGCGACGCGCTATCGCAAAACCGCTGTTTGCGCGACATGCATTAGATTAGAGGCTGCAGGCCCGCGCCCGAAACGGCGCGAGTGTTTCATTAGTGCGTATCCGGTGGCATCCCTGCCTATTGAGTACTGAGCGTCCTGCGTACAGCGTGGCGCCAACCTGCCAGCTTGGCGGCACGTGTCGAAGCATCCATGTCCGGCTTGAACCGGCGCTCGAGCGCCCAACTCCTGGCGAATTCCGCGGCCTTCGGCCAGACACCCGCCTTCGAGCCGGCCAGCCAAGCCGCACCAAGCGCCGTCGTCTCGAGAATTGTCGGCCGGTCGACCGGCGCATCGAGAATGTCGGCCAGCCGCTGCATGGTCCAGTCCGACGCCACCATGCCGCCATCGACCCTGAGCACGGTCTTGGCCGAGGCGCCCTTCCAGTCCTTTCGCATGGCGTCAAGCAGGTCGCGGGTCTGGAAGGCAACGGATTCCAGTGCCGCGCGGGCAAATTCCGCCGGCCCCGAATTGCGGGTCAGCCCGAAGATGGCGCCGCGCGCCTCGGCATCCCAGTGCGGTGCGCCGAGCCCGACGAAAGCCGGCACCAGATAGACGTTCTGCGTTGGATCGGCTTCCGCCGCCAATTTGCCGCTCTGCTCGGCCTTGCCGATCACCTTGATGCCGTCGCGCAGCCATTGTACGGCGGCGCCGGCGATAAAGATCGAGCCCTCCAGTGCATAGGTGGTCTTGCCGTTCAGCCTATAGGCGATGGTGGTCAAAAGCCGGTTCTTCGAACGCACCAGATCGCTGCCGGTGTTGAGCAGCGCGAAGCAACCGGTGCCGTAGGTGGATTTCATCATGCCCGGATCGAAACAGGCCTGGCCGATCGCCGCCGCATGCTGGTCGCCGGCCACACCGAGGATTCTGATCTCTGCACCAAACAGGCTTTTGTCTGTGATTCCAAAATCATCGGCACAATCTTTCACCTGCGGCAGCATTCTTGCAGGTATGCCAAGAATGGCCAGCAGCTCGTCGTCCCAGGCATTTTGTTCGATGTTGTAGACCAGTGTGCGCGAGGCATTGGTGGCGTCAGTGGCGTGGACCTTGCCGCCAGTCAGGCGCCAAATCAGAAAACTGTCGATGGTGCCGGCCAGCAGTTCGCCCTTCTCGGCGCGTTTTCTGGCGCCCTTCACCTTGTCCAGCATCCAGGCGATCTTGGTGCCGGAGAAATAGGGATCGAGTAGCAGGCCGGTCTTTTTTGTGAATTTCTTCTCCAGCCCCAGCTTCTTCAGTTTCTGGCATAGCGGCGCGGTGCGGCGGTCCTGCCAGACAATCGCGTTGTGGATCGGCTTGCCGGTCTCTTTGTCCCAGATGACGACGGTTTCGCGCTGGTTGGCAATGCCGATCGCGGCGACTTCGGCTGCGTTGCGGCCAGCTGTCTTCAGCGCGGCCTTCACCGTTTCCACGACGCTTGCCCATATCTCCTCGGGATCGTGCTCGACCCAGCCGGAGGCCGGATAATATTGAGTGAATTCCTTTTGCCCGCTGCCGACGACCTTCATCTTGTCGGCGAACAGGATCGCCCGGCTCGATGTCGTCCCCTGGTCGATTGCAAGGATGTATCCGGTCATTCTCTCTCCCGTCGAAGCGAATTCAAAGGTGCTACGGTGTCTCGACGCCAGACGGCGCGGAGCCGTTCACGCAAACAGGGGAGACGGCAACATGCCGCCTCCCCTGAGCATGGCGATGCGGGCGCGGACGCCCGCATCAAACGGTCCTATTGCTGCCAGCTCTTCACCAGCTCGTCGTAGTTGATGGTGACCGGCTTTTCCTTCTCGTTCTCGATCTTGAGCTGAGGAGCGAGATTGCCCTTCTTGACCGCGTCGGCGTTCCAGTAGGCGAGGTCATGCTCTTCGGCCATCTTCGGGCCAATATCGCCCTGGACGCCCGACTTCTCGATGCGGCTCATCACCTTTTCCTGCTCGGCGCAGAGCGAGTCCATCGCTTCCTGCGGGCTCTTGGCGCCCGACGAAGCATCGCCGATCGCCTGCCACCAGAGCTGTGCCAGCTTCGGATAGTCCGGCACGTTGGTGCCGGTCGGCGACCACTGGACGCGCGCCGGCGAGCGGTAGAACTCGATCAAGCCGCCGAGCTTTGGCGCACGTTCGGTGAAGCTCTTGTCGTGGATCGTGCTCTCGCGGATGAAGGTCAGGCCGACATGGCTCTTCTTCACGTCGACCGTCTTCGAGGTGACGAACTGCGCGTAGAGCCAGGCGGCCTTGGCGCGGTCGGTCGGCGTCGACTTCATCAGCGTCCAGGAACCGACGTCCTGATAGCCGAGCTTCATGCCGTCCTTCCAGTAGACGCCATGCGGCGACGGCGCCATGCGCCACTTCGGCGTGCCGTCGTCGTTCAGCACGGCCTTGGCGCTGGCGTCGACCATGCTGGCGGTGAAGGCGGTGTACCAGAAGATCTGCTGGGCAACCGCGCCCTGCGCCGGAACTGGCCCCGATTCGGAGAAGGTCATGCCTTGGGCTTCCGCCGGTGCATAGGCCTTCAGCCAATCGAGATACTTCTGGATGGAGTAGACGGAAGCCGGACCATTGGTGTCGCCGCCGCGCGCCGTGCAGGAACCGACCGGACGCGAATTCTCGTCGACCTTGATGCCCCATTCGTCGACGGGCAGACCGTTCGGAATGCCCTTGTCGCCATTGCCGGCCATCGACAGCCAGGCGTCGGTGAACCGCCAGCCGAGCGACGGGTCCTTCTTGCCATAGTCCATATGGCCGTAGACCTTCTTGCCGTCGATCTCACGCCCGGTGAAGAACGCTGCAATGTCCTCATAGGCCGACCAATTCACCGGCACGCCGAGGTCGTAGCCGTATTTGGCCTTGAAGTCCGCCTTGTTCTTCTCGTCGTTGAACCAGTCGTAACGGAACCAGTAGAGGTTCGCGAACTGCTGGTCAGGAAGCTGGTAGAGTTTCTTGTCGGGCGCGGTGGTGAACGAGGTGCCGATGAAATCCTTCAGGTCGAGATTCGGGTTGGTGACATCCTTGCCGTCGCCTGCCATCCAGTCGGTCAGGTTGCGCACCTGCTGGTAGCGCCAGTGCGTGCCGATCAGATCGGAATCGTTGACCCAGCCGTCATAGAGGTTCTGGCCGGTCTGCATCTGGGTCTGGATCTTCTCGACAACGTCGCCTTCCTGGGTGACGTCGTGCGTAACCTTGATGCCGGTGATGGCTGTAAAGGCCGGCGCCAGCACCTGCGATTCATACTGATGCGTGGCGATGGTTTCGGAAACCACCTTGATATCCATGCCGGCGAAAGGTTTCGCGGCATCGATGAACCATTGCATTTCGGCTTCCTGGCCGGCGCGGTCGAGCGTCGACAGGTCGCCGATTTCCTTGTCCAGGAAGGCCTTGGCCTCGTCCATTCCGGCATAGGCGTTGCTTGCCCCGAGCAACAGGACAAGCGCAGTTGTTGATGTCAAGAATTGCCGTCGCATGTATTTCCTCCACTGTTAAGTTCAAAGTGCGATCTGGATCGGCGGCCGGCACGCCGCCGTTCCAACAGTTTCCCCCTCTATACGTAGCGGAACACGCCGACGGCGTAGACCACGGAGAGAGCGAGAGCCCACCACAGATTGGGTCCGACTAGACCCAGCCAAGCGAGATGGATAAAGGCACTGCCAAGCAGCGACAGGAACAAGCGGTCGCCGCGCGTCGTTTCGAAGCGCAGCACGCCGACGCGCGGATTGCCGCCCGGCGAGACGTATTCCCACACCGCCATGCCGCAAAGCAGCAGAAAGATGGTTCCAAAGAAGGCCGCGGTCGGCCACGTCCAGGCCATCCACGAAAAATCGAGGTTGGACGAGAGGTTAAATCCCCACAGGCGGATATTGGCCGGATCGCTGAAGCCTACCGTTATTGCCACGAAATCGATTTGAAGGGCCACCCAGGCCACGACGACCAGGGCGAGAAACAGCACGGCCCACCACCATGGGCTTCTGTCGACCTGCTCCATCATACCCTCCCCAGGGCAAAGCCCTTGGCGATGTAGTTGCGCACAAACCAGATGACGAGCGCGCCGGGAATCAGCGTCAGCACGCCGGCTGCGGCGAGCAGCCCCCAATCCATGCCGGCGGCCGAAACGGTGCGGGTCATGGTCGCGGCGATCGGCTTGGCGTCCGTGGTCGTCAGCGTGCGGGCGATCAGCAGCTCGACCCACGAGAACATGAAGCAGAAGAAGCACGCCACGCCGATGCCGCTCGCAATCAGCGGCATGAAGATCTTGATGAAGAAGCGCGGGAACGAATAGCCGTCGATATAGGCGGTCTCATCGATCTCCTTCGGCACCCCCGACATGAAGCCTTCGAGGATCCACACCGCCAGCGGCACGTTGAACAGGCAATGCGCCAGAGCCACGGCGATATGGGTGTCGATAAGGCCGAAGGCCGAATAAAGCTGGAAGAATGGCAGCGCGAACACCGCCGGCGGCGCCATGCGGTTGGTCAGCAGCCAGAAGAACAGATGCTTGTCGCCGAGGAAGCGATAGCGCGAAAAAGCATAGGCAGCAGGCAGTGCTGCGGCCACCGAAATCACCATGTTCATAACCACATAGGTGATCGAGTTGATGTAGCCCGAATACCACGACGCGTCGGTGAAAATGGTGCGGTAATTCGCCAATGTCGGCGCGTGCGGGTAGAGCGTCAGCGACGAGACGATCTCGCCATTGGTCTTGAAGCTCATATTGATGAGCCAGTAGATCGGCAAAAGCAGGACGATGATGTAGAGCGTCGGCACGATCCACCACCAGCGCGACTCCTCGCCGCGACGGCGCATCAGCCGTGCGATCTCGTCCTGCCGCAGTGTGCTGACGAGCCCTTCCGAAGCTGTCGTCTCGCTCACTCTGTCGGCTCTCTCTTCGGTGCGGCTCATTTCAGCGCTCCGCGTCGTAATTGGTCATCACGGTGTAGAATACCCATGACAACAACAGGACGATGAGGAAGTAGACCAGCGACATCGCCGCCGCCGGGCCGAGATCGAACTGGCCAAGCGCCGTCTTGACGAGGTCGATGGACAGGAACGTCGTCGAGTTGCCGGGTCCGCCGCCGGTCACCACGAACGGCTCGGTATAGATCATGAAGCTGTCCATGAAGCGCAACAGCACTGCAATCAGCAGCACCCGGTTCATCTTCGGCAACTGGATATAGCGGAACACCGCCCAGCGCGAGGCACCGTCGATCTTGGCAGCCTGGTAGAAGGCATCCGGGATCGAGACCAGGCCGGCATAGCAGAGCAGCACCACAAGGCTGGTCCAATGCCAGACGTCCATAATGATGACGGTGACCCAGGCGTCGTAGGGATCTTGCACATAGTTGTAGTCGATGCCGAGCGCATTGACGTAGTAGCCGAACAGGCCGATGTCGTTGCGCCCGAACACCTGCCAGATGGTGCCGACGACGTTCCACGGGATCAGCAGCGGCAACGCCATCAAAACAAGGCAAACAGGCACGCCCCAACCCTTCTTCGGCATATTGAGTGCAATGAAGATGCCGAGCGGCACTTCGATCGCCAGGATGATGAAGGAGAAGACAAGGTTGCGGATCATCGCTTGCCAGAAGCGGCTGGAGGAAAGCAGTTCCTCGAACCACTCGGTGCCGGCCCAGAAGAAGACGTTGTTGCCGAAAGTGTCCTGCACCGAATAATTGACAACCGTCATCAGCGGTATGACCGCCGAGAACGCCACCAGCAGCAGCACCGGCAGCACCAGGAACCAGGCTCTGTTGTTCCAGGTCTTTTCCACTTCAGGCTCCCATCTCGACGCGCCAGGAATCGGCATAGATGTTGATGCCGGCCGGGTCGAACCGCACCTTCGGATCGGCCGGAACTATCTCGTCCTCGCCGATGACGGCGGCGATCTCGCGCCCTTCGAGATTGGCACGGACCACCTTATGGCGGCCGACGTCCTCGATCTTGCTGACCCGGACGGCCATGCCCTGGCTGCCCAGGCGCACATATTCGGGACGGATGCCGAGCTCGATGGCGCCGCCGCCCGCCTTGGGCACGCCCGGCAGTTCGATCTGCTGCGAGCCCAGCTTCGCGGTCTTGCCGTCGATCGCCACCGGCATGACATTCATGCCGGGCGAGCCGATGAAATAGCCGACAAAGGTGTGGCGCGGGCGCTCGAACAGCTCCGCCGGTGTGCCGATCTGCACGATTTCGCCGTCATACATGACGACCACCCTGTCGGCGAAGGTCAACGCCTCGGTCTGGTCGTGCGTGACATAGACCATGGTGTAGCCGAAGCGGCGGTGAAGCTGCTTCAACTGCGAGCGCAGCACCCATTTCATATGCGGGTCGATGACGGTCAAAGGCTCGTCGAACAGGATGGCATTGACGTCGGAGCGCACCAGCCCGCGTCCGAGCGAGATTTTCTGCTTCTGATCGGCGGTCAGTCCGCGCGCCTTTCGTTTGGCCATATCGGCCAGCCCGGTCATCTCCAGCGTCTCGCGCACCTTGCGGTCGACGTCGGCCTCCGGCACGCCGCGATTGCGCAGCGGGAACGCCAGATTGTCGTAGACGGTCATCGTGTCGTAGATCACCGGGAACTGGAAGACCTGGGCAATGTTGCGCTCTTGGGTCGACAGATTGGTCACGTCCCTGCCGTTGAACAGCAACTGGCCGTGCGAGGGATGCAGCAATCCCGAAATGATGTTGAGCAGCGTAGTCTTGCCGCAGCCGGACGGGCCTAGCATCGCATAGGCGCCGCCATCCTCGAACGTGTGGTGCACTTCCTTCAGCGCGAAATCGGCATCCGTGCGGGGGTTCTGCAGATAAGAGTGGCGGATATGATTGACATCGATGCGCGCCATCGCTTCCTCCTAAGCCGCCAGCTTCGGCGCGGCCACGGCGCGGCCGTGCTCGTCGAAGACCATGATGTGGCGCGGGTCGATGAACACCTCGACCTCCTCGTCCGGCTCGAAGTCGCGAATGCCGTGGGTCAGCATGACCCAGCGCGCATCGGCAAAATCGAGATGGATGAAGCTTTCCGATCCCGTGATCTCGGTGATCGTCACCTTTGCGCGCACCGGCACCGCGGCGGCGTCGGGCCGATTGAGGGAAAGATGATGAGGCTGGAAGCCGATCGTATAGATCGCATCGGCAATGCCGAAGAGTTCGGCCGGCACCGGCAATTTCACGCCGCCCTCGAGCAGGAAATCCAGGCCCTTCTTGGCAAGCACGATGGTGTTGAGCGGCGGATCGGCGAAGGTTCTCGCCGTCACCAGATCGACCGGCTTGCGGAACACTTCGATGGTCGGCCCGAACTGGGTGATGCTGCCTTCGGAAAGCGTCGCCGTGTTGCCGCCGAGCAGCAAGGCCTCGTGCGGCTCGGTCGTGGCATAAACGAAGATTGTGCCGGCGGCCGCGAATATCTTCGGCAGTTCCGCGCGTAATTCTTCGCGCAGCTTGTAGTCTAGGTTGGCGAGCGGCTCGTCGAGCAGCACGAGGCTGGCATTCTTGACGATGGCGCGGGCCAGCGCGGTGCGCTGCTGCTGGCCGCCCGACAGACTGAGAGGCGTGCGATCGAGATAGGGCGTGAGTTTGAGAAGGGCGGCGGCATTGCGCACCTCCCTGTCGATCGTTGCCTGATCCGTGCCGGCCACCCGCAGCGGTGAGGCGATGTTTTCGTAGACCGTCATCGCCGGATAGTTGATGAATTGCTGGTAGACCATGGCGACGTTGCGCTTTTGCACAGGCGTGCCGGTGACATCCTTGCCATCGAACCAGACCGAGCCGGAGGTCGGCACGTCGAGGCCCGCCATCAGCCGCATCAGGCTGGTCTTGCCGGAGAGCGTCGGCCCGAGCAGGACGTTGAGCGAGCCGTGCTGAAGCGTCAGCGAGACGTCGCGGATATGTTCCGCCGCACCCACCGTCTTCGTCACGTTTCTCAGTTCAAGCATGATGCCTCCTCCCAGGCTTTCTGCATTAGTCGGCCGTCCCTATTCGGCAGCCGCTACGTGCTGCCGGCTTATTCCGCGCATGAACTCGTCGAGCACTGCCGCCTGCTCACGGCTGAGACGCAGGCCGCGCTTGGTCCGGCGCCACAATACATCCTCGGCGGTCATCGCCCATTCGTTTTCGACGAGGTAGCGCACCTCGGCTTCGTAGAGATCGGCGCCGAAGTTGCGGCCAAAATCGACGTTCGACTTGGCGAGGCCCAGCAGCTTCCTTGCGCGGGTGCCGTAGAGCCGAGTCAACCTGCGGGCCAGCCGCGCGTCGAGGAACGGGTACGCCGTTTTCAGTTTCGCCACCTCGGCATCGAAGCCGGTGACGGGAAAGTCACCGCCGGGCAGCGGCGCGTTTGCCGTCCATGGTTTGCCGCGCTTGCCGAGAAAACCCTCGATCTTCTCGAGCATCGATTCCGACAATCGGCGGTAGGTCGTGATCTTGCCGCCAAAGGCGTTGACGATCGGGGCGGCACCCTCGCCTCCATCGGCCTTCAGCACATAGTCGCGGGTGGCTTCCTGCGCCTTTGAGGCGCCATCGTCGTAGAGCGGGCGCACCGCGGAATAGGTCCAGACGATATCCGACGGATTGACCGGCTGCGCGAAATATTCGCTTGCCGCAGCGCAGAGATAGTCGATCTCGGCATCACTGATCCTGACGTCGTGCGGATCGCCGGGATAGTCCCGGTCGGTGGTGCCGATGAGCGTGAACTCGTCTTCGTATGGGATGGCGAAAATGATGCGCCCGTCCTTGTTCTGAAAGAAATAGGCGCGTGGGTCGTCGAATTTCTTGCCAACGACGATGTGGCTGCCTTGCACGAGGCGGACATTGTGCACGTCGTTCAAGCCGACGGTGGCTGAAAGCACCTGATCGACCCACGGGCCGGCGGCATTGACCAGCAGCCGCGCCTTGACCTCCTCGGTATCGCCGGTCCGCACGTTTTCAAGCCTGACCGTCCAGAGATTGCCTTCGCGGCGTGCGCTGACGACCCTTGTTCGGGTTCGAACGGTTGCACCGCGCTCGGCAGCGTCACGGGCGTTCAACACAACCAGCCGGGCATCGTTGACCCAACCGTCGGAATATTCGAACGCCTTTCGAAAAAGCGGCTTCAGCGGCTTGCCGGCCGGATCCTTGGCCATGTCCAGCGTTTTCGTCGGCGGCAGCAATTTGCGCCCGCCAATATGGTCGTAGAGAAAAAGCCCGAGCCGGATCAGCCAGGCCGGACGCAGCCCCTTGGCGTATGGCAGCACGAAGCGCATCGGCCAGATGATATGCGGCGCGTTCCTCCACAGGATCTCGCGTTCCATCAGCGCTTCGCGCACCAGGCGGAATTCGTAGAATTCGAGATAGCGCAAGCCGCCATGGATCAGTTTGGTCGAGCCGGAAGAGGTTCCGCTGGCCAGATCGTTCATCTCGGCAAGGAAGACCGAAAAGCCACGCCCAACGGCATCGCGGGCAATGCCGCAGCCATTGATGCCGCCACCGATGACGAAAATGTCATGGATCGGTGATGCGCCCAAAGAAGTCCTCCCTCGATTTCGCATTGCAGCATTTTTGAGTTTTGCGAAACCGTGGCGGGATTATTTCGAAATGATAACGAATGTCAAACGAAATATGATCGGCGGCAGATGCCGCAGCGGCATCTCTAGGAGAGCGACGTTTCGATCAGCTGAACCTCTGCCTCCTGGCAGATCTTGCGCACCGACGGGATGTCGCAACGATCGGTGATGAAGGTGTTGACCTGCGACAGATGGCCGATGCGGACGGGCGCGGTGCGCTCGAATTTGGTCTGGTCCGACACCAGGATCACATGCCGCGCGTTGGCGATGATCGCCTGAGCCACCTTCACCTCGCGAAAATCGAAGTCGAGCAGTGCGCCGTCATGGTCGATGGCCGAGGCGCCGATCACCGCAAAATCGACCTTGAACTGCCTGATGAAATCGACCGCTGCCTCGCCGACCACGCCGCCGTCGGAACCGCGCACGACACCGCCGGCGATCACCACCTCGATCGAAGGATATATGCGCATTCTGTTGGCAACATTGATGTTATTGGTGATGACCATCAGGCCAATATGATCGAGCAGCGACTTGCTGACCGCTTCCGTCGTGGTCCCGATATTGATGAACAGAGAGGCGTTGTCAGGGATCAGCCGGGCTGCCGCGCGGCCGATCGCCTCCTTCTCCTCGGCGGCGATCTTACGCCGGGCCTCATATTCCATGTTCTCGATGCCGGACGGGAACAATGCCCCGCCATGGATGCGGGACAAAAGCCGCTGGTCGCAGAGATCGTTGAGATCCTTGCGGATCGTCTGCGGCGTCACGTTGAAATGCGTCGCCAACTCCTCGACCAGTACGCGGCCATGATCTTTGGCCATCTGGATGATTTCGGAATGACGCGGCGACAGATACATCTAGCAACCTCTCATTTTCGTTTTTCTCGTCTATAGCTGAAAACGAAAGCCATGAACAGGTATGAGCCGGCTAATGAAAATCGGGCGACTGCAGAGAGAAAAGCTCCGGCGCAATCTCGACGAGGCTATCAACTCAGGCCCCGGGCGATCTCAGTGATGACCTCGAAAGCAGTATCGACGTCCGCCGCAGTCGTTTCGAACTGCCCGACCTGAAAGCGGATCGCCACCTGCCCGTCCACCCGAGTCTGCGTCAGGTAGATGCGGCCGTCATCGTTGATCGCGCTGACCAACCGCAAATTGTGCTCGTCAGAGTCGATGCCCGCAGCCGTAAGATGCCGGAACGAGAGCAGCGACAGCATCGGCTCCGTTACGATCTCGAAATCCGGTTCCCGAGCCAGCCGCGCGGCAAGGCTCTCGCTCCAGGCGACATGATTGCGGATCATGGTTCGCAGATTTTCCAAGCCATGTGCACGCAGCAGGAACCAAAGTTTCAGCGCGCGGAACCTCCGTCCGAGCGGCACCGACCATTCGGAATAATTGATGACCCCGTCGCGGCCATGTGTTCTCAGGAATTCGGGCTTGATCGCCAGCGTACGCACGAGGTCTTCCGGCTGGCGAACGAACTGCATCGAGCAATCGAACTGTGCGCCCAGCCATTTGTGCGGATTGAAGACGATCGAATCCGCATGTTCGGCGCCGGCCCAGAAATGCCGGAACTCGGGGCAGATCATGGCGGAGCCGGCCCATGCGGCATCGACATGCAGGTAGAGCCCGTGCCGCTTCGCCACCGCGCCAACAGCCGCGACATCGTCGGTGCCGCCGGTACTGGTGCCGCCGACGCTGGCGATGATGCCGGCCGGCAGCATGCCGTTTTCGCGGTCGGTGACGATCGCCGCTTCCAGAGCCGCCGTCTGCATGGCGCGAAAGCGTCCGGCGACCGGAATGCGCACGAGGTTCGCCTCGCCGATGCCCGACACCCAGATCGCCCGGTCTATGGAAGTATGGACTTGGTCGGAAGAATAGACCCGCACGATCGGCTGGCCTTGCAGGCCGCTCTTGTTGCCTTGCCAGTCGAGCGCGCGCTCGCGCATGGTCAGCACGGCGGCAAGCGTCGCCGATGAAGCCGAATCCTGCATGACGCCGGAAAATCCCTCCGGCAGACCAAGCGCCTGCCGCATCCAGTCGACGACCCGCATCTCGAGCTCGGTTGCTGCCGGCGAGGTCTGCCAGAGCATGCATTGCGCAGCCATCGCGGAAACCAGATACTCGGCCACGACGGAGGCCGGTGCCGCATTGGCCGGAAAATAGGCGAAGAAACGCGGATGCTGCCAGTGCGTCATGCCCGGCAGGATCTTTTGCTCGAAATCGGCAAAGATTGCCTGCATCGTTTCGCCGTCTTCCGGCGGCGCGACATCGATGCTTTTGAAGATTTCGCCCGGCTCGACAAGCGGCCGCACCGGTCTTTCGCGAAGGCTGTTTCTGTAGTCGGCGCCCCATTCAGCCGCTCGCAGCGACCATTCGCGGAATTCGTTGCTATTCATCTTCGCCTCCGTAGCGCCTCATCGAGCCGCGATCAAAGAGCACGAAAAACGAAGGTTTTCATTCGGGAAAATCAGGCAAGCTCGCAAAGGCGGTCTTCAGCGCGTTCGACCAGCTATCCGAGATCGTGCGATAATATTGATCGTCATGGTTTATTCGCTTTTTGAGGCCGACCTTGAAAGTGTCCTTTTCATAGAACAGCAGGTCGAGCGGCAGGCCGACCGACAGGTTCGACTTCAGCGTCGAATCGAACGACACCAGCAACAGCTTTACCGTCTCGGCGAAACTCATCGTCTTTTCGTAGGCCCGGATGATGATCGGCTTGCCGTATTTGGTCTCACCGATCTGGAAGAACGGCGTATCGTCGGTCGATTCGATGAAATTGCCTTCCGGATAGATCATGAACAGGCGCGGCGCGCTGCCCTTGATCTGACCGCCGAGGATAAAGGAGGCGTTGAAATAGGAATCCGCCTTTTCGCCGGCCGGCGACGAACTGGCGATGACCTCCTTGACGGTGTCTCCGACCAACCGGACTGTCTGGTACATGGAGGGCGTTTCGAGCAGCGTGGCATGGCGCTCCGCCACTGCCTTGGTGCGTTCGTCGAGCAGGCTGACTACGGCCTGGGTTGTCGCCAGATTGCCGGCCGACATCAAAACGATGACGCGCTCGCCCGGCTCCTCCCAGACATGCATCTTCCTGAAGGTCGAGATCGAATCCATGCCGGCATTGGTGCGCGTGTCCGACATGAACACGAGCCCGCGATCGATCTTCAGGCCGACGCAATAGGTCATCGAATCTCTTTGGCAACAATCTTGCCGGGATTACTGCTCCACGGTGACGGTGACCGCAAGCTGTTCTTCCGCCTGTCCCAGCCGAATTCCCGATACCGGCGTGGCGTCGCGATAATCGCGGCCGATCGCCACCTTTACATAGCGCTCGTCGGGAGAAATGCCGTTGGCGACATCGAAGGAGACCCAGCCCAGGCCCGAGACATGCGCCTCGGCCCAAGCGTGGCTTGCCGCCTGCTCGATCGCTGAATCCATCATCAGATAGCCGCTGACGTAGCGCGCCGGGAAATCCATGGCGCGAGCCGCGGCAACGAAGATATGGCTGTGGTCCTGGCAAACGCCGGTCTTGAGCGCAAGGGCCTCTTCGGCCGGCGTCGTCGCGTTGGTGGTGCCGGGTGTATAAGCGACACGCTCGCCGATCACGGCCATTAGCCGGTGCAGCCTTTCGATGTCGGTGCCCTTGCCCACCGAGGCAGCAAGCTCACGAATGCCGCTGCCGATCGTCGTCAGCGGCGTTTCATGGCCGAACAGCCAGAGCGGCGCGAAACCCTGATGCGGTCCGCAGACACCGGCGGTATCGCGCGTCACCACTTCGCCGGCTGCTTCGACTGTGATGAAGTCGCGCTCGCCCTCGACGCTCAACAGCCGGGTATCATTGCCGAAATGGTCGGTGAACCGCACTTCCTCGCGCGCGCCTTCGATCTTCAGCGCCCAGGACAGCACCGTCTGGGTGCGCCCGTTCACCGGGAGCAGCCGCAAACGCTGCAACAGATAATGCACCGGCGCATCGTAGCGGTATTCGGTCCGGTGGGTGATCTTCAGCCGCATCGCTCTCGTCCCTGGAGCATGAGCCTTACCGAAAACCGGTCTTCGTTTTTTGGGATCATGCTCAATAGAACCTGTAATCCTGCGCGATCTCATCGCCGAGCCTGGTGTTGTCGCGGATGAAATTGGCCAGGAATTCGTGCAGGCCGGCGTCGAAAATATCCTTGATCGAGCCGGCCGTCAGCATGGAATGGGTCTTGGCGGCCGTCGCATGACAGGCGTGGCGCTCACCATAGTCGTCACCCAGGAATTTGAGATGCTCCGTCAGGAAGCGGTAGCAAAAGGTCAGCGAGCGCGGCATGCGGACATTGAGGATCAGATAGTCGGCGATGTTGCTCGGCTTGTAGTCGGCGTCATAGACCCAGCGGTAGGAGCGGTGCGCCGACACCGAGCGCAGGATCGATTCCCACTGGTAGTTGTCGAGCGTCGAGCCGACCCAGGAGATCGACGGCAACAGAACATAGTACTTCACGTCCAGGATGCGCGCGGTGTTGTCGGCGCGTTCGACATAGGTGCCGAGCTGCGAGAAATCGAAGATCTCGTTGCGCAGCATGGTGCCGTAGAACGAGCCGCGGATCAGCGCCGTCTCGCGCTTGATTGCGTCGAGCGCGCTGGGCAGGTCGCGCTCGTCGATCGGCTTGGCCAACATCCGTTTCAGCGACATCCAGGCTTCGTTGATGCTTTCCCAGGTTTCACGCGTCAATGCTGTGCGCACCATGCGGGCATTGTTACGGGCCGTTTCGATAGACGACATCGTGCTCGACGGGTTCGACGTATCGCGCAGCAGGTAGTCGGCGACATTGGCGGCGGTGTAGTCCGAATATTTCTGCGTGAAGCTGGCGTCCGAGCCGGCGCTGAGCAGCACCGAATTCCACTCCTCCGAAGCATTCTGCGTGCGAGTGAGCGCCATGCGCAGGCCGGCATCCACCAACCGCGCCATGTTCTCCGCCCGCTCGATATAGCGGTTCATCCAATAGAGCCCGTTGGCGGTGCGGCCGAGAAGCATGTCAACGTGCCTCGATGCTGAGTGAGTAGCGAATAGCGAATAGCGAATAGGGGAAAATCGGCTTCATGATTTCTGTTGCAGACTCCTGATCATCGAACGCAGCATTCTCCCGATCTCATCGGCCTGGCCAAGCAAACGCAATACGTCCTGCTCAACCATCAGCGCTACCCTTCCAGACAAGATTAGGTGCGTTTCCAACTCTTTGAGAGAACCTTGCGCTATGCGAAGATATTGAACGAACGATCCCGTGTTTTCTCGCCCGTGCCCTTCGGCGACATTTGCCGCAATCGATACAGATGATCGCCGTATCTGAGACGTCATCCCGTAAACTTCGCTGCTCGGAAAGGCTTTCGTTGCCGAATAGCAATCTACAGCCAATTCAACGGCCGCCTTCCAAACAATCAAGTCCCTGTAAGAGTTAATAGTCGTGTTGGTGCCCTCTTCCCTATTCGCTACCCACTATTCGCTATTCGCTACTCACTATTCGCTATTCGCTCTAATCATCCAACACCCAAGTATCCTTCGTGCCGCCGCCTTGCGAGGAATTGACGACCAGCGAGCCTTCCTTGAGCGCTACTCGCGTCAGTCCACCGGGCACGATCTGGATACGGTCGGACACCAGCACATAGGGGCGCAGATCGACATGGCGCGGCGCCAGCCCCTTGTCCGTCAGGATCGGACAGGTCGACAGCGCCAGCGTCGGCTGGGCAATGTAGTTCGACGGTTTTGCCGCGAGCTTTTTGGAAAAATCCTCGCATTCCTTCTTGGTCGCCGCAGGTCCTACCAGCATGCCGTAACCGCCGGACCCGTGGACCTCCTTGATCACCAGTTCGTCGATGTGCTCCAGCACATATTTCAGGCTGTCCGGTTCCGAGCAGCGCCAGGTCGGGATGTTGCCGAGCATCGCCTTGCGGCCGGTGTAGAATTCGACGATTTCGGGCATGTAGGAATAGATCGCCTTGTCGTCGGCAATGCCGGTTCCGGGCGCATTGGCGATCGTGATATTGCCGGCGCGGTAGACGTCCATAATGCCCGGCACGCCAAGGGCTGAGTCCGGGCGGAAGGTCAGCGGATCGAGGAACGAGTCGTCGACGCGCCGGTAGAGCACGTCGATCTGCTTGTAGCCCTCGGTCGTGCGCATCGCGACATGGCCATCGACGACGCGCAGATCCTGCCCTTCGACGAGTTGCACCCCCATCTGGTCGGCAAGGAAAGCATGTTCGAAATAGGCCGAGTTGAAGCTGCCCGGCGTCAGCACGGCAATGGTCGGCGCGCCCTTGGTGCTTTGCGGCCGCACTGCGGCCAGCGACTGGCGCAAGAGCTGCGGATAATTCTCCACCGGCCGCACCTTGATCTGCTGGAACAACTCGGGAAAGAGCTGCATCATCGTCTCGCGGTTCTCCAGCATGTAGGAGACGCCGGACGGCGTGCGCGCATTGTCCTCCAGCACGTAGAACTCGTTCTCGCTGATGCGTACGATGTCGACGCCGATGATATGGGTATAGACGCCGGCCGGCGGCCGCACCCCGATCATTTCGGGCAGGAACGCCTCGTTCTTGGCGATCAACTCCTTCGGCACGCGGCCGGCACGCAAGATTTCCTGACGATGGTAGATGTCGTCGAGAAAGGCGTTCAGCGCCTGGACGCGCTGCTCGATGCCTTGCGTCAGCCGTCGCCATTCGTTGCCGGAAATGATGCGCGGAACGATGTCGAAGGGTATCAGCCGCTCCGATGCTTCCTGCTCGCCGTAAACGGCGAATGTGATGCCGGTCTTGCGAAAGACGCGTTCGGCGTCCTGCATCTTCTCGTTAAGCCTGGCCGGGTCCTGTTCCTTCAGCCAGCGATCGTAAGCCGAATACGGTTTTCTCAGCCCGGAAACTTCCGGAAGCATTTCATCGAACGCTGCCAATCGCATACTCCCCTGTGGCGCCATTTCACTGGCCTCGCTGGAGAAAATCAAGCGCAATCGGTGATTTGGTGGGCGCCGGCGATCAGTATATCGCTCTTGCCTAAAATTAAGGCAGTGCCGATCGGGCCGTAGTCAGGCTTTGCTTCGTGTCCGGGCAGATGCCGGATGCGGATCAAAACGCGCGAAAGGTGACGACCGTGAACGTGTCTTTGATGCCGGGAAGAATCTGCACTTTCTCGTTGACGAAGTGGCCGATGTCTTCCTCGTCGTCGACATAGAATTTGGCGAGCAGGTCGTAGTTTCCGGCTGTCGAGTAGATTTCGGAAGCGATCTCGGCATCGGCCAGGGCGCTGGCAACGTCATAGGCCTTGCCCAGATCGCACTTTATCTGCACGAAAAATGCTTTCATCGCCTGGTCCTGCCCAACATCGCACGCTCTAGGTAAAATCGAGCGGCCCTTGTGGCAGACTGCCGCCCGGCTTTCAAGCATCGGCCATCGCTCAGGCTGTTCTAGCCTCGACAATGCTTTCTCGGTCTGGACACAGCTCGCGGCGCCGAATGTTTGCGCTCGGCTGAAACCCTCGAGCACTGCAAAGCGTATAGTATCATGTACCTCGGACAGCGATTTCTCAGGGACAACGGAGACAGGCCATGCGCCGCGCGTTTTTCGCATTCGCAGTCGTTCCATTCATTTTCGCATCCCAGGCCTTTGCTGGCGACGCCGAAGTCAAGGCGGCGCAAACGGTCATCGATGGTCAATTGAAGGCCTTCATCGCCAACGACGGAGCGACGGCCTACAGCTTTGCCGCACCAAATGTGAAACGCATCTTTCCAACTGTCGATACCTTCATGAACATGGTGACCAACGGCTACCCGCCGGTGCGCCAACCGCAGACCTACTCCTTCGGCAAGGTTCGCGAGACGAGCCCGACCTCGATCATCCAGCAGGTGCTGATCGTCGGCCCGGA
This sequence comes from Mesorhizobium sp. M1403, assembly GCF_040317695.1. NCBI lineage: Bacteria > Pseudomonadati > Pseudomonadota > Alphaproteobacteria > Hyphomicrobiales > Phyllobacteriaceae > Mesorhizobium > Mesorhizobium sp. M1403. The sequence goes on along the minus strand of NZ_JAMYKY010000001.1, from coordinate 590,408 downwards.
TGGCAAGGACTATGAGGCGGTCTACACGCTCGAACTACAGCCTGACGGCAGCTTTCGGATCACCGGCTGCAGCCTGCGCGCGTCCACGTCGCTCAGCACCTGAGGGTGCTTGAGGAGGGCAAAGTTGTCTCAATCCTGTCGCCGGTAGAGCGTCCAGCTCAGGCCTGAAAACCCCCAGTGTCTCGACGCGTCGGCCCGTTCATACGCCAAAGCGCATGCGGCCGTCGGTTCAACATGTTCGGCTTGCTTGTCCACATCCCCCTCGAGGATCAGCCAAGCCGGCCGGTCGGCGCACATCCTGTTTTCCGGAACCAGCCAAGCCCGACGATCCGTCCGCGCCGCAAAATAATCGACGACCATGGCGGTGCGGAAATCACTGTTGCTCGCATAGGCGGCAGCGCCGTTCCTGGTCATTTCATCGACCATAGCAGCGTACGAGCCGCGTCCGTACTGATAGAATTGGAGCAGCGACGAAATGCTTCCACTCACCACGATCGCCAGTGCTCCCACCGCAAATAGCCTGGCAGTCCCGCGAGCAGCCAAGCCGCGACCGATCATCTCGCCGGCCCAGAGCAGCAGCAATGTTCCGCTGATGATGAAATAGCGCGGAAACTCGAGATTGGGCAGATGTGTCGCCGCCATGAGCAAAGGCAGTCCGATAATCCCGATGACATAGAGGCTGGCCCGGCGATCGCACCAGACACCAGCGGAGAGGCCAACAAGACCGCAGGCGGCAACGATATACGGCCAGTCGCCGAACCAGGGGGGCAGCCCGAACAGAGAGCGGATCATTCCGCCATAGCCCTGCGCGAAGGCGGCAATCGAGAACGGCGAAACACCACCGACACTGAAGCCGAACAGCCTGCCGCCGATAAACACGCAGGCAGCCAGCGGCAGCACGGCAAGCAAGGCCGGCAGGAAGATCGACGCCAGATCCGCAACGACACGGCTGACCCTCGCCGTACGCTGCCAGGCGAGCCACGCGGTCCAGATTGCGAGGACTGCCACCATTCCGATCATGGTGAGATGGCATAGGAACCCGAAAGGGATCGCCGCTGCCAAGGCCGTGCCAGACAACCGTTTGTTGTCGAGCCGGCGCTCCAGAAAAACCACCGAAAGCAGCGTAAAGAGCACAAGGCCGGCATAGCCACGCGCCTCCGAGCCGTAGTGCACCATCGGATAGCTCACGGCAAACAACAGGCTTGTGGCAATCATCGCCCGTCGTCCGTGCGGTGCGGCGGTCGCTGCCGCCGCAACTGTCGTGGCAACACCTAGTGCTATCGACAGGCCTCGCTGGATCAAAGGCGAAGCGTCGGGGCCGATGAGATAGAGATAGACCGAGTTGAGGAAATGATTGTTGTCGTGATTGACGCGCCAGAATATCTGGTCGATCGAGGTCAGCGGCTCAATCAGCGCAAAGCTCCAGATCTCGTCCAGCCAAAGGTCGCCGCGCGCGCCAAGCAAGCGCAAAACCAAGCCGGTCACGGCGATGACCAGAACGGCAAGCAACGACCCCGCCGTCCATTGCTGGACCGCCACGGAGGGCGAAGGCGAAGGCTCGGCGCTGCCATTCGTCCGCACCGTCGTGCCAGGAACTGAAACTTGCCCCGAAACGAACAGGTTCTTGATCCTCGCCCGATGTCGTCCGGCAATGCTTATTAGGCAGACGTTTCAAAACAGTTCATGGCAGGTGCGACTCCTCCCTGGAGCCGGATTCCTGGCGAGCACGCCTACCGGACGGGGAGGTCACCGTTTGCCCATTGCTGCGTGATGATCTCAGCTTGTCCGGCGAACCTGCCAGCCCCGATCGCTTCGCGAACGTCGCGCATCAGCTGCTGGTAGTAGGACAGATTGTTCCAGGTCAGGAGCATCGCCCCGAGCGCCTCTTGCGAGCGCACCAGGTGGTGCAGATAGGCGCGCGAATAGTCGCGTGCGGCCGGGCAGTCGCTTTCCTCATCGAGCGGGCGCGGATCGTCGGCATGGCGGGCGTTGCGCAGATTGACCTTGCCGCGCCGTGTATAGGCAAGGCCATGCCGCCCTGCCCGCGTCGGCATCACGCAGTCGAACATGTCGATGCCGCGCGCCACCGACTTCAAGATGTCGTCCGGCGTACCGACACCCATCAGGTACCGCGGCCGATCAGCCGGCAACTCCGGGCAAGTGATGTCGAGCATCTCCAGCATCACCGCTTGCGGCTCGCCGACGGCCAACCCGCCGACCGCGTAGCCCTTCAGCTCCATCGCCTTCAGCGCCTGCGCCGAGCGCAGCCGCAGGTCCGGTATATCGCCGCCTTGCACAATGCCGAACATCGCCTTGCCGGGCTGCTCGCCGAACGCCGTCTTGCAGCGCTCGGCCCAGCGCAACGACAACTCCATGGCACGCTCGATCTCTTTTTCCTTGGCCGGCAGCGCCGTGCACTCGTCGAGTTGCATCTGGATGTCTGAATCGAGCAGCCCCTGGATCTCGATGGAACGCTCCGGCGACATCTCGTAGGCGCCGCCGTCGATATGCGAACGAAAGGTCACGCCGTTCTCGGTCAGTTTCCTCAGCTTCGACAGCGACATCACCTGGAAGCCGCCGCTGTCGGTGAGGATCGGATAGGGCCAGCGGGCGAATTCATGCAGGCCGCCGAGCCGAGCCACGCGCTCGGCGCCGGGTCTCAGCATCAGGTGGTAGGTATTGCCAAGGATGATGTCCGAGCCGACACCGCGCACCTGATCCATATACATGGCTTTCACCGTGCCGCCGGTGCCGACCGGCATGAAAGCGGGCGTGCGGATTTCCCCGCGCGGCATGGTGATTGAGCCGCGCCGGGCTCTGCCTTCGGTCGCCAGCACCTTGAAGGCGAATGCGTTAGTCATTGAATTCCCTAGCCATCGAACTCCTTGTCGAACACCGGCGCGTCCGGAGCCTGTCGGTCGAGCGACTGCCGGTAGCGGATGCAGCCGCGCATGAATTTCGGCCAGGGCGGCACGGCAATCGCCGGCTCGGTCTTTTCGGGTAAAAGCGACCAGAGGTCGGGGTGATGCCAGCACAGATCATGGCCGGTGGCGTCGCGGTGTTGGCGGATGCCGGCGCGCAGTTTCCTGACCTCGGCGAGCAAGGCTTCGCGGCCGAAAGTTTCCAGGTCATCGTCCATCGTTATCCTCCCTGAACAGAAGACTTGCGTCTCCATAGGAATAGAACCTGTAGCGGTTCTCAATGGCATGCGCATAGGCCGCGTGCATCGTCTGCAAACCGCAGAAGGCCGAAACCAGCATGAACAGCGTCGAACGCGGCAGATGGAAATTGGTCATCAGCATGTCGGCGGTCTTGAAGCGATAGCCGGGCGTGATGAAGATGTCGGTCGGGCCTGACCATGCGGCCAGCCTGCCGTCCTTGCCAGCCGCGCTCTCCAACAAACGCAGCGATGTCGTGCCGACAGCGATAATGCGCCCTCCTTTTGCTCTCGCCGCATTCAGCGCCTCGGCGGTTTCCGGGCTGACCGAACCGGTTTCGGCGTGCATCTTGTGGTCGGCGGTGTCGTCCGCCTTCACCGGCAAAAACGTGCCGGCGCCGACATGCAGCGTGACGAAACGGCGCTCGATGCCATTGGCGTCGAGCGCGGCAAACAGCTCCGGCGTGAAATGCAGCCCCGCCGTCGGCGCGGCCACGGCGCCCTCCTCCCTGGCATAGATGGTCTGGTAATCGCTGCGGTCGCGCTCGTCGTCGTCACGCTTGGAGGCGATGTAGGGCGGCAGCGGGATGTGGCCGACGGCGTGCAGAGCCTCATCGAGGAACGGACCCGACAGGTCGAAGCCGAGCAGCACCTCGCCACCTTCACCCTTCTCGATCACGGTCGCGTCGAGCTGGCCGAGAAAGCAGGAATTGGCATCATGACCGAAATGGATGCGATCGCCGGCGGCGACGCGCTTGCCCGGCCGCATGAAGGCGAGCCACCGGTCGGGCGCCGTCCGCATGTGCAGCGTGGCTTCGACCTGCGCCGCTGCCTCGCCGCGCCGCCTGATGCCTTTCAGCTGCGCAGGAATGACCTTGGTGTCGTTGAAAACCAGCACATCACCAGCCTTGAGCAGGGACGGCAGGTCGCGCACGGTCATGTCCTCGAGCCCCGCGCCCGGCCTGACCACCAGCATTCTGGCACTGTCGCGCGGCTCGGCTGGGCGAAGCGCGATGCGCTCCTCCGGCAGATCGAAGTCAAAAAGGTCGACGCGCAAGAAATCCCCGCCTCAAGGTTCCGGGCAGGTCACCGCCCAGGCGCCGACACCGTCTATGCTCAATGTGCCGCCCATCGCGAAACTGGACTGCTCGCTGGCCTTGACCAGCCGCAATCTGGCGACGATCGAGCTGAGGCCCTCATCAGTGAGATCGATCAGCATACGCTCGTCGTCCTCGAATGCCTGTCCGACGATGACTTTCGTTGAACCCGGCTGGCCGTCCGTGGTCCATGTCTTGCCGCCGGCATCCAGCCACACGCGCGCCACTGCAATGACGGCTGTGTGTCCCATCAACACGTCGATCGATGCCGCGCCGCCGTCGGCGCTGCAAACGATCGATTCCGTCGCCACCGCCGGAGTGGCCGCCGCGACGAGCACAAATGCGATGGCCGCGACAGCCCGGCTGGTCATTTCACGTCGGCCGCGACCTTGAGCGACACGATCTTGTCGGGATCCTGCACCGGTTCGCCGCGCTTGATCTTGTCGACATTGTCCATGCCTTCGATGACCTGGCCCCACACCGTGTACTGGCGGTTGAGGAAGGCGGCATCGTCGAAGCAGATGAAGAACTGCGAATTGGCCGAGTTCGGGTTCTGCGAGCGCGCCATCGAGCAGGTGCCGCGGCCGTGGTTGGCGTTGGAGAACTCGGCCTTCAAGTCGGGCTTGTCGGAACCGCCCGTACCGGCGCGGGTCGGCGCGAAAGACGGCTTATTGGAATTGCCGAATTTCACGTCACCGGTCTGCGCCATGAAGCCGTCGATGACGCGGTGGAAGACTACGCCGTCATAGGCGCCTTCGCGCGCCAGCTCCTTGATGCGGCCGACATGGCCGGGCGCCAGGTCTGGGAACAATTCAATGACGACCTTGCCCTTGGTCGTGTCCATGATAAGCGCGTTCTCGCGGTCCTTGATCTCGGCCATGTCAGAATATCCTTTTGAAACTTGGGTTTACTTGCCGTCAGCGGCGATACGCACCTTGATCATGCGATCGGGGTCGGTCACCGTCCCGTTCTGCGCCGCTTCGCCTTTCTTGATGTGGTCCACCAGCTCCATGCCGCTGACGACATTGCCGACGATGGTGTACTGGCCGTCGAGCGGCGGTGCCGGCGCGAACATGATGAAGAATTGCGAATTGGCGGAATTCGGATCGTCTGAGCGGGCCATGCCGACCACGCCGCGCTGGTAGTGCTCGGTGCTGGAGAATTCGGCCGGCAGGTCGGGAAGATCGGAACCGCCGGTGCCGACGGCGTCGGCATTGAAGCCGCTCTTCATATTGCCGAACTTGACGTCGCCGGTCTGCGCCATGAAGCCGTCGATGACGCGGTGGAAGGCAACGTTGTCGTAGGCGCCCTGGCGCACCAGCTTTTTGATCTGCGCGACGTGCTTCGGCGCAAGGTCGGGCCTCAGCGCGACGGTCACGTCGCCGTCCTTCAGCGTTACGATCATGGTGTTTTCCGGATCGGCGGCAAAGGCCGACACGGATGCCGTCACAAGACCGGCAAGCACGGCAAGCAAGAAGGCAAGCTTTTTCAGCTGCATGGGATCTTTCTCCGAATATCTTCGTTCATGCATGTCGTTACCCAAAACCGGGCTCCACTTTTGAGCGACATGCATTTATTTCGCGAATTTGGCGGTGAGCGCGCCGGCCACGGCCGCCGGCACGAAGTGGCGGATGTCGCCTCCCATCGAAGCTATCTGGCGCACAAGTGTGGCGGTAATGGTGCGCACCGAGGGGCTGGCGGGCAGGAAAACCGTCTGCAGCTCAGGCGCCATGGTCTCGTTCATGCCGGCCATCTGCATCTCGTAGTCGAGATCGGTGCCGTCGCGCAGGCCGCGGATCATGATCGAGGCGCCATGCTTCCTGGCCGCGTCGATGACCAGACCGTCGAAGGCGACCACTTTGATGCGCGCACCGTCGCTGCCGAATTCCGCCTTCGTTGCCGTTTCGATCAGATCGACCCGTTCCTCGAAGGAAAACAATGGCTTCTTGCCGGGATGGATGCCGATCGCCGCATAGATGGTGTCCGCCACGGCCAGCGACGCCTTCAGCACGTCGAGATGGCCGTTGGTCAGCGGGTCGAAAGAGCCGGCATAAAGGGCGATGCGTTCGGTCATGGCAGGTGCTTCTAGCGAGCCTCTCCCCTAAAGGCAAATCCGATCGGCAGGCCCGCCCCATGAACCTTTTGGCCGACGTGAACGACAGATGAATGTGCCGCTCACAACGGCTTCACGCAGTGTTCACTAAGTTGCAGCTTCGAAAGATGAAACCAAACACCCATCTAACCGTTGTTAGGCGCAGGAGAACACGCACATGCTGATCTACATGCTCGCCACCGCAATGACCGTCGCCATGCTGATCGCTACCGTATTCGGGTTGCATCAGGAAGCACAGCGAGTCCGCGCCAAGGCCAATACCAAACGGTTCGAAGGCTTCGGCATCCGCAAGCCTTATCGCCACTTCTAGATTGCTGGGGTTTCTTGAGAACGCCGGCCCATAGGGCTGGCGCCGTCGCGGCAAACTCACTCGACGGTAGTGTCAGGCTCCCCACCTTCGGCATCGGTAGCAGCGCCACCTTCAGCATCGACACTCTCTTCGATCTCTTCGTCGGCTTGCGGCTCTGAAATCCGCTCCACCGAAACGACCTTCTCGCCCTCTGCGGTATTAAAGATCGTAACGCCCTTGGTGGCGCGGCTGGCAAAACGAATGCCGTTGACCGGGACGCGGATGACGGTGCCGCCATCCGAAACCAGCATGATCTGATCGTCATTGCCGACCGGGAAAGTCGCCACCAGGCGGCCGATTTCGGCCGTTTTCGACACGTCGGTGGCGCGGATACCCTTGCCGCCACGGCCGGTCAGACGGAAATCGTAGGACGACGAACGCTTGCCGTAGCCATATTCCGTAACCGTCAGCACGAACTGCTCATGTGCCTTGAGGAATTCGTAGCGCTCGTCGGAAAGCTCCGCCTCTTCGCCGACCTCCTCATTGGTAAGCTGGATTTCTTCCTCCTCACCGGCGGCAATGTCGACGACAAGCCGACGTTCAGCCACCACCCGCTTGAGGTAGGCGGCCCGCTCGGCCGGCGGCGCATCGACATGCTCGATCACCGCCATCGAGATCACCCGGTCGCCATCGGCCATGGCTATGCCGCGTACACCGACCGAATTGCGGCTCTGGAAGACGCGTACGTCGCTGACCGAAAAGCGAATGCACTGGCCGGAACTTGCCGTCAAAAGCACGTCGTCATTGTCGGTGCAGGTTTCGACGCCGAGGATCTCGTCGCCTTCCTCGTCCAGCTTCATGGCGATCTTGCCGTTGCGGTTGACCTGGACGAAGTCCGAAAGCTTGTTGCGACGCACCGTGCCGCGCGTGGTGGCGAACATCACGTCGAGCTCGCCCCAGCTCGTCTCATCCTCCGGCAGCGGCATGATGGTGGTGATGCGCTCGCCCTGTTCGAGCGGCAGCATGTTGATCAGCGCCTTGCCGCGCGATTGCGGGTTGCCGATCGGGAGGCGCCAGACCTTTTCCTTGTAGACGATACCGCGTGAGGAGAAGAACAGCACCGGCGTGTGCGTGTTGGCGACGAACAGCCGGGTGACGAAATCCTCGTCCTTGGTCGACATGCCGGAGCGGCCCTTGCCGCCGCGGCGCTGCGCCCGGTAGAGCGACAGCGGCACGCGCTTGATGTAGCCGGAATGGCTGACGGTGACGACCATGTCCTCGCGCTGGATGAGGTCCTCGTCTTCCATGTCGGCCCCGCCCTCGGCGAGCTCGGTGCGGCGCGGTGTGCCGAACTCGTCGCGCACGGCGATGAGTTCGTCCTTGACGATCTGCTGGATGCGGGCGCGGGACGACAGGATGTCCAGGTAATCCTTGATCTCGTCGCCGATCGTATTCAGCTCGTCCGCGATCTCGTCGCGGCCGAGCGCGGTCAGGCGCTGCAGGCGCAGTTCGAGGATGGCGCGGGCCTGCTCCTCGGAGAGATTGTAGGTTCCGTCCTCGTTGATGCGATGGCGCGGATCGTCGATCAACAGAATCAGCGATTCCACGTCGCCCGAAGGCCAGCGCCGCTCCATCAACTGCTCGCGCGCCGTCTGCGGGTCCGGCGCCGTGCGGATCAGCTTGATGACTTCATCGATGTTGGCAACAGCAATGGCAAGGCCGACCAGCACATGGGCGCGGTCGCGCGCCTTGCGCAGCAGGAATTTCGTGCGCCGGCTGATCACCTCCTCACGGAAGGCGACGAACGCCTTCAGCATGTCGGTCAGCGTCAGCAATTCCGGCTTGCCGCCGTTCAGCGCCACCATATTGGCGCCGAAGGACGTCTGCAGCGGGGTGAAGCGGTAAAGCTGGTTGAGGATGACATCGGCGACGGCGTCGCGCTTCAGTTCGATAACGACGCGGTAACCCTGGCGGTCGCTCTCGTCGCGAATGTCGGAAATGCCCTCGATGCGCTTATCGCGCACCAGCTCGGCCATCTTCTCGATCATCGACGCCTTGTTCACCTGGTAGGGAACCTCGGTGATGACAATCGATTCACGGTCGTTGCCGCGTGGCTCGACGTTGACGCGGCCGCGCATGACGATGGAACCGCGGCCTGTCGAATAGGCGCTGTAGATGCCGGAGCGGCCAAGCACGATGCCGCCGGTCGGGAAATCCGGTCCAGGAATGATCTCCATCAGCGCCGGCAGGTCGATCGCCGGATTGTCGATGAGGGCAATGGCGCCGTTGCAGACCTCGCCCAGATTGTGCGGCGGGATGTTGGTGGCCATGCCGACGGCGATACCGCCGGAGCCGTTGACCAACAGGTTCGGGAAGCGCGCCGGCAGGACTTTCGGTTCGCTGCCCGACGCATCGTAAGTGTCCTGGAAATCGACGGTGTCCTTGTCGATGTCTTCCAGCAACTCATGCGCGACCTTGGTCAGCCGCGATTCCGTGTAGCGCATCGCCGCCGGCGGATCGCCGTCGATCGAGCCGAAATTGCCCTGCCCGTCGATCAGCGGAACGCGCAGCGACCAATCCTGCGCCATGCGCACCAAAGCGTCATAGATCGAGGCGTCGCCATGCGGATGGTATTTACCCATCACGTCGGCGACCGGGCGTGCCGATTTCACATATTTGCGGTTCCAGTGATAGCCGCTCTCATAGGCGGCGTAGAGGATGCGGCGATGCACCGGCTTGAGGCCGTCGCGCACGTCCGGCAGCGCACGGCTGACGATTACGCTCATGGCGTAATCGAGATAGGAGCGCTGCATCTCCTCGATGATGGATATCGGCTCGATGCCGGTGGGGCCGCCGTCGGCGCCGCGCGGTGTCTTTTGGTCGGTCAAATCGGATCACAATCTAATCAGGAATCACTTGGTGCTTATATAGGAAGCCGGCCCGAAACTCCAATAATCGCGGCAGTTTTCCAGTGTCGTTTTTAGCGGCAAATTCAAAAGGATACACCAATTGCGACGATATGGCCGTGGCACCCTTTCACGAGCGTCGCCGGCGGGCGCGATAAGTTCCCGGCGTCTCGCCCATCAGCCGCCGGAAACGGCGGTTGAAGGTTGATAGATCGTTGAAACCCGCCGCAAAGGCGATCGCCGAGATCGCCTGATCTGACGTCCGCAGCCGCACGGCTGCCCTGTGCAGCCGCGCTCTCAGCAGGAACTGATAGGGCGTCATGCCGGCAACGTGCCGGAAGGTGCGCAGGAAATGGTAAGGGCTGGTGGCGGTCTCGTCGGCGAGTTCGGCAAGCGAGATCGGCCGGTCGGCATCGATTTCGATGCGGCGCACCGCTTCGGCGACACGCTTCTGGTCACGGCGGCTTGGCGCCCGTCCCCGATCCGTATCGCCGCAAGCCGCTGTCACGGCTGCGCCGGCAATGCGCAGGGCGAGTTCCTCGAACGCGCCGGTGTCGGCCATCTCGCGCGCCGCCTCCGCTTCGGCGAGCAGCGGCACCAGCGCCGACAAAGGCGGCAGGCGCGGCATGCTGAAATCAAGCTGCTTTGCGCCCGCGTCGGCGACGATCCGCTCCATATAGGCCAGTCCGAAATGGAAGGAGAGGCAGCGGTCGCCGGTGCCATGCTCATGCCCGCATTCGTAGCAGGTGCCGGGATTGCCGAGCAGGAGCGCGCCCGGCGCCAGCATCGCCGTGCCCTGGCGCGCACGATAGCGGAACGTGCCGCTGGTCACGGCGGCGACGCAGAAATCCCGATGCTCCTCCTCGAATGGCCTGTCGGCGGCACTAGCGCTGCAGACGACATCCAACACCTGCCAGCCTCGGCCCGACGCCAGCCTATGCGCGCTCGTCGTCATCGCCGAAACATAGCAATTTTTCCCAAGCGCAGAACCCCGGTCGGCCTCTATGCTTACCGGTCTCCTGACAAGATGAGAGCGAAGCCATGTCCAATTCCTTTGCCAAGGCCCTGCACAGCGATGGGCCCGTACCGGCCCTTGCCGAGAAACTGAACCTTTATGGCCGCTTCGTCGGCGCCTGGACGTTCGACGCCACGCGCCATCTCGAGGACGGCCAGGTGCTGACCGGGCGCGGCGAAGTGCATTTCGGCTGGGTGCTCGAGGGCCGCGCGATCCAGGACGTATGGATCCTGCCCGCTCGCGACGCCGGCCCCTCGCCGTCGCTCGGCAAATGGACCTTCTATGGCACGACGTTGCGCGTCTATGACTCAGGCGTCGACGCCTGGCACATCTTCTGGAGCGACCCGCGCAACCAGTATTACAGCCGCCAGCTGGGCCGCGTCGAAGGCGACACGATCGTCCAATTGGGCGCAGACGGCACCGGCGCTTCGGTACGCTGGAGCTTTTCCCGGATCACCGGAGATTCCTTCCGCTGGCTGGGCGAGCGCTCGTATGACGACGGCGCCACCTGGCGTGTCGAAGTCGAGTTTCTGGCGCGGCGCGCCGCCAGCCCCTGATCCGCACGGTTTCCACTGGCACCGCTTTGCTCTACCAATCCCGTTATCCGGCATTGCCGGCGGGGAGGGTCAGCATGCCGAGCTTCGACAGCCTGTTCAACGCCTTCGTCACCATACTGGTGACGATCGATCCGCCCGGCCTGGCGCCGCTCTTCCTCGCCGTGACCCGCGGCATGAACCGCGAGGAGCGCAACCAGGTCTCCGTGCGCGCCTCGGTCATCGCCTTCCTGGTGATGGCGTTGTTCGCAGTCGCCGGCGCGTCGATCCTGTCAGTCTTCGGCATCACCCTGCCGGCCTTCCGCGTCGCCGGCGGCTTTCTGCTGTTCTTCATCGCCTTCGAAATGGTGTTCGAGCGCCGGCAGGACCGCAAGGAGAAGATCGGCGATGTCGCCATCACCAGGGACATGATCCACAACATCGCCGCCTTTCCGCTGGCGATCCCGCTTATTGCGGGTCCCGGCGCGATTTCGGCGACCGTCCTGCTCTCAAGCTCGTTTCAGGGTTTTAGCGCGCAGACAGCACTTGTCGGCATCATCGCGATCTGCCTTGTCATCACCTACCTGGTGTTCGTGCTGTCAGAGCGCATCGACCGTATCCTCGGCCAGACCGGCCGTTCGATCCTCACGCGGCTGCTTGGCGTCATACTGGCGGCGCTCGCCGTGCAGTTCGTCGCCGACGGCATCAAGGCACTGATGGCGACGTAGGAACCGCCCTACTTCGCCGTCTCGATCACTTCGAAGTCATGGGTGATCACGGCGGTCTTGGCCATCATTGCCGAGGCCGAGCAGTATTTCTCGATCGAAAGCTCGATCGCGCGCTTTACCTTGTCGTGCGACAGCGCCCGGCCCTTGACGACGAAATGCATGTGGATGCGGGTGAACACCTTGGGATCGGCTTCTGCACGGTCGGCATCGAGTTCGACGACGCAATCTTCGACCGCCTCGCGCCCCTTTTCCAGGATATGGACCACGTCATAAGCCGAACAGCCGCCGGTGCCGATCAGCACCAGCTCCATTGGGCTCGGCCCCGGCGTCTTGCCCTCCGGCCCGAACGCAGTGCCTAGCACCAGCTTGTGCCCACTGGCGGACTCGCCGACGAAAGTGCGCTCCTCGACCCATTTGACCCTTGCTTTCACTGATCCGTCCTTTCACCGCTCAAACGCACAACGTCCCGAAAATCCAAGACAGATTTTCGGGACGCCATTTCGTGGCCAAGGTGCTGGCGCTTTTCGCCGCAAGGGCAGTCCGCCCCGAGAAATCAGAACGGGATTTCGTCGTCCAGTTCGCGCGACGAACCACCGCCGGTGCCCTTGTTGGCGCCACCGCGATTGAAACTTTCTCCCGGGCCGGACTGGCCGAAATCGGACCCGCGGCTGGCACCACCACCGGCATAGTTGCCGACCTGGCCGCCGCCCTCGCCCCGTGCATCGAGCATCTGCAGCTCGCCGCGGAATTTCTGCAGCACGATTTCGGTCGTATAGCGGTCATTGCCGGTCTGGTCCTGCCACTTGCGCGTCTGCAACTGGCCCTCGACGTAGACTTTCATGCCCTTCTTCAGATACTGCTCGGCCACCTTGGCGATCTGATCGTTGAAGATCACGACATTGTGCCACTCGGTCTTTTCCTTGCGCTCTCCGGAAGTCTTGTCGCGCCAGCTTTCCGACGTCGCGATGCGGATGTTGACAACCGGGTCACCCGAATTCAGGCGGCGGATTTCAGGGTCCGCCCCGAGGTTGCCCACCAGAATGACCTTGTTGACGCTACCCGCCATGATACTTCTCCGCGCTCATCCGAAACCAGATTTCTGTCGCTGCACCTTACAGGCTATGGATAAGCCCTGCCTGCCGTCGCTGCCTTTTCCCACAACGTTTTTGTTCTCTTTTCGTTCTATAGTACAGGCCCTGCACTGTCAATAGTTGTCAGCAAGAAGTAGTGTCTTGGCGTCGAATTTCCACAGACTATGGGATCGAGGCGAACGCATGAAGACGGTTGCGCATGACGATCAGCCGCAAGAAGAATGGCGGGCGGGGGTAAAGACCCGAATGCATGTCTCGGCTCACAACGGCGCAACTCAACTTTGCATATTCGAACAATGGGTCGAACCAGCGGTTGGCGCCCCGACACATTGGCACCCGGTCGAGGAAGTGCTTACCGTCATCGCTGGCAAGGCCGAGATGTGGATCGACGAAGAGCATGTCGTCTTGACTGCCGGACAGTCGCTTGTTGTTGCCGCGCGCAGGCGACATGGCTTCCGAAACGTCGGGTCCGAAATGCTTCATATCCATGCCGTGCTCGCGTCATCAGTTTTCGAGGCGACGTTCAACGGATCCCCTGACATGGTGAGACGCTGGCTTCCAGCGAGTTTGTAAAACCTCGCCCGTCTTAAAAAACACCGCCTGTCTTAAAAACACGGCTTGCCAAACCGATAAGTATCGACTTATGCTTTTGACATGATCGAAGCAGAGATTTTTCGGGCACTGGCCGATCCGACGCGTCGCGCCGTCTATGAGCGGCTCGCCGGCGGCGAGATGACGGTGTCGGAACTGCGCACTGGCATGCCGGTATCGCAGCCGGCGGTATCGCAACACCTCGCCGTGCTGCGCGGCGCCGGCCTCGTGGTCGAGCGCCGGGCCGGTCGCAACGCCTATTACCGCGCCGATCCGAAGGGGCTTGCGCCACTGCTCGGCTGGATCGAACGCTACCGCGCGTTCTGGCCAGAGCGCATCGAAAGGCTCAAGACGGTTTTGAAGGACATGGACCAATGACCAGCCGAGGCAAAGAACGCGCGGAAATGGCGGCAGACAAGATCGAGTTCGAGTGCGAGCTGCCGGAGCCGCCGGAAAAGGTGTGGCGGGCGCTGACGGTGCCGGACCTGCTCGCGGCCTGGATGATGCCGAACGACATTGAACCAAAGATCGGTAGCCGCTTTGCCTTTAAAGCGCCGGAGGCGCCGATCGAATGCGAAATCCTCGACGCCGATCCCGGACGGCTGCTGCGCTATTCCTGGCGAGAACGGCCGGCGCCCGGCGATACACAGGCGCCGCCCGGCAGCCCGGTGGACAGCCCAATGGACGACAGCCCGGTGGACAGCATCGTCACCTTTACGCTCGATCGCACCGTTTCCGGCGGCACGCATCTGCGCATCGTCCATGATGGTTTTGCTCGGGCAGCGATGCCGGAGATCGCGATGGCAGGCGCCGGTTGTCGGCTTTCGTTTGAAGCGCGCAATCCCAGGCACAAGCAGATCGCCGCCAACATCCCGCGCCTCTTCCTGCGCGCGGCCTGAACGACAATAGTCAACGGAGAGAAACGATGAGCGGCCTTGCCAATCTGGTGCCGATGGTGATCGAGCAGTCGAGCCGCGGCGAACGCGCCTTCGACATATTTTCGCGGCTGCTGCGCGAGCGCATCGTCTTCATCAACGGCCCGATCGACGACGGCACCTCGGCGCTGGTCTGCGCCCAGCTTCTGTCGCTGGAATCCGACAATCCCGACAAGGAGGTCTCGCTCTACATCAACTCGCCGGGCGGCGTGGTGACCAGCGGTTTCGCCATCTACGACACGATGCAGTACATCAGCTGCCCGGTCTCCACCGTTTGTATGGGCTTCGCCGCCTCGATGGCCTCGTTCCTCTTGATGGCGGGCACGCCGGGGCGGCGCATCGCATTGCCCAACGCCAGCATCGTGCTGCATCAGCCTCTCGGGGGTTTCCAGGGCCAGGCCTCCGACATCCAGCGCCATGCCGAGGGCATCCTTCGCACCAAGCGGCGCATGACCGATCTTTACGCCCAGCATTGCGACCGCACCTACGAAGAAGTGGAACGCACGCTCGACCGCGACTTTTTCATGACCGCGCAGGAGGCGAAGGATTGGGGCCTCGTCGACCATGTTTTCGACACTCGCAAACAGGCCGCGTGAAGCACCTTCGAAGCGATATAAGGGCCGGCAACTTTCAGCGCCGCCGGTCTGGCTTCGGCGCTATCGCCGCACTATAGTCAGGTGATGACCGCCAGCCGTTCACCCAGCCTATACCTTGCCATTGCCGCCATTGTGGGCACGAACATGCTGGTGGGCACGGCATTTGCCCAAGATAATTCGACGTCGGCGCAAAGGGGCGCCCTGCCCGGTGTGACCAGCGACTATCGCATCGCCGAGCCAGCGCTGCAGCCCGAGCCCGACGGGGCGGTTCCCAGCAGCGGCTACGGCACATTCAAGATCGGCGATACCGAAGTTCGGATTTCCGGTAGCATCACCATCGATGTCGCCACCGGCGGGATCAGGCCTCCCAGCCGCTAAGTTCGCCTGGTATGCACCACAAATGTGCGCTTCAAACGAACAGCCCCGCCATTGCTTGTGCAACTGACGGGGCTTCTTGGATCTAAAATCCAAATTGCCGGGAGTGTACTGCCGGCTTTTTATTTCGGATGCTTCGCGGCATTCAGCCGACGATCCGACTAGCAGTCTCTGATTGTTGTGGGGATCGGCAGGTCAACGTTGGCAGGTAGCGCTAAACGCCTGACCTGGCTACTTATACCTGCCGCGGCTCCAGCGACACGTGGAGCCTCAAGGAACTATCCGGTGGAGTCATGCCTCTGCTCTCCTTCTGTTCGTTGCGACTGTCGTCGTCGAAGCGCTCATCGCATAACCCGCGGCGTCTCGCAGGCTAGCCCCAGGCCGCGAGGCCATCGAAAGACGGCCGGCTTCGTTGACGTTTGGAGTCTGCCCCCGTGACCCATGGACGTCAACCTTGAATAGCCGATTACCGAAAAATGTGATCGCGAGACGCATTGTGAAGCCGGCTGTACGGGCAGCTTTTGTCAGGAGCGTGTTCGGCCTTTGTTCTTTCCGCTTGCCCGTTCGCGCGAAAGGCGGTTAAACGCATTGGTCGAGAGTTGTGGCGTCTCTCGAAAAGGCGGCGAAATTACCTACATAGGGGGTGGTCGGGAAAACCCGCCCATCCCACGAATTCCAGATTCTGAGGCGGCGACCGGCGATGGCCGACCATAAATATCTCTCCATTCGCGGGGCACGCGAACACAATCTGAAGAATGTCGATCTCGACCTGCCGCGTGACAGCCTGATTGTCATGACCGGCCTGTCGGGGTCCGGCAAGTCGTCGCTTGCCTTCGACACCATCTATGCCGAAGGCCAGCGCCGCTATGTCGAGAGCCTTTCGGCCTACGCACGGCAATTCCTCGAGATGATGCAGAAGCCGGACGTCGACCAGATCGACGGCCTGTCGCCGGCCATCTCCATCGAGCAGAAGACCACCTCGAAGAACCCGCGCTCGACGGTCGGCACCGTCACCGAGATCTACGATTATATGCGGCTTTTGTTCGCCCGCGTCGGCATCCCCTATTCGCCGGCCACCGGCCTGCCGATCGAGAGCCAGACGGTTTCGCAGATGGTCGACCGGGTGCTTGCGGTCGAAGAGGGCACCCGGCTGTTCATCCTGGCACCGATGGTGCGCGGCCGCAAAGGCGAGTACCGCAAGGAACTGCTCGAGCTGCAGAAAAAGGGTTTTCAGCGCGTCAAGGTCGACGGCGTCTTCTACGAGATCGCCGACGTGCCGGCGCTGGACAAGAAGTACAAGCACGACATCGACGTCGTCGTCGACCGCATCGTCGTGCGCGGCGATCTGGCGACGCGGCTCGCCGATTCCATCGAGACTGCGCTGAAGCTGGCCGACGGGCTGGCGGTGGCGGAATTTGCCGACAAGCCGCTCGACGCCAGCCAGACCGGCGAGGATTCGGTCAACAAGTCGAAGAACGAGACGCATGAGCGCATGCTGTTCTCGGAAAAATTCGCCTGCCCGGTGTCCGGCTTCACCATTCCCGAGATCGAGCCCAGGCTGTTCTCGTTCAACAATCCGTTCGGCGCCTGCCCGACCTGTGACGGGCTCGGCAGCCAGCGCGCCATTGACGCCAGCCTGGTCGTGCCCGACGAGAATGTCTCGCTGCGTGCCGGCGCCGTCAGCCCGTGGGCGAAGTCGACCTCACCCTATTATGCGCAGACGCTGGAAGCGCTGGGCGTTGCCTATGGCTTCAAGCTCGGCGACAAGTTCAAGGATTTGAGCGAAGAGGCAAAGCAAGCCATCCTGCACGGCACTGGCGAGCGCGAAATCGCCTTCCAGTATGATGACGGGCTGCGCTCCTACAAGACGACCAAGACCTTCGAGGGCGTCATCCCCAATCTCGAGCGCCGCTGGAAGGAAACCGAATCCGCCTGGATGCGCGAGGAGATCGAGCGCTTCATGTCGGCCACGCCCTGCCCGGCCTGCCGCGGCTACCGGCTGAAGCCCGAGGCGCTCGCAGTCAAGATCGCCGGCAAGCACATTGGCGAGGTCACCGAGCTGTCGATCCGCAAGGCTGACCAGTGGTTCACCGATTTGCCTGCTTCGCTTAACGACAAGCAGAACGAGATCGCAGTGCGCGTGCTCAAGGAAATCCGCGAGCGGCTGCGCTTCCTCAACGATGTCGGTCTCGACTATCTGACGCTGTCGCGCAACTCCGGCACGCTGTCGGGCGGCGAGAGCCAGCGCATCCGCCTCGCTTCGCAGATCGGCTCCGGCCTGACCGGCGTGCTCTACGTGCTCGACGAGCCGTCGATCGGCCTGCATCAGCGCGACAATGCCCGCCTGCTCGACACGCTGAAGCATCTGCGCGACATCGGCAACACGGTCATCGTCGTCGAACACGACGAGGATGCCATCCTGCATGCCGACTACGTCGTCGATATCGGCCCGGCCGCCGGCATCCATGGCGGTCACATCATCGCCCAGGGCACACCGCAGCAGATCATGGCGACTCCCGCCTCGATCACCGGCAAATATCTGTCGGGCGAGCTCGAAGTGGCGACGCCTGCGGTTCGGCGCGAGGCGAAAAAGAACCGCCGGCTGAAGGTCGTCGGCGCGCGCGGCAACAATCTGAAGAACGTCACCGCTGAAATCCCGCTCGGCACGTTTACCGCCGTCACCGGCGTGTCCGGCGGCGGCAAGTCGACCTTCCTGATCGAGACCTTGTTCAAGGCGGCGTCACGCCGCATCATGGGCTCGCGTGAGCATCCTGCCGATCACGACCGCATCGAAGGGCTGGAATTCCTCGACAAGGTCATCGATATCGACCAGTCGCCGATCGGGCGCACCCCGCGCTCCAACCCTGCAACCTATACCGGCGCCTTCACGCCGATCCGCGACTGGTTCGCCGGCCTGCCGGAGGCCAAGGCGCGCGGCTACCAGCCGGGCCGTTTCTCGTTCAACGTCAAGGGCGGCCGCTGCGAGGCCTGCCAGGGCGACGGCGTCATCAAGATCGAGATGCATTTTCTGCCCGACGTCTATGTCACCTGTGATGTCTGCCACGGCAAGCGCTACAACCGCGAGACGCTCGACGTGCTGTTCAAGGGCAAGTCCATCGCCGACGTGCTCGACATGACGGTCGAGGAAGGCGTCGATTTCTTCGCCGCCGTGCCCGGCGTGCGCGACAAGCTGGAGACGCTGAAACGGGTCGGCCTCGGCTACATCCATGTTGGCCAGCAGGCGACGACTTTATCGGGCGGCGAAGCGCAGCGCATCAAGCTCGCCAAGGAACTGTCGCGCAAGGCAACCGGCAAAACGCTCTACATCCTCGACGAACCGACCACCGGCCTGCATTTCCACGATGTCGCCAAGCTGCTTGAAGTGCTGCACGAGCTGGTCGACCAGGGCAACACGGTCGTCGTCATCGAGCACAATCTAGAGGTGATCAAGACCGCTGACTGGGTTCTCGATCTTGGCCCCGAAGGTGGTGACGGCGGCGGCGAGCTGGTGGCGTCCGGCACGCCGGAGGACATCGTTCGCGAAAAGCGCAGCTATACCGGGCAGTTCCTGAGGGAATTGCTGGAGCGGCGCCCCGGAGGCAAGCGCGAAGCGGCGGAGTGATGGCAAAGAACGGTCTCATCACGGTCCAAAGCAGCTTCGGCGTGGCCGAAACCATCGATCGCCTGGTCGAGACTGTGGAACGTGCAGGATTGCTGGTCTTCGCCCGCATTGACCACGCCGCCGGTGCGCGCAATGTCGAAACATCACTGCGTCCAACCCAGCTCCTGATTTTCGGCAATCCCAAAGGCGGTACGCCACTGATGCAGGACCGGCAGCTTGCCGGCATCGATCTGCCGGTCAAGGCGCTGGCTTGGGAGGACGAGCAAGGCAAGGTCTGGCTCTCCTACAATGACGCACACTGGCTGGCGGAACGCCACGGCTTGGGCGACGCTAGCCGCAATGCCGTCGCTGCGATCGCCGCCGGCATGGACAAGGTGATTGCGGCCGCTGCCGGCGCGGGCCAGTTTTGATCATGAGAGCCGCTCGGGCCGATGATCTCCCTACGGTGATCTCGCTCACCACCGACGCCTACGCGCCCTACACTGCCCTGTTCGGAGCGCCGCCGATCCCCGTCACCGAGGACTATGCGCCGCGCATAGAACGCGGCGAGGTCTGGCTTTCGGAGCAGGACGGACAGCCGGCCGGCCTGATCGTTCTCGAACGGCACGATGACCACACAATGATCTTCAGCGTCGCCGTTGCGCCCGCCTTTCAAGGCAAGGGTTTCGGCATCGGGCTGCTCGACTGGGCCGAGCAACAGACGCGCCTGTGGAGCTTGCCTGAAATCCGACTCTACACCAATTCCAGAATGGAACGGAACGTTTCGTTGTATAAGGCCTACGGCTTTCGCGAAACGGGTCGCCGGCCCAATCCATATCGGCCAGGATGGACGGTCGTCGACATGGCGAAAGCCGTCGAGACGACCGCCATCGCGTGATCCTTTTCTGCAAACCGGGAGGACTACCATGACTCAATCAGGAACAATCCGCGCTGGCATGGGCGGCTGGACCTTCGAGCCCTGGGACACGTCCTTCTACCCGGACAAATTGTCGAAGGCCAAGCAGCTGAATTACGCCAGCCGGCAGGTGCCGACCATCGAGGTCAACGGCACCTATTATTCGAGCTTCAAGGAACCGACCTTCGTCAAATGGGCCAACGAGGCGCCGGATGGTTTCGTCTATTCGCTGAAGGGCAACCGCTTCGTCACCAACCGCCGCGTGCTCGGCGAGGCCGGCGAATCGGTGACGCGCTTCCTCGGGTCGGGCGTCGCGGCACTTGGCGACAAGCTTGGGCCGATCTTGTGGCAGTTCGCGCCGACCAAGAAATTCGACCCGGACGACTTCGAGGCCTTCCTCAAGCTATTGCCTGAGAAGCAGGACGGCGTTGCGCTGCGCCACGCGGTCGAGGTGCGCAACGACAGCTTCGTCGTGCCCGAGTTCGCCGCCTTGGCTCGCAAGCACAAGGTGGCGATCGTTTTTGCTGATCATGCTAAATATCCAGCGATTGCCGACGTCACCGGCGATTTCATCTATGCGCGGCTGCAGACCGGCAGCGACGACAATCCCGATTGCTATACGCCCAAGGCGCTCGACGAATGGGCGGCCCGTGCCAAGACCTGGGCTGATGGAAAGGTTCCGGCCGACCTGCCCCACGCCGACCCTTCAACCGACGCGCCGGTCAAGCCACGCGACGTGTTCGTCTACTTCATCACCGAGGGCAAGGTCCGCGCTCCATTCGGCGCCATCGCGCTGATGAAGCGGGTCGCAGGCTGACGCCCCCGCTGTCGGCGGTCCGGCTGGCCGGCTCCTAGATTACCGGCTATGCGGCGCGCTCGTCCGGACGCCGATCAACCCTGACGATCTCGTTGAAAGCATCGAGATCGACATAGAAGACCTTGGTGATCTCCGCGATAAGTTCGTCGTGTTCATATCCCTGCGATTTCAGAATGTTGATGGCGGTTATGATGTCGACACGCTCCGTGAGCCGTCGTTTCTGGTAGTCCTCGACATAGCGCTCCATCGTCTGCCCCTGGCTCCCAAGCACACGAAATGTTGGACGACAACAGATCGCTGGAGGGAGCGGCTTGCGCGCAAGCGGCCCGCGCCTTCCCCTGATCTGCCAATTTGGAACTGGTACGGAAAGCGGCCGACTCACCAAGGCCAAGCAAAATCTAGCACGCAATCTTCGGCGCGCCAGAGTTGCAAAGTAATAGAAGCAATAAGAATTCAGACGGTCAGGAATTTCCGCACGTCCGCCCGGTCGAGATCCTCGGCGGGGCCGGTATGGACGATCTGGCCGCGGTCCATGATATTGACCTCGTCGGCCAATTCCCGGCAGAAATCGAGATACTGTTCGACCAAAAGCACGGCAATGCCGGCTTGGTCGCGCAGATAGCGGATGGCGCGGCCGATATCCTTGATGATCGACGGCTGGATGCCTTCGGTCGGCTCGTCGAGCACCAGTAGTTTCGGCCGCATCACCAGTGCCCTGCCGATGGCAAGCTGCTGCTGCTGGCCGCCGGACAGATCGCCGCCGCGGCGCGCGAGCATCTGCTTCAGCACCGGAAACAGCTCGAAAACGTGACCGGGAATGTTGCGGTCCGCGCGCTTCAACGGCGCAAAACCCGATTCGAGGTTTTCCCGCACCGTAAGCAGCGGAAATATCTCCCTGCCCTGCGGCACGAATGCGATGCCCGACCGGGCGCGATCATACGCCGCGCTCCGGTCGAGCGCCTTCCCCTCGAAGGCAACACATCCGCTCGTCAGCCGATGATGGCCGACGATCGATCTCATCAAACTGGTCTTGCCGACGCCGTTGCGGCCGAGCACGCAGGTGATCTTGCCGGCGCCGGCCTTCAGCGAGACGCCGCGCAGCGCCTGGGCGGCGCCGTAATGCAGCGTGGCATTGGAGACTTCGAGCATGGTCAGCGCTTTCTCCAACGCCTGAAAAACGAAAGGTCGAAATGATGGAACGGAACGCGCCAGACCATGCTCATCTCCCCAGGTAGACTTCGACGACGCGCTCGTCGGCCGAAACGAAGTCGAGCGAGCCCTCGGAAAGTACCGAGCCTTCGTGCAGGCAGGTAACCTTGACGCCGAGCTCGCGCACGAAATGCATGTCGTGCTCGACGACGATGATCGAATGGTCGCGCGCGATGTCTCTAAGCAGCCGCGCGGTTTCCTCAGTCTCGGCGTCTGTCATGCCGGCAACCGGTTCGTCGACCAGCAGCAGCTTCGGATCCTGCGCCAAAAGCATGCCGATCTCGAGCCATTGTTTTTGGCCATGGCTCAAATTGGCGGCGAGTTCGTCGCGCTTGTCGCCAAGCCGGATGATGCCGAGAATGTCGTCGATCTGCCGCGCTTCCGCGGCCGAGCGACGATGGAACAGTGCCGGGAAGATCGAGCGCGGGCCTTTCAGCGCCAGCATCAGATTGTCCTCGATCGTGTGGCTTTCGAAGACGGTCGGCTTCTGGAATTTACGGCCGATGCCCATCATGGCGATTTCGGCCTCGTCGTGTTTAGTCAGGTCGACCTCGCCGTCGAAGAAGACCTCGCCCGCGTCGGGCCGCGTCTTGCCGGTGACGATGTCCATCATCGTCGTCTTGCCGGCGCCGTTGGGGCCGATGATCGCCCGCATCTCGCCCTTGTCGAGCACCAGCGACAGGTTGTTGATGGCGCGAAAACCATCGAAGGAAACCGACACGCCGTCGAGATAGAGGATGGTGTTGCTCTTCGACATCAGGCCATCACTCCGCCGGCTGCGGTTCGGCACCGGAGGCCGACCAGTCGCCCGGCCTTCTCGCCGCCGAGCGATCGGTTTTCGGCGGCACCGGCGTGTCAGGATCGGTGCCGGCCTCCTCGGCCACCGAGGCCGCCCGCATCGCCTTGGCATTGCCGCGCCAGGAATCCCACATGCCGATAATGCCCTTGGGCAGGAACAGCGTGACGGCGACAAACAGGCCGCCCAGCGCAAACAGCCAGAATTCCGGCAGCACGCCGGTGAACCAGGATTTACCGGCATTGACCAGAAGCGCGCCAATGATCGGTCCGACGATGGTGCCGCGCCCGCCGACGGCGGCCCACACCACCACCTCGATCGAATTGGACGGCTCGAACTCGCCAGGGTTGATGATGCCGACCTGCGGCACGTAAAGCGCACCGGCGATGCCGGCCATCACCGCCGACACGGTGAAGGCGAACAGTTTGACGTTCTCTGCCCGCCAGCCGAGAAAGCGCGTGCGGCTTTCGGCGTCGCGCACCGCCATCAAAAGCTTGCCGTATTTGGAACCGACGATTGCCCAGGTGACGAAGACGGCAAACGCGAGCATGACGGCGCTGGCCGCGAACAGCGCCGAGCGTGTCATGTCGGCCTGCACGTTGAAGCCCAGAATGTCCTTGAAATCGGTCAGGCCGTTATTGCCGCCGAAACCCATGTCGTTGCGGAAAAAGGCAAGCAGCAGCGCATAGGTCATCGCCTGGGTGATGATCGACAGATAGACGCCGGTGACGCGGCTGCGGAAGGCAAACCAGCCGAAGACGAAGGCGAGCAGGCCGGGCACCGCAAGCACCATGACCGCCGCGAACCAGAAATGGTCGAAGCCATACCAGAACCACGGCAATTCCTTGTAGTTCAGGAACACCATGAAGTCGGGCAGCAGCGGATTGCCGTAAACGCCGCGCGAGCCGATCTGGCGCATCAGGTACATGCCCATCGCATAGCCGCCGAGCGCGAAGAAGGCGCCGTGGCCGAGCGAGAGGATGCCGCAATAGCCCCAGACGAGATCGAGCGCCAAGGCGAGCAGTGCGTAGCAGAGATATTTGCCGGTGAGCGCCACGATATAAGACGGCACGTAGAAGGAACTTGTCGGCGAGACCGCAAGGTTGAGCAGCGGCACGACGATGGCGGCCGCCAGCAGGACGAAGATGGTGATGGCGACGCGACGATCGGCGCCGGCGGCAAAGAAACGTCCCGTGATCATGCTTCCACCGACCTGCCCTTGAGCGCAAACAAGCCGCGCGGGCGTTTCTGGATGAACAGGATGATCAGCACCAGGACGACGATCTTGCCGAGCACCGCTCCGGCATAAGGTTCGAGGAACTTGTTGACGATACCGAGCGAGAAGGCGCCGACCAGCGTGCCCCAAAGATTGCCGACACCGCCGAAGACGACGACCATGAAGCTGTCGATGATGTAGCCGCGGCCGAGATTGGGCGAGACGTTGTCGATCTGGCTGAGCGCGACACCGGCTATGCCGGCAATGCCGGAGCCGAGTGCAAACGTCAGGGCGTCGACCCACGGCGTCCTGATGCCCATCGAGGCGGCCATGCGGCGGTTGGCGGTGACGGCACGCATCTGCAGCCCCCAAGGCGTGCGCTTCATCACGTAGAGCAGCACCGCGAACACGCCAAGCGCGAATACCAGGATCCAGAGCCGGTTCCATGTCACGGCAAGCTGGCCGATATTGAACGAGCCGGACATCCATGACGGGTTGCCTACCTCCTGGTTGGTCGGCCCGAAGATGGTGCGTACGGCCTGCTGCAGGATCAGCGACACACCCCATGTCGCCAGCAGCGTCTCCAGCGGCCGGCCGTAGAGGAAGCGGATCAGCCCGCGCTCGATGACAAGGCCGACGAGCGCCGCCACTAGGAAGGCCAGCGGCAAGGCGATGACCAGCGACCAGTCGAACAGACCGGGAAAGGAATTCCGGATCACCTCCTGCACGACGAAGGTCGTGTAGGCACCGAGCATGACCATCTCGCCATGCGCCATGTTGATGACGCCCATGACGCCGAAGGTGATGGCCAGGCCAATCGCCGCCAGCAGCAGCACCGATCCGAGCGATATGCCGTACCAGATATTCTGGCCGGCATCCCACAGCGCCAGCGTCGAATTGATATTGGCGATCGCAGCCGTCGCCGCGTCCTTCACCGCACCTTCGGAATTGGCCTCTACCGACGTGAGCAGCGACACCGCATCGCGGTCGCCGCGCGCGCCGATGAGAGCGATAGCCGCCAGTTTGTCGGCCTCCGGCCTGTCGGAAACGAGAACCGACGCGGCGCGGGCATGTTCGAGCAGCGCCTTGACGCTTGCCACGCTCTCATTGGCGATGGCGGTGTCGAGCGGCTCGATGTTTGCCGCGTCCGGCGTCTTGAACATGGTGTCGGCGGCGGCAATGCGCACGGCCGGGTCCTTGGAGCCAAGCGTCAGTGTGCCCAGCGCGTCGCGGATGACGCGGCGCAGCGTGTTGTTGACTTTGATCTTGGTGATGTCGGCCTTGGCAGCTTCGCCCGATTTTTCGCCGGTGAGCGCATCGAGCAGCTCAATACCGTCGCCGCTCTCCTTGCCGACAAAGACCAGTGAATCGGCCTTGCGGACATAAAGGCTGCCCTCCGCAAGCGCGGCAAGCGGCCGTTCGACGGCCGGATCGCCGGAAGCCGCAAGCTCGCGCACGACGGCTTCGATCGCCGGAAAATTGGCGGCAGTGGCGAATTTGGCGATGACGGCGCGCAGATCTGCTTCGCTGGCGTTCGACGGCAGCAGCGCCCCCAGGAGGAGCAGCAGCATCAGGCCAATCGCGCGGATCAGGATCATCGGTTTCTGGTGGCTCTTGGAGGTTGAATGTCGCCTCCGGGCAGGCTGGAGAAAGGAGCCCGCCCGGAGGCTTTGCGGTCTGGGAGGACAGACCGGGAGGATTAGTTGGTTCCCTTGCCGCCGCATTTGCCGGTGGCAACGTTGAAGTTGCCGCAGGATAGAGGCGCGCGCCAATCGGAGATCAGGTCCTTGGAGTCGGGCAGGTAGTCGGACCATTCGTCGCCCATCACCAGGCCCGGCGTCTGCGAGACGGTTTCGAACTGGCCGTCGGCCTGGATTTCGCCGATCAGCACCGGCTTGGTGATATGATGGTTCGGCATCATGGTCGAATAACCGCCGGTCAGGTTCGGCACCGAGACGCCGACCATGGCGTCGATGACCTTGTCCGGATCGGTGGTACCGGCCTTCTCGACCGCCTTCACCCACATGTTGAAGCCGATATAGTGGGCTTCCATTGGGTCGTTGGTGGTGCGCTTGTCGTTCTTGATGAATTTGTGCCAATCGGCGATGAACTTCTCGTTCTCGGGCGTGTCGACGCTCTCGAAATAATTCCAGGCGGCGAGATGGCCGACCAGCGGCGCGGTGTCGAGACCGGCAAGTTCTTCCTCACCAACCGAGAAGGCCATGACCGGAATATCCTCGGCCTTGATGCCCTGATTGCCGAGTTCCTTGTAGAACGGCACGTTGGCGTCGCCGTTGACGGTCGAGACGACAGCGGTCTTCTTGCCGGCCGAGCCGAACTTCTTGATTGCCGAGACTTCGGTCTGCCAGTCGGAGAAGCCGAACGGCGTATAGTTGACCATGATGTCTTCGGCAGCAATGCCCTTCGCCTTCAGATAGGCTTCGAGAATTTTGTTGGTGGTGCGCGGATAGACATAGTCGGTGCCTTCGAGCACCCAGCGCTTCACCGAACCGCCATCCTCGCTCATCAGATAGTCGACCGCGGGAATGGCTTGCTGGTTCGGCGCCGCACCGGTGTAGAACACGTTGCGCTCGCTCTCCTCGCCCTCATATTGGACCGGGTAGAACAGGATGTTGTCGAGCTCGCTGAACACCGGCAGCACCGATTTGCGCGACACCGAGGTCCAGCAGCCGAACACCGCCGCGACCTTGTCCTTCGAGATCAGCTCCCGCGCTTTTTCTGCGAACAGCGGCCAGTTGGAAGCCGGATCGACGACCACCGCCTCGAGCTTCTTGCCGAGCAGGCCACCCTTGGCATTCTGCTCTTCGATGAGCATCAGCATGGCGTCCTTCAGCGTCGTCTCCGAGATCGCCATGGTTCCCGACAGCGAATGGAGGATGCCGACCTTGATGGTGTCGTCGGCCGCCTTGGCGGGAATGCTCATCAGCAGGCCGGCGGTGACCACGCCGGCCGAAAACATTTTTGTTATTGTCGAGAAACTGCCCCTCATACTTTTAAACTCCCAAGCTGGTTAACTGCATCGGAACAGACCATGCAACGGCTGTGCCAATCACCGGAGCAAAATCGGAGGATCTGAGATTTCCCAGCTCTGTCAGTCGGTTAATGCATTAGCCGCAGGAGATGAACCTCGCCTGCCAGGTTCGAAATGAGAAAAGATCACCCGTATCAGCCTAAGTTTTACTCATATACAGGCCAATGCCCGAATTTTGAGCAGCATCATTTGAGCGCTGGCGAGGATTGCAGCGCCGCAGCGAAATGGGGCAAGTTCGAACCCTTAAACGAGCGACGCCATGGCCTTCCGAACGTCTTGCATTTTCATCACCATGCTTCTGCTGGCGACGACGACCGTAGCGCGCGCTGGCTTCAGCGACGGCAAGCTGCCGGACGGCCCCTATCATTGCGAAGTCTATCTGCTTGGCATGTTCCTCAGCCTCGGCGACATCACCATCAACGGAAACGTCTATAGC
The DNA here is from genome assembly GCF_040317695.1 of Mesorhizobium sp. M1403. NCBI lineage: Bacteria > Pseudomonadati > Pseudomonadota > Alphaproteobacteria > Hyphomicrobiales > Phyllobacteriaceae > Mesorhizobium > Mesorhizobium sp. M1403. Next base: position 562,939 of record NZ_JAMYKY010000001.1, on the reverse strand, counting down.
GGTCCGGTGAGCTTCGGCACCGCGACGCAGAGTTATAATTATCAGATGGATGCAGACGGCGTGATCACCTGGCTGGGTCCGCTCGGCGGCTACACCGCCGGCGGCAACTCGATCTCGCTTACGCAAGCGACGCTGGAAAGCGGAACCACCCCCTCCTTCGACATCATCATGAAGCAGCCGGACGGTGCCTTTACCGCCTCGACCTGCACCAAACGTTGAAAAAAATATGCGCAACCTCGTGAGAATTAGCACCGGAAGGCAGAAAGCCGCTAGCTCTCCGCCGCCACGTCGAGCGCCAGCCGGGTCATATTGGTGAAAAGCCCCTGGCGTTCGGCATAGTCGGTCTGCTCGCCGGTTGCCACATTGTCGACGACGGTCAGGATCGACAGTGCCCGAGCACCAAAATCGGCCGCGATGCGGTAGAGCGCGCTGGTTTCCATGTCCACGGCGAGCGCGCCCTGTGCCTGCGCTTCGGCAAAGCGCTCACGCCCCTGCGGATGATAAAAAATATCGCTGCAGATGGTCAGGCCGGCCCGCTGGTCGATGCCGAGTTCGGCGGCCCGGGTCAACGCCTGGGCCAACAATGCCGGATCGGGGCTGGCGTTGGCACGATAGAGCCCGAAACTCTGAACGTTTTCTGAGCTTTCACCGCGCACCGATTGCGCGATCACCAGACTGCGCAGCGCCAGCTCGGCGGTCAGCCCGCCGCAGGTGCCGGTGCGGATCAGTGTTTTCGCACCATAGAAATCCAGCAGCTCGTGCACGTAGACCAGGAATGACGGGACGCCGATGCCGGTGGACTGGATGCTGATAGGCTTGCCGCGAAACAGGCCGGTAAAACCAAGCGCGCCGCGGCGGCGGTTGACGCAGCGCGGCGCCTCCAGAAAAGTCTGCGCCATCCATTCTGCGCGCTGCGGATCGCCCGGCAGCAGCACCGTGCTTGCGTAGTCGCCCTTGCTGGCCTCGTTGTGTGGCGTCACGGCATGCTTTCCAAAACCCGTCGCCCGTTTCGCCTGCAATCATGGCAGTCTCACGGCATTGCGCAAGCGGAGCATTGGAAGGGTCAGGATTCCAGCATGTCCTTGACGATCGTGGCCAATTGCTTGAGCGAAAACGGCTTGGGCAAAAAGCCGAAATGTGCGTCGGCCGGCAAGTTCTTGGCGAATGCGTCTTCCGCATATCCGGACACGAAGATGAACTTGATGTCGGGCTGCCGCTTGCGCAATTCGCCAAGCAGCGTCGGGCCGTCCATTTCCGGCATCACCACGTCTGAGACCACGATGTCGACCTTGCCGCCGAGCGCTTCGTAGACTTCAAGCGCCTCGACGCCCGACGACGCCTCGTGGACGGTGTAGCCGCGCGACTTTAGTGCACGCATGCCGCCCATGCGTACGGCGTCCTCGTCCTCGACCAGCAGCACCGTGGCCGAGCCCGACAGATCCTTGGCTGAGTCGGCGATCTTGGCAGGTGCGGCCGGCACTTCTCCAGCCTCGCCCGCCTTCCTTGCCTCCGCAATGTGCCGCGGCAGGAAGATGCGGAACAGGGATCCCTTGCCGACTTCGGAATCGCAGAAGATGAAGCCGCCTGTCTGCTTGATGATGCCATAGACCATGGACAGGCCGAGGCCCGTTCCCTTGCCAACCTCCTTTGTCGTGAAGAAGGGCTCAAAGATCTTTTTCAGCACATCAGGCGCGATACCGCTGCCGCTGTCCTCGACCTCGACCAGCACATAGTCGGCCGGAGTAAGTTCGCGATAGGAAAAGGTCTTGCATTCCCCGGCGCTGACGTTGCGGGTGCGAACGGTGAGGTCGCCGCCGGCCGGCATCGCATCGCGCGCATTGACCGCCAGATTGACCACCACTTGCTCGAACTGCCCGATATCGACCCTGACCGGCCACAGGTCGCGGCCATGGTCGATCCTGAGCTTGATATCGTTGCCGACCAGACGGGCAAGCAGCATTCTTAGGTCGGCGAGCACGTCGGTCAGGTTGAGCACTTCCGGCCGCAACGTCTGCTTGCGCGAGAAGGCCAGCAACTGCCGCACCAGCGAGGCCGCCCGGTTGGCATTCTGCTTGATGTTCATGATATCCGGGAACGACGGATCGGACGGCCGGTGGTTGGTCAAAAGCAGGTCCGAAGCCATGATGATGGCGGTCAGCACATTGTTGAAATCATGCGCGATGCCGCCGGCGAGCTGGCCGACCGCCTGCATCTTCTGGCTTTGCGCCATCTGGCCCTCGAGGGCCTTTTGCTCGGTGGTCTCGACGGCATAGACGATGGCCGATTCCTCGGCGCCCTCGCCGCCGGTGCCGTCTGCGACCGCATTGACGTAGAAGCGTATGTGGCGCTCCTCATTGCCGGGCAGCACCGTATCGATCGGCTCGATATCAGCCTGTTGCTGGCGTGCCTTTTCGAACGCCGCGGCGAAAACCGGCCGGTCGCGCTCGTGGATCACCGTATCCAGCCGCACACGCCGATCGACCGCGTCGCGGTCGACGACCGAGGAAAATAGCGACAGGAACGGCGCATTGGTGCGCAGGATGCGACCGGCAAGGTCGACGCCGGCAATCGCCATCGGCGTCGAGTTGAAGAATCGCGTGAAGCGTATTTCCGAGGCGCGAAGGTCGGCCGAAGCGTCCTCGCCTTGCGTCCGGTTGAGCACGATGGTGCGAGTCGGGCCGTTGAGCCCCTCTCGGCTGGCCGAAACACGATGCATGAAGCGCACCGGCAACGCCTCCCCGGTCATCGTCGTCAGATCGAGATCGATAACGGCATTGCGCGTGGTACCCGCGTCGGCCTTGACCGAACGGACCAGCGCCATGCCGTCGCCGGCGACGATCTCCGGCAGCGTGATGGCGCCGGGGGTGAAGCTGGCCAGGTCGATGCCCAGCCACTCCGCAAGGGTCGCGTTGATATAGGTGACGCGGCCTTCCTGGTCGGCCGAAAAGAAACCGGCCGGCGCGTGGTCGAGGTGATCGATGGCCTTTTGCAGGTCGAGAAAGAACCGCTCCTGCTCGGCCCGTTCCCGCGAGATATCAGCAAGCTGCCAAGCAAGCATGGGCAGCCGCTGGCCTGGAACGCTGAACGCGCGGGCCCGGACGCGGTACCAGCGCGCGCCCGATTCGGCGCCTGGCCGAATGGACTGCGCGAGCCGAAACTCGCCGTCGCCCGCCTGGCCGTCGCGCAGGCCTGACGCCAGCCGGTATATGGTCACTGAGGCCTCGGGAACGTCTGAAAGCAAACCTTCGACCGTCTTGAGGTCGGCGGCCGACTCGGCACCCGTCATGTCGGCATAGGTCCGGTTGGCGTAGATGATCCGGCCTTTGGTATCGGTGACCAGGAGGCCTTGCGACATCGAATCGACGAAAGCTTTCGACAGTTCGTCGCTTGTCGAGCGCGGCGTGACGTGCACGAAGCCGATCGCAGTGGCGAACAGAAAGCCGACGCCGATCATCGCCAACACGCCAAGCATGCCGAGCAGGAATGGGTCGCCAAGTCGCTCGCGGAAAAGGCCGAAGACGATCGCTGCCCCCGTCAGGACGACGATGAAGACGATGAGCCGGGTGACCGCGCCCGGTCGCGTGTTCTGGTCGACGATAGGTACCGGATAGAAATCGCCGCGCGCTTCCTTGGCCATGTTCCCCCTGCTCGTGAATTCCGGTGTCGGTTGAATCATATTCTCAGGGTCGGGAAAAGGCCCGGCGGCAAATGTCCGCTAAAAAGACGCCGTTCCGCTCCCGGTGTTTCAAGCTGTTCACGAAGCGTGAAAGGCAACTTGCGGTGGCCTGCCGCAACAGTCTAGTGTCGCGTCTCTTCGAAAGCTGATTTTGGGGGAACCAATGCTGCAATGGCTGGATGGCGTGGCGGGTCCTGGTTATGCCGCGGCAATCCTGTGGACGTTTGCAGTACTTGTCCTTCTGCTTATCATTCTTCTCATCATCAGGCTGGTCCGCAGCCTGACCTTCGGAACATTCGTCGCCGGCGGCAGGAACCGCAAGACGCGGCTGGCGGTCATGGATGCCACAGCGGTCGACAGTCACCGGCGGCTGGTGCTGGTGCGCCGCGACGATATCGAGCACCTGCTCTTGATCGGTGGTCCGACCGACGTCGTCGTCGAGCGCGACATCAGGCTCTCGGCGCTGCGCCGCCCGGCATTGACCGGAGATAACAGCCACCAGCCGGCAGCAAGATCGGCTCAGACCACAGCCGCGCCGGTGAGGCAAGCGCCGCCGCAGGCGGCAAGCGTAGCCGCAACCCCTGTCCGAGCCCGCCAGACGGCGACAATGCCGGCAACAATGCCGGCACCGGCGCCGAAACCGGCATCGAACGTCACACCGTTGCCAAATTATGGATCCGTCAACGCCAATGCTTCACGGCATACGCCGCCGCCGGCAAGACAGGACTCCCCGGCAAGATACGAGCCGCCGGCACAGCACGAGTCGATCGACGATGCGCTGATGAAGGAGCTGGAGGTTTCCCTCGACGAGCCACGCTTCAGCCAAACGCCGAGCAAGCCAGTGGCGAAGGCATCGCCCTCTCTCGACGACGAGATGACGAAGCTCCTCGGCGAGTTGTCCAATCAGAAAAGATAGGCTGATAGCGAACGGCCAATGAAAATGGCCGGAAAACCGGCCATTTTGAACGCTTTACCGATGCCGCTCTGTTTTTCCCGCCGACTCAGTCGTCGCGGTACACCTTCTCGCGCCGCTCATGGCGCTCCTGTGCCTCGATCGACAAGGTCGCGATCGGGCGCGCGTCGAGCCGCTTCAGCGCGATCGGCTCGCCTGTTTCCTCGCAATAGCCGTAGGTGCCTTCGTCAAGGCGCTGGAGGGCGGAATCGATCTTCGAGATGAGTTTTCGCTGGCGATCGCGGGCGCGAAGTTCGATGGCGCGGTCGGTTTCTGAGGAAGCCCGATCGGCGAGATCGGGATGGTTGGCGTTTTCCTGCTGCAGGATTTCGAGAGTTTCGCGCGCTTCGCGCAAGATGTCGTTCTTCCAGGTGACGAGCTTCAGGCGAAAGTAGGATTTCTGCCGCTCGTTCATGAACGGCTCGTCTTCGGAGGGTACGTAATCGGCGGTAACGATGTCGTTCATTCGACTCACCCAACAAACCCCAAATTTGGCGCCTATATATTCGCGGACCGAAAACTGCACAAGGTCAATCGACGACTGTTTCACGCAATTGTTAGTCCCGGACAAACGGCATCCGCGATGCCCTTTTTGCGAAGAATACGACCGAATTCATACATGATTCGCTATGCTTGAAGGACGCTTGCCATTGCGCACGGAGCTCTTCTGATGGCAAATCCTGCGGCGTATTGACGGGTTCGGTGCCCGGCACAACGGGGATCCGGTGACCAGACTTTACCTGCTGAGGCATGCGAAGGCCGGCTGGGCGCTGCCCGGCGTCGCCGACTTCGACCGCCCGCTCGATACATCTGGCTTCGCCGATGCCGAAGCGATGGGCGTGCTGATGCGTTCTCGCAAATACGTACCGGGCCTCACCCTGTGCTCAAGCGCCAGGCGTGCCCGCCAGACGCTGGAAAGCTTAGCTGGCCATACGGACACGGGCCGGGTGCTGTTCTTTGACGCGCTCTACAACGACGATGCCGCCGCGTACCTCGCTGCCGTCCGGCAGAATGGCGGGCTGGACGCCCTGCTCGTCATTGGCCACAATCCGATGATTGAGGATCTCGCCATGGCGCTCTCAGGCGACGGCAACGAGACCGCGCGGGCCATGCTGAACCACGGCTTCCCGACCTCCGCACTTGCGGTGGTCCGGTTCAACGGCAGTCTTGCGGAGGCTGCGCCTGGCGCCGGCTATCTCGAAGCCTTCCTAACGCCTGCCGATATCTGAGGCCATTTCAAAGCCGCGCCTCAAAGCCTATATCGGTGGCTGACCGGCCCCGCGAGAACAGATTTTGGCATCATCGCTGACGACTTTCACCGACGAGGCGAAGATCGCCTTGGATACGTTGTCAGGCCGCGCTGCCGGGCTTTTCGCTCCGTCGCTGCGTCTTGGCGTGACCGGGCTGTCCCGCGCCGGCAAGACGGTGTTCATCTCGGCCCTTGTGCACAATCTGGTCCATGGCGGACGCTTGCCGCTGTTTGAGGCACAAAAATCGGGGCGCATCGCCAGGGCCTTTCTCGAAGAGCAGCCGGACGACGCCGTACCACGCTTCCAGTACGAGGATCACATCGCGGCTCTTGTCGACGACCGTGTCTGGCCGGACTCGACGCGTGCGATTTCCGAACTGAGGCTCACCATCGAATACGAATCGGCCTCCGGTTGGAGCCGCATGTTTTCCGCCGGCAAATTGTCCGTCGACGTCGTCGATTATCCCGGCGAATGGCTGCTCGACCTGCCGCTGCTCGGCAAGTCCTACGCCGATTTTTCGCGTGAGGCCTTCGAGATGGCCGTGTTGCCGGTGCGTGTCGATCTTTCGCGGGAATGGCAGGCGCTCTCTGCCTCCGTCGACCCCAACGCCGACGCCGACGAGATGACGGCGCGCCGTCTCGCCGAGAGCTTCGCCGCCTACCTCAAGGCCTGCAAGCTTGACGAGCGGGCGCTTTCGACCCTACCGCCCGGCCGCTTCCTGATGCCCGGCGATCTTGAAGGATCGCCGGCGCTGACCTTTGCGCCGCTGCCGAAACTCGGCCTCGGGCGCGCCCGCTACGGATCGCTGCAGGCGATGATGGAGCGGCGCTACGAGGCTTACAAGACGTATGTCGTCAAACCGTTCTTTCGCGAACACATCACGCGCCTCGACCGGCAGATCGTGCTCATCGACGCCTTACAGGCATTGAACGCCGGCCCCGGTGCGATGGCCGATCTGGAACGCGCGGTCACCGAAATCCTGTCCTGTTTCCGGCCCGGCCGGGGCAACTTCCTGACCGACCTGTTTTCAAGACGCATCGACCGCATATTGGTGGCCGCGACCAAGGCCGACCATCTGCACCACGAAAGCCACGACCGGCTGCAGGCGATCGTGCGGCGGCTTGCCGACCGCGCCGTGGCGCGGGCGAATTTCACTGGTGCCGACGTCGACGTCGTCGCCATGGCGGCCATGCGCGCGACTCGGGAAGGCACGGTCAAGCAGGGCCGTGAGACTTTGCCGGTCATTATCGGCACGCCATTGCGTGGCGAAAAAATCAATGGCGAAACCTTTGACGGAAAGACCGAAACAGCCATATTTCCCGGTGATTTGCCGGAGAAAGTTGATGCGGTGTTCGATGGTTTCGAATCGAAGCACCAGCAGAACGATGACGACCCGGCGATCCGCTTCGTGCGCTTTCGCCCGCCGAAACTCGAGCGCACGGCCGAGGGCGTGACGCTGTCGCTGCCGCATATCAGGCTCGACCGCGCGGTGCAGTTCCTGATCGGAGATCATCTCGCATGAGCGCGCCCCGCAGACCGGCGGCCTTTCGCATCGAGCCGGAGCCCCAGCCGAAGGTAGATCCGACGGCTCGCCATTCCGGGGCCGAGGCCGCGCCGGCGCGAAAGCCGCGTAACGTGAAGGCGGATCTTGCCGTGGTCACACCGGCGGAGATCGACGTCTTCGACGAGCCTGATGTCGTCGCTGCCGAACCGCCGCCGGCGATTGCGCCGCGAAAACGTTCGCTGCTTGGCAGCCTGTTCTTCGGCGCGCTGGGCGTTCTGGTTTCGCTCGCCCTTGGCCTCTGGACCGACCAGCTGATTCGCGACCTGTTCGAGCGCGCCGAGTGGCTGGGCTGGCTGGCGGCCGGAATGGCATTGATCGCCATCCTGGCGCTTGTGGTCATCCTTATCCGCGAATTCGTGGCGATTGCTCGCCTCGCCGAGGTCGAAAAGTTGCAGAAGCGGGCGCTCGATGCGATTGCCCGCGATGATCCGAAGGCCGCCCGCGCCGTGGTCGACGAGTTGTCGGCATTTGTCGCGGCCAAGCCCGAAACCGCGGCCGGCAGGCGCTCGCTGGCCGAATTGCGCGGCGAGATCATCGATGGCGGCAATCTGGTGCGGCTGGCCGAGACCGAGATCCTCGGCCCGCTCGATGCCCGCGCCAAGATGATGATCCTCGAAGCGGCGAAGCGCGTGTCCCTGGTGACCGCGGTCAGTCCGCGCGCGCTGGTCGACGTCGCTTATGTCGTGTTCGAAGCCGGCCGGCTGATTCGCCGTCTGTCGGAGCTCTATGGCGGCCGCCCCGGCACGCTTGGCTTTTTTCGCCTGGCGCGCAGCGTTCTCGCCCATCTCGCGGTCACTGGGTCGATCGCCGTCGGCGACAGTTTCGTCCAGCAGATCGTCGGCCATGGCCTTGCGGCTCGGCTCTCGGCCAAGCTCGGCGAAGGCGTCGTCAACGGCATGATGACGGCGCGCATCGGCATTGCAGCGATGGAAACGGCAAGGCCCCTGCCCTTTAACGCCGTCAGGCGTCCAGGATTGGGCGATTTCCTTTCCGCGCTGACCTCGTTTGCGGCAAAGAAAGAAAAAGAAACATCCGCTTCCGAGACGTGACTATCGCCTTGGGGTGACAAAGCATTAACCAATCTTGTTCATGGTCGGAAGCGTCCAAACCAGTCTCTTTGTTGCCGGGTGTCGTCGATGAAAAGCGTTATTTTGTCCAGCGTGCTGCCCGTGGCGCTCGCCCTTGTCGCAACCATCGGCATTGCCGGAAAGGCTTCGGCGGCGGAACCGGACAAGCAGTTCTTTCGATCGGTCGAGGGCAAATGGGTCGGCCCCGGAGAAATCGTTGCCGGCAAATACAAGGGCACGAAATTCACCTGCAGCTTCATTGGCTCGACGCCTGACGGCAAGGTCGGCATGTCGCTCGACGGCGGCTGCCGGGTCGGTATGTTCACCCAGCAGATGTCGGCAACGATCGAACACAAGGGCCGGCAGGGCTACAAGGGCAGCTTCATGGGCGGGGCCGCCGGCTCCGGCCTCGACGTTATCGGCGGCAATGTCGTCGATGCGCACAAGGTGGTTTTCACCATTAATCGCAATCAGTTGCGCGGCGTGATGCAGGCGCTTGTCCCCGACGACAATTCGATGACGGTGACCGTTGCCGTGCGGGTCGACCAGCAGCTGGTCCCGGTCATCGGTATGAAGTTGAAGCGGATCGATGCAGTCGAGGTCGGCTCCATAACTCCGAACTGAGCTTTCGGCGTGAAAAGGCGGCAACCAAACGCCGCCGCCGTCCTTGACATGCAGATGGGTGCTCAGCCCTTGATCGCTGCAATCAACTCGTCATAGGCCTTGCAGGCCTCGGCTGCTGTCGTGCCGCCCTGATACTTGGTTGTGACCGCCTGGACCTTGGCTGTGAGGTCGGCTGCCTTGGCCGGATCCTTGGTGATAGCAGCCTGAAGTGCCGCAGTCATGTCCTGAGCCTTCTTGGTCAGCATCTCGGTCGTGCACTCCGGCGCCTTCGAACAGGCAGAGCCGGCAAGTGCCGCGATGCCAACGGCAACCAGCAAAAACTTCTTCATGTCAGTCATCTCCTCAAAAAGGGCCGTGACTTGATCGTCGCTCACCCTCCACTGGCCGAAGCCGGGCGTCCTTAGCGCCGGATAGCGAAAACAAGCAACGCCCGGAGGCCCATTATCCTGTGCAGTGCGCCTGCAATATCGCCTGCACAATGCGCCGGATTCACACTGTTCGATCCGCTCCGAAGCCCCTATCTTGGCCGCTTGACTCCCAGGAGAGCGGAAGGGCAGGCATGGCGGCAGAGGCATCGAACAGCGATCTGATCCAGGTGGTGGCGCTGCTTGCCGCCGGCGTCGTTGCGGTGCCGATCTTCAGGCGCATGGGACTTGGCTCCATCCTCGGCTATTTGGCGGCCGGCGTCGTGATCGGCCCATTCGGGCTGCGCGTCTTTTCCGAATCGGAAGCCATTCTTCATGTCGCCGAACTCGGCGTCGTCATGTTCCTGTTCATCATCGGGCTGGAGATGCAGCCGTCACGCCTATGGGGCCTGCGCCGCGAGATTTTCGGGCTTGGTGCGCTGCAGGTCGGCGTCTGCGCGGTTCTGCTGACCGGCGTCGGCCTGGCGGGAGGTTTCCCGATCGCGCAGTCCTTCGTCGCTGGCGCCGGTTTCGTACTCACCTCGACGGCAATCGTCATGCAATTGCTGGAAGAACGCGGCGACTTGGCAACGCCCAAGGGCCAGCGCATCGTCTCGGTCCTGCTTTTGGAAGATCTGGCCATCGTGCCGCTGCTGGCGCTGATCGCCTTCCTCGCGCCGGGCGGCGCCGATATGAGCCTGTCGGATAGGTTGACGGAGGTCGGCATCGGCCTTGCCGCGATCGTCGGGCTGGTGGTTGCCGGGCGCTATCTGCTCAATCCGTTCTTCCGTATCCTGGCGGATGCGCGCGCCCGTGAGGTGATGACCGCAGCTGCCCTTCTGGTCGTTCTCGGGTCAGCGCTCGCCATGCAGCTTTCCGGCCTGTCGATGGCCATGGGCGCCTTCCTGGCCGGCGTGCTTTTGTCGGAATCGACCTTCCGCCACCAGCTGGAGGCCGACATCGAACCGTTCCGCGGCATTCTGCTCGGGCTGTTCTTCCTCGCCGTCGGCATGTCGCTCGACCTGCATGTCGTCGTCGTCAACTGGCAGCTCATTGCCATCTATGTCGTCGCCTACATGGTGATGAAGGCGATCGGCATCTATATCGTTGCCCGCGTCCTCAAAACCGACCATCGGGAAGCGCTCGAGCGCGCCGTCTTCATGGCGCAAGGCGGCGAATTCGCCTTCGTCCTCTATTCCGCGGCGGCTGCGGTGGGCATTATCGACGGCCAAGCCAATGCGATGCTGACCGCCATTGTCATCATTTCCATGGTGCTGACGCCGTTGGCGATCATTGCACTGCGGTATCTGACGCCGCGCGACGAGCAGTCGCTTGAAGGCGTCGATGTCGCCAACGGCCTGACCGGCAGCGTGCTGATCATAGGCTTTGGCCGGTTCGGCCAGATCGCCAGCCAGCCGCTTTTGTTGCGCGGCATCGACGTGTCGATCATCGACAACGAGGTCGAAATGATCCAAGCAGCGGCCGATTTCGGCTTCAAGGTCTATTACGGCGACGGCACGCGGCTGGACATCCTGCGAGCCGCGGGAGCCGGGCGGGCACGCGCCGTGCTGATCTGCGTTGACAAGCCCGATGCCGCCGTGCGCATCGCGGAACTGATCAAGGCGGAGTTTCCCTTGCTGACAGTGCTGGCACGGGCGTTCGACCGCGGCACCGCGTTGCAGCTCATCCGTGCCGGCGTTGACTATCAGCTCCGCGAGACGTTCGAATCGGCGCTTGTCTTCGGCGGCTCGACGCTGGAAGCCCTCGGCGTCGACCCGGAAGAGGTCGCCGAGGTAGTCGAGGACGTCCGCCGCCGCGACGCTGCCCGTTTCGAGCTTCAACAGGCCGAAGGCATCCGCGCCGGACGGCGCTTCCTCAAAGGCAATATTGGCACCCCCATCCCGACGCCGCTCAGCACACCACGCCGCGCGGGTCAGGCGCTCAATGAGGAAACCGCCGGCGTGCTGCAGAAATCCGAGCCGGCCGATTAATCCTTGGGAAGATGCGAATGATGGATGAACTGGACGAACGCGCGCTCTCCGTCACCAGATTCTGGCGCCACGCCGGGGAGGACGCATGGTTCGAGAAGAACGACGCTTTTGATGCCGACTTCCGCACCCGGTTTCTCGATCTGCACTTCGCCGCCGCCCGCCGCGAATGCGACGGCTGGTCCGAACACGCCGAAGGGTCGCTGGCACTGATAATCCTGCTCGACCAGTTTCCGCGAAACTGCTTTCGCGGCACTGGCCACATGTATGCCACGGACCCGCTGGCGCGGCATTTTGCCGGGAAGGCGATCGCTGCCGGCCATGACTTGGCGCTCGACGAAGAGCTCCGCGTCTTTCTTTATCTGCCCTATGAGCATTCGGAGGATCTCGCCGATCAGCTCAAATCGATGGAGCTTACCGCCGCCAAAGCCCCGTCCTATCTGAAATATGCCGTAGAACACCGCGACATCATCCAGCGCTTCGGCCGCTTTCCACACCGAAACAGGATGCTTGGCCGGGAGACGACACCGGACGAACAAATGTTCCTCGACGGTGGTGGGTTTTCCGGCTGATTTTCGGCCACCGATGGCGGCAGCGTCAGGTCTTCCACCATTTCCGGCCTGACGGCAGCCGTTCAATACCCGACGTGTCGACGGCGGCCAGTCGCTCCGACACGCTCTTGCCGTCGACCACAAGCTTCGGTGCAATTTCTGCCAGCGGTGCCAGCACGAAGGCGCGCTCCAGCATGCGCGGATGCGGCACCTCCAGTCCGGTCTCGTGGATGATGCGGTCACCGAACACCAGAATGTCGATGTCGATCAGGCGCGGACCCCAGCGCTCCTCCCGCACCCGCTTCAGTTTTCGCTCGGCGTCGAGGCAAAGGTCGAGCAAAGCCCGCGGCGCAAGCGCGGTCGAGATCTCGGCCGCCGCATTGAGGAAATCCGGCTGATCGAGCTTGCCCCAGGGCGGCGTTCGGTAGAGCGACGAAACGGCAACGACGCGCGTGCTCTCGTCGGCATCCAGAATGCCCAGTGCCGCAGCCATCGACTTCGCCGGATCACCGAGATTGCCGCCAAGGCTGAGATAGACGGTGTTGTTGTTACTATTCTGGCCAGACAACGGTCACCTCGACATGATCGAGCACACCCGGCACCGGGGCGTTCGGCTTGCGCACGGTGATCTCGGCCTTTTTGATCTGCGGAAACCGCGCCGTCAGCGCCCTCGCCACTTCGAGCGCCAGCGCTTCGATCAGAAAGCGCCGCTCGCCGGTAATGATCTTTTCGATGACCGCAAAGGCGATGCCGTAATTGACGGTGTCCTCGATAGAATCGTCGACCAGCGCCCGCCCGGGGTCTACCGTGAGCGCCGCATCGACATAAAAGCGCTGGCCGAGCGTCTCCTCTTCGTCCAGCACACCGTGCCGGGCGAAGAAGGCGCAGTTCTTCATGCGGATGACATACATGGCTCAGCTTTCCCCGATCTCACGTGCGAGCATAGCATCGGCAATAGCCAACGCATCCACGTTGATTGCGACATCGTGGACGCGAAAAAGATGCGCGCCTTTGAGCCTCAGGATGACGCTTGTGGCGGCGGTTCCGGCGCCCCTTGCCGCTGCGTCGCGGCCGGTGACGGTGCCGATAAAGCGCTTTCGCGATGTGCCGGCCATCAGCGGAAAGCCCAGCGCACGAAGCTCGGAAAACCGTGCCATCAGGTCAAGGTTTTCCGCGGCTGTCTCCTTGGCGAAGCCGAAGCCCGGATCGAGCACGATGTGGTCGTCGGCAACACCGCTCCGTTGCGCGATTTCCAGCGACTTCCTGAGGAAGAAGAGCTGATCGGCAATCACGTCGGGCAGTTTCTGCCGGTCCCGTCCCGTGTGCATGATGACAAGGCCGGCGCCGGTTTCGGCAGCGACGCTGGCAATGCCCGGCTCGCGCTGCAGGCCCCAGACGTCGTTGACGATATGTGCACCGGCTTGGACGGCAAGCCGCGCCGTATCCTGGCGATAGGTATCGACCGAGATCAGCGTTCCGCCAGACGTCGCGAGCGCCTCGATGATGGGCACTATGCGGGCCTGCTCTTCCTTTGCAGACACCGGAGAGGCACCGGGACGCGTCGATTCTCCGCCGATGTCGATGACGGAGGCTCCCTCCTCCACCATACGGCGCGCCTGGTCCACCGCTTTTTCCGGGGCATCGAACAGCCCGCCGTCGGAAAAACTGTCCGGCGTGACGTTGAGGATGCCGACGACGATGGCCTTGCCGCCAAGGTCAAGATGGCGCCCATGCGCCAGCTGCCATCGCCCTGTCATCATTGCCCATCAACCATGTTCGATCCCACGTCATGACCGGGGATCAATTCCGTTGCGCCGGAGACGGCGGTAAAGCAAGGTGGGCAAAGAGGCAACACGATGAAACGATCCCTCCTCTGCGCCCTGATGCTCGCTCTGACCGCATTCCCGGCCGGCGCTACGACTCTCGTCAAGACATATAGTTATTTCCCGATCGGCGGCAGGACGCTCGACGACATCGGGACCCAGCTGTCGAAACTCGGGCCTCAGGTGAAAAGCACCGGGTCGCGGCATCCCGGCGCCACCCAGATGGCGTTCACCACCCGCGTCAGTTATGCGCAAAAGCCGGGCTCGTGCTGGATTGCCGACGCTGCCGTTACCGTCAAGGTCAAGGTTATCCTTCCCGAGTGGCGCCGCCCGCGCAAAGCCGATGCAGGCGTCAAGCTGTTCTGGGAGACTTTGTCCTCCGACATCAAGCGCCATGAGGAACGCCACGTCGAGATTGCCAAGAACCATGGCCGCGAACTAGAAGACGCCTTGAAGGCGAGCTACCCTGAAAAGACCTGCGAATTGGCCAAGGCCAAGGCCGCGAAAATTACAGCGGCCATGCTTGCCAAGCACGACCAGGACCAGATGCGCTTCGATCGTGTGGAAAGCGTCAATTTCCAAAGCCGCATCCTGCGGCTTTTGCACTATCGCATCGAGCGCATTGAGAATGGACGGCTCGCTCCCGGCTGAACTCCGCGTCGGACAAAGCCAAATTTGGAACAAAGCCAATTTGGCGAAGCATAGTGCCAGCTTCGAAAAACTTTCGAGCCGCTGTCGAAATCGGCCTATAGCGAACGACATATGCCAGGTTCGCAGGGATCAGCCTCCGGCAAACGCCAATCGGCGTACTAGATGCTTCCCAGCCCGTCGCGGAAGTGCACGCAGGCATAATGGATGAACGGATATGGACCAGGCTATCGACAAGCAAGCGATGGTGGAAACCAGCACGCCGCTGACCGAAACCGAGAAAAACGCCATCATCGGCGGCGTGCTTTTGTCAATGCTGCTGGCGGCGCTCGACCAGACCATCGTCGCGCCGGCGATGCCGACGATGGCACGTCTGCTCGGGCATGCCGAATATCTGCCGTGGATCGTAACCGGCTATCTTCTGACCGCGACCGCAGTGGCGCCGCTCTACGGCAAGATCTCCGATATCTATGGCCGCCGGCCGACCGTCTATGCGGCAATCCTGATCTTTCTCGCCGGGTCGCTGGTCAGCGCCACGGCCCCCAACATGCTGGTCCTGGTTGTCGGCCGGGCGATCCAGGGCGCCGGCGGCGGCGGGCTGTTCGCCCTGACGCAGACCGTGATCGGCGACCTCGTGCCGCCGCGCGAGCGGGCTCGCTACGCCGCCTGGATTTCGGGCACCTGGGCCGTCGCCAGCATCGCCGGGCCGCTGCTCGGCGGCACCTTCGCCGAACATCTGCATTGGTCGCTGATCTTCGGGATCAACATTCCGCTCGGCCTGCTGGCGATGGCGATCATTAACAATCCGCTCAAGAAGCTGCCGATCGCTGCAAAACATCACCGCATCGACGGCCTCGGCGCGCTGCTTCTGGTCGCGGCCACCTCGCTGCTGCTGCTTGCCTTGAACTGGGGCGGCAGCGAGTATCCGTGGCTGTCGCGTGAAATCCTTGGACTGCTCGCCTGCTCAGCGGTGTTCTGGAGCGCGTTCGCGCTGCGGCTGATGCGCGCGGCCGAACCGCTGATCTCGCTGGAAGTGCTCGGCAATCCGATCGTTCTCGCCGGCACGTTGTCGATGTTCCTGCTGCAGGCCGCCAATGTCGGCTTGTCGGTCTATCTGCCGGTCTACCTGCAATCGGTCGTCGGCCTGTCAGTCAGCGAATCTGGCACCGCGTTGCTTGGGCTGATGCTCGGCACGGTGGCCGGTGCGACATTCAGCGCGCGAATGATCCCACGCTTTTTCCACTACAAGCGCATTGCCATGGTCGGAACTGTTTTCTCGATCCTGTGCCTCGGCGTGCTCAGCCTGGTCGCCGGGCATGCCTCGCTATTGCTTGTCGAGGTGTTGACGACCTGCATAGGCCTGGGCACAGGCACGACCTTTCCGGTTGCCACTGTCTCGGTCCAGAACGCCGTCGATCGCATGCACCTTGGCGTGGCGACCGGCGTTCTCACCTTCCTCCGCTCGCTGGGTAGTGCGCTTGGCGTCGCCATGCTTGGTGCCGTCGCCCTTGGTTACGGGCTGCCGCTGGCCAGCGAAGGCACGCAGACGGCCGGCCATATCGCCTCAGCCACGCCGTTCGTGATGATCTTTCTTGCCGCCGCCGCGACCTTGCTGCTGTCGTTCATCACGCTCTGGCTGATGCCGGAGAAAACGCTTCGCGGCCATGCCGAGGCTTCGGCCCCAGCCCTGGCGGAGTAGACCGGCCTGGTGAAATCCGGTGAGCTTCAGTCGACCACGCCGAGCTTCTTCTGCAGGCTGGTCGACGAAGTCGTATACTGGAACACGATGCGCTCGCCGGGGCTGATGATGCGCTTGGCTGCCTGTGCCATTAGAGCGACCTCATGGAAGCCCGACAGGATCAGCTTCAGCTTGCCGGGGTACCAGTTGATGTCGCCGACGGCGAAGATGCCGGGCACCGACGTCTGGAATTTTTCGGTGTCGACCGGGATCAGGTTTTCGTGGAGATTGAGGCCCCATTCGGCGATTGGGCCGAGCTTCATCGTCAGGCCGAAAAATGGCAGCATCCGCGTGCACGGCACTTCGACATCGCCCTCCGGCCCCTTGATCGTGGCGGAGGCTAGCTGGCCGTCGCTGCCGGTCAGGCCCGTCACCTGTCCGACTTGGAATTCCAGCTGCTTCATCTCTTGCATGGCATACATCTTGTTGACGCTGTCGGGCGCTGCCCGGAATTCGGGCCGCCGATGCACCAGCGTCACGCTCTTGGCCACCGGCTGCAGGTTCAGCGTCCAGTCGAGCGCCGAATCGCCGCCGCCGACGATGACGAGGTCATGGCCGCGAAAGTCCTCCATCCGGCGCACCGAGTAGAACACGCTCTTGCCTTCATAGGGTTCGATGCCTGGAATCGGCGGCCGTTTCGGCTGGAAAGAACCGCCGCCGGCGGCAATCACCACAATTTTGGCTTCGAACACCTCGTTTTCGTCGGTAGTGACGCGGAAGCTGCCGTCCTCCAGCCTTTCCAGGCTCGAAACCATGCGGTTATAGGTGAATTCGGGCTTGAACGGCGCGATCTGCTCAAGCAGCTTGTCGACCAGACCTTGCGCCGAGATCGAGGGCCAACCCGGAATGTCGTAGATCGGCTTTTCCGGGTAGAGTTCGGCGCACTGCCCGCCGGGCCGGTCGAGTATGTCGATCAGATGGCACTTCATGTCGAAGAGGCCGAGCTCGAATACGGCAAACAGGCCGACAGGCCCTGCCCCGACAATGAGTACGTCCGTCTTGGTGATAGCGGTCATGAAGCATGCGCCTTTATGGGAAAACGGCGCGACACTGCATGACCATTGGTCCGCTGCCAAGCGGCAGCGGCAAAAATCGGCTTCAGCCTTGGCGGGCCGGCACGCGCACGACCAGCCCATCGAGGGCGTCGCGCACCTTGATCTGGCATGACAGCCGCGAATTCGGCTGGACGTCGTAGGCGAAGTCCAGCATGTCTTCTTCCATGGCTTCCGGCTCGCCGACCTCCGCCGTCCAGGCTTCGTCGACATAGACATGGCAGGTCGCGCAGGCGCAGGCGCCGCCGCATTCCGCTTCTATTCCCGGCACCGCATTGCGGATCGCATTTTCCATGACGGTCGAGCCGTTTTCGGCATCCACGTCAAAATGCGTGCCGTCATGGGCGATGAAGGTCAGCTTGGTCATTTGTCACCTGAAGGGAGTCTGAGCCGACATAATCACTCTGCCAGACAAGTCAACTGCGGCGCGAAAGCGCCGCTGCGTGGCGTTTTGGGAATAAGTTCTATCGGCTGATGGCGGCGACGAAGTCGCGCACTTCTTCGATCAGTGAGCCAAGGCGCTTCAGCGTGCTGGCGTCGTCGGGCCGGCATTCGATCGCACTGGCGCAATCGGCAATGGCGAAGGCGCCGACCCCGCGCGCCGAGCCTTTGAGCCCGTGCGCCAGTAGCAGCCGCTGCCTGACATCCGCATCGACGATCTTGTCGCGCACCGATAGCGCCTGCTGCACGAACAGTGCCAGCACCTCTTGCTCGAGGCTCCGATCGCCCATCGTCTGGCGCGCAAGATGCGCCAGATCGATCGGCCGCGCCCCAGCTGTCCCTGACACGTCACCGCCGGGCATCGAGAAGGCAATGCCGTTTTCGCCACGTATCACTTTGAGACTCCGTTCTTCGACCGCCGCAAAAAATAGGCGTATCCGGTGGACAACGGGTTAATGATTGACCCGGAAAAATGTCGCGATAACGGCGCCGGAATCACGGCTGTGTTAACCTTATATTTAAAGTTTTACGTATCGGACGGAATGCATGTTTTCTTTACCCCGCTGTGTCATTACGATACGACAGGTCCATTTTCAGCCTCCTGCGCGGGACACGCTAGGCAGAATCAATAAGCACAACCATAAGTCCCACGGCAGCTTGTACAGGGTAGCGAAGGCATGGCGAAGAAACCAACGACGACAAAAACGCTCGACAGCGACGTAGCCAGGGAACTCGAAAAGGCACTTGATATCGATCTGAGCGGCGATGCCGGCGGCGACTTCGACATCGCGGCATCCATGGAAGATCTGGAAGCGCAGATATCGCAAGCCGCCGACGAACTGGCGCGCGAAGGCCGCAGCCAGAACGAGGCGCCTGCCCCCGACCAGGCCCAGAATGCAGCACCCGCCGCCAATCAAAGCCAGAACCTAAATCCCGCGCCAAAAGCCAAGCCGGCTGAGTTGCGTCCCGTCGCAACGCGCAATGGCTCGCAGCCGCCAGCTTTCTCGCCGGCCAACGACGATCGTCAAAAAGACTATAAGACGCTCCTGCACACCCTCAACCGGCGCGCCTCGAACACGATCTATTGGGTCGTGGCTTTTGTTTCGCTGGCCTGGATCGCCGGCGCCGGTGGCCTCGCGAACCTGTTGTTCGGACCTGGCATCTGGAACATCCGCACCTTCGATCAGTTTTTCGCCCGTCCCGAGCTGATCGGCCTGGCGGTCGCGGCAATCGTGCCCGTCATCCTGTTCTGGGCATTCGCAGTGATGATTCGCCGCGCTCAGGAGATGCGCCTTGCCGCGCAGTCGATGACCGAGGTGGCCTTCCGTCTGGCCGAGCCGGAAAATCTTGCCCAGGATCGCGTCATGATGATCGGCCAAGCGGTTCGCCGCGAGGTGGCGGCCATGGGCGAAGGCATCGAACGCACGCTTGCGCGCGCCGTCGAGCTCGAAACGCTGGTTCACAGCGAGGTGAACCAGATCGAGCGCTCCTATTCGGAGAACGAGTCCCGCATCCGCTCGCTGGTCGACGGGCTGGGCAGCGAGCGCGAAGCGGTCGTCACCCATGCCGAGCGTGTGCGCGCCTCGATCACCGGTGCCCACGAGACGCTGAAGGACGAGATCAACGCCGCCAGCGATATCATTCGCGACAGCATTCTCAACGCCTCGACCAAGCTGTCGATGACGATCAACGAATCCGGCGACACGCTGATCGACAGGATCAACGGGAGCTCGATGTCGATCTTCGATTCGGTGGAAGGCCGGCTCGAATCGATCACCGACCGGCTGTCGACGTCGGGCGAGGCCTTCGCCAGCCTGCTCGACACCCGCATCGCCAAGCTGACGGACACCACCGATGGCCTGACGCGGTCGCTGACCGACCTGCTCGACGACCGCACGACCGGCATGGTGTCGCTGCTCGGCGGTGCCGCGCGCACACTCAATTCCGAATTCGAAGCCAGCCTCAACGGCATCGAGCGGACGCTTGCCGAACGTGGCCAGGCGCTGATCAGCGAGTTCCAGACCCGCGCCGAGGCGCTCGACACCGGTACGCAGAAGCTCAACGCCGCGCTGGAGGCTCGCGCACGCCAGATCAACGAGACGCTGGTCGAGCGCGCGCGCGAAATCGCCCACACCTTCCAGGATAGCAAGGAGACGCTGTCGGCGATGATCGATCAGGGCAAGACCCAGATCGGCGCCGACATGGCCGACATCATCTCATCGACCTCGACCATGCTCGAAGCCCGCGCCGGCGATTTCGCCGGGCGCATGGAAGCGGCGCGCCATGTCGTATCGCGATCGTTCGATACGGACATCCAGCGACTTGCGGATGCTCGCGCCGGCATCGAGGAAGCCGTCGAAAACCACAGCCGCAAACTTTCCGAAAGCCGCGACCGGATGGCGGCGGCAATGCAGGCCGATCTGGCGAAGTTCGCCGAGGGCCGCGCCGAAATCGATGCGGCGGTGACCAACCAGGTGCAGAAGCTTGCCGAAGGCCGCGGCCTGATCTCGCGCGCCCTTGAAGAGGATCTGCGCAAGGTCAACGAATCGCGTGCAGCGATCGACGCTTCGCTGGGCAGCCATCTAGAAAGCCTTGAAGAGGGCCGCAACCGGCTCGCCCAGGCCTTGAACGAAGACTCTGGAAAACTCGTACAAGCCCGCACGATCATTGATGAAATGGTTGCCGGGCACGTCGGAAAGCTCGCCGAAGGCCGCAGCATTCTTTCGCGCGCGCTCGAGGCCGACCTCGGCAAGCTGGCAGACAGTCGCGCCAGCATCGACGGCCTTGTCGCCGGTCAAGTCGAAAAGATCGCCGAGGGTCGCGCCATACTCGCCAGTGCGCTGGAATCCGACATCGCCGGCATCAATGGCCTCATCGAGGCCCATTCGGCGAAATTGGCGCAAGACCGCAGCGGTCTTTCCCAGTCGCTCGAGAACGACCTGTCCGACATCAGAGGTCTGATCGCCGATCATTCGGGCAGGCTCGCCGATGATCGCAGCCTGCTTTCGAAGACGCTTGAAGACGATCTTGCCAAGCTGGCCGAAAGCCGGTCGAGCATCGACGGGCTGGTTGCCGGCCAGGTCGAGAAGCTTGCCGAAGGCCGCGATATCCTCAAGCGCGCGCTGGAATTGGACCTGAACGCGATCAAGGGCGTCATCGCTGGCCAGTCCGAAAAGCTGGCGGAAGACCGTGGCCAGCTGTCACGGGCACTGGAGAGCGACTTGGAGGCTGTGCGCGGCGTTGTCTCCGATCACATGAACAAGCTCGCGGAAGACCGTTCGACGCTGTCGAAGGCGCTCGAAGACGATCTCGCCAAGTTGGCCGAAAGCCGCTCGAGCATCGATGTGATGGTTGCCGGCCAGGTCGAAAAACTGGCAGAGGGCCGCGACATCCTCAAACGCGCTCTGGAAGCCGATCTGAGCACCGTCAAGGGCGTCATTGCCAGTCAATCCGAGAAGCTGGCGGAGGATCGCGGTCAGCTGTCGCGCGCACTGGAGACCGATCTCGAGACCGTGCGGGGCGTCGTCTCCGAACATATGAACAAGCTCGCCGAGGACCGTTCGGCCCTGTCGAAGGCACTCGAGGACGATCTCGCCAGGCTGGCAGAAAGCCGGTCGAGCATCGACGGGCTGGTTTCCGGTCAGGTCGAGAAGCTGGCCGAGGGCCGCGACATCCTCAAGCGCGCGCTGGAAGACGATCTCGCCAAGCTGGCCGAAAGCCGCTCGAGCATCGACGGGCTGGTTTCCGGCCAGGTCGAGAAACTGGCCGAAGGCCGCGACATCCTCAAACGCGCTTTGGAGGCCGATCTCAACACGATCAGGGGCGCCATCGCCGACCAGTCGCAGCTATTAACCGACAATCGCGCACAGTTTTCGCGCGCCCTAGAGGCCGATCTCGGCAACGTCAACAGCCTTGTCGCTACCCACGCGGAGAAGCTCGTCCAGGACCGCTCGACCCTGTCGAAGGCGCTCGAGGACGATCTCGCCAAGCTGGCCGAAAGCCGCTCGAGCATCGATGGGCTGGTTGCCGGCCAGGTCGAGAAGCTTGCCGAAGGCCGCGACATCCTCAGGCGCGCTCTGGAAGCCGATCTGGAGAGGCTTGCATTGAGCCGCAGCGAGGTCGACGAGATTGTCGCCGGTCATGTCGGCAAGCTGACCGAGGGCCGCGACATGCTGACCCGCGCATTGCAGGACGATCTCTCCAGGCTCACCGACACGCGCAAGGATGTCGACCGTTCGCTGTCCGGCCATATCGACCAGATCGCCGCCAGGAGCACCGACATCTCCGATGCCATCGCTGCCGACGTGGAAAAGATCGAGCAGGCGTTCAGCCGGCAGACAGGCATCATCGAGGAGCGCGCCAGCACCATGGAGCGGGCGCTGTCGACGGGTGTCGACAACGTTCGCAGTGTGCTCGAAAGAAGCGCGGTCTTCGTCGCCGGGGCGCTGCGCGAGAAGGTCATGGAAGTCACCAGCGCTCTGCATGAGCAGGCGGGCGCTGCATTCAGCGATGCCGACCGCAAGATCGCCGAGCGCGCCGAGCAGACCTCGGCCGCTCTGCTCGCCAGGGCGGAGGACATCGCCCGCACCTTCGAGGAGGCGGATCGTCGCCTCGCCGCCCGCGCCGAGGATACGTCGAGCGCACTGATTGCCCGCGCCGACGACACGTCGAACACCTTGCTCGCGCGCGCCCAGGAGACGGCCGATCAGCTGGCAACCCGAGCAAGTGAGATTGCCGGTACCTTCGACGCGGCGGACCACAGGCTGGTCTCTCGCGCCATCGAAACGGCCCAGTCGCTGGCTGCACGTGCCGGCGACATCTTGCGCAATTTCGAAACAGCTGACGAGCGGCTGGGCGTGCGCATCGGCGAATCCGCCGAAGCTCTCGCGGCACGTGCGTCGGATCTCGGCCGCATTTTCGATGCCGCCGACCAGCAACTTATTTCGCGCATTGCCGAAGGCTCCGAAGCACTTTCGGCACGTGCGTCCGAGATCGGCCGCATCTTCGAGGAGGCCGATCATCGCCTGGTGTCCCGTATCGCCGACAGCAGCACCGCAATCGGCGAACATGCCGACAACATTGTCGGTGCCTTCACCAGCACCGAGCAGCGGGTTGCCGAACGCGCCAGGCAGACTGGCCAGGAACTCGCCGTCCATGCCCGTGAAATCGAGCAGCTGCTTGCCGGTGCCGACGAACGCCTGGCATCGAGTGCTGCCGCCACAGCGGCCCGCGTCGAGGAGCAGGTCGCCAGCGTCGAGAACCGCCTCGCCTACACTGCCGAGACAATGGGCCAAAAGCTCAACGAACAGGTCTCGAACGCCGAGGCGCAGTTAGTCTCGCGTGCCAACACGATCGCCGAAACCTTCACCGCGGTCGGCCAGCATATCGGCCAGAGCACCAACGACGCTGCAAAGACCATCGGTGCCAATACTCGCGAGCTCAGTACGATGCTTGCGGCACGTTCGGCCGAAATATCGAAAATCCTGGACGAGACGGCACGGCCTCTGGTCGAGCGCTTCGCCCAGGGCGGCTCCGAGCTGCAAAAGAGCATGGAAGAGGTCACCGAACGTGCGACAGAGAAGCTGCGCACTCAAAACGCCGCCCTCGTCGACGCCCTCGCCAGCCGCACGGCCGAAACTCTGTCGGCCGTCGAAGGCGCGCGCTCGACGCTTGCCGACAGCGTTGCCGACCTCATCGGCCGCATGACCACCTCCAGCTCGCAGCTCGGTCAATTGATCGAGCAGGCGGCGACCAATCTCGGCCAGGTCGACGAACGCCTGACTGGGAGCACGCAAAGCTTCGCGGCGACCACGGAAAAGACCGCCCAGACTTTCGCCAGCTCGGCGCGCCTTGTCGATTCGAACACGACGCGGCTCACCGAGCTGTCGTCCTCGACCTTGCGCGAGGTTGCCTCTATCGCCACCAAGTTCGACGAGCACAGCCGGTTGCTGTCCAGCGCCTCGGATCTCCTGAGCTCGGCCCAGAGCAACCTCGAGCACACGCTCGAAAGGCAATCGTCGCTGGAGGACCTCGCCGTCGGCCTTGTTAAGAAGTCGGAAGATCTCGAAAGGGTCATGCGCTCGTTCGAGAATCTGGTCGGCCAGACGCTGCAGAACGCCGAAGGCAAGACGCTGGAATCCGCCGACAAGATCCGTGCCGCGATTTCCGAAGTGGTCGATTCGGCTACCAAGCGCTTTGCCGATGCGACCGAGGAAATGCGGCGCACCGCCGGCTCGATCAAGAGCGAGCTCGACCTCACCCGAGCCGAGCTCAAGAAAGGCGTCATCGAGATGCCGGAAGAGGCAAAGGAATCAACCACGGCTATCCGCCGTGCCGTTTCCGAGCAGATCAACGCGCTGAAGGAACTTTCTGAAATCGTTGCCAAATCTGGCCGCAGCGCCGACAGTTCGGAACAGCGCAACCTGCGTCCGGCGCCGCAAGCGCCTGCCGCACGCGCCGCCGAGCCGCCACGCCGCCCGGCTCCGGCTCCGGAACAGCGCCGTGCACCGCAGGCGCCTTCGGGCGAGACGGCGCTGCGCGGCACGCTCGACCTCGAACGTCCCGCAGACACAGCGCTGCGCCAGCGCGACCCCAACGGCCGCACGCCGCAAGGCGGCTGGGTGCGCGACCTCCTGACCGGTGCATCGCGCGAAGACGACGCCAAGCCGGCGGCGCCTGCCGAAGCGCCGCGCCCGGCTCCCGCTCCGCGTTCGCCGCTTCATGTCGTGGAATCGCTGAACTCGCTCTCCGTCGATATCGCCCGAGCCATCGATCACGATGCCTCGATCGAGCTGTGGAACCGATACCGGCGCGGCGAGCGCGACGTCTTCACGCGCCGTCTTTACACGCTGAAGGGCCAGCAGACGTTCGACGAGATCCGCCGCAAATATCAGTCGGAGGCGGAGTTCCGCGCTGCTGTCGATCGTTACTGCGACGATTTCGAAAAGCTGCTCAAAGACGTGTCGCGCAACGACCGCGACAACATCATGGCGCAGACCTACCTGACGTCGGATACCGGCAAGGTCTACACCATGCTGGCCCACGCCAGCGGCCGCTTGCATTGATCAGACGACAATGGAACATGAAAAAGGCGGGAAATTCCCGCCTTTTTCGCGCCGTGCTGATCTTGATCCTATCAACGCATGAAGCGACAGCCCAGGATGCGTTCAAATGACGAGGCATCCTGCTCTATCTGTTGTTTAGCCGCATTTCTGCGGTGCCAAGTAACACCATTGGGCAGAATGCTCTAGGGTCAAAAACCAAACACTCTGAACGACCGAATTCGACCCATTTTTGCCGTTCCGATATCGGGCCTCACCATCTCCAAGGCGGTACATTCACCCACTATTCGGCGAGAAAAATCTCGTTCCGATCAAAGCCGCCCTACTTCGTTGCAGCGGCTGCGGCTTCCCCCGGCGGCATAATCCGCATCATGAAAGCCGACACCGTTTCCCCGGGTTTGAACGGGCCGGGAACCTGATGGCTGACCGGCTTCACACTTTGGAGGAATGCCGCGATAGCCATGGCGTCATCCGCGGTGAGATGCGCAAAATCGCGCCAAGGCATGATCGGCGCCAGCATACGGCCGTCCGGCCGTTCGCCGGTCTGGATCGCGGTGACGATCTGCTCCGGGGTCCAGCTTCCGATACCGGTCTCCTT
This sequence comes from Mesorhizobium sp. M1403, assembly GCF_040317695.1. Classification (NCBI taxonomy): domain Bacteria; kingdom Pseudomonadati; phylum Pseudomonadota; class Alphaproteobacteria; order Hyphomicrobiales; family Phyllobacteriaceae; genus Mesorhizobium; species Mesorhizobium sp. M1403. The sequence continues at coordinate 537,502 of NZ_JAMYKY010000001.1, read as the reverse complement.
GTCAGGCGTGATATTGCGGGCGACAAAGACACCAAGACCAGGAATCTCGAAGCCCACATCTGAACCGCCAAGAAAGCGCGACATGTCGGGCTTCCCGAAGAAGTAACCGGGTGTGTGGCAGTCGCTGCAGCCGGCAATCGTAGCCAGATATTCGCCGCGCGCAATCTGTGTGTCGTCGGCCATGGCCGCGTAAGATGGCAGGGCAACAATTGACGCTGTCAAGAATGCAAGATGAATTAGTGTCCGAAACATTGCTTCCTCCCTGTGGTCTGTTCGTGGTTTGTCCGTCGACCTCCCGCGTCGTCAACTGGTCGCAATTCCCCGATTTGGCGACGTCGGGGACGTTAAATTTTAGCAAGGCCAGGACGGATTACCATCAGCGATCAATTGGACCGTCGGCACTTGTCGTGTCCGGTTGAGCAACTGTTACGAAGCTCGCTAGCCGACGCACAACGCCTTCGCCTTCTTTGGCGCAACGTGCTCGTCCTGGCAGATGAGCCGAACGGCAACCTACCACCCATCTCGGCCATTGGGGCAGTCAGATGATTGAGTTTGATCCTAGCTGCGCCCGGCAGTTCCGGCCGCGTCAGATCACAGTGTCCGTCCAGCGCACGATTTGCCCGGCCGCATCACCGAACGCCGCGTCGAGCGCGCCGACATAGGCCTGGTTGCCATTGCCCGAAACGGGCGCGATGGCGCTAAACGTCTTCGAAGCGCGCACTTCGCCGTTGCGGTCGTTCAACAGGCGCACGAACAGCTCGACCTCGGCATGTTGGCCGCCATCGACACGCACCTCGAACGAGCGGATCTCGACGATCACCTGATAGTCGATTGCCAGCCCCTCGCCCGGCTTACCGACGCCGGTGAAGCTGCCCGAGCGCTGGAACGTCTCTGCCAGCCGCGCTTGTACGATCATCGGCAGCCGGTCGGCCCATTGCGCGCCCTTGAGATACTGGATCGATCGCGGCGATGGCTTGATGACGATGTTCTGGCTGTCCAGCGCCTTGAGCGCCGACGGCTGGGCGATGAGGATCTGGCGACGGCTGTGGGCACGCGCTTCCAGCGACGGCGCCGAAAGCTCGAACGTGTCCAGCGGTGCCGGTCCGCCGCCAGGCAAGGCCGCGCAGCTTGCAAGCGCAAGCGCCAGCAGCACCGCCCCGCTCTTCAACCCACTCGATCTGATGCTGCCTGAACTGATCGACTTCAAACGCGATCCCCCCCGGATCGTGGAAACAACGCGTATCTGCAAGCTATGTTCTTGCTGTGGGCGGAGGCCGAAGTCAACGGCGCACCCTGCCGTCGAACTGCCGGACCTCGCCCTCGCCGCCGGACAGGATCCGCTGCGGGTTGCGGCTCAGATCGGTTACCGCCTCCTCGATGCGGGTGATCGAACGACGGCTGTCCTGGACCAGCGCTTCGACGTTTTGCAGCCCCTGTCCCGAGAATCGCGCCAGATTGTCGGTGATGGTACCGAGACGGGCGTTCAGCGTGTCGGCGACCTGCTTGAACGATTTCAGCGTCGCTCTCGCGTCGGCCATGACGCCGTCGGCCTGGCCGGAGCCGAGCAGTTTGTCGACCTTGGCAAGAATACCGTCGACTCGCACCGAGGCATCGTTGAGGCGTCCTGCGAGCTGGTGCGCGTCTTTGATGGTTTCATCGATGTCGTCGGCTCGGTTGGCGAACTTGTTGGTCACCTTGGCGATGTCGGCGGCAGCCTCGTTGGCGTTTTCGCTGGCCTTCTGGATGTTGGCCAGCGCGGTGCGAACCTCAGCCGGATCGATGCCGTCGAGAACGCCGTCGACCTTGGCCAGCGTGCCTTGCGTCTTCTGGGCGAAGTCGTTGATCGAGCCGACCGCAGTGTCGACGTTCTTGATGACCGTGTCGAACTGCTTGCTGGTTTCCTTGAGGTTGGAAGTGACCGTGTCGACATTGGCGACGATGCTCTTGATCTGGTCCTTGTCGACGGCGTTGAGTAGCCCTTCCGCCGCCTTCAGAGTGCCGTCGAGCTTGCCCGAAACACCCTTCAATTCGTCCGCCAGCGAGCTGACGCTGGCCAGGAACTTGTCGACCCCGTCCGAATTCCTGGCCAGTGCATCGGAGAAGGTCTGGACATTGTTGACCGTCTGCGTCAGCGGCCCGCGAACGTCCTTGGTGAAGCCTTCGAGCTCCGAAAGGACCTTGTCGGCGCGGGTGAAGATGTTCTGCGCCGTCTGCAGCAGATTGGTGACCGCCGACGGGTTGGCAACGATCTCAGCGACACGGCCTTCCTTTTCCGCCTCGTCGAGCAGGTTGGGTTCTTTGGGGTCGGCGCCCTTGAGCTCGATACTGGCCTGGCCGGCGAGGCTGACGATCCCGATATCGGCCTGCGTCGACTTGGTGAGTGGCGTATTCCGGCCGATCTCGGTGTCGGCGATGGCGGCCGTCGGATTGGCGAGGTCGATATAGACACGCTTGACCTCACCAACCTTGACGCCGTTGAACAGCACAAAACTGCCGCGGCCGAGACCGGATGCCGAGCCCGGGATGCGCACGCGCAGTTCCGCCGTCTCGCCCCTGTCGCCGATTGCCGCCGTCCAATAGACGAAAGCGAAAGCCGCGAGGATCGCGGCCAGCGTGAAAATGCCGACAATGACGTAGTTGGCCCTGGTTTCCATTGCTCACTTATGGCTATGCGCGCGCCGCAAGATCAAGTTGCCGGGCGCGTTTTCCGCGGAAATAGGATTTTACCCAGGGTTCCTCGCTCCTGAGCATGTCGTCGATCGTGCCCTCGACCAGCACTTTCTTGTTCCCAAGCACCGCCACGCGGTCGCACGCGGTAAACAGCGTGTCGAGATCATGCGTGACCATATACACGGTCAAATCCATCGTATCGCGCAGCTTGACGACCAATTCGTCGAATTCAGCCGCGCTGATCGGATCGAGCCCGGACGTCGGTTCGTCGAGGAAGACGATATCCGGATCGAGCGCCAGGGCGCGCGCCAAGGCGGCACGCTTGATCATGCCGCCGGAGAGCTCGGAAGGGAATTTCTGCGCCGCCTCCGGCGGCAGTCCGACCAGCTCGACCTTGAGCATGGCAAGTTCGTCCATCAGCTTCTTCGGCAAATCGAGATATTCGCGCATCGGCACCTGGACGTTTTCGAGGACGGTCAGCGCCGAAAAAAGCGCGCCGTGCTGGAACAGCACGCCAAGCCGCATGTCGATGCGAAGGCGCTCCCTTTCGCTTGCCTTCTCGACGTCGACGCCGAACAGTTTGATTGTTCCCGATTGCTTGCGCGTCAAGCCAAGGATGGTGCGCAAGAGAACAGATTTGCCGGCACCGGAGGCACCGACGAAGCCGAGAATCTCCCCGCGCCAGATGTCGAGCGACAATTTGTCGAGAACGACTTGGTCGGCGAACGACACCGTGACGTCGTGCGCCGACAGCACGATCTCGTCCTCTTTGGCTTTCTCCGCCACCTTGGTCGTGTTTGTGCCCGGCAGCGCCATGTCAGAACTCGATCGCTGCATAGAACATGGCGAAAAGCCCATCGAGGATAATGACCACGAAGATCGACTTCACCACTGAGGCGGTCACATGCTGGCCAAGCGATTCGGCGCTGCCGCCAACCTTCATGCCCTCGACCGAGGCAATTATGCCGATGATCATGGCCATGAAAGGCGCCTTGATCAGGCCGGCAAAGATGGTGCTGAGGTCGATTGCGACACGCAGCCGGTCAATGAACGCTGCCGGTGCAATATCGGAGTAGAGCCATGCAGCCAAAATGCCGCCGCCCAGCGCGGCAAAGTTGGCGATGATCGTCAGGCAAGGTAGCGCGACGACCAGCGCGACCAGCCGCGGAAACACCAGCACGCCGATTGGATTGAGGCCGATCACTTTCAGCGCATCGACCTCCTCGCGCATCTTCATCGAGCCGATCTCGGCGGTGATCGCGCTACCGGAGCGGCCGGCGATCATGATCGCCGTCATCAGCACGCCGAGCTCGCGCAGGATCAGCACGCCGACCAGGTCGACGACGAAGATATCGGCGCCGAAATAGCTGAGCTGATAGGCGCCTTGCTGGGCGACGATCGCACCGACAATGGCCGACATCAGCACAACCACCGGTATGGCGCCAACGCCCATGCGATCGATCTGGTTGAAGATCGCCGCCATGTTGACGGCATGGCCGCGGCCAAGCTTCATCTGCGAGCCGCGTATCGTGGCGCCGAGGATGTTCATTGCGGCCAGGAAATCGTCGCGCATCTCATAAACGCGCCGGCCAACCGCCTCGAGCCCGCGAATGATGAAGTTGGGCGGCTTTGCCGGACCTGATTCGGGCTCGCGTCGAACGGCGTCCCCGACGGCGCCAAGCAGGATCGAGGCGATCTCGCTCTGCCCCTGCATCGTGATCTCGACGCCCTTCTTTTCGAAGCTGCTGACCAGGCGGTCGATCAGCCATGCTCCGGCAGTGTCCATCTTCTCGATTTGTGAGAGGTCGAGCGCCAGCGTCTTGAAGCCGCTGCGCTGCTCGATCTTGCGCATCTCGGCATCGACCAGCGCCACGGTGCGTGTCGTCCAGCTTCCCGAGAAAGCGCAGCCGAGAACGCCGCCCTCCTCGCCGATCGCGATGCGCGGCTGGTGGTCGGGCTCCTTGGCAGGGCCGCTTGCGTCGCGTTTGCGGATGGTCAACATGGCGTCCTGTTTAGCCTGACGGGGCCGACCTGTCGATTTGCCGATATCCTCCTTGTTGCACAGCCGGAGCAGAAAAATATGGCGCGTGTCATTTCGGTCGAGGCCGAGCGCTTTCCTATTGCCGGGACCTTCACCATTTCGCGCGGCTCGAAGACCGAGGCTGAGGTGATTTCCTGCGCCATCAGCGAAGACGGCCATACCGGGCGCGGCGAATGTGTCCCTTACAAGCGCTATGGCGAGACCGTGGAGGGTGTGCGCGACGCGATCGAGGCGATGCGCGGTGAGATCGCGGGCGGCATCAGCCGCACCGCCCTGCTCGGTGCCATGCCTGCGGGTGCGGCACGCAATGCCATCGATTGCGCGCTCTGGGACCTGGAATCGAAGATCAGCGGAACACCGGTGGCGCATATGATACGAACCGTTCCGTTACGGGCGCTTGAGACGGCGTACACACTGTCGCTCGCCGAGCCCGAGGCGATGGCGGCGCAAGCCCGCGCCAACGCCCAGCGCCCGCTGCTCAAGGTCAAGATCGGCGGCGACAACGACATCGCCCGCATCCGTGCAGTGACGGCGGCGGCACCCGACAGCCGAATCATTCTCGACGCCAATGAGGGCTGGAATGACGACAATATCGTCGCAAACCTCGCCTTTGCCGCCGAGCACGGTATCGCCTTGATCGAACAGCCGCTGCGGGCGGGACATGACGGTATTCTTCGCCACATCGCGCATCCGGTGCCGATCTGCGCCGACGAAAGCGTGCACGAGGCGAAGGACCTCGACGCGCTTGTCGGCCTCTACGACGCCATCAACATCAAGCTCGACAAATCGGGTGGCCTGACCGCAGCACTCGTGCTTCGCGACCGCGCCCGCGAACTGGGTCTTGGCGTCATGGTCGGCTGCATGGTCGGCACATCGCTTGCGATGGCGCCGGCCGTGCTGTTGGCGCAGGATGCCGATTTCGTCGATCTCGACGGTCCGTTGCTGCTAGCCTGCGACCGCGTTCCAGGTCTCGTCTACCAAGGTTCGCTGGTGTCACCGCCCGAGCCAGCGCTGTGGGGCTGAACGCGCGGCAAGCCCGATCAGCGCCAGGCCCGTCAGGGCGATGGGGATCATCGCAAAGAAGCCATTCGCGCCGAAGCGATCGTAAAGAGGACCTGAAATCAGCGTTGCCATCGCCATGAAGAAGCCGTTGGAGAAATAGGCGATGCCTTGCGCCGCCCCGGTGCGTTCTTCCGCGATTGTCTCACCGATCATCTTTTGCAGGCCGATCAGCACCAGCGCCACCGAGACGGCGTGCAGTGTCTGGATCGCGAAAAACCCGCCAACGCCAAGCCCAAGCGGCCAGATCAGAGGGAAAGCGATCCAGCGCACGATCGCGCCTATCCCGGCAATCAGCATGATGGAGACGACCGAGAAGGACGCGAAAGCCCGCGTGAAAACGACGAACATGCAGATTTCAGCGACGACGCCCCAGCCCCACAGCAGTCCGACAACCGAATCGCTGATTCCGATCGACTTCCAGTAGATCGACACGAAGCCGTAGAGAAACGCGTGGCTGGCGGTGATGACGCCGACGCCGGTCGAAAAATAGAGGAAGTACCGGTTGAGGAGTTTCGGTGCCGATTGCTGGATATCGGCAGCCGAAAGCGGCGAGGCGCGGCGCGGACGGCCGAGGCGCGGCGCGATCAGTCCGGCGGCTAGCGCGGCGAATAACGACACGAAGATGATCACCGGGACAGCTTGGGCACCGCTCGCCGACAGGATGAAGCCGCCGGCGAGATTGGCGCAGAGATAAGAGATCGAGCCCCATTTGCGCATGCCGGCGTAGTTCGAGCCGAAGCGGCGAACACCTGAAAGGGCGAGCGAATCGGCAATCGGCGAATGCGGCGTCCAGACGACTGTCAGTGCCAACGATACGGCAAGTACCATTGCGTAGGTCGGCGGCAGGAAGTAACCGGCCGACAGGATCAGCGATGCGGCGACCAGCGCGACATAGACATTGGCGCGGTCGCTCGCTTTGTCTGCCACAGCGGTAAGAAAAGGCGTCGTCGCCACGCGCAGGAACATCGGCGCAGCGAGAATCACGGCTATCTGCTCAGCATGGAACCCCTTCGCCTGCAGCCACAGCGGGAAATAGGGCACATGCGTTCCGAGCGGAACGAAGAGCGTGAAGAAGATCAAGCTCATGCGCAGTTCGAAATGGCGTGGCTTGACGAGCTGTTCGGGCGAAAGCGGCGGCAGCGAGGACATTAACAGGCGATCCGTCGGCACGGCATTCAGCCGGGTCGGCCCACCACACCAGCCGCTGCATAACACGGCGAAAAAGTCGATGAAACCGCTGGACTAACCGATTAAAGCGAGATGAGGCCGGGTTTGGTCAAGCCGCCTGGACTTCCCTTCCCTTGATGTCGATCGGCACGAGCACCTCGCTGCCGACCGGAGTCTCCGGCAGGACATGCGCCCAATGCAGTATCTCCATCCGGCCGTCAAAATGCTCGACCACCGCCGTGCAGCTCTCCACCCAGTCGCCGGTGTTGATGTACTGCACGTCCTCGTAGCTTTCGATCGCGGCATGGTGGATATGCCCGCAGATCACGCCGTCGACATGCGAACGGCGCGCCTCCTCGGTCAGCACGGTCTGGAACGAACCGATGAAATTCACCGCCTTCTTGACCTTGACCTTGGCCCAGGACGAGAACGACCAGTAAGGCAGGCCGAGCACTTGGCGCAGGCGCGTGATGACGCGATTGACCAGCATCGCCGCGTCATAGGCATAGTCGCCTAGATAGGCCAGCCAGCGCGCATTGTGGACGACGGTGTCGAACTGGTCGCCATGGATGACAAGAAGGCGTTTGCCATCGGCGGTCTCGTGGATGGCGCGATCGGCGACGACAATGCCGCCGAAATGCACACCTTGGAACTGCCGCGCGAACTCGTCATGGTTGCCGGCGATGTAGGTGATGCTGGCGCCCTTGCGAGCCTTGCGCAGCAATTTCTGGACCACGTCATTGTGGCTCTGCGGCCAGTGCCAGCTCCGTCTCAAGCGCCAGCCGTCGACGATATCGCCGACGAGATAGATGATATCGGCATCGTGATGGCGCAGAAAATCTATCAGGAACTCGGCCTTCGCCGCCTTCGATCCGAGATGGACGTCGGAGATGAACATGCTGCGGAAAGTGCGGGGCTCTGCGCCGGACATCATTTGTCACCGTTGCTTTCGCGTGAGGCTATGCCCCGATTCATGCAACAACCGTATGACGGTTGCGATTGGTCCAGCCATACGGGTAGGTTGCCGCCGCAATCAGAGGAGAAAATCACCATGGACCTCGGCATTCGCGGCAAGAAGGCCATAGTCTGCGCCTCGAGCAAGGGGCTGGGACGCGCTTGCGCCATGGCGCTGGCCGAGGCAGGCTGCGATCTGGTCGTCAACGGCCGCAACGCCGACGTGCTGGCCAAAACCGCCGCTGAACTGCGCGAGAAATTCGGCGTCAGCGTGACCGAGATTGTCGGCGACGTATCCAAACCCGACGTCCAGAAGGCGCTGCTTGCCGCCTGCCCCGATCCCGACATCCTCGTCAACAACAATGGCGGTCCGCCGCTTCGCGATTTCCGTGCGCTCGATCGGGAAAAGATCCTCGAAGGCGTCACCCAGAACATGGTGACCCCTGTCGAGCTGGTTCAGGCCGTGATCGACGGCATGGCGGCGCGCGGCTTCGGCCGCATCGTCAACATCACCTCGCTGTCGGTCTATGTTCCTATCCCCGGCCTCGACCTGTCGTCCGGCGCCCGCGCTGGCCTCACTTCGTTCCTGGCCGGCGTCGCGCGCACGGTGATCGACCGCAATGTAACGATCAACAACATGCTGCCGGGAAAACTCGATACCGACCGGCTGCGCAGCCCGCATGAGGCCGGCACACCCGAAGATCCGGCCGCCGCCGCCGCGCGCAAGGCCAAGGCCGCGGCCAACGTTCCGGCCAAGCGACTCGGCACGCCGGAGGAATTCGGCCAGATCTGCGCCTTCCTGTGCTCGGTTCACGCCGGTTACCTGACCGGACAGAACATACCGGTCGACGGCGGCCTCTACGTCAGCGCGTTCTGAACAGCGGAGAGGAAAAGACCTGAATAGCGCGGCAGGATTTTAGCACAACTAACTGAAACAAATCGATTTTACTCGTTTCGCAAGGCAAAATGGCGGTTGCGTCATTTGGCATCGTGAAAAACCAATTCTGCATGTTAAAAGGCTTCAAGGCAGGATTGCAGGGAGGCGGCCGTCATGACAGGCGAAAGCAAGAAGGCGGCGCGATCCGACCTGGACGAAGCAGCGCTCTACTTCCACAAGCACCCCCGGCCCGGAAAGCTTGAAATCCAGGCGACGAAGCCGCTCGGCAATCAGCGCGACCTGGCGCTTGCCTATTCGCCGGGGGTCGCCGCCCCCTGCCTTGAAATCCGCGACGATCCGGCAACTGCCGCTGACTATACAGCCCGCGCCAATCTTGTTGGCGTCGTTACCAACGGTTCGGCGGTGCTGGGCCTCGGCAATATCGGTCCGCTCGCCTCTAAGCCGGTGATGGAAGGCAAGGCCGTACTGTTCAAGAAGTTCGCCGGCATCGACGTCTTCGACATCGAGATCGATGCACCGGGCATCGAGCGCATGGTCGAGACGATCTCGGCGCTGGAACCGACCTTCGGCGGAATCAACCTGGAAGACATCAAGGCGCCCGAATGCTTCGAGGTCGAGGAGCAGTTGAAAGCGCGCATGGGCATACCGGTCTTCCATGACGACCAGCACGGCACCGCCATCATCGTCGCCGCCGCCGTGCTCAATGGGCTGGAATTCGCCGGCAAGTCCATCTCCGACATCAAGATCGTCACGTCGGGCGCAGGTGCCGCGGCGCTTGCGTGCCTCAACCTTCTGGTCTCGCTCGGCGCGCGGGTCGAAAACATCTGGGTCACCGACCGGTTCGGCGTCGCCCATAAGGGCCGCGTCGAGGAGATGGACCGCTGGAAAGACCCCTATGTGAAGGATACCGAAGCGCGCACGCTGGCCGACGTTCTGCCCGGCGCCGACGTGTTTCTCGGCCTGTCTGCCGCCGGCGTGCTGAAGCCGGAATTGCTTCACCATATGGCGCCCAAGCCGCTGATCCTGGCGCTGGCCAACCCCAATCCCGAGATCATGCCGGAAGCGGCACGGGCAGCACGGCCCGACGCGATGATCTGCACGGGCCGCTCCGATTTCCCCAATCAAGTCAATAACGTACTCTGTTTTCCTTACATCTTCCGTGGCGCGCTGGATTGCGGCGCAAGCGCCATCAACGAAGAGATGAAGATGGCCGCCGTGCGAGCGATTGCAGCGCTCGCCCGCGAAGAGCCATCCGACGTTGCCGCGCGTGCCTATTCCGGCGAGACGCCGATCTTCGGTCCGGAGTTCCTGATCCCCTCGCCTTTCGACCCGCGACTGATCCTGCGCATCGCCCCTGCCGTCGCCAAGGCAGCCTGCGAGAGCGGCGTCGCGACCCGTCCGATCACCGATTTCGCCGCCTATATCGACAAGTTGAACCGCTTCGTCTTCCGCTCCGGCCTAGTCATGAAGCCGGTATTCTCGATGGCCAAGACGTCGAGCGCCAAGCGCGTCATTTATGCCGACGGCGAGGACGAGCGCGTGCTTCGCGCCGCGCAGGTCGTGCTCGAGGAAGGCATTGCCGAACCGATCCTGATCGGCCGCCCGCACGTCATCGAGGTGCGGTTGAAACGCTATGGGCTGCGCATCAAGCCCGGCGTCGATTTCGGCTTGATCAACCCGGAAGACGATCCGCGTTACCGCCATTATGTCGATCTCTTGATCGAGCTTGCCGGCCGCCGTGGCGTGACGACGGAAGCGGCGCGCACCATGGTGCGCACCGACAATACGGTGATCGCCGCCCTTGCCCTGAAGCGCGGCGACGCCGACGCCATGGTCTGCGGCCTCGAAGGCCGTTTCGAGCGCCATTTGCGCAACGTGACGCTGATCATCGGGCCGCGCGCCGGCATCAAGGATCGCGACCTGTCGACGCTTTCCATGCTGATTTCGCAGCGCGGCATCATTTTCCTCACCGACACCCATGTCTCCGTCGACCCGACCGCCGAAGAAATTGCGGAAATGACCGTTTTGGCGGCCGAGGAGATCCAGCGTTTCGGCATCGAGCCCAAGGCAGCGCTACTGTCGCATTCGGATTTTGGCTCCCGCGATTCGCCAAGCGCCATGAAGATGCGGCAGGCGGCGGCGATCTTGGCGCGCATCGCGCCCGACCTGCAATGCGACGGCGAGATGCATGCCGACTCGGCGCTATCGGAGCAGCTGCGCCAGCGCGTCTATCCGCATTCGCGGCTGAAGGGCGAAGCCAATCTGCTGGTGTTCCCCAATCTCGATTCGGCGAACATCACGCTGACCGCGCTGCGCACGATGATGGACGCGCTGCATGTCGGCCCGATCCTGCTCGGCACCGACAGCCCGGCGCACATATTGACGCCGTCGGTCACCTCGCGCGGCGTCGTCAATATGACGGCACTGGCCGTGGTCGAAGCCGCGCATAAGGCGCAAGCCATCGTCGATCTGGGCTAGCTGTGGGCTTTCTCAGATTGGCCCGAACCGGAAATGCCCTGTCTGCCTGAAGGCAAACAAAGTGTCCTCTTCCCTGGCGCCGCCACCGATATTGTGAATGACCAGCCCTCTTGTCGGCACCACGGTGGAGCGATTGGACGACACGATGGCAATATGCGACAGATTGCCGGGCAGCATCTGGGTAACCAGATCCCCCGGTCGATAGTCGGCAGGGTCTTGGCTGACTGGCAAGGCAGCACCTCGCCGCTTGAAATAGACCGCAAGGTTCGGCACACGGCGGTGGTCGATGTTGCGGTCGCGCGCTTTCAAGCCCCAATCCTTCGGATAGGCGGCAAAATTGGCCCGCATATCCTCATGGACCAATTCTTGCAGATCGAGATCGAAGGCGCGGCGATAAGCGCGGATCACGACATCCGTGCACACACCTCGCTCGGGCTCGACATCGCCGCCCGGATAGGCCAGGCGTGTATAGGTCGGATCGTAGAGAGTGGTGACGCCGATCTGCTCACGGGCGGCTTCCACCAATTTGGTGCCCCAATCCGGCGTGATGGGCTTTTCCTGCGCCACGGCAACCGGCATCGCCAGGCACAAAAGACCAAATTGCAGTGCGGCTCGACGGGTAATCGCGATCATGCCAAGCCTCCGGGCATTGCTGGATCCAGGCATTCTTCTGGGCGAATACGCCTTTTTCGTGCAACGCCAGGATGTCGCGGTCGCGGCTATGTCCGAATACGTCGTGGCGTCGCGAATATGACGACGCTGGCGGTGGTCGAAGCGGTGCACAAGATGCAAGCGATCGTTGATCTGGGCTGAAGCCGAAATCGGCGGTATGCTAAACAGACAGTTAACCGCAAGCGCGGTAGCTTCTGGACGATAGGCAAGCGGAGTTCTGGAGGGATGACGGGCGCGAGGTGGAAGCTGATGCAGGCCGCAGCGCTGCTCGGCGCCGTGGTGCTGTCGGGCATTGCCATCACTCAGGCGCAGGCCGGCTCGCGCCTCTGCCGCCAGCTTGAAGCCGATCTTGCCGCCGCTTCTCGTGGTGGCGGCGGCAAACCGGCCCTGCTCAGGAAATATGACGACGCGATCGTCCGGCAGCGCCAGCAGATCTCAAAGGCTGTCAGCCAATCGAGCAGCGCCGGCTGCGGCTTTTCGCTGTCTCGCCGTAACGTCAACGCTTGCGCGGCACTCGACGACACCATCGATCGCATGGCCGCCAATCTCGACAGCTTGCAGGCCAAGCGCGCCGAACTCGCCGGCGGCGGTTCGCGACGCGATCGCGCGCGCATATTGGCCTCGCTTGACGCCAATGGCTGCCACGATGATGCGGCGCCGCCGAAGCCCGCACCGGTCCGCGAAGCCAGCCGTGAACACGGCAACCGAAACCTGCTCGACGAGCTTTTGGGCAGTGACTTAAATGAACCCGGTGCGTCCGACCAGCTTGAAGAGCCCAACCAGGCTGAAGAGCTAAGTCAGCCGCGCGACATCCGCACCATGCTCAACAACGCCGACGACATCAGCCAGCCGCACGGCCAATTCCGCACCATGTGCGTGCGCACCTGCGACGGTTATTTCTTCCCGATGTCGAATGCCGCCTCGCTGGGCGATTTCGAGCGCGACCAGAAGAATTGCGAATCGAGCTGCCCCGGCACCGAAATGCAGGTCTTCTACACGCGCGGCATGAACGACGATTCGGCGTCCATGACGTCTTCGGTGACCGGCAGGCCCTATGGCGAATTGCCGACGGCCTACCTCTACAAGCAGTCTGACATGCCGCGGCCGCCGGCCTGCGGCTGCAACGCCGGGCAGAATTTCGAGATCATCGCCGGCAACCCGCCAACCCCGGAACAATCTGAGGCGAAGCTGGAGACCACCCCAATCATTCCGCTGCCGGTTGCCAGGCCTGATCCGGGCGCCGACCCGGAGACCTTGGCCAATGCGGAAGGCGGCCTCGACCGCGAGGCGGTCAGACGCCTTGCCGTCAAACCCGTGCCCTCGCCGACGTCCCTGCTGCCGCCGGAACAGCGCAAGGTCAGGGTCGTCGGGCCAACGTTCCTTCCCGACCCAGCAGCGGTAATAGATCTGCAAGCTCCGGACCCGAGGGCTGTCCAGTAAGCGCCAGCCTGAGCGGCATGAAGAGTGCCTTGCCCTTGCGGCCTGTCGCCTCTCGGATCTTGCCGGTCCAGTCCTTCCAGACGCTGCCGTTCCAAGGCTCTTGCGGCAACAGCTCGAACGCCTGGCGAAGAAAGTCGCGGTCGTCGTCAGAAAACTCCGATGGCTCCTGCGGGCCATCGCGAAGCGTGCGCCACCAGATCGCCGCATCGGCCAGCCTGTCGAGATTGCCGCGCACCGCCAGCCAGAAAGGCTCGGCCTGTTCGCCAGAGATGCCGAGCACGATCAGCCGGTCGCGCGCTTCGGAAAAGGGCATGTGGTGCAGCAGCGTGCGGTTGAGCACGAAGAGCTCGTCCGGGTCGAATTTGGCGGCGGACTTCGATGTTGCCGCCGGATCGAAGCGCTCTGCGAGTTCGGCCATCGCCGGCACCGCCACGACGTTTTCCGAGGTGCCGACGAGCACGGCCAGCGAAGCGACCGCCATTGGCTCGATGCCGCTCTCGCGCAGGCTCTGGATGGACAATGCGCCGCTGCGCTTCGACAACCCCTCACCCGATGACGTGGTCAGAAGATTGTGGTGGCCGAACACCGGCGGCTCGGCGCCGAGCGCCTGGAACAGAGCGATTTGTACGCCGGTATTGGTGACGTGGTCGTCGCCGCGAATGACATGGCTGACACTCATCTCGATGTCGTCGATCACCGAAGGCAGCGTGTAGAGATAGGTGCCGTCCTCGCGCCGCAGAACCGGGTCTGAAAGCGAGGCGAGGTCGACGGTTTCCTCGCCGCGCACTAGGTCGTTCCAGTGGATTTCGGTGCGCTCCGGCTGCAGCGGATCGCTGGTGAAATTGGGCAGCAGAAAGCGCCAGTGCGGCCGGCGGCCATCGGCCTCATATTCCGCGACCTGCTCGGGTGCCAGCGTCAGCGCCTCGCGGCCATAGACTGGCGGCAGGCCACGCGTGCGGCGCACCTTGCGCCTCAGGTCGAGCTCTTCAGGCGTCTCATAGCAGGCATAGACGAGGCGGGCTTCCTTCAGCCTTTCCAGTGCGGCATCATAGATTTCGACCCGCCGCGACTGATACTCCGTGGCATCGGGGAAGATGCCCAGCCAATGCAGGTCATAAAGGATGGCGTCGGAAAATTCCTGCGTCGAACGGGCAACGTCGGTATCGTCGAAGCGCTGGATGAAGCGGCCCTTGTTCTTGATGGCGAACAGCCAGTTGAACAAAGCGGTGCGCGCATTGCCGATATGGATGCGGCCGGTCGGTGACGGGGCGAAACGGACGGTAACTGTCATGAGCGGGGCGTACCGGATGGTTTTGCTGTTGACAAGACGCGCCCCCGCGCTCTGCGGCAGACATAGAACATGACGAAGACGAAGAAAAGACGGCAGCGCCGCGCGTCCATTAAGACGCGCCGCGCCGTAACCGTCAGATCACCAGGCCTTTGGTCAGCTCAAGCGCCTGGCGTTCGAACAGCCGGCGGTAGATGCCGCCTTGCAGCCGGATCAGTTGGTCATGCGATCCCTCCTCGACAATGCGGCCGCGATCGAACACCAGAAGCCTGTCCAGCGCGCGCACGGTCGACAGCCGGTGGGCGATGACCAGCGTCGTGCGGCCGACCATCAAGCGCTCCATCGCCTGCTGGATCAGCACCTCCGATTCCGAATCGAGGCTCGACGTTGCCTCGTCCAGGATGAGGATGCGCGCATCGGCGAGGAAGGCGCGTGCGATTGCAACACGCTGACGCTCGCCGCCCGACAGCTTTACGCCACGCTCGCCGACCAGCGTGCCATAGCCTTTCGGCAAATCGGCGATGAAGTCATGCGCGCTGGCCAAGCGCGCCGCGTGCTCGATCTCGGCCTGCGTGGCGCTCGGCCGGGCATAGGCGATGTTTTCAGCCAGCGACCGGTGGAACAGGATCGGCTCCTGCTGGACGATCGCGATCTGTGCGCGCAGCGACGCCTGCGCGACATTGGCAATATCCTGGCCGTCGATCAGGATATTGCCCGCAGTCACGTCATAGAGGCGCTGGATCAGCTTGACGAACGTGGTCTTGCCGGAGCCCGAATGGCCAACCAGCCCGACCCGCTCGCCCGGAGCGATATCCACCGAAAAGTCCCGATAAAGCGGCAAGCGGTGGCTACCGTAGTGGAACGTGACATTGTCGAAGGTGATACGGCCATCGGTGATCCGGATCGGCTTGGCTCCGGGCCGATCCTCGATGCCGAGTGGTTCGGACTGGAAGTCGACCAGTTCCTCCATGTCATTGATCGAGCGCTGCAGATTGCGGATATGCGTGCCGATGTCACGCAGATAGCCTTGCAGCACGAAGAATGAGGTCAGCACGAAGGCGACGTCGCCGGCGCTCGCCTGCCCCCACGACCACAAAAGCAGGGAAAAGCCGATGACCGCTGCCCTCAAAAGCAGCAGCATCGTGCCTTGCGTGGTGCCGTTGACGGTGCCGCGCACCCAGGTGCGCCGCGTGCGTGCGCGCCATTTGGCGACGACGTCGGCAAGCCGTGTCTCCTCGCGCTCCTCGGCGCCAAAACCCTTGACCACGGCGTTGCAGCTCACCGCATCGGCCAGCGAGCCGCCAAGCCGCGTATCCCACGCATTGGCAAGCCTTGCCGCGGGGGCGACATAGCCGAGCGACAGCATCGTCGTTACGCCGATGAACAGCACCGAGCCCGTCGCGACGACCGCGCCCATCAGCGGCCAGAACCAGCCGAGCAACAGCGTCGAGCCGACAAGCATGACGACCGACGGCAGCAGCGCGATCAGGATCGTGTCGTTGAGCAGGTCGAGCGCCCACATGCCGCGCGTTATCTTGCGCACCGTCGATCCGGCGAAGCTGTTTGCGTGCCAGTCGGTGGAGAAGCGCTGGACGCGGTGGAAGGCATCGGCGGCGATGTCGGCCATCATCTTCAGGGTCAGTTCGACGATGGCCATGAAGGCGAGATTGCGCAGCACGACACCGGTGAGCGCCAGGGCCACCAGCATCGAAAAGGCAGCCGTCGCGGCATTCCATGCGACATCGTCGGCAGTGGCACTGCTGGCAACGGCGTCGACCAGCCGGCCGGAATAGAGCGGCGTCAGCACGTCGGCCAGGGTCGACAGCAGGAATGTGGCCATGATCAGCGAAAGCCGCCACGGCTGGCGCCGCCAATGACTGAGCGTAAAACCAAGAACGCTGCGAAAGGCGCCCGCGCGCAAATCTATTCGAAAACGAGCCATGATGTCATTCGGGCGCAAACGAGCCCGATCCCGGAAAGGTCGAAATTGAAAAAACCGCGTCGGGCGAATTAGCACCCAAGGAAAGCGGAGGTTCGGCACATTTGGCGGCTCGCCCGAATACGGGCGGCGACCGGCATCGACGAACGCCTGTTCTCAGCTCGGCTTCGCCGCAAAGGTAAGAACCTTCGGGCTCACCGATTGGGACCTAGGCTTCGCGGCCTCGCATAACGATGTCAAATCCTGGCATTTCGGTCCTCCCCAAGGGGATCGCGGAAAGGCGTTTATAGAGACGCCTCAACGCCGCGCCAAGTCAGTAGATGGTCGAAAGCGCATCTGGTCCAACCAGTGAGACGATTTTGCAACAACGGTCGGTTGTGCGCTGCCTCTGTTCAGGCTGCCGGGACGCGGTCGAGGCGCATATAGCGGCCGTCGGTGGAAGGCCTGAAGCCGAGCTTCTCGTAGACCGCGTGGGCATCGTTGGTAGACAGGCTCCAGTGGGTGACAGTCTTGCAATCCGGGTGGTCGATAAGCGCCTGGACAAGCCGGGTCCCGATGCCTTGCCCGCGATACCCGGGCCAGACAATGATGTCGGCGAGATAGGCAAATACCGTGCGGTCGGTGATCGCCCGGCCAAAGCCGACCTGATTGCCGCCGACATAGGCGCCGACGCACAGTGAGTTGGCAAAGGCGCGGCGGTGCAGTTCATCGCTGCGGCCGCTGCCCCAATAGCTCTCCTTCAAAATGTCGGACGTCGCCCGGAAGTCGATCTGCGACAGGTCGAAGCTGATTTCAAAGTTGGCCATGGCTAAACCGTTATGCAGCCAATCGCCTACCCGCCATCCCTGAACCGGTTGGTAATAGGATAGCGGCGGTCGCGGCCAAAATTCTTCCTGGTGATCTTCACGCCGGGCGCTGCCTGCCGGCGCTTGTATTCGGCGACGTAAAGCAGGTGCTCGACGCGCGTCACCGTCGCCCGGTCATGGCCGCGCGCAACGATCTCGTCGACACCCATCTCGTTCTCGACCAGACACTCCAATATGTCGTCGAGCACTGGATAGGGCGGCAGCGAATCCTGGTCGGTCTGGTTCTCGCGCAGTTCCGCCGAGGGTGCCTTGTCGATGATATTGTTCGGGATCACCTCGCCGGACGGGCCTAGCGCGCCCGGCGGCACATGCGCGTTGCGCCAGCGCGACAACGCATAGACCTGCATCTTGTAGAGGTCCTTTATCGGGTTGAAGCCGCCATTCATGTCGCCATAGAGCGTGGCGTAGCCTACCGACATCTCGCTCTTGTTGCCGGTAGTGACCACCATCGAGCCGAACTTGTTGGAAATCGCCATCAGGATGGTGCCACGGGCCCGGCTCTGCAGGTTTTCCTCGGTGATGCCTTCCTTGGTGCCCTCGAAAAGCTGCGTCAGTGTGTGCAGGAAGCCCTCGACCGGCTCGAAGATCGGCACGATATCGTAGCGGCAGCCGAGCGCGCGGGCGCAGTCCTCGGCGTCCTTGAGCGAGTCCGTCGAAGTGTAGCGGTAAGGCATCATCACGGCGCGCAGCCGTTCCTCGCCGAGCGCATCGACGGCAAGTGCCGCGCAGATCGCCGAATCGATGCCGCCGGAAAGGCCGAGCACGACATTCTTGAAGCCGTTCTTGTTGACGTAGTCGCGCAGGCCCAACATGCAGGCGCGATAGTCGGCCTCCTCCTTCTCCGGGATTTTCGACATCGGTCCGTCAGAGCAGACCCAGACGTCATTCTTTCGCTTCCAGGTGGTGACGTTGACCGTCTCCTCGAACTGGCTCATCTGGAAGGCCAGCGTCTTGTCAGAGCCTATGGCAAACGACGCGCCGTCGAAGATCAGCTCGTCCTGGCCGCCAAGCTGGTTGGCATAGATAATCGGCAGTCCGCATTCGATGACCTGGCGGATGACGATCTGGTGGCGGACGTCGACCTTGCCGCGGTAATAGGGCGAGCCGTTCGGGACCAGCAGGATTTCCGCGCCGCTTTCGGCCAGCGTCTCGCAGACGGCAACCGCGCCCCAGATATCTTCGCAGATCGGTATCCCCACGCGCACGCCGCGGAAATTGACCGGCCCCTGGATCTCGGGTCCGGCCTGGAAGACGCGCTTCTCGTCGAACTCACCGTAATTCGGCAGGTCGAGCTTGTAGCGTTCGGCAAGGATCTTGCCGCCATCGGCAAAGATGATCGAATTGTGCGTGCCGGTCTTGCGCTTCAGCGGCGTGCCGATGATGACGCCCGGGCCGCCATCGGCGGTATCGCCGGCGAAGTCCTCGGCAGCCCGCTCGCAGGCCTTCAGGAAGGCGGGCTTCAGCACCAGATCCTCAGGCGGATAGCCGGCCAGGAAAAGCTCGGTGAACAGCACGAGATCGGCGCCCTGGCGGGCGGCATCCGCCCTCGCCTCGCGCGCCTTGGCAAGATTGCCGGCGACGTCGCCGACCGTCGGATTGAGCTGGGCGACGGCGATGCGCAATATGTCTGGAGCGGTCTTGTCGATCATGCCTGTGGGTTTAGCGCGGCAAAATTCGTCGGGCAATGGCGTTCGTTTGGACCAAACAATCGGTCCTATTCGCCCATATATTCGCGTAGCGCCTCCGGCGGATGGTTCTCGCCGATCGACATTGCCAGAATGCGCGAAATGTGTCGGCGCGGCAGCTCGGTCTCCGCCGCCCAGGCGTTGATCTGCACCTGGATCTTGTCTAGGTCCTTCTTCGATGTCGGGCTCTGCGCGATGTCGAGCCCGGCGTCGCGCAGCGCTGCCGCCATGTCGGCCGAGACGATGAAGGCGTCCCACTCCAGCCAGCGCAGAAAATACTGGCCGGTATTGCCGCCGAGCCGGCTCCCGTGCTTGCCGAGATAAGCCATCAGCCCGACCTGATCGCCGGCCGGCCAGTCGGCGAGGAACTTGCCGAAGCTGCCATGCTCCTTCGACACGCGCTCGACGAAGGCTGCGTTGTCGCGTACCGACTTGATCTTCTGCGGATTGCGCACGATGCGCTTGTCGGCGGTGAGATCGTGCCAGAAATCGTCAGGCTGGAACAGCAGCCGCTTCGGCTCGAAGCCAAGAAATGCTTCCTCGAAACCTGGCCATTTCTGCTCGATGACGCGCCAGACGAAGCCGGCGGCAAAGACCCGTTCGGCCATGGTCGACAGGATCCGGTCATCCGCAATCTTTGCCAGCGCGGCATTGTCGGGCGTAGGGCCCAGCAGCGACGTCAGCGCTGCCTCACCGCCTTTGCGTTTCGCCGCACGGGCGCGAATCTTCTGAAAATCCACCATTGTTTCCTGACCCCATCGCGTCAATCTACCACTTCCCGTATGAACCGGCAGCTTCTACCTCTATCGCTGACGACGGAGGCGACGATGAACAAAACGATCGAGGACCTGGCAAACCGCTGGCTGAAGCGAAAGCCGGACGGCCTCAGCGCGCTCGAAAGCCGGGTGCTGCAATCAACGCTCGAGCGCACCACGATCTCCAAGGACACCAACAAGGCCGTCGCCTTTCACCAGACGTTTGGCGACCGCCTGGCTGACACCATCGCCCGGATCGGCGGTTCGTGGTCCTTCATCCTGGCATTCATTGGCTTCCTGATCCTGTGGACGGCAGGCAATGTCTGGCTCTTGTCGCGCGCCGCCTTCGATCCCTATCCTTTCATCTTCCTCAATCTCGTGCTTTCCATGGTTGCTGCCCTGCAGGCGCCAGTGATCATGATGGCGCAGAACCGCCAGACCGAGCGCGATCGTATCGACGCCGCCCACGACTATGAGGTTAATCTCAAGGCCGAGATCGAGATCATGGCGTTGCATGAAAAGCTCGACGAACTGCGCCACAGCCAGATCATCGGCATGCGCGACGAGATCGCCCGGCTGGCCGAGCAGGTGAAGCGCATCGACGAGATTCTGTCGAAGCAGCGGACGTCTTCATGACGGAAGCCATTCATCGTCTCATTGAGCAATATGGGCTGGTCGCGGTTTTTCTGGGCTGCGTCGCCGAGGGCGAAAGCGCCGCCATCCTTGGCGGTTTCTTTGCGCATCAGCATGTCTTCGTCCCGTGGCAGGCCTTCCTCGCGGCGGCGCTCGGCGCCTTCGGTGGCGACACGTTCTTTTTCATCCTGGGACGGAGCTTCGCCGACCATAAATTCGTGATCAGACTCCGAGCCCGGCCGGGTTTCAGCCACGCCTACCGCCTTGTCACCTCTCATCCCAACATTTTCGTGCTGTCGAATCGCTACATCTATGGCCTGCGCCTGGTCGGTGGTATCGCGGCCGGGCTGTCGGGCATTGCGGCTGCGCGCTTCGTCATCCTCAACGCCATCTCGTCGGTAGTCTGGGCGGCACTGTTCTGCACTGTCGGTTATGTCTTCGGGCTGGGCGCGGAGCGCATCGTCGGTCAGGCGCTGGCCCGCCACGAGCGGTTGCTGATCGCCCTGGTCATCGGTCTCGTTGTGGCCATCTTCGGCTGGCTGGCGTCGCACGTCCTCGCCAAGAAGGAGCTTCGCAAGGGAAGCTGATCATCAATCAATGCCAAGCGCGCGGTCGCCCTTCTCGAGGATCAGCGGAATGATCAGGTCTTCCTCGTCGGCAAGATGCCGGGTCAACATGGCGATCAGCCGGCTGTTCTCGTCGGCATAGGCATCGGCGGCGAAGCGCTGTTTGTCCTCGCTCTCCTGAAGCGTGCCGATGAAGGCATTTGCCGCCTCGGCATTGCGCTCCAGTCCCTCATGGATTGTGTGGTGATCGGCATCCAGGATTTCGAAGCCGCGCTTCAGACGAGTCTCGGCCCTGGCGAAGACCGGGAAATAGTGATGGTCCTCGACATTGTGGTGGCCGTCGAGATTGCCGAGGAAATGATTGAGGCGCGGCGCGAACCAGCGTGCGAATTCCGGCGCGTTCAGCCTGCCCTCACGATAATCGCCAATGCCGTTGGTGAGCATGCCGCCAAGGTCGCGGAACATGTCGTGCCGCTGCAGCCACATATTGGCCATACCGTGGATGTTGGCATGCGCCTGCCAGTCCTCACGCGGATATTTTTCCACCAGCCAGTGCAGATCGTCCGGCAGGCCTCACGTTCAAGCAGCAGAAATCCGGCGGTATCGGCCATATCGGTCTCCTCGATTAACCGGCATGTGGTGCCTGAAACCTCAGATCGGTACCCCAACGATGCGCTCGATGACTGCGACGCCCCAGACGCCAGCGACGATCACCACCGAAATCAGCACCGCCAGCGAGCCGCAATCCTTGGCTAGCTGGATATCGATGTTGAATTCGCGGCTGAACGCGTCGCATGCCGCCTCTATGCCGGTGTTCAGCACTTCGATCATGATCATGAGCAGCACCGCACCGATCAGCAGTGCATAGCCGCGCCACGATTCCGAAAGGAACCAGCCCAGCGGCAGCGCAAGCACAAGCAGGACCAGTTCCAGCTGGAAGGCCTCCTCGCCGGCGGCCAGTTTGCGAAACGCCCGCACCGAATTGTAAAAAGCGTCGATCAGCCGCTGCATGCCAGAACCCTTCGGAATCACCGGCAGGGGATAGCGCAATGGCTGGATCAAGGGAATAAGGCGGCCTCTTCAAAAAATCAGCCGTCTGCCACCTTGATCGACGGCGTCGACTTCTCGAACTGCGGCAGCCCGTCGTCGATCGCGTAATAGTCGCCCTTGTCGCCGACAAAGATATGACATTCCCCTTGAAGTCCGGTTGGCGCGTCGAACAGGCCGGCCATGACCGAAACGTAGCCACCCTCCATCGGTTTCCAGAACAGCAGCGATCCGCATGTCTTGCAGAAACCGCGCCTGGCAAACGAAGATGCCTTGTACCAGGTGACGTTCTCTGCGCCGGCGATTGTGATGTCGCGATCGGCGACATTGGTCGCGGCATAAAAATGCCCGCTCTGCTTTCGGCATTGCGAGCAATGGCAGTAGATAACGCCGCGTAGCGGTCCTCGCGTCTGCAACCGCACTGCCCCGCACAAGCATGATCCGCTGTGACTGTCAGCCATCTCGGCCTCCCAATGCAATTGCCATCGCTTGGCAGGATTCCAGTTTTGCGCGCGTTACGCGCCAGCAAATGCGACACCCGCCGGATTGAATACAAAAAGCGCCGGATTTTTCCGGCGCTTTTTCAATACATCAAAGTTCAGATCGCATCAGCCGTTGACGGCCTGCTTGTGCTGGACCGGATGGCTCTTCTTGAGCAGATCGGATACCAGGAAGGCCAGCTCGATCGCCTGGTCGGCGTTGAGGCGCGGATCGCAATGGGTGTGGTAGCGATCCTGCAGTTCCTCGGCGGTGATGGCGCGGGCACCACCGGTGCATTCGGTGACGTTCTTGCCTGTCATCTCGATGTGGATGCCGCCGGGATGCGTGCCTTCGGCGCGATGCACCTCGAAGAATGTCTGCACCTCCTTCAGAATGCGGTCGAACGGCCGTGTCTTGTAGCCGGCGGCCTCGATGGTGTTGCCATGCATCGGATCAGAAGACCACACCACGCTGCGGCCTTCCTTCTGCACCGCTCGCACCAGCTTGGGCAGATGGTCGGCGACCTTGTCGGAGCCGAAGCGGGCGATCAGCGTCAGCCGGCCAGGCTCGTTCTCCGGATTGAGCAGGTCGATGAGCTGCAACAGGCCGTCCGGCGTCAGCGACGGGCCACATTTCAGGCCGAGCGGGTTCTTGATGCCGCGGCAATATTCGACATGCGCATGGTCGGGTTGGCGCGTGCGATCGCCGATCCAGATCATGTGGCCGGAGGTGGCGTACCAGTCGCCCGAAGTCGAATCGACGCGAGTCAGCGCCTCTTCATAACCGAGCAGCAGCGCCTCATGGCTGGTGTAGAAATCGGTCTCGCGTAGCGCGTAATTGGTCTCCGAGGTGATGCCGACGGCCTTCATGAAGTCCATCGTCTCGGTGATGCGGTTGGCGAGCGACTCGTATTTCTCGCCCTGCGGGCTGTCGGACACGAAGCCGAGCATCCATTGATGCACGTTCTCCAGGCTGGCGTAGCCGCCCTGGGCGAAGGCGCGCAACAGGTTGAGCGTCGCCGCCGACTGGCGGTACGCCATCTCCTGCCGCGCAGGATCGGGAATGCGCGACTTGGCATCGAACTCGATGCCATTGATGATGTCGCCGCGATAGCTGGGCAGCGTCACACCGCCCTTGGTCTCATTGTCGGACGAGC
Source organism: Mesorhizobium sp. M1403 (assembly GCF_040317695.1). Taxonomy (NCBI): domain Bacteria; kingdom Pseudomonadati; phylum Pseudomonadota; class Alphaproteobacteria; order Hyphomicrobiales; family Phyllobacteriaceae; genus Mesorhizobium; species Mesorhizobium sp. M1403. The sequence goes on along the minus strand of NZ_JAMYKY010000001.1, from coordinate 513,705 downwards.
GCGGCTTGGCGAACTGGCCGGCGACACGGCCGACCTTCACCACCGGCTGCGCGCCGGCGAAGGTCAGTACCACCGACATCTGCAAAAAGACGCGGAAGAAGTCGCGGATATTGTCGGCGCCATGCTCGGCGAAGCTCTCGGCGCAATCGCCACCCTGCAGAAGGAATGCGTCCCCGGCAGCGACGGCTGCAAGCTGCTTCTTCAGCTTGCGCGCCTCACCTGCAAAAACCAACGGCGGAAAGGTGGCGAGCTGGGCTTCCGTGTTCCTCAGCGCGACAAGGTCCGGATAGGCAGGAACCTGCTGGATCGGCTTAGCTCTCCACGAATTCGGCGACCATTTCGTCATCGAAGCACCCAACGCTCTTTCGCACGGACGCCATCGCCCGCCAATCCGCCCAATATGGGGTCGCGGCTCCATACACGAAGCCGATTTCCTATTCTAGACCGGAATTGGCCGCGTGGCGAATGGGCACGGCACGGTGAAAGTGCCGGTGCGGCTGTGCCCAGAGCACCAGCGACACCCTGCTACGCCGCCGCCTTCTCCACCAGCCGTGCCAACTGCGTCATGACAACCGCCGAGCCTGCCAGCCGCTTTTCGGGGGTCGGCCAGTCGCGGCTGAAGACGACGCTCTGGTCGGGCCGGATCTTGGCCAGCGAGCCCTGTTCGCCGATGAGCTTGACCAGCCCGACCGGATTGGGGAATTCCCGCTTGCGGAAATGGATGACGACGCCTTTCGGCCCGGCGTCGAGCTTCTCGACGTTGGCCTTGCGGCAAAGCGCCTTGATGAAGACGATCTTCAACAGATGTTTTACCTCTTCCGGCAGCGTCCCGAACCGGTCGATCAGCTCGGCGCCGAAAGCATCGATCTCTTCCGTATTTTCGAGATCGCCAAGACGGCGATAGAGCGCCAGCCTGAGCTGCAGATCCGGGACATAGCTTTCCGGGATCATCACCGCTGTGCCGACGGCGATCTGCGGCGACCAGCCGCCGTCCTGCACCTCGCCGGAATCCTTCACTTCGGCCACCGCCTCTTCCAGCATCTGCTGGTAGAGTTCAAAACCAACCTCCTTGATGTGGCCCGACTGCTCTTCGCCGAGCAGATTGCCGGCGCCGCGAATATCCAGGTCGTGGCTGGCCAGCTGGAAACCGGCGCCCAGCGTATCGAGCGACTGCAGCACTTTCAGCCGACGCTCGGCGGTGTCAGTGAGCTTGCGGTTGGCGGGCAGCGTGAACAGCGCGTAGGCGCGCACCTTCGAACGGCCGACACGGCCGCGCAGCTGATAGAGCTGCGACAGTCCGAACATATCGGCGCGGTGCACGATCAGCGTGTTGGCGGTCGGGATATCGAGGCCGGATTCGACGATGGTGGTCGACAAAAGCACATCGTACTGACCATCATAAAAAGCATTCATGATGTCGTCGAGTTCACCGGGCGGCATCTGGCCATGCGCCACCGCCACTTTCAGCTCAGGCACGGATTCGCGCAGAAAATCACGGATTTCCGCCAGATCGCTGATGCGTGGCACGACATAGAAGGAATGGCCGCCACGGTAGCGCTCGCGCAGCAACGTTTCGCGGATGACCAGCGGATCGAAGGGCGAGATGAAGGTGCGCACTGCCATGCGGTCGACCGGCGGCGTAGCGATCAGCGACAGCTCGCGCACGCCGGTCAAGGCAAGCTGCAACGTTCGCGGGATCGGCGTCGCCGACAAAGTCAGGACGTGGACGTCGGTCTTCAGGTCTTTCAGCCGTTCCTTGTGCTTGACGCCGAAATGCTGCTCCTCGTCGATGATCAGCAGGCCGAGATTCTTGAACGAGATCGAGGAGCCGAGCAGCGCGTGCGTGCCGACGACAATGTCAACCTGACCTTCGGCGATGCCCTTCTTGGCCTCGGCCAGTTCCTTGGCGCCGACCAGCCGCGAGGCCTGGGCGACACGGATCGGCAGGCCCGAGAAGCGCTGCGAGAAGGTCTTGAAATGCTGGCGCGACAACAATGTCGTCGGCACCACCACCGCCACCTGAACGCCTTCCATCGCCGCGATGAAGGCGGCGCGAAGTGCAACTTCGGTCTTGCCGAAGCCGACATCGCCGCAGATCAGCCGGTCCATCGGCTTTCCGGCGCCTAGATCATCCATGACCGAATCGATCGCCGTCTGCTGGTCATCGGTCTCCTCATAGGGAAAACGCGCTGCAAACTCGCCATAGAGGCCTTCCGCCGGCACCAGCGCCGGTGCGGCCCGCATCTGCCGCTCGGCGGCGATGCGGATCAGCTGCCCGGCCATGTCGAGCAGGCGCTTCTTCAGCCGCGCCTTGCGCGATTGCCAGGCGCCGCCGCCAAGCTTGTCGAGCGTCGCCTCGGCCGAATCCGAGCCATAGCGCGACAGCAGCTCGATGTTTTCCACAGGCAGGAACAGCCGATCATCGCCGGCATAGTGGATTTCGAGGCAATCGTGAGGCGCACCAACCGCCTCGATGGTACGCAACCCGATGAAACGGCCAATGCCATGATCGGAATGGACGACAATATCGCCCGAGGACAACGCCGAAGCCTCGGCGATGAAGTCGGACGCGCGCTTCTTGCGCTTCGAGCGTCGGATCAGCCGGTCGCCGAGAATGTCCTGCTCGGCGACAACGACCAGTTTCTCCGTCTCGAAGCCGGATTCGAGCGGCAGCACGGCCAGTCCCGCCTGCCCCGGCTCAAGCCTTTCGGCTTCGGCAAGCGTCGCCACCGGCTTCAGATTGCCAAGATGATGCTCGGCCAGGATCTGACCAAGCCGGTCGAGCGAACCCTCGGTCCAGCCGGCGACGATGACGCGGCGGCGTGCAGCGCGCTCGTCGGAAATGTGTTTTACGACGACGTCGAAAACGTTGGCGCTAGGGTCGGCGCGTTCCTCGACGAAGCTGCGGCCGTGGCGCGAGCCGGCATGGAACACCTTTTTCGCACCGGCATCGGGCGCATCGAACGACGTGAAGTCTATTGCTTCGCGCGGGCCAAGCGAGGCAATCAGGTTCTCTGGCGACAGATAGAGCAGATCCGGCGGCACCGGCTTGTAGGGCACCGCGTCCTTCAAGGCGCCGTCGGCCTGCTTCTTGCGCGCTTCGTAGTGGTCGAGGATCAGAGTGTGGCGCTCGGCCAGTGCCTCATGCGCCAGATGGTCGAAAACCACAGGCGCGTCGGGTAGATAGTCGAAGACGGTTTCCAGCCGCTCATAGAAGAACGGCAGCCAGTGCTCCATGCCGGCAAACCGCCTGCCCTCGCTGACCGCCGCATAGAGCCCATCGTCGCGCGAGGGTGCGCCAAAGGCTTCGATATAGGCACGGCGGAAGCGGCTGATGGTTTCCGGCGTCAGCGCCACCTCGCTCATCGCCTGCAACGCCATCGACTTGCGCTGGCCGGTGGTTCTCTGTGTTGCGGTGTCGAAGACGCGGATCGATTCCAGCGTATCGCCGAAGAAATCGAGGCGCAGCGCCTCCGCCCATCCGGGCGCGAAGAGATCGAGGATGCCGCCCCGCACTGCAAATTCGCCGATGCCGCGCACCGTCGGTACCCGCTCGAAGCCGGAAGTCTCCAGCCGCGACACCAGTACGTTCATGTCGATCTGGTTACCGGGCTTGGCGTGAAAGGTCTGCGCCTCGACGAGTTCCGCCGGCGGAATGCGCTGAAGCAACGCATTCGCGGTGGTGAGAATGACGGCGCGGTGCGGCCTCTTCGCCAGCGCAATCATTGCTGCCAGCGCATCGAGCCGCCTTGCGGCGGCATCGGCGCCGGGCGAGACGCGGTCGTAAGGCAGGCAATCCCAGGCCGGCAGTTCCAGCACCGGCAGGCCCGGCGCGGCAAAGGCAAGCGCCTCGACGATCGCCGGCAGACGCTGGCCGTCGCGTGCCACGAAAAGCACCGGCTTGTCAGGGGCGATCTCGTGCGCAGCCTGCACCAGCGCAAAGGCTTCGTAGCCGTCGGCGACGCCATCGACAATGAACTGGCCGGCGCGGCCTTTCGGCAGACCGATCGTAGGGATAAGGCTCATGGCTACACGTTGTTCAGAAGGTCATGTCCCGGCGCGAAGCCAGGATTTTTTGCAGGACGGCACAATCTATATCCGTCGGAACCGGGCGCTCGCCGGTGACGATAGGCAGGAATTCGGTGTCGGGAATGTCGAGAAGCCTCTCATATTGGTCGATTTCGTCGCCGGTCAAGGCGCCGATCTCGGCATCGGCGAAGCTGCCGAGTATCAGGTCCATCTCGCGCATGCCGCGGTGCCACGAACGAAACAGAAGCTTGCGGCGGCGGGTATCGAGCCCCTCGCTTGATCGAGTCGTTCCGGTCATCGTGCAACATCCTTGCCCAGGCGGCGCATATAGCGTGGATAGAAGGCGGTGTCAGCCTTGCGCTACGGCCGGCGCAACATAAGCTGACATCATGCGTCCCTCCCTCCTCGATCCGCTGTTTGTCCCGATCACCTCGCTTGCCGGCGTCGGGTCGAAGGTTGGCGCATTGATCGAGAAAGTCGTGGCGGCGGATCTCGGCGACCGGGCAGCGCGCGCCGGCGACCTCTTGTTCGTGCTGCCGCATACTGTCATCGATCGCCGCAACCGGCCGGGCATCGCCGGTTCGGCCGAGGGCGCAATCGTCACGCTCGATGTGCGCATCGACCGCCACCAGCCGCCGCCGCGCGGCAACAGATCGGTACCCTACCGGGTCTACGCCCATGACGAGACTGGCGAGATCGCGCTGACCTTCTTCCATGCCCATGCCGCCTATCTCGAAAAAGCGATGCCCGTAGGCGAGCATGTCGTCGTCTCGGGCCGCATGGAATGGTTCAACGGCCGCCCGACCATGGTTCATCCCGACCATATCGCACTTGCCGGCGACGCAGAAAACCTCCCATTGGTCGAGCCGGTCTATCCGCTGACCGCCGGGCTCTCGGGCAAGGTGCTGCGCCGGGCGATTGGCCAAGCGCTGGCCCGCCTGCCGGTGCTGCCCGAATGGCAGGACGGCGAGTTCCGCCGCCGCCACGCCTTTCCTGCTTTCGGCGATGCGCTCACCCGCGTCCACAATCCTGCCGACCCGATCGACGTCTCAGTCGACGGCGCAGCGTGGCAGCGCCTTGCCTATGATGAGTTCTTGGCCGGCCAGGTATCGCTGGCGCTGGTCCGGGCCAAGGTCCGCCGATTATCGGGCCGGCCACTCGTCGGCGACGGCCGCATAGTCGAACAACTGCGCGCGGCACTCCCCTATTCGCTGACCATGTCGCAGGAAATGGCGCTTGCCGAAATCAACGCCGATCTTGGCGACCCCGAACGCATGCTGCGCCTTTTGCAGGGCGACGTCGGCTCCGGCAAGACGGTGGTCGCGCTGCTTGCCATGGCGCGTGCCGTCGAGGCAGGCGGCCAGGCGGCATTGATGGCGCCGACCGAAATCCTGGCGCGCCAGCATCTCGCAACGATTGCGCCGTTGGCGGAACGGTCCGGCTTGCGCGTCGCCATCCTCACCGGCCGCGAAAAGGGCCGCGAGCGCGCCGACACGCTGACCGGGCTGGCCAATGGCGACATCGACATCGTCGTCGGCACCCACGCGCTGTTCCAGCAAACGGTGACGTTCCATGACCTCGTGTTCGCCGTCGTCGACGAGCAGCACCGTTTCGGCGTCCACCAGCGCCTTGCAATCACCGCCAAGGGCGATGCGCCCGACATGCTGGTGATGACGGCAACGCCGATACCCCGGACGCTGGTGCTGACTGCCTTCGGCGACATGGACGTGTCGAAGCTGACGGAAAAGCCGGTCGGCCGCCAGCCGATCCGCACCGTCACCTTGCCGCTTGAACGGCTCGACGAACTGATCGGCCGCATGCTCGACGCTGTCGCCGATGGCCAGAAAATCTACTGGATCTGTCCGCTGGTCGAGGAGTCCGAGGAGATCAAGCTGATGTCGGCCGAGGACCGTTTTGCCTCGCTGAAGCCGCTGTTCGGTGATCGGATCGGCCTGGTGCATGGCCGCATGAAGGGCGCCGACAAGGACGAGGCGATGCGTGCCTTCAAGCAGGGTGATACGCGCATCCTGGTCGCCACCACGGTGATCGAGGTCGGCGTCGATGTGCCTGACGCGACAATCATGGTCATCGAGCATGCCGAGCGTTTTGGCCTTGCCCAGCTGCACCAATTGCGCGGCCGGGTCGGGCGCGGCGACAAGCCGTCGTCCTGCGTGCTGCTCTACAAGGATCCGCTTGGCGAGATGGCCAAACGCCGGCTGTCGGTGATGCGCGAGACCGAGGACGGCTTCCGCATCGCCGAAGAGGATCTGAAGCTGCGCGGCGAAGGCGAGTTGCTCGGCACCCGCCAATCCGGCACGCCGGGCTTCCAGGTGGCGCGTATCGAGGCGCATGCCGACCTGCTCGAGGCCGCCCGCGACGATGCGCGGCTGATCCTGTCGCGTGATCCGGAACTGCAGTCTGAACGCGGCACGGCGCTGCGCCTGCTGCTCTATCTGTTCGGCCGCGACGAGGCCGTGCGGCTCCTGCGCGCCGGCTGAGGCATCGCGTCGAGTGGCGGATTGGCGAGCGTGCCGTGGATCTGTTCGCCGTTCACCGTCACCATTTTGACGGCTGGCGCCACCAGGCCGGCCGACACGATCAGCTTGGCTCCGTCCTCGATCGTCATGTCGAGCAGCACGATGTCGGATTTCGGTACATACATCAGAAAGCCCGTAGTCGGGTTAGGCGTACACGGCATGAACACCGCAATCAGCGGATCGCCTTGCTGGTCGAGCTTCTGGTTGATCTCGGTTTCCTTCTCGCTGGCGACGAAGACCAGCGACCAGACCCCCTTGCGCGGATATTCGACCAACCCGACCTGGCGGAACATGTCGCCCTTGTTCGACAGCACGGTCTCGAAAATCTGCTTCAGCGAACCGTAGATGCCGCGCACCAGCGGCATGCGGCCAAGCAGGCGCTCGCCGAAGTTGACGATGGCGCGACCGACGATATTGGCTGTCAGGAAACCGATAAAGGTGATCAGGATCAGGGCAACGATCAGCCCAAAACCCGGCACTGGAAACGGCAGGTAGGTGTCCGGATTGTAGCGTACCGGGATGTAGGGTTTCACCCAGGAATCGACCCAGCCGATAAGCGACCAGGCAATGTAGGCGGTGATCGCCAATGGCGCGCAAACGACGAAGCCGGTCAGGAAATAGTTTCTCAGCCGGGTCATGCCTGAGGTCTTGAGAGCATCCGACATGGTTCACCGCAGCGTGTGTTTGCAACGCGACACTACTGAACCCGAAGGCGCTTTGGAATTGCGAAGTTTTTAAACGAGACCTATTCCACCGTTACCGATTTCGCCAGGTTGCGAGGCTGGTCGACGTCCGTGCCCATGAACACGGCGGTGAAATAGGCGAGCATCTGGATCGGCAGCGCGTAGATGATCGGCGAGATGATTTCCGGCACGTCCGGCAAAACGATCGTCTCCATCGTCTTCACCGTAGCGTGTGCAGCGCCCTTGCTGTCGGTGATCAGGATGATCTTGCCGCCGCGCGCCGCCACCTCTTGCATGTTCGACACCGTCTTTTCGAAGATGCGGTCGTGCGGGGCGATGACGATGACAGGCATGTTCTCATCGATCAGTGCGATCGGCCCGTGCTTCAGCTCGCCGGCGGCATAGCCTTCGGCGTGGATATAGGAAATTTCCTTGAGCTTCAGCGCGCCTTCCATGGCCAGCGGAAAATTGGTGTCGCGGCCGAGGTAAAGGACATTCTTGTAGTGCGAGAGGTCGCGAGCGATCTTTTCGATCTGCCCATCGAGCTTCAGCACCTGGTTGGCGTAACGCGGCGCTTCGGATAGCGCGCGCACGAGTGTCTTCTCCTGCTCGGGCGAAATGGTCCCACGCGCCATACCAGCTCGCACCGCCAGCGAAGCCAGCACGGAGAGCTGGCAGGTGAACGCCTTGGTCGAGGCGACGCCGATCTCCGGGCCGGCCAGTGTCGGCAGGATGACGTCGGATTCGCGCGCCATGGTCGATTCGCGCACATTGACCACAACACCGATCTTCATGCCGGCCTTGCGGCAGTAGCGCAGCGACGCCAGTGTGTCCGCCGTCTCGCCCGATTGCGAGATAAAGAAGGCGGCATCGGTCTTCGACAGCGGCATCTCGCGGTAGCGGAACTCCGAGGCGACATCGATGTCGACCGGCAGCCGCGCATAGCGCTCGAACCAGTATTTGCTGATCAACCCGGCGAGATAAGCGGTGCCACAGGCCGAAATCGCCAGCCGGTCGATCTTGGCGAAATCGAATGGCAGGTCGAGCGGCTTCGAGACGCCACCGACGAAATCCACATAATGTGCCAGCGTGTGCGAGATCACTTCCGGCTGTTCGTGGATTTCCTTTTCCATGAAATGGCGCCGGTTGCCCTTGTCGACCATGAAGCTCGTGCTGAGCGACTGCTGGCGTTTGCGGTCGACCTTGTTGCCGTCCATGTCGAAGATGGCAACGTCGTTGCGGCGCACTACCGCCCAGTCGCCGTCTTCCAGATAGGTGATCGAGTTGGTGAACGGGGCAAGCGCGATGGCGTCGGAGCCCAGGAACATCTCGCCATCGCCATGTCCGACGGCCAGCGGCGGGCCATTGCGGGCGCCGACGATCAGATCCTCGTCGCCCTTAAACATGATGGCCAGCGCAAAGGCGCCTTCCAGCCGCTTCAGCGCCTGATGCGCGGCCTCGACCGGCTTCAGGCCCCTGGCCAGTTCGCGCGCCACCAGATGGGCGACGACCTCGGTGTCGGTCTGCGAGGAAAACGTATAGCCGTCGCGGATCAACTCATCGCGCAATTCGGCGAAATTCTCGATAATGCCGTTATGGACGATGGCGAGCCCGTCGGAAAAATGCGGATGCGCATTGGTCTCGTTCGGCACGCCATGCGTTGCCCAGCGCGTGTGGCCGATGCCGATCGTGCCACCGAGCGGTTCGTCCTTCAGCCGGCGCTCGAGATTGATCAGCTTGCCTTCGGCACGGCGACGGGCGAGATGGCCATGATCGATGGTCGCGACGCCGGCCGAATCATAGCCGCGATATTCGAGCCTTTTCAGCGCATCGACGATAAGCGGCGCGACCGGCGAGTTACCGACTATTCCAACGATACCGCACATGGCGCTTCCCCCGACTCTGACTTCAAACCCGGCACTATTTAGAGACTGCCTGGCGACCGCGAAAAATCACATTCCATTTCGTCCGGTATCAGCCGGACTATCCTGCACAGATGCACCATCACAGAGCGCTCTTGCAATCCGGTTACTGCAATTGCTCAGTTTCTCCGCTCATATATCCTATCTCGCCTCAAAGGCTCCTGAAATCAGTCAAAGACATGATGCGGCCATGAACGAACGAATTGACACGGTGACACTTTGGCGTCCGGTTGGGCCACGCGAACTGGAGTTGATCCAGAGTTCAGGGATGCGCGCCTTTCCTCCTCGACTTGCCGATCAGCCGATCTTCTATCCGGTAACGAGCGAGGCCTATGCCACCCAGATCGCCCGAGACTGGAATGTGCCCGCGAGCGGATCAGGTTTCGTGACCCGTTTCGAGGTGCGCCGCAGCTTTCTGGACCGTTACAGCGTCCAGCATGCCGGCAGCCGGGCGCATCTGGAATACTGGATCCCGGCCGAAGACCTGTCCGCCTTCAACGATGCAATCGTTGGGGAAATCCAGCTTGTCGCTGAGTTCCGTTAGGCTATCCTTTTTTGTGGGCAGCCGCGGCCGAAGCGAACCGTTCGCGCAACTCCTTGCCCTTGCCGGGCAGAGTCCGCTGGCGGGCACGGCCGAAGGCCAGTGCATCGTCGGGCACGCTTTCGGTGATGACGCTGCCCGAGGCGATGTAGCCGCCCTTGCCGATCGACACCGGCGCCACCAGCGAGGAATTCGAGCCGATGAAGGCGCCCTCGCCGATATCGGTGAAGAATTTCGAATAACCGTCATAATTGCAGGTGATGGTGCCGGCGCCGATATTGGCGCCTGCGCCGATGCGGGCATCGCCGATATAGGTCAGGTGGTTGACCTTGGCGCCCTCCTCGACGATCGCTTGCTTTACCTCGCAGAAATTGCCGACCTTGGCTTTGTTTCTCAGATCGGCCCCGGGCCGCAGCCGCGCGAACGGCCCGACATCGCAATTCGACGCGATGGTTGCGCCTTCGATATGGCTGAAGGCATGGATCTTGGCGCCCGTGGCGATTTTCACGCCCGGCCCGAACCAGACATTGGGCTCGATGATCGTATCGGCGCCGATATCGGTGTCGTGCGAGAAGAACACGGTTTCTGGCGCAATCAGCGTCACGCCGGAAAGCATCGCTTCATGCCGCCGGCGCGCCTGCCAGATGCCTTCCGCCTGGGCAAGCTCGGCGCGGTTGTTGATGCCGAGGGCATTTTCGAAACTGGCTTCGATGGCGACGACATCAAGTCCTTGCGCAGCGGCGATCTCGACGATGTCGGTGAGATAATACTCGCCCTTGGCGTTCTTGCTGCCGACTTGATCGAGCAGCTTCAGCGCATGCCTGCCGGCGACCGCCATCAGCCCGCCATTGCAGAAGGTGATTTTCTTCTCCTCGTCCGAACAGTCCTTCTCCTCGCGGATGGCGACGAGCTTGCCGGCCTTTTCGATAAGCCGGCCGTAGCCCGAAGGATTTTCCGTACGGAAGCCGACCACGACGACAGCCGCACCTTCGGCCAGCTTCAGCCGCGCCGCCGCCAGTGCTTCCGGATCGATTAACGGCGTGTCGCCAAACATCACCAGGATGTCATCATAACCCCTTGATATCGCTGCCCGCGCGGCAAGCACGGCGTGCGCGGTGCCGAGGCGCTTTTCCTGAACAAAAGTCTCGACCTTCGGCGCGAACTTGAGTGCCGCCTTGCGCATCTCGTCGGCGCCACGGCCGATCACCAGCGCCAGATCACCGCTGCCGGCGGCTTCAGCCGCCTTGACGACGTGGGCAACCATCGGCAGGCCGGCGATTGTGTGCAGCACTTTCGGCACCGCACTCTTCATGCGCGTGCCTTCACCGGCAGCGAGGATGATGGACAGGCAGGATCTCTGGCTCATGGGGACAGCAACCGTTGAAAGGAGTCTGGAATCGAAGCGTTAGTAGCACCGGCGCCATGCTGCACCAATGCGGTTAAATTCCGGTGAGACGGTGGAACCTCCAACCCGCGAGACGCTCAAGCCGATCGGCTCAGGCGGCTTCCGCCTCGTTGCGTGATGCGAAGCCGGGGGCTCGGCCACGACCGTATTGCCGTGGCGAACAGTTCATGACCCGCTTGAAGGCTGTGCTGAAGGCGCTTTCGGATTCGTAACCGAGCGACAGCGCGATGACGGCGACGGGATCGCTGGAATTCGTCAGCCGGTCGCCGGCCAGCAGCATTCGCCAGCGCGTCAAATAGTCCATGGGCGATGCGCCGACCGTCTCCTTGAATCTAAGCGCAAAGGTCGATCGCGACATGCCGGCCCGTTCCGCCAGCTCCTGTAACGTCCAGCCATGCGCCGGATCGTCGTGCATGGCGCTGATCGCCGCGCCCATCTGTTTGTCCGCCAGGGCAAAGAGCCAGCCGATGCCACCTTTCAATCCTTCCGAAAGATGCAGCCGCAGCGCCTGAACCAGCATCATGTGGGCGAGGTGCCGGATCACCAGAAAGCCGCCCGGTTGTGGCTCGCGCAGCTCCTGCATCATCCGCTCCACCGACCAGCGCAGCGCAGACTGGTCCGACTCTTTGCGGATATGCACAATGGCTGGCAGCATCCGCAACAGGATGCCGGCATGATTGCCGCCAAGCGCGAAGCGGCTGCTGACCAAAAAGAAATCACCGCCGCCATTGTGGGTCACGACACCGCCGGCTCGCGCTGGCGGAAAAATCTTGACGGCTTCAACAGGCGCCAGGCCCATGTCGCTTGCAAGGCGGAAAGGCCGTCCGCTCGGCAGCAGGAAACAGTCCCCCGTCTCAAGGTGCACTGCGTCGGCAACGCCCTCCACCGACAGCCAGCACCGGCCCGAGACCACCGCTCCCGTCTTGATGCTTTGCTGCTGGTCGGGGAACTGGATCGACCATTCACCACCTGCATCGAAGCCGGCCGACATATAGTTTCGCGGCTTCAGCAGCGAGAGCACATCTGAAAGGGGATCCATGGGTCATTCCGGACGATTGCGAAGATAATACGGACTTTACCGCATAGATCGTATTTTCTCAAGCGCCTATCACGACGTCACCGGGCCGCGAACATGGTCGTGGTCAGAAATGAACAAGGAGAAGTCGTGATGCGTGTTTTCGTTACCGGAGCGACCGGATTCGTCGGTTCTGCCGTCGTTCAAGAACTCATCGGCGTCGGCCATCGGGTGCTCGGCCTCGCCCGCTCGAATGCGTCGGCCAAGTCGCTTGCCGCCACTGGGGCCGAGGTGCATCGAGGCGACCTCGAAGACCTGGAGAACCTGCGCAGGGGTGCGGCAGCCGCCGATGCGGTGATCCACACCGGGTTCAACCATGACTTTTCGAAGTTCGCGCAAAACTGCGAAATGGACCGGCGCGCCATCGAGGCGATGGGCGGTGCACTCAAAGGCTCCGAGCGCCCCCTGCTCGTCACCTCCGGAACCGCGCTCCAGGCGCGGGGCCGTATCGCGACGGAGGAAGATGCGCCTGTCCCCGCTTCCGCTTCGTATCCCCGCGCCTCCGAAGCGACAGCCGCCGCGCTGGCGGCACGCGGGGTGTGCGCGTCGGTTGTCCGCCTTCCGCCGTCGGTCCATGGCCAGGGCGACCACGCCTTTGTTCCGATCCTCATCGACCTTGCTCGCAAGAAGGGCGTGTCGGCCTATGTCGGCGAAGGGCTCAATCGCTGGCCCGCCGTGCATCGGTTCGATGCCGCCCGCATCTACCGGCTTGCGCTCGAGCATGGCGCCGGTGGCGGGCGCTATCACGCGATCGCCGAAGAAGGCGTGCCGTTCAAGGACATCGCCGGCGTGATCGGCCGGCGCCTGAACGTGCCGGTCGTCGCCAAGTCCGCCGAAGAGGCCGGCGATCATTTTGGCTGGTTCACGATGTTCGCGGCGATGGATGTCCCGACTTCAAGCGAGCGAACCCGCGCGCTGCTGGGCTGGGCGCCGAGCGGACCCGGGCTCATCGTCGATATCGACCAGCCAAGCTATTTCGGAGGCTGAACGGACCACCTAGCTGTGGTACCTTGTGCCGCAGTTACGGCCTCGCGCCTCGGCCGGGCGGCAAACCTATCCCAATTGCCCCAGCACCGGAAAATTCTCGAGCAACCAATAGGACGCCGCCTGCACGCCGCCGGTCAGGAAAAACACGCCGGCCACGACCAGCAGCGCGCCGATGGCTTTTTCGACGCGGCCGAGATGGACGCGGAATTTCCCGAGAAAGCGCATGAAGGCGCCGGAAAACAGCGCCGCGACCAGGAACGGTATGCCGAGGCCGAGCGAGTAGGCGGCAAGCAGCAGCGCGCCCTCGCCCACCGTCTCGCGGCCGCCGGCAAGCGTCAGGATCGGCCCCAGCACCGGGCCGATGCAGGGCGTCCAGCCAAAGGCAAAGGCCAAGCCCATGACGTAAGCGGCGATCAGGCTGGCCGGCTTGCCTTGTGACTGGAAGCGCGCCTCGCGTGAAAGCAAAGGGATGCGCAATACGCCGAGGAAATTCAGCCCCATCAGGATGATCAGCACTCCGGCCGCCATTGCCAGCGGCTCCTGCCAGACCCGTAGCAGATGGCCGATAGTGGAGGCGCCGGCGCCCAACGCGACGAAGACGGTCGAGAAGCCGAGCACGAAGGCGATGGAGGAATTAACCAGCGCGCCTCGCGCGCCAGCCTTTGCCGCAATGCCGGCTTCGCCGCGGAAATCGTCGACCGACACGCCGGCCATGTAGCACAGATAGGGCGGTACCAACGGCAGCACGCAAGGTGACAGGAACGAAATCGCTCCCGCCCCGATCGCGCTGACATAGCCGACGTCCAATGCCATTTCCGTCTCCCGATGACTGCGCAGCCATATAGCCGCGACAACGGCCATCCGCCAATCACCATCGCGTGGCCCCAGCAAGTCGTCGCCCTCGCCTGGATCTATGGAAAACAGCCCGGGAAGAAAGGGCCGCCAGGCAGCGTTGATCAAACGAAGCGCGTTGTTCCGCGCGCTTTTTCGAATCATCCAAGGAGAAGTCCATGAAAACGATCGCAATCGGCATGGCCGCGCTTTTGCTCGGCACCGTCGTGTCCTACGCCGCCGAGGCGTGGAAGGAAGCAGAAGTCGGCGGCACCAAGATCTACACCGACGCCAGCGGCATGACGCTCTACACCTATGACAAGGACGAGGCCGGCAAGTCGAATTGCTACGACAAATGCGCCGCCAATTGGCCGCCACTGAAAGCTGACGCCAACGCCAAGGCCGAGGGCGAATGGACGATCGTCGACCGCACCGACGGCAGCAGGATGTGGGCCTATGAAGGCAAGCCGCTCTACACGTTCATCAAGGACAAGAAGGCCGGCGATGTCACCGGCGAGGGCGTCGGCGGCGTCTGGCATATCGCCAAAGCCGACTGAGCCTTGAGCCTCTGATCCGCTGTAACAGGCGGTAATACGGCTGGTCGCCGGGACGTTGACCCAACCACCCCGGCGGCCAGCTTTTCAGCACAGCAATTCCGTGCGACTGTCCGAGCAAATGCCGGGCTGCATATTGCGCAGTTCACAGCGTCTGTTCAAGCAGGGCTGGCGCGTGCTCGATGTTTCTCTTATATCCGCGGGAGAGTTTGTCCCGTTCTCCAGGATCAATTGCCGGGTTTGTCCAGCGATAGGCTGCCCATTTCCCTTGTCCAGGATTGCGGAAATCGCAAGGCGCGCCGTTGGGTTGCGCATTCGGTGCAGGGCCGCATTTTGACTGCTTGGCCTTGACCGGATGCAAAAGCGCGGCCATGTGAGCGACACATTGAATGAGATTTCGTCGCGCGCAGCGGAATTCTTCTGCCGCATCACAACTGATATGAGACCGTATGGACGTCGTCGTCGTCGAATCGCCGGCCAAGGCGAAGACAATTAACAAGTACCTGGGCAAGAACTACAAGGTTCTGGCCTCGTTCGGCCATGTCCGCGATCTACCGGCCAAGGATGGCTCGGTGCGCCCGGATGAGGACTTTGCCATGTCCTGGGCCGTCGACACCGCGTCTGGAAAGCGTCTCGCCGATATCGCCAAGGCAGTCAAGGACGCCGACGGGCTGATCCTCGCCACCGATCCGGACCGTGAGGGCGAAGCGATCTCCTGGCATGTCCTGGAAGTGCTGAAACAGAAGCGCGCGTTGAAGGACAAGCCGGTCAGCCGCGTCGTCTTCAATGCCATCACCAAGGCGTCGGTGCTGGAGGCGATGGCCAATCCGCGCCAGATCGATGCGCCGCTGGTCGATGCCTATCTCGCCCGCCGCGCGCTCGACTATCTGGTCGGCTTCACGCTGTCGCCGGTGCTGTGGCGCAAGCTGCCCGGCGCCCGCTCGGCCGGCCGCGTCCAGTCGGTGGCACTGCGTCTGGTCTGCGACCGCGAATCCGAGATCGAGCGCTTCATTCGCGAGGAATACTGGCAGGTCGCCGCCATCCTCGGCACGCCGCGCAAGGAAAATATCGAGGCGCGGCTGACCGCCTTCGAGCGCAAGAAGCTGCAAAAGCTCGACATTTCCAACAAGGCGCAGGCCGACGACATCAAAGCGATGCTCGAAGGCGCCAGCTTCAAGGCAGTGTCGGTCGAAGCCAAGCCGACCAGGCGCAATCCCGGCCCGCCCTTCACCACCTCGACGCTGCAGCAGGCAGCCTCATCGGGTCTCGGCTTTTCGGCCAACCGCACCATGCAGGTGGCGCAGCGGCTTTATGAGGGCATGGAGATCGGCGGCGAGACCACCGGCCTGATCACCTACATGCGAACCGACGGCGTGCAGATGGCGCCGGAGGCGATCTCTGCCGCACGCGATGCGATTGCCAAGGAATTCGGCCCTAAATACCTGCCTGAAAAGCCGCGCGTCTATTCCGCCAAGGCCAAGAATGCCCAGGAGGCGCACGAAGCGATCCGTCCGACCGATTTCATGCGCACGCCGGCTTCCGTCAGGCAGTATCTCGACGCCGACCAGGCGCGGCTTTACGAGATGATCTGGAAACGCGCCATCGCCAGCCAGATGCAGCCGGCCGAGATCGAGCGCACCACGGTCGAGATCGAGGCGATCAACGGTTCGCGTACCGCCGAGCTTCGTGCTGTCGGCTCGGTTGTTCGCTTCGACGGCTTCCTTGCCGCTTACATCGAGCAGAAGGAAGAAGATTCGGAAGACGAAGAAAGCCGCCGCCTGCCCGAGATCCGTGCCGGCGAGCAGCTCACTCGCGAGGCGATCAACGCCACCCAGCACACCACCGAGCCGCCGCCGCGCTATTCCGAGGCGTCGCTGATCAAGAAGCTGGAAGAACTGGGCATTGGCCGCCCGTCGACCTATACGGCGATCCTCAAGACGCTCGAGGATCGCGATTACGTCACCATCGACAAGCGCAAGCTGGTGCCGCAGGCCAAGGGCCGGCTATTGTCGGCTTTCCTCGAAAGCTTCTTCGAGCGTTATGTCGAGTACGACTTCACCGCTTCGCTCGAGGAGAAACTCGACGAAATCTCCGACGGCAAGCTAGCCTGGAAGGATGTGCTGCGCGATTTCTGGAAGGATTTTTCCGGCGCCGTCGCCGACATCAAGGAGCTGCGCGTCACCGACGTGCTCGATGCGTTGAACGAGGAACTGGCGCCGCTGGTGTTTCCCGCGCGCGAGGATGGCTCCAACCCCCGCATATGCCCGAAATGCGGCACCGGCAACCTGTCGCTCAAGCTCGGCAAGTTCGGCGCCTTCGTCGGCTGCTCGAACTATCCCGAATGCTCCTTCACCCGCCAGCTCGGTGACGCCGCCAATCCCAATGGCGAGAACGGCAGCGGCGAAGACGGCACCAAGGTGCTCGGCAAGGACCCCTATACGGCCGAGGAGATCACGCTGCGCAATGGCCGGTTCGGCCCCTATATCCAGCGCGGCGACGGCAAGGATGCCAAGCGCTCCAGCCTACCCAAGGGCTGGACTGTCGATTCGATCGATCACGAAAAGGCGCTCGCCCTGCTGTCGCTGCCGCGCGACGTCGGCAAGCATCCGGAATCCGGCAAGATGATTTCGGCCGGGCTGGGGCGCTACGGGCCGTTCGTGCTGCATGACGGCACCTACGCCAATCTCGACAGCATCGAGGACGTGTTCTCGATCGGCCTCAATCGCGCCGTCTCGGTGATCGCCGAGAAGCAATTGAAAGGCAAGGGCGGCCGCAATGGCGGCACAGCCGCTGCTCTGAAGGAGCTTGGCGAGCATCCTGCCGGCGGCGGCAAGATCGTCGTGCGTGACGGCAAATACGGGCCTTATGTGAATTTCGGCAAGGTCAATGCGACCCTGCCGAAGGGCAAGGATCCGCAATCGGTGACGGTCGAGGATGCGGTGGCGCTGATTGCGGAAAAGGAAGCCAAGGGCGGCAATGGCGGCAGAAAGCCGTTCCGCAAAGCGGCCGCGCCTGCGAAGAAACCAGCAGCGGCCAAAAAACCGGCGGCCAGGAAAAAGGGATAGGACGGGTTGGCGCGCAAAGTCTCCGGAAGAAGCCACGGCGATCTGCGCACCGCCGATACCCGTGCCAAGGTCAGGGACAACTACCGGCCTTCGCGTGACGAGATACTGCGTTACATCGCAGAAAATCCGGACCGCGCCGGAAAACGCGACATCGCCAAGGCGTTCGCGCTGCGCGGCGAAGACCGTATCTGGCTGAAGGACATGTTGCGCGACTTGCAGGACGAAGGCCTGCTGACCAAGGAGCGCAAGCGGCTTGCCCGCGTCGGCGCCCTGCCCCACGTCGCGGTGTTCGACATCTTTGGCCGCGACGCCGACGGCGTGCTGCTGGCGCACCCGACCGAAGCGATCGGCAATGGCGAACCTCCGGTCATAGCGATCCGCGTGTCGCGCGGCGGCAATGGCCCGACGCCTGGCATCGGCGACCGGGTTTTGGCCAAGACCTTTCCAACCGACGATCCGGCAGGCCCGGCCTATACCGGCCGGGTGATGAAGATCTTCGAGAAGCGCACCGATGCGGTTCTCGGCGTTTTCCGTGTGCTGAAGGACGGCACGTTCCGCATCGAGCCGGTGGAAAGGCGCCAGCCGGAGCTGGTCGTCGACAAGGAATTCCAGAACGGCGCCAAGAATGGCGACCTGGTCGAGGTCGAGCCGGCGCGGGCCTCCCGTTACGGGCTGCCGAGAGCCAAGGTGCTGGCGGTATTGGGCTCCTTGACCAGCGAAAAGGCGGTCTCGATGATCGCCATCCACGCGCACGACATTCCGCATATTTTTCCCCCCGACGTCATCGCCGAGGCAGAGGCGGTCAAGCCGGCGACGCTTGCCGGCCGCGAGGATTGGCGCGAGCTGCCGCTGCTCACCATCGATCCGTCCGACGCCAAGGATCATGACGACGCGGTGTTCGCCATGCCCGACACCGACGAGACGAACGCCGGCGGCGTGATCGTCACCGTCGCCATTGCCGATGTCGCCGCCTATGTGCGCTATGGCACGGCGCTCGACCGCGAAGCGCTGAAGCGCGGCAATTCGGTCTATTTCCCCGATCGTGTCGTGCCGATGCTGCCGGAGCGCATCTCGAACGACCTCTGTTCGCTGCGCGAGGCCCAGGATCGTCCGGCGATAGCGGTGCGCATGACTTTCTCGGCTGATGGCCACAAACTCAGGCACTCCTTCCATCGCATCATGATGAAGTCGGCGGCGAAACTCGCGTATCAGCAGGCGCAAGCGGCGATCGACGGCGCACCGGACGACACGACTGGCCCGATCCTCGATGCGGTGCTGAGGCCGCTATGGGACGCTTACGCGATCCTGAAGCGCGGCCGCGACACGCGCCAGCCGCTCGAGCTCGATCTGCCGGAGCGCAAGATCCTGCTCAAGCAGGACGGCACCGTCGACAAGGTCGTCGTGCCGGAGCGGCTCGACGCGCACAAGCTGATCGAAGAGTTCATGATCCAGGCCAATGTCGCCGCCGCCGAGACGCTGGAGGCGAAGCGGCAGGCGCTGGTCTACCGCATCCACGATGCGCCTTCGCTCGCCAAGCAGGAATCGCTGCGCGAATTCCTGCAGACGCTCGGCCTGTCACTGGCGCGCGGTGCGCAGATGCGGCCGAACCAGTTCAACGGCATCCTCGCTCGCGTGCGCGGCGCCGACAATGAGGGACTGGTCAACGAAGTGGTGCTGCGCTCGCAGAGCCAGGCTGAATATTCGCCTGCCAATATCGGCCATTTCGGCCTCAACCTGAAGCGCTACGCGCATTTCACCTCGCCGATCCGCAGATATGCCGACCTGATTGTGCATCGTGGGCTGATTGCCGCACTCGGCCTTGGTCCGGGCGGCCTGACGCAGGACGAGGCGGAGCGGCTGGAGGAGGTCTCGGCGCTGATCTCGGCGACCGAGCGGCGCGCCATGGCCGCCGAGCGCGACACGGTCGACCGGCTGATCGCCGCCTATCTCGCCGAGCGCATCGACGACCGTTTCGACGCCCGCATCTCGGGCGTCACCAAATCGGGCCTGTTTGTCCAATTGCCGCAGTATGGGGCGGATGGCTTCATTCCGGTTTCAACCCTGGGCGGCGACTACTATATATACGACGAAACTGCTCGATCGCTTTTCGGAGAACGCACCGGCAAGGGCTATCAGCTTGCCGATCGCGTCGAGGTTCGCCTGATCGAGGTGGCGCCGATGGCCGGTGCGATGCGTTTCGAGATGCTGACCGAGCCAAAGCCGCTGCCCGGCTCCAAACGGTCGTTCCATAAGGCCAAAAGCCGCGCCCGGGCGTCGCAATCGCGTCCAGGCACACGCGGCAGGAGACGGTAATGCCAACAGAACTGCAGGTGGAAGAACGGGTCTTCGGCGGCGAACATCACTCGGGCCGGACCGCCCGGCCACTATTGCCGGCAATGAAGCGCGGCATGCTCGGCCGCTGCCCGCATTGCGGCGAGGGAAAGCTGTTTCGCGCCTTCGTCAAGACCGTCGACAAATGCGGTCACTGCGGCGAGGAACTTCACCACCATCGCGCCGACGACCTGCCGGCCTATCTTGTGGTGGTCATTGTCGGCCATATCGTGCTCGGCGCCTTCATGGGTGTCGAGGCGACCTCGACGCTGTCGACCTGGCAGCACATTGCCATCTGGGTGCCATTGACCATCATTCTCGCCGTCGTCCTGCTGCAACCGGTCAAGGGCGCTGTCATCGGCCTGCAATGGGCGTTTTATATGCACGGCTTTGGCGGTGAAGAAGATCTGATCGAGTCGCATCCCGAGGCTTGAGACCGAGGCTGGCGCAAATCGGCATGGCTGGACGCCACTTTCGCATCGGAGAAGATTCCGCTAGGTCGAGCGCATGGACGTTATGACCAAGGCGGAAGTCGGCAAGGTTGAGCGGATCGCGCTCGACGCCAAGCCTATACGCCCGCGCGACGCCGCGACGCTGATCCTGCTCGACCGCAAGGGCGACGAGTTCCTGGTGCTGATGGGCCGGCGCCACGCCCGTCATGCCTTCATGCCGGGTAAATTCGTGTTTCCCGGCGGCCGCACCGATCCGGCCGACAGCCGAATTCCCGTAGCCAGCGCACTTCATCCTGACGAAGAAGCGAGATTGACAGCCGGCATCGGCCGCACCAGCCCGGCCCGCGCCCGCGCCATTGCCTTGTCGGCAATCCGCGAGACCTATGAGGAGGCCGGCCTGCTGATCGGCCAAAAAGGCACCTTCGCGACCGCCATGCGCGACTGGCAAGGCTTTGTCGAACACGGCGTCATCCCATCACTGCAACCGCTGCGCTTCATTGCACGCGCCATCACCCCGCCCAACCGGGTGCGCCGCTTCGATACGCGCTTTCTCGCCGCATGGCGCGACGACGTCGCCGTGGAACTGCCCGGCGGCGGGCCGACCAACGAGTTGGAAGACGTCGTTTGGCTGCCGCTGGCCAAGGCCAGGCAAGTCGATATTCCAGACATCACGCGCACGGTCCTGGAGGAGCTGGAAACGCGGCTCGCCCAGGATCCGCTGCTGAGCCCCGGCGGTCCCGTGCCGTTCTACCGGCTTGTCCGCAATCGCTTCGTCCGCGAAATTCTCTAGAGCAGCCAGGCATTCCATGACAGTCGATACCCAGCCGCAGGGCAAGGAACGCGTACACTGGCTGCCGATGGTCGCGGCGATCTCGTCGATCAGCGTCGTCGGCATTGCCATCGGCCTTGGCATGCCGCTGCTCAGTGTGATCCTGGAAATGCGCGGCCATTCCGCGTCGATGATCGGTCTCAATACCGCGGTCGCAGGCCTCGCCTCGATTGCCGGCGCGCCGCTCGCCACCCCGCTTGCCATGCGATTCGGCGTCGCCTGGACGATGCTTGCCATGATTGCCGCCGGGGCGCTGGCTTTTGTCGGTTTCCATTTCGCGCCAGCTTTCTGGATGTGGTTTCCGCTGCGCGTCCTGCTGCATATCGCGCTGACGGTGCTGTTCATCCTGTCGGAATTCTGGATCAGCACCTCGGCGCCGCCGCACCGGCGCGGACTGGTGCTCGGCATCTATGCCACCGTGCTGTCACTCGGCTTTGCCGCCGGGCCATGGCTGTTCGCCCATCTCGGCAGCAGCGGTTTCCTCCCCTTCGGCGTCACCATCGCCTTGGTTACGCTCGCTGCCATACCGGTCCTGGCGGCGCGCAACGAAAGCCCAACGATCGTCTCCGACGGCGAAACCAGCAATTTCCTGCGTTATATCTGGCTGGTGCCGACGGCGACCGCCGCTGTGCTGGTGTTCGGCGCGGTTGAGACGGGCGGATTTGCACTGTTCCCGGTCTACGGCAACCGCATCGGCTATTCAGAGGCGGACGCCGCCCTGTTGCTCACCATGATCGGCCTCGGCAACGTGCTGTTGCAAATCCCGATCGGCATGATCAGCGACCGCGTCAGCGACCGCCGCTATCTGCTGATAGCCTGTGCCACCGTCGGGCTTGCCGGCACAATCTTCATGCCGTTCTTCGCGCAGAACTGGCATTTGATGGCAGCGCTTCTGTTTGTCTGGGGCGGTGTGGTCGCCGCCATGTACACAATCGGTCTGGCGCATCTCGGCTCGCAGCTTTCCGGCCACGAATTGGCCTCCGCCAACGCTGCCTTCGTGCTCTGCTACGGTGTCGGCATGGTGCTTGGCCCGCAGGCAATCGGCATTGGCATGGATGCTTTCGGGCCCTCGGGCTTCGGTTGGGCGCTCGGCCTGTTCTTCGCCTGCTATATCGTGCTGGTCGGCACCAGGCTGCTCCGCAAAATCCTCTGAGTCGGCGCCGCTGCCGACATCGCTCCCACTGCTGACTAACTACTGACACCACCATGTCAGGAGCGCTCGAGTATATGCTCCCCCAAAGTGCATGAGCAGGGAGACCTCGGATGATCGACAGTGGCTTTGAAACGAAATCGCTGCGGATGGAATTGCTGCTGCTGGTGACCTTTCAGGCGCCGGCCGCCGATGTCGACCGCATCATGGAGGCGGTGGTCGCAATCGCGCCGCTCAGAATGGGCAAGTATGACAGCAATGCCTTTCAGTCGGCAGACGGCATCGAGCGCTATCGGCCGCTTGAAGGTGCCGCCGCCGGCGCCGAGACGGAATTGCGCAGGCGGCCGGGGACTGTCGAGGTGTCGTTCGAACTGCCCGACGACCAGAAGCTCGCCGCTCGCGTCGTCGAAGCGATTTACCAGGTTCACAGCTATCAGGAGCCGGTGATCCGTATTCAGCCACTGCTTGCCAGCCGCTCCAAGGGTCTCGACGACCGCGCCAACCCGAACCGCTGGTGGAACACGACGGGAGACTGGAAGAAGGCGTTGCAGCCGGAAACCGTCGCGGCGGAGTGAGCGGAACCCGGTCGTATCTCGGTTTGAATTTGGCTGTCAGGAAGCCTGCCTATGAATGATGAAGCATATCGCAAACCAGCAAGCGATCCCCAGGATCTGGCGCGGCTATTGGTCTCTCGCGAGCAAGCGGGAGACGCCGAAGGAATGGCTGCTCTTTACGAACCCGGTGCCACCCTCGATATCGGCAACGGACAGTTGGCCTGCGGCAGAGACGCCATCCGCCGATTTTACGCTAAGTTGGTGGCAGCGGGACGAAAGTTTGATCTCGGAGATCAGCGTCCGGCTATCGTCAACGGGGATTTGGGGCTTACGTCCACGCGCCTTGCCGATGGCACCGTGACTGCGGAAATCGCTCGCCGGCAAAGTGACGGGAACTGGCTTTGGGTGATCGATCAGCCGTCCATCGCTCGATACTCATAGCCGGCATTCAAACTGAGACGCCACCCGGAGCCTGCTTACGACGGCCGAAGCCACACAGGAGCCTCATCCCCAGCCTCACTCGGCCGGCAATAAACCCGGACAACTCACGTGCTACCTAATCCGACAACTCGCCTGCTTACGACACAGAACCTGGACAAGGGTTGACTTTCCGGGCGCGTTCTTTATGTGTCGCGGCAAGTTTCCCGCGTCCGGGTGTTTCCCCGTGCTCCAGCGGCCAAAACTCCACGAACATTTAACGGACGAACATCATGGCCAAAGCCGCAAACATCAAGATCAAGCTTCTGTCGACCGCCGACACCGGTTTCTTCTACGTGACCAGCAAGAACAGCCGCACCAAGACGGACAAGCTGTCGTTCCGCAAATACGACCCGGTCGCCAAGAAGCACGTCGAGTTCAAGGAAACCAAGATCAAGTAATCCGGTTTTCTCTCGCAGTACCGAAACGCCGCCTTCCGGGCGGCGTTTTTCGTTTCGGGGATGCAGGACTAGCCGATGCGATCACCGCTTGCCGGATCGAACAGATGCAGCGACGCCGGGTCGGCCGACAGGCGCACGGCCTCACCCGGTTTCACACTGGCCCGACCCATGGCGAAGACGCACACCTGCTGGCCGGCAAGCTTGGTGTAGAATTGAGTCGACAGGCCGAGCGGCTCCACTACGCCCACCTCGCCTTTCAGCGCGCCATTGTCGGCAAGCCGGATATGCTCCGGCCGTAAGCCGACGGTGATCGCATCGCCATCCCTGAGCGGCAACCCGTCCGGCAGCCGCAGCTTCTGGCCGTCGGCCAGTACGGCATCCGACTTGGCGGTCTTTTCAACCACGGCAGGCAGGAAATTCATGCCGGGCGAGCCGATGAACCCGGCGACGAACATGTTGACCGGCCGGTCATACAGATCGAGCGGCGCACCGACTTGCTGGACGAGGCCGTCATGCATGACGACGATACGGTCGGCCATTGTCATTGCTTCGATCTGGTCATGGGTGACATAGACCGAAGAGGTCTTCAATTGCTGGTGCAGCGCCTTGATCTCGGCACGCATATGGACGCGCAGCTTGGCATCGAGGTTCGAAAGCGGCTCGTCGAAGAGAAAGACTTTCGGGTCGCGGACGATGGCCCGGCCCATGGCGACGCGCTGACGCTGGCCGCCGGACAATTGCCGCGGCAAGCGTTGCAGAAGCGCATCGAGCCCGAGCCGCTTGGCGGCACCGTCCACCCTTGCATCGATCGCCGGCTTGCCGGCCTTCCTCAGCATCAGGCTGAAACCCATGTTCTTCGACACGTCCATATGCGGATAGAGCGCGTAGGACTGGAATACCATGGCAATGTCGCGGTCCTTTGGCGCGATGTCGTTGACCAGGCGCTCGCCAATATGGATTTCGCCGTCGGAGACCTCCTCCAGCCCGGCGATCATGCGCAGCAGGGTCGATTTCCCGCAGCCGGATGGCCCAACCAGGACGACGAACTCGCCGTCGGCGATTTCGAGATCGACCGCGTGCAGGACGCGCACGGCTCCATAGTCTTTGCGGACTTTGTCGAGAGTGACGGAGGCCATCGATCTATCCCTTGACGGCACCAGCGGTAAGGCCGGTGACGAGGTAGCGTTGCAGGAAGGCAAAGAACATGCAGACCGGGATCAGCGCCAGGATGGAAGCGGCCATCATCTGCCCCCAGTCGACCGCGAATTTGCCGATATAGGTGAGCAGGCCGACCGCGAAGGTCTTCTGGTCGTCGCTGGAAATCAGCATCAGCGCAAACAGCAACTCACTCCAGGCGGCGGTAAAGACGAAGCCGAGCGTCGCGCCCATGCCGGGCAGCGTCAGCGGCACGATCACCTTGCGCATCGCCTGCAGACGCGTGCAGCCGTCGATCATCGCCGCCTCTTCCAGGTCCCGCGGGATGCCGTCGAAGAAGGATTGCATCAGGAAGGTCGCAAAGGCCGTATTGAAGGCGGTGTAGATGATGACGAGCCCGGTCAGGCTGTTGATGAGACCGATCTGCCCCATGATGCGGTAGATCGGCGGAATGACCATCACCAGAGGGAAGGTCTGGGTGAGCAGAAGCAGGATGGCCAGGGTCGCCTTGCCACGGAAGGAAAATCGCGACATGGCGTAGCCGGCCAGCGTGGCAATGACCGTTACGAAGGCTGCCGTCGACACCGAAACGATAACGCTGTTCAGGAAATAGCGCGGGAAATCGGTTGCTTCCAGCACGGTGACGAAGTTCTGCAGCGTCGTTTGCGACGGCCAGAAAGTGATGCCTTCGGAATAGAGCAGCCGCTCCGGCGTGACCGAGATCTTCAACGTCCAGAAGATCGGGAACAGCGCAAAGGCCATATAGGCGGCGATGGCGCCGTAAAGGCCGATGCCGCCGAGAACGCGCGAGGAGACGGAGCGTCCGGCAATCATCAGACGTGCCTCACCAGCGAGCGGCGGATGCCGATCAGTGCAATCGCATAGACGATGAGCAGCGCAAGCAGCAGCACCGCCACCGCGGAGGCATAGCCCTTGTCCAGCGACTTGAACGCGCTGACATAGATATAGACCGGCACTGTGGCGGTCGAACCGGCAGGCCCGCCTTCGGTCATGACGAAGATCAGGTCGGCGAAGGTGGCGATCCATATCGTGCGCAGCATGACGGTGATGACGATGGTCGGCGCCAGGAACGGCAGCGTCACCTTGGTGAAGCGCTGCCACGGCGAGGCGCCGTCGATCGCCGCCGCCTCATGCAATTCCGAGGGTATCGACTTCAACGCCGCCAAAAGCGTGATGGCAAAAAAGGGAATGCCGAACCAGACATTGGCGACGATCGGCCCCCACATGGCTGTCGAGGGATCGGAGAGCACGTTGGTCGGCTCGGCTTTCAGCCCCAATGCATAGAGCCAGTGGGGCAGCGGCCCGATGATCGGATTGAACAGCCAGGCCCAGGTCAGGCCCGAGAGGAAGGACGGCACCGCCCAGGGCAGGAAGACCACC
This sequence comes from Mesorhizobium sp. M1403, assembly GCF_040317695.1. NCBI lineage: Bacteria > Pseudomonadati > Pseudomonadota > Alphaproteobacteria > Hyphomicrobiales > Phyllobacteriaceae > Mesorhizobium > Mesorhizobium sp. M1403. The sequence continues at coordinate 487,326 of NZ_JAMYKY010000001.1, read as the reverse complement.
GCCTGCACGATCTTTCTGCCCCGGAACGGCGTGTCGAGCAGCAGCGCCAGGCCAAGGCCGAGGAAGAATTGGAAGAACAGGCTGGCTGCCGTCCACCACAGCGTATTGACAAGCGCCTGCCCGAGCACGGGATCCGACAGCATCGCCTGATACTGCCCAAGCCCGACATATTCGGATTTGAATGCCGAGAACTTGCGGAACGAGTAGCCGATACCGATGACCAGCGGCACCAGGAGCACGACGACCAGCAGCACGATCGCCGGGCTGAGATAGAGCCAGGGTTCGATTGCGGCGTGAGACAGCCGCTTGCGTCGTGGCTTGCCGGCAGGTCGTATTTCGGACACGGCATAGGTCATTGGTGCTGGATTGTCTCCTGAGCAGCGTCGAGGACAGCGCCCTTCTCCCCGTTACGGTGAAAAGATGCCGGCAGGCAGATGAGAGGCAGCACGAGCCACGACGGGTTGGCGCCGCCCCTCATCCGTCACTTCGTGACACCTTCTCCCCGTGAACGGGGAGAAGGAAGAAAAGCTATTTCTTGTTCTTGGCCAGCCAGTCCTGCTGTTCTTTGGTCAGGAACTTGGCCCATTCGTCGGCCACGTCCTTGGCCGCTTTCTGGCCAAGCAGCACTTCCTGAAAATTCTTGATCGCCACCTGGTCGACGAAATTGCCGAGGTTTTCCAGATGCGTCGGCGGCGTCACCATCTCGTATTTGTCGCCGTTGTTCAGTTCTTCGAACCAGCCCTTGAACTGCTCGGTCCTGAAGTGAGCGTCCTGGTCGGCGCCGTTGTGGATCGGAATGACGCCGACTTCCTTTGCCCATTCCAGATTGTCCTTGGGCGACAACAGCGTCGCCATCAGCTTCCAGGCATCGTCCTTGTGCTGGGAATTGGCGAACATCGCCCAGCCGGCATAACCGAGCGTCGGATAGGATTTGCCGCTCGGCCCGACCGGCATCGGCGCCACGGCGAAGTCGTCGGCGCTCATCTTGTCGGCGATGCCGAGCAGCGCGTCGGGATCCTGGTTCAGCATGGCGCAGGTGCCGCTATAGAAGCCGGTGACGGTCTCGTTAAAACCCCAGCTCACCGCGTCCTTCGGCGCCAGGCCGTTCTTGTACATGTCGGCGAGCATCTGCAGGCCCTTGACCGAGCCTTCCTCGTTGATGGTCGAGGTGCCGTCCTCGTTGAAATAGCCACCCTTGCCGGCGGCGATGTTCATGAACATGTGCATGCCGTTGAAAGCGCCCGGGCCACCGCGCAGGCAGTAGCCGTATTTGCCCGGTATCGCCGAGATCTTCTTGGAGTCCTCGACGAATTCGTCGAGCGTCGACGGCGGACCGTCCAGGCCGGCCTCCTTGAACAGCTTCTTGTTCCAGAACAGCGCGTTCAGGTAATAGCCGTAAGGGATCATGTACTGCTTGTTGTCGACCGTCGAGCCGAACTGCTTGGCGCGCTCGCCCAGCGTTTTGGCATCGTCCCATTTGGCCATGTATGGCCCGAGGTCCTCGAGCTGGCCGTTGGTCGCGTAGAGGCCCATCCAGCGTTCCGGCATCTCGACGATGTCGGGCGTGTCGCCGGCCTGCACCATGGTGAGGAACTTCTCGAACGCCTGGCCCCAAGGCAGCGATACGAGCTCGACCTTGACGCCCGGATTGGCCGTCTCGAACTCGGCGATTTGCTTCTTGAGGAATTCGGTACGCGGCGGACTGGTAATGACCTCGACCATCTTGATGGTGGAATCGGCCAGCACGCTGCCGGCGGAAATCGCCAGACCCGCGACGGCACCAAGAAGGATGCTCAGTTTTTTCATGTTCAGCACTCCCATTTTGAACGGCTCCTTTTATCTTTTTGCTCTGTCGAAGGCTTGGGCGACATCCGCCCACAGGTCTTCGACACTTTCCAATCCGACACTGAAGCGGATGGTTCGCGGGCTGACGCCGAAGCGCGCCATCGAATTCAGGCCCGGCGTCTGCTCGAGCGAGGCCTTTGCCGGAACGACCAGGCTCTCATGGCCGCCCCAGCTGACGCCGATGCGAAAGAGTTTCAGCGCATCGACGAAAGCCGGAATGTCGACGTCTTCCGTCACTTCGAATGAGAACAGCCCGGCATAGCCGGCAAGCGTCGCCTTGCCTGGATGGTTGGAATAGGCCGGGTGGTTGACCCGCTCGACATGGCCATGCGCCTTCAGCCGCTCGGCGATGGTCAGCCCGCTCTTCATGTGGTGCGGCAACCGCAGCGGCAATGTGCGCAGCCCGCGCAGCAACAGCCACGCCTCGAAAGGCGAAAGCTTGCCGCCGAGATAGGAATAGGTCTGCTCGTTGATGTGTCGGATATGGGCAGCCGAACCGGCCACCACGCCGGCGACTGTGTCGCTGTGGCCGCCGAGATATTTCGAGGCGGAATGCAGCACCAGGTCGACACCGTGTGAAATCGGCTTCTGGAACACCGGCGTCGCCCAGGAATTGTCGATCGAGGTGATGATGCCCTGCTCTTTGGCCAGCCGCGCCAAATGCGTTACGTCCTGGAGCTCGAACATCATCGACGTCGGGCTTTCCAGGTAGAGCAGCTTGGCGCCGGGAAGTGCTGCGGCGACCGCGTCCGGATCGGAACCGTCGACGTAGTCGACCTTGATGTTGAGCCGAGGCAACAGCCGTTCGAACAGCCGGTAGGCATCGCCGTAGCAGTTGCGCACGACGACCATTCGCTCGCCGGCACTGACGAAAGCAAGCACCGTGGCGCTGATCGCTGCCATGCCGCTGGAAAAGCCGCGCGCGGCTTGCGCGCCTTCGAGGGCGGCGACACGCGCCTCGAACTCCATCACCGTCGGGTTGTCACCGCGCGAATAGATCGGCTGGCGTCGCCTGCCGGCGAATGTGTCGGCCATCTCGGCATAATTGGCGAAGGTGAAGAGCGAAGTCTGGTAGATCGGCGGGACCACCGCACCGCCGGGAAAAGGCTCATCATGGGCGAGAAGCGTCGCAGCCTCGGCGAGATAGTCGTTTTCGAAACCGGCGGGATGGTCGTTCATTTCTGGCCTGAGAGTTTGAGTTTGGCCGCACCGCGTTTCAGATCGTCCTCGACGGTGGCGATCAGCTTCAGCGCCTCGGCCCGGGCTCCCTCCGGATCGTGCGCGGCGATGCGTTCGAAGATGGTGCGGTGATAAGGGAAGCTGGCGTGGCCGAAGTCGCGCACGCCGAGCGGATGTTCCCAGAAACGGTGGAACAGTTCGTGCATGGCGGCGATGATCTGCTCGAACAGCGGATTGCCGGAAGCGCGGTAGATCGACTGGTGGAATTCCCAGTCCTCCTCCGCCGACATGCCGGCGCGCGTGTGGAAGGCCTGCTCCATAATGTCGAGCTTGCGCCCGATCTCGACGAGATCTGGCTGGCCGGCGCGAACGGCGCAAAGGGCGGCTGCTTCCGCCTCCAGCGCGCGGCGGATTTCCAGCGTCTGCATCAGGCTGGTGAAATCATTGCCGCCGGCCAGCGTCAGCGGCATGTGCAGCATGTCCAGCGACACCACTCCCTTGAGATAAGTGCCGCTGCCTTGCCGCCGCTCGACCAGGCCGAGCCCTTCCCAGCGCGTCAGCGCCTCGCGCACGGTGTTGCGGCTCACCTTGAGGCGCTCGGCAAGGATGCGTTCGGTCGGCAGTCTCTGGCCGGGCCCGAGGGCTTCCCGCATCACAAAGCCGGCCAGGGCCTTGAGCACCGCGTCGTCGCGAGCAGTTGCCTGTATGGGCGAAAGGCCGAATTCGGTCATGCCAACGGGTCACCAAAAAATGGCTCAATGGTCCAACCAATTTCTGCATAGAAGACAGACTCTGTCAATCGGCTGCAGGCACATGCGTACCGCCCCCAGCGTGCTGATCAAAAGGCGGCCTACCTGCCACGACAAAAAGCCAGCATTTTCTGGATGCTGACGCAGAGTCCTGATGTGTTTTGAAATTGGGGGCCGGCCGGCGTTTGGCAGCGGTACGAGGAGGCCACTATGTGCCAGCGCCGGCCGGCCGACCCCACGGACCCAGGAGATGCGGCGGACCTGAGCATCATGGGGTATTCTTCGGGTCGAACCGGCGATCTAGCCTCGTGCCGGTTACGTCTAAGGGCTGCACATTTGCGCACCAACTTAGGAAAATCAACAGTTTCTTAACCAAGCCTCGCAAATCGCTTGGATTAAGGTAAATTCGTAACCTTGTCGCGTTGACTGGCTAATTGGTGTCCGGGCTATGCCGCCTTGGCGACGACGCGATTGCGGCCGCCGCTCTTGGCCTCGTAGAGCGCGAGGTCGGCGCGTTTCATTAGCGCCGCGACCGTGTCCACCCCTTTCAGCACCGACGACACGCCGACACTGACGGTGACTTCGATGGCCTTTCCTTCTGCGCCGACGGCAAACGGCAGTTGGGCGATTTCGGCGCGAATGCGCTCGGCGACCTTTTCGGCTACCGCACCGTCCGTGTCCGGCATCACCACGACGAACTCCTCGCCACCGAAGCGGCAGGCAAGGTCGATGCCGCGCACATTCTTGCGCAACCGCCGGGCGAATTCGCGCAGCACGTCATCGCCGCCGTCATGGCCATGCGCATCGTTGATGGTCTTGAAGCGGTCCAGATCGGTGATCATCACCGACAGCGGCCGGCGCCGTGCCACGGCCCGGTCGAACAGCGTCTGCAGATGGCTGTCGAGATAGCGGCGGTTGTGCAGGCCGGTCAGGGCATCGGTCACCGCCATCTCGATGGTCTGGGTGACGCTGGCGCGAAGCTGGTCGTTGTAGCGCTTGCGGCGCACCTGCGTGCGCAGCCGCGCGGTCAGCTCCTGCTGGTCGATCGGCCGCATCAGATAGTCGTTGATGCCGAGTTCGAGGCCGCGGATGATGCGCCCCTCCTCGCCCTCGTCCGCCAGAAGGATGATTGGCAGGAAACGGGTGCGATCGAGCGAGCGCAATTGCGAGCAGAGCCTCAGCGGGTCGAAATCGGCGAAGGCCGTCGAAATCATCACGCATTCGTAGGGCAACTCGGCAGCCTGAAAGAAACCGGCATGCGGATCGGTGGCGACGTCGAGATCGGCACTGCCGCGCAGCATCTTCTGGATGCGCTCGAAGGAGGATTTGCGCTCATCGACCAGCAGCACCTTCGGCACCGCGTCGTCGGCCGCGAAGTTGCGGCTCAACAGCTCCTCGATGCCGATATTGCGCGTCGTCGAGGCGCGCAGCCGCAGCTCGTCGGTCAGCGACTTCAGCCTGACCAGGCTCTTGACGCGCGTCATCAGCTGCAGATCGTTGACTGGCTTGGTCAAAAAATCGTCGGCGCCGGCTTCGAGGCCGCGCACCCGGTCCGAAACCTGGTCGAGCGCGGTGATCATCACGACCGGGATGTGCGATGTCGCCGGGTCGCCCTTCAGCCGCCGGCAGACCTCGAACCCGTCCATGTCAGGCATCATCACGTCGAGCAGCACGACGTCGACCTTGCCGTTTTCGCAGATCTCGATCGCATCCGGCCCGTTGGTGGCGGTCAGAACCTCGAAATATTCGGCAAGCAGCCGAACCTCCAGCAGCCTGACATTTGCTGGGATGTCGTCGACGACGAGGATCCGCGCGGTCATTTCACAAAGCTCCGGCTCGGCTGGAAAGATACATCAGGCATCGCCCAGGTAGGATTTGATCGTTTCGATGAAACGCGGCACGGAGATCGGCTTGGAGATATATGCCTCGCAGCCGCCCTGGCGAATGCGCTCCTCGTCGCCCTTCATCGCGAAGGCGGTGACGGCGATGACCGGGATGACGTGGAGATCATCGTCCTCCTTCAACCATTTGGTCACCTCGAGGCCGGACACTTCGGGCAGCTGGATGTCCATCAGGATGAGGTCCGGCCTGTGCTGCCGCGCCAGATCCAGCGCTTCCAGGCCGTTGCGTGTACGCACCGTCTCGTAGCCGCTCGCTTCGATCAGGTCGCGAAAGAGCTTCATGTTGAGCTCGTTGTCCTCGACGATCATAACCTTTTTAGGCATCGATTTCCCGTCCCGGCTGGCCTTCCACTCGAAGGGTGCCGTCATGCGCCCCTTGTCGGCACGCACCAAACCTGTTCCCACTATACGGCAATATGATTGACGAAACGGAAACCGGCCGCCCGAAAAGTGTTCGGATTCCAGGTCGGCGAGCTTGCTGCCGATAACACTTGCCACTACTGCGAAAAACAAAACTATTTCGCCCACGAAGGAAGGTAGCGATGGCAAACGCAGCGTCAATGCGCGAGGAAGCCGAAACCATTGCCGTAAAGGCATTGGGCTTCGTCGCCGCCGATCCGGAACTCCTGCCCCGCTTCCTGGCGATCACCGGCATCGAGGCGCATTCCATCCGCCGGGCGGCCGGCGAGCCGGGATTCCTGGCCGGCGTGCTGCAGTTCATCCTCGCCCACGAGCCGACGCTGATGCGTTTTTCCGAGGAGACCGGAACGCCACCCGCCGCAGTGGGCAAGGCGTTGCGGGCGCTGCCGCTCGGCGACGACAATCATGAGCATTCGATATAGGCGACGATCCCGAGACTGCGGGCAGATCGAAGAACCTGCCGCCGACGATGGGCCGCTGCTGGTGCTTTATGGCGTTGCCTCTTCCCCACTGTTGTCCGTCCCAACGGGGTCGGCCGGCTTCAGCATGGCGCCGTTGACCGTCACCGAACCGTCGGCTTTGGTGTTGATCACCCATTCAAGCCGGCCGTCCGGCAGCGTCTTGCCGAACCCTTTGATCGCCAGCGCGCCGGTAAAATACTGCGCGGCCTGCGGGTCCGTCTTCGCCGCCGTCTGCAAGGTCTCCACGATCTTGTCGTAGCCGGTGATGTCGATTGTCACGTCTGCACGCGGCTTCTTGCCGGGGAGGGTCATCTCGCCTTCCATCGCAATCTCGATGTTGCCGTTCTTGATCGTGCTGTGTCCGAGAATGGCCTTTGGCGTCTTGGCCAGGAAATCGGCGGAGATCTGGTTGCCGAAATCTGCCGGCAGCGGTGGATCCTTGCTGAAATCAAGGGTTTCGATGGTTTTCTTCGCCATGCTGTCCAGATCGATGTTGGCGCCGCCGAAGTTGAGGTCGATATCCGTCGGCAGCAACGCAACGCTCCAGCTGGGCAGCACCTGCTGCGGTATTGTCAGGCCGGAAACCTTGAACGCGTAGTTGATCTTGCCTTCCTTGGCGATGCCGTCCATGCCGACAGCGGTATTCAGTTGCGTCGCACCGAACTTGCCGACCGGACTCTCCACCACAAGGTCCTTGAAGCCGTAGGTGCCGTCGATCCGCTCCCACAACGGCAGTGCTGCCGTCAGAAGCGATTTGAACTCCGCCCCATCCGCCTTGAATTTGGCTGCATCATCAGTCGCCACGATGAAAGCAAGCAGGTCGAGCAGCGGCTTTGTCCGCAAACCCTTGCCGGCCGCATCCACGGAAAGTTCAGGCGCTTTTACAGCAGCCGGAAAACTCAACCCACTTTTGGGATCGTTGACTTTGATCGTTTCGGCGAAGTTCGTTATTTTTTCCGTCACCGTGAAATCGACGCCGCCGTTTGCGGATTTGGTCGAAACTATTACGGCAGTGCCAGGACCGACCGTGACATCCGCCTGCTGCTTGGGCTCTCGGGTGGTCATCGTCATGCCAGCCATCGAACCGGTTGCGCTCGCGAAAGCGGCCAGGTCGGGGTCATAAACTCCGGTGAACTTGTTGTCCGACACGGAGAAGTCGATGTGCTGCGCCCCCTCAGGGCCAACGAAATCGATAGACCCCTTCGGGGACACGTCCGCCGAAACGTCCCAGTGTCCATCTTTGCGCGGCTTGACCAAGATGAAGTAAGGCGTGATGTCGAACTTGAAGGCTTGCTGCTTTGCCATCAAATCCGTGACTGGCTTGAAGTCGAATGCGAGCTTGTAGGCATCGCCGTCGACTGAAATTTTCACGAACCCGATATCGAACAGCTTCTTTCCGATATAGCGCGCCAGATCGTCGGAAAGCTGCTTCGCCCCTTGCCTGTCGATCGCTTGGCCGAAGGCCGGTCCGCTGCAGGCAAGCAGTAAAACAAGTGGCAAAACGCGCTTCATGTCGATCCTCACTTATTCGCGGCCGTCAAACCGTTTCTATCACTGGTAGGGAATTACCATCACAACCGCAAGGCGAGCCGGACGGATCGATGTCGCCCGCGGCATTGCCTAAAGCACCAGCCGCACCAGCGGCCGGCCCGGCTTGCGCTCGACCAATCGCTGGAACCCGGCCTTTTCGAAGACCCGCGACGAGCCGACGAACAGCCCGATCGAGCGCGAATCCTTCGATAGATCGATCGGGCAGGCCTCGATCAGCCGGGCACCATTTTCCCGTGCGAAGTCGATGCCGCCTGTCACCAGGCGGTGCGACAGGCCCCTGCCGCGTGCCTTGGCGCGGATGAAAAAGCAGGAGATCGCCCAGACGCCGGGATCGGTGGCATCGGCGGGGTCGAGCGGCGCCGACCCCCTGCCCTGGTTGTTCCATTCGGGCACGTCGGCGCGCGGGCCGATCTGCATCCAGCCGACTGCCCGGCCGTCCTCGAAGGCCAGCAGGCCGGGCGGCGGCCCGGCCTCGATCCGCGCCTTGATATGATCCTTGTTGCGCTCCCGGTCGCTCGCGCGGCGCGCTGCCGGCGACAGCCGGAAATGTGTGCACCAGCAGCCGTAGCAGGCGCCTTGCTTACCGAAAAGATCTTCGAAATCCGCCCAAAGCTCGGGCACTAGCGGCGCTATGGTCGTATTCATGAGCTCTCTCCCGGCCCACCGCCTTGTCGTGGCGTCCGTCCTGACGTACCATTGCATTTGTTCTCTTTATGTTCGCAGCGATGGCGGCCCCTGTCAACAATCCCGAACACGGTTTTTGCCGCGACTGCCTGAATTTTCAGCGCAGCGAGGCACGCCGTTGCGAGCGCTGCGGCAGTCCGCGGCTTGCGCGCCATCCCGAGCTTTACCGGCTGCGCCTTGCCCATATCGATTGCGACGCGTTCTACGCGGCGGTCGAAAAGCGCGACAACCCGGCATTGAAGGACCGGCCGTTGATCATCGGCGGCGGCAAGCGCGGCGTCGTCTCCACCGCCTGCTATATCGCCCGCATCCATGGCGTGCGCTCGGCAATGCCGATGTTTAAGGCGCTCGAAGCCTGCCCGGACGCGGTGGTCCTCCCGCCGGACATGGAAAAATACATCCGCGTCGGCCGCGAGGTGCGCGCCATGATGCAGGCGCTGACGCCGCTGGTCGAGCCGCTCTCGATCGATGAGGCCTTCCTCGACCTCGCCGGCACCGAGCGCCTGCATGGCCTGCCGCCTGCGGTGGTGCTGGCGCGCTTCGCTCTCAGCGTCGAAAAGGAGATCGGCATCACCGTTTCGGCAGGCCTGTCCTATTGCAAGTTCCTGGCCAAGGTGGCCTCGGACTTCCGCAAGCCGCGCGGCTTTTCGGTGATCGGCGAGGCTGAGGCTATCGGCTTCCTGGCCGAGCAGCCGGTGACGCTGATCTGGGGCGTCGGCAAGGCCTTTGCCGCCACGCTCGAGCGCGACGGCATCCGCACCATCGGCCAGCTGCAGCGCATGGAACGCGGCGACCTGATGCGCCGCTATGGCGTCATGGGCGACCGGCTCTACTGGCTTTCGCGCGGCGAGGACGACCGCCGCGTCGTTCCCGACCAGGACGCGAAAAGCGTCTCGGCGGAAACCACTTTCGACACCGACATCGCCTCCGTCGAGGAACTGGTTTCGGTGCTGAGGGCGCTGGCGGAGAAAGTCTCGGCCCGGCTGAAAAAATCCGGCATTGCCGGACGCACCGTCGTCCTCAAGCTGAAGACCCAGGATTTCAAGATCCGCACGCGCAATCGCCAGCTCGGCGATCCGACCCGGCTGGCCGACCGCATCTTTCAGACCGGGCTCGAGCTGCTACGCAAGGAAGCGGATGGCACGAAATACCGGCTGCTCGGCATTGGCGTCAGCGATCTCTCCGACGATGACCGGGCGGACCCGCCCGACCTGGTCGACGTCAAGTCACGCAAGCGCGCCATGGCCGAAGGCGCCATCGACACGCTGCGCGGCAAGTTCGGCCGCAGGGCGGTGGAAACCGGCTATACCTTCGGCAAGGGCCGTGATGCGCACCCGCCCGAACCGATCGAGGAGTGATAGTGCTAAGTGCGCCGCAGATCGATCCGGCTGGTAATCACGCGCTCGCCGGTTTTCGGGTCGACGTCGATAACGGTCAGCCGCATGCCGTCCTCGCCATTCTTCTCGACCGTCATTTGCGCCTTGCGATCGCCATTGACCTCCTTGGCCCAACGGATGCCGAGATTGATTGCGTTGCCGGAGCGGCTGCCGCTCAATTGCGCCGGCCCGGTGCGCGATCCGACATAGGTGCCGCTGTATTTCGTCCCGCTGGACCTGAGGTCCGCGCTGATGTCGCGCGTTACCAAAATAAGACCGCGGCAGCTGCCGTCGAGCGACAATGAGTTCGACGTCGCGTCGGAATTGAAGTGACAGGAGACATTCACCGTCGGCGCATCGGTGGTGACCTTGACGATGCCTTTGCCGGCGAAACTCCCCTGGAATGAGCGAAGAAAATCCGGATCGTCGGCATGCGCTGCGCCGGCCCCGGCCGCCAGGCAGCCGGCAAGTACAAATCGTGCGAGTGATTTCATCGGACCGCTCCTCGTTGGTATCCAAACACAGCACGCAAACACTGAGGGACCAACGCTTCCCTCAGCGGCGGGTTCCGGCTTCAACATCACTGTTTGCAACGCTTCACGGCTGGCCCAGTCAAATGCGTCGGCTAGCGGTTGCGATGAAAGCGCCGGCTTGCGACATAGCGCGCATGGTACCCGCACCCTCGATCCCCAAGGCCGCGTTCTGGATGGCGCTGTCGATCGCCTCGTTCCTGGCGATGTCGGTCGCCGGCCGGGCCACGACGGCAGAGCTCAACGTCTTCCAGGTGCTCGAGCTGCGCTCGGTGATCGGCTTTTTCATCCTGCTGCCGCTGGTCATGATGTCAGGCGGTTTTGCGGCGATGCGCACCGGGCGTCCGCTGGCCCATATCGCCCGCAACGTCGTCCACTATACCGGCCAGGCTGCCTGGCTTTACGCCCTGACGCTGATCCCGCTTGCGGTGCTGATCTCGATCGAATTCACCACGCCGATCTGGACCGCCCTGCTGGCGGTCGTTTTCCTCGGCGAAAGGCTCTCCCGGCCACGGCTTGCGGCAATCGTGCTGGGGCTGATCGGCGTGGTGATCATCGTGCGTCCGGGCGTCGGCGCGGTCAATCCGGGGCAGGTTATCGTGCTGGGAGCCGCGGTCTGCTTCGGCGTCTCGGTGGTCCTCGTCAAGTCGCTGACGCGGACGGACAGCGTCGTGCGCATCATCTTCTGGATGCTGATCATCCAGTCGGTGCTTGGCCTCGTCCCGGCGCTGTACGAATGGCGCAACCCGCCGCTCGAGCTCTGGCCGTGGATCCTGCTGATCGCGTTTACCGGCATGTCGTCGCATTTCTGCATGGCCCGCGCACTTGTCTATGCCGATGCGACGGTCATCTCGCCAATGGACTTTTTGCGCGTACCGCTGTCGGCGGTGATCGGATGGCTGCTTTATCACGAGCAGATCGACGCCTTCACCGCCGGCGGCGCCCTGCTGATCCTGCTCGGCAATCTGCTCAATCTGCAGAAAAAAGCCGCCAAACCGGCTGAGGTGGCAGCATCGTAGCCCTGCAATTCAATCGCCATCGTCGGGTATGTTCAGAACGTGCCCACAGGCCTTGCAATGGACGGCGTCGGGCTCGTGCCGCTGCAGCCCGCATTGCGGGCAAGGAAAGAACACCTTGGTGGGACGGAAGAGCGCCTGCGCAAGCCTGACGAACAGCGATATGCCGATGATCATGGTGGCGATCGCGGTGAGCTTGCCGGCCACGCCGGGCAGGACGATGTCACCGAAACCGGTCGTGGTAACTGTGGCGACGGTGAAATACAGCGCATCGACATAGCCTTCGAGACCGCCCACGGTGCGGAAGAAGAAGGTGTAGACGAAGCCGGTGATTACAAAGAGGAACGTCAGGAAATTGATGACCGCGCGGCTCGCCTCGCGCCATCGCCTGAAGCCGCGCATCTCGAGAAATCGCCACAGCGCGCCGCGACGCGACAGCGACCACAGCCGCAGGATGCGCAAAAAACCGAGATTGGCCAGCGCCGTAGGCATCAGCAGAGTCAGCAGGATGAAGGCATCGATCCACGACGCCGGCTGTCTCATCAGGCGCAGCATGTCGTTGGAGGCAAGCAGCCGGGCAATCATGTCGGCGGCGACGAGTGCTGCCACGGAGTAGTCCAGCCAGAGGAACGAGGACGACTTCTGGATCACCGGCGTGGCAATAAAAAAGGCAATGATGGCGAGGTCGATGACAACAGCCGCAAGCTGAAACCGGAACGCCGCCGCTGTGCGCCCGTGATATAGCTTGCGCAGCATGTCGCGGAGCCGCGCCAAGGCTGAAGAATCCTGCGCTCCACTCTTGTCTATTGCATTCATGGCGACTGCGATAACGTTTGGGCCACCAGCCGTCCAGTGTTGCCAGCCGGGCAGCCGGCTACACCAGCTCCACTTCCACCACGCCTGGCACAGCGCGCATCGCCGACGCGATCTGCGGCGAGACGCGGTAGCGGTTGGGCAACTCAATCTCGACCTCGCCCTCGCCGCCTTCCTTGATGACGATGATGCTCACCTGACTGTCGCCACGCTGCCCAAGTTGCGATTGGATTGTCGATGCCGGTGCGTCATTTCTGACGAAGATGCGCAGCGCTTTCTGGATGCGGCTTGCCTCGTCCTCCAGCGACTGCACGGTCTGGATGCGCAGATTGACGCCTTCCGGCCTGTCCTCGGCCGAAACGGTGATCACCACCGAGCGGCCGGGTTCGAGCAGGTCGCGGTATTGTGCCAGCCCTTCCGAGAACAGCACCGCTTCATACTGGCCCGACGTGTCGGAAAACTGCACGACGCCCATCTTGTTGCCGGTGCGCGTCTTGCGTTCCTGCTTTGTGGTCACAGTGCCGGCAAGCCGGCCGGCGGCAGCACCGCGTTTGACGGCGGCCGAAAACTCGCCCCAGGTCTGCACCCGCATTTTCTGCAGCGCCGCCTTGTATTCGTCGAGCGGATGCGCCGAGAGATAGAATCCAACCACCTGGAATTCGCGGTGCAGGCGGTCGGCGGCGAGCCAGGGGTCGGTCGCCGGCAGGTTGAGTGCCTGCGACTGTGCGCCAAGCGAGGCGCCAAAAATGTCATGCTGGCCGGTGACGGCATTCTGCTGCGCCAGCGATGCCAGCCCCATCATCCGCTCGACGCCGGCCATCATCGCCGCGCGGTCGAGGCCGAAGCAGTCGAGCGCGCCGGCCATAATCAGGCTTTCGAAGACGCGCTTGCCGACGATCTTCGGATCGACCCTTTCGCAGAAATTGGCGAGGCTCTTGAACGGTTTTTCGCCGCGCGTGGCGACGATGTGCTCGACCGCCGCGTCGCCGACGCCCTTGAGCGCGGCCAGCGAATAGAAGATGCGGTTCTCGCCGACCTCGAAATCCCGGAACGACGTCATCACCGATGGCGCCACCACTTCGATGCCGAGACGCAGCGCATCCTGGCGGAAATCGGCGAGCTTGTCCGTATTGCCCATGTCGAGCGTCATCGATGCCGCCAGGAATTCGACCGGGTCATGCGCCTTCAGATAAGCGGTCTGGTAGGAGACGACGGCATAAGCGGCCGCATGCGATTTGTTGAAACCGTAGTCGGCAAACTTTGCCAGCAGGTCGAAGATGAAGTCGGCTTGCGGCTTGCCGACGCCGCGCTCGACCGCACCGGAAACAAAGCGCTCGCGCTGCTTGTCCATCTCGGCGCGGATTTTCTTGCCCATGGCGCGGCGCAGCAGATCGGCTTCGCCTAGCGAATAGCCGGAAAGCTCCTGCGCGATCTGCATCACCTGTTCCTGGTAGACGATGACGCCTTGCGTCTCCTTGACGAGATGGTCGATCTTCGGGTGGATCGACGCCATCTCCTCCTCGCCGTGCTTTCTGGCGTTGTAGGTCGGGATGTTCTCCATCGGCCCCGGCCGGTAGAGCGCGACCAGCGCGATGATGTCCTCGATACAGTCGGGCCGCATGCCGATCAGCGCCTTGCGCATGCCGGCACTTTCCACCTGGAACACGCCGACCACCTCGCCGCGCGACAGCATGGCGTAGGTTTCCGGGTCGTCGAGCGGAATGTGGGCGAGATCGATCTCGATGCCGCGGCGGCGGATCAGCTTGACCGCCCTGTCCAGCACGGTCAGCGTCTTCAGCCCAAGGAAGTCGAATTTCACCAGCCCGGCCTGCTCGACATATTTCATGTTGAACTGGGTGACCGGCATGTCCGAGCGCGGATCGCGGTACATCGGCACCAGTTCCCACAGCGGCCGGTCGCCGATGACGATACCGGCGGCGTGCGTCGAGGCGTGGCGGTAGAGACCTTCCAGTTTCTGCGCCGTGTCGAGCAGCGTTTGCACGATCGGCTCCCGCTCGGCCTCTTCGGCAAAGCGCGGCTCGTTGGCGATGGCGTCGGCGAGCTTGACTGGATTGGCCGGGTTCGACGGCACCATCTTGCTCAGTTTATCGACCTGACCATAAGGCATCTGCAGCACACGGCCTACGTCGCGCAGCACCGCGCGCGCCTGCAGCGTGCCGAAGGTGATGATCTGGCCAACCTGGTCGCGGCCGTATTTCTGCTGGACGTAACGGATGACCTCCTCGCGCCGGTCCTGGCAGAAGTCGATGTCGAAGTCGGGCATCGACACGCGATCGGGATTGAGGAAGCGCTCGAACAGCAGCGAAAAGCGCAGCGGATCGATGTCGGTGATGGTCGTCGAATACGCAACCAGCGAGCCGGCGCCCGAACCGCGGCCCGGGCCGACCGGAATGCCTTGTGCCTTGGCCCATTTGATGAAGTCGGCAACGATCAGGAAATAGCCGGGATATTTCATCTTCTCGATGACCCCGAGCTCGAAATCCAGCCTCTCGCGATATTGCTCGGCCGTGTAGCCGGGTGTGAGCCCATGCGCCGCCAGCCGCGCCTCCAGCCCTTCATGCGCCTGCCGGGCAAGCTCCTGCGCCTCCGCTTTAACCGCCGCGTCGGCGTCGGCGACATCGCGGCCGGCAAAGCGCGGCAGGATCGGGTTGCGGGTCTTCGGATAGTAGGAGCAGCGCAGCGCGATCTCGACGGTGTTGTCGATTGCTTCCGGCAGGTCGGCGAACAGCCTCGCCATATCGGCCTGGCTTCTCAGGAAGTGGTCGGGCGAAAGGCGGCGGCGATTGTCGGCCGCAACCACGGAGCCTTCGGCGATGGCGATCAGCGCGTCATGCGCCTCATAGTCTTCACGAGAAAAGAAAAACGCCTCGTTGGTGGCAACCAGCGGCAGATCGTGGCGGTAGGCGAGGTCGACCGACGACTGCTCGATCGTGCGGTCATAGCCGGAGACGCGCTCAAGCTCGACATAGAGCCGGTCGCCGAACAGGCCCTTGAGCGCCAGGAGCCGGGTCTCGGCGAGTTCGCGGCGGTCCTCTTTCAAGGCATTGCCGATCGGGCCTCGCGGCCCGCCCGTAAGGCAGATCAGACCGTCGGAGTGGCCCTGCAGCATCTCGGTCGTCAGATGCACCGCTTCGCCGGGCGGTGTCTCGAGGTAGACGCGGCTGACCAGCCTGACCAGATTGCCGTAGCCGGCCTCGGTTGCGGCGATCAGGACGACCGGCCGCATCTCCGGTCCTTGCCGCCTGCGGTCGCGCTGGCTGTCGCTCGCCTCACCGGAAAAGGCGAGGTCGATCTGGCAGCCGATGATCGGCTGAATGCCGTCCTTTACCGCCTTCTGGGCGAATTCCAGCGCGCCGAACAGATTGTTGGTGTCGGTGACGGCGATTGCCGGGCACTCGTCCTGCACCGCATGGCCGACGATCTTGCCGAGCTGCAAGGCGCCTTCGAGCAGAGAATAGGCCGAATGCACGCGCAGATGAATGAACCGACGCGCCGCCTGCTCCGCCCGCGACGCCTTCGCATAGGCCTCGCGCAGCAAGGGATCGCGTGGAAGTCTCTCATCCGCCATGGTTTTTTCGCGCCGCCTCACAAGGACTCAGTCGATGAAGATGTATTGTCCGGCACCGGGTAACACGAGTCCAGCGGAAGCGATTGGAGCTTTGTGAGTTTAGAGCAACCGCCGAACCTGCCAATCTCCCCCCTCGTGGGGGAGATGTCCGGCAGGACAGAGAGGGGCGCTGTCCCGCCGACGTCAGGCCTGAAAACAAAAAACCCGCCACAGCGGGCGGGTCGTTGGAGCCATTTAGCACCATACCCAGATTAATAGCACAGCTGCCGGCACAAAGCAAGAACAAAATACGTTGCGGCGGCAAAAAAGCGAATTCCGCACGCCCGAGCCTCGTTGCCCAACGAATTGTCAGGTCGCGTTTCTTCGCGCCCCTCTCTGTCCTGCCGGACATCTCCCCCACGAGGGGGGAGATTGGCCGTCACCTCGGCTTTCGCTAATCTCCAACGTCCCAGGCCGGCGCCGAGGCGGATTTCAGCCTCACGCGAATTGCATGATCACCGCATCGACCGCAAGGCTGTCGCCGGGCTTGGCGTTGAGCTTCGATACGATGAGATCGCGCTCGGCGCGCAGCACGTTTTCCATCTTCATCGCCTCGACCACAGCCAGCGTCTCGCCGGCCTTGACCTCCTGCCCCTCGGCAACCGCGATCGACACGACGAGGCCAGGCATCGGGCAGAGCAGCATCTTCGACGTGTCCGGGGCCACTTTTTCCGGCATCAGCCTTTCGAGTTCGGCCGTGCGCGGCAGCATGGCGCGGGCTGTCACAGACATGCCTTTCCAGGCAAGGCGGAACCCGTTCAGCACCGGCCTGACCTGCGCCGCGACTTTGCGGCCGCCGGCCGTGCCGCGCCAGATGAGATCGCCCGGCCGCCAGTCGGAGGTCACCCTCAGTGCCTTGCCGCCGTCGATTGTGAGGTCGAGCTCCATCGGAATGGAAATCATGCCTTCGACGATGGCGACCGAAAGATAATCCCGGCCGATCTTCACCACCCAATCGCGTTTCAAGGCGCCAGAATGCGGCGCCAGCCGCCCGCCCAGCCGGTCGAGCCGGTCGCGGCGCAGCAGTTCGACTGCGGTAGCCATCGCGGCCAGCACCGCTTTCTCCTCGGCGTCTGGCACGATCGGCGCGAAGCCGTCGGGGTATTCCTCGACGATGAAAGCGGTCGATATCAGCCCTTCCCGCCAGCGCGGATGCTGCATCAGCGCCGCCAGGAACGGTATGTTGTGCTCGATGCCGTCGACGACGAAACTGTCCAGCGCTTCCGACATCGCATCTATTGCCGCAAGCCGTGTCGGCGCCCAGGTGCACAGCTTGGCGACCATCGGATCATAGAACATCGAGATTTCCGAGCCTTCGGTGACGCCAGTATCGTTGCGGATGACTATTTCGCCAAATTGCCCCTCGTCCGGCGGCCGGTATCTCGTCAACCGGCCAATCGACGGCAGAAAGTTGCGATATGGGTCTTCGGCATAGAGGCGGCTTTCCACCGCCCAGCCGTTCAGCTTGACGTCGCCCTGCTTGATGGCGAGCTTTTCGCCGGCTGCCACGCGGATCATCTGCTCGACCAGGTCGATCCCGGTGACCAGTTCCGTCACCGGATGCTCGACCTGCAAGCGCGTGTTCATTTCCAGGAAATAGAAGTTCTTGTCGCTATCGACGATGAATTCGACCGTGCCGGCGCTCTGGTAGTCGACCGCCTTGGCCAGCGCCACCGACTGCTCGCCCATGGCTTTGCGGGTCTTGGCATCGAGGAACGGCGACGGCGCCTCTTCTACGACCTTCTGGTTGCGGCGCTGGATCGAGCATTCGCGCTCGCCGAGATAGAGCGTGTTGCCATGCGCGTCGGCGAGCACCTGGATTTCGATATGGCGCGGATCGACAATGAACTTCTCGATGAAGACGCGGTCATCACCGAACGAGCTTTTGGCCTCCGACCGCGCCCGGTCGAAGCCGTCGCGCACCTCTGCCTTGCTCCAGGCGATGCGCATGCCCTTACCGCCGCCGCCGGCCGAGGCCTTGATCATCACGGGATAGCCAATTTCGCCGGCGATCTTTTCGGCATGGGCGGCGTTTTCGATGACGCCGAGCCAGCCGGGCACCGTCGAAACCTTGGCGGCGTTGGCGAACTTCTTCGATTCGATCTTGTCGCCCATTGCCTTGATGGCCTTGGGCTTCGGGCCGATGAAGACGATGCCTTCCTGCTCCAGCGCCTCGCAGAAGGATGCCCGCTCGGACAGGAAACCGTAGCCGGGATGCACGGCCTCGGCCCCTGTCGCCTTGCAGGCGGCGATGATCTTTTCCGGGGCCAGATAGCTTTGCGCGGCGGGAGAAGGGCCGATATGCACCGCCTCGTCAGCCATTTCGACATGCACCGCGTCGCGGTCGGCGTCGGAATAGACCGCGACGGTGGCGATGCCCATCTTGCGCGCCGTCTTGATCACGCGGCAGGCGATCTCGCCACGGTTGGCGATCAGGATCTTTGTGAACATGCAGGCCTCGTCCCTCGGCTGCCCTTCTTTTCTGGGCTTCCCGTTTTATGGGCTTCAGGGGGCCGGTCAAGGCAAAGTCGGAGCCTATCCCGGACGCAAATCGGCGAGCTCTGACGAAAATCCGGGATCAGAACGTCGCTTCGTGCATAGCGCAGAGCTGAGTGGTAAGTTAAATCTAACCTGGATTGCAGACTGCCATGGGAGGATTGCCTGATGAAAACGCGCGCCGCTGTCGCCGTCGCCGCCGGAAAGCCGCTGGAGATCATGGAGGTCGACCTCGAAGGTCCCCGTGATGGCGAGGTGCTGGTCGAGATCAAGGCAACCGGCATCTGCCACACCGACGAGTTCACACTGTCGGGCGCCGACCCGGAAGGCCTGTTTCCGGCGATCCTCGGCCATGAGGGCGCCGGCATCGTCGTCGACGTCGGCAAGGGCGTCACCTCGGTCAAGAAGGGCGACCATGTCATCCCGCTTTATACGCCGGAATGCCGGCAGTGCCCGTCCTGCCTGTCGCGCAAGACCAACCTCTGCACCGCCATCCGTGCCACGCAGGGTCAAGGCTTGATGCCTGACGGCACGTCGCGCTTCTCGATCGGCAAGGACAAGCTGTTCCACTACATGGGCTGCTCGACCTTCTCCAACTTCACCGTGCTGCCCGAGATCGCGGTGGCCAAGGTCAATGCCGACGCCCCCTTCGACAAGATCTGCTACATCGGCTGCGGCGTCACCACCGGCATCGGCGCGGTGATCAACACGGCCAAGGTCGAGCAAGGCGCGACCGCTGTCGTCTTCGGCCTTGGCGGCATCGGCCTCAACGTCATCCAGGGCCTGCGCCTTGCCGGCGCCGACATGATCATCGGCGTCGACCTGAACAACGACAAGAAGGCCTGGGGCGAGAAATTCGGCATGACGCATTTCGTCAATCCGAAGGAGATCGACGGCGATATCGTGGCTCATCTCGTCAACATGACCAAGCGCGGCGCCGACCAGATCGGCGGTGCCGACTACACGTTCGACTGCACCGGCAACACGAAAGTCATGCGGCAGGCGCTTGAATCGTCCCACCGTGGCTGGGGCAAGTCGGTCATCATCGGCGTTGCCGGCGCCGGACAGGAGATCTCGACGCGGCCGTTCCAACTGGTCACCGGCCGCACCTGGATGGGCACCGCTTTCGGCGGCGCGCGCGGCCGCACCGACGTGCCGAAGATCGTCGACTGGTACATGGACGGCAAGATCGAGATCGATCCGATGATCACCCACACGCTGAAGCTCGAGGACATCAACAAGGGGTTTGACCTTATGCATGAAGGCAAGTCGATCAGGAGCGTGGTAGTTTACTGAGGAGGAGGAGAAAGCCGCCGGCCAATCAGCCAGCGGCCGAAAATGCACATGTTCAACAAGGGAGGAGACAAAAATGCCGGAAAAACTGCATCCGAAAATCGACAATGGACTGCCCAGGGAAAAGGCCGACTTTGCCGGCGGGACGCTGGTCTGCGCCTGCACGAGCAATCCGGTCAAGGTGAAGGTCAAGGGCCAGATCGCCCACAACCATGCCTGCGGCTGCACCAAATGCTGGAAGCCGGAAGGCGCATTGTTCTCGGTCGTGGCGGTTGCCGGTACGGGCGACGTGACGGTGACCGAAAACGGCGACAAGCTGAAGGTGGTCGATCCGGGCGCGCTGATCCTGCGCCATGCCTGCACGGGCTGCGGCGTCCACATGCATGGCCCGGTCGAGCGCGATCACGCGTTCAAGGGGCTGTCCTTCATCCATCCGGAGCGCTTCCAGGAGGACGGCTGGTCGCCTCCGGGTTTCACCGCCTTCGTCTCGTCGATCATCGAATCCGGTGTCGATCCGAGCCGTATGGACGGCATAAGGTCACAGCTGAAGTCGATCGGGCTCGAACCCTATGACTGCCTCAATCCTGGCTTGATGGACTATATCGCCACCTGGACCGCAAAGAGATCCGGCGCGTTGCCGGCCTAGTAGCCGCTCGACTATCATCGATCGAGCCGGGCGACGTCGCCCGGCTCTTTCACATTTGGAACAACGATGCCCGCACCCGCTATTCTCGTCGATGCCGATGCCTGCCCAGTGAAGGCCGAGGTCGAAAAGGTTGCCGAGCGGCACGGCATCGTCGTCACCTTCGTCTCCAATGGCGGCTTGCGTCCATCGCGCGATCCGATGATCCGCAATGTCGTCGTCTCCAAGAGCGCCGACGCCGCCGACGACTGGATCGTCGAAAATGCCCGGCCCAACGACATCGTGGTGACCGCCGACATCCCGCTTGCCGCGCGCGCGGTGGCACTTGGCGCCCATGTACTCGGCCCGACCGGGCGCCCGTTTACGCCGGAGACGATCGGCATGGCGGTGGCGATGCGCGACCTCAAGCAGCACCTGCGCGAGACCGGCGAAAGCAAGGGCTACAATTCGAGCTTCGCGCCGCAGGATCGCTCGCGGTTTCTCGGCGAACTTGACCGCATCTTGCGGCGAGCGCTGAAATCCGCCTCAGCGGACTGAAACCATGACGACCGGTACCCCCACCAAGATGCCCATGCAACGCCACACGCCGTTCGCGCTGTCGGCCTGCATCGGCGTGGCAGCCTTTGGCGCAGCACTGATCTGGCGTGCGCCGCTTGCCTATTCGATCGGCGCCAACGTGTTCTTTGCCGCCTATCTCTGTCTTGTCGTCGCTCACATGCCGCGGCTTACCGGCAGCTATCTGCGCAAGAATGCAGGCGACACCGACCTGCCGGTGCTGGCCATCTTCGCGGTCACGCTGGTTGTGGTTGCCATTGCCATCATCTCCTTGTTTCAATTGATCAACAGGGAGAAGAGCGCGGATCCCGTCGAGCTTACGGTGGCGTTGTTGTCTATCCCGCTTGGCTGGTTGACCATCCATGCGATGGCGGCACTTCACTACGCGCATCTCTATTGGTTGGACGGCGATGCGATGGATGGCGACACCAAAAAGAAAATTCCGGTCGGCGGCCTCGACTTCCCGGGCGGCAAACGGCCGGAAGGCTCGGATTTCCTCTATTTTGCGACAGTGATCGGCATGACGGCGCAAACCGCCGACACCAACATCACGACCTCGCAAATGCGGCGTGTCGTGCTTGTGCATTCGATCCTGTCGTTCTTCTTCAACACGGTCATCGTGGCAGCCGCGGTCAACCTCGCAGTCAGCCTCGGCAGTCCGTAATAAATCCGTGATCGGGTGAAACATCGCTTAAGCTGGCGACGTATTGGGAGGAGAAGAGATCTGACAGGCCGCGGCGAACACGCGGCCGGAGGGAACAACAGATGGAATCGCTTGCCAGAAACCAAGCCGCCGGAGCAGATACCGCCGCGCCGAGCGATGCGACGCTGATCTATCGGCAGTCGCGCTGGACGCGGCTGACGCATTGGCTATGGGCGATCGCGCTGTTCTTCATGCTGCTTTCCGGTCTGCAAATATTTAACGCCCGCCCACAGCTCTACATCGGCAAGGAGTCGGGCTTTGGCTACAACAACACCATCTTCGCTATCGGCGCCGAGAACACGGTGACTGGCCCGCGCGGCTATACCGAGATCTTCGGCAAGCGCTTCGATACCACCGGCGTGCTCGGCTGGTCGGGTCCCGCCGGCCAGGAGACCTCCCGCGCCTTCCCGTCCTGGGCGACGATCCCTTCCTACTACGATCTCGGCACCGCGCGCGTCGTTCATTTCTTCTTCGCTTGGGTGCTGACCACCACGCTGCTGGTCTGGCTGGTCGCCAGTCTGATCAACGGCCATTTGCGGCGCGATCTTGCCCCGCGCCTCGATGATATCAGGCGGCTGCCGCGAGACATTGTCGACCACGCAAGGTTCAGGTTCCACCACACGCGCGAATACAACACCTTGCAGAAGATGGCCTATGGCGGCGTGCTGTTCGTGCTGCTGCCGCTGATGATCATCACCGGCCTGGCCATGTCGCCGAGCATGAACTCGGTGCTGCCATTCCTGAACGACCTGCTCGGCGGCCGGCAGACGGCGCGCACCATTCACTTCACGGTGATGCTGCTGCTCGTCGCCTTCTTCGTCATCCACATCCTGATGATCCTGGCCGCCGGCCCGATCAACGAGCTGCGTTCGATTATCACCGGCTGGTATCGAACCGACCCGCCGGCGAATGGCGACAAAGCACCCGAGAGGAGCGCCTGACATGGCGAAATTCGAGATCAGCCCCAAGCTACAGATAAGCCGAAGAAAGTTCCTGACCTCGGCCAGCCTCGGCCTTTCCGGCATCATGCTTTCGGGCTGCGACGCCTTCGACAGCCAGCTTGGCGTCGGCGACGGCCTGCGCAGCTTCCTCGAAAGCGCCAATGGGCTGACCTGGCGGGCGCAGCGGCTGCTTGCCGGCCGTGACGCGCTGGCGCCGGAGTTCACCGAGGCCGACATTCGCCAGCCGCAGCGGCCGAACGGCGTCACCGCGCCCGACGACGATTTCTACAAGGGCCTGCTCGCCAACGATTTCGCCGACTGGCGGCTGGAGGTTTCCGGCCTCGTCGAAAAACCGCTGTCGCTGAGCCGCGAGCAGCTGATGAACATGCCGAGCCGCACCCAGATCACCCGCCACGACTGCGTCGAGGGCTGGAGCTGCATTGCCAAATGGACCGGCACGCCACTGTCGCTGGTGCTCGACCAGGCGGTGGTCAAGCCGCAGGCGCGCTACGTCATGTTCCACTGCCTCGATACGATCGACCGCAGCCTTGCCGGCGATATCAAATATTACGGCTCGATCGACCTGATCGATGCCCGTCATCCGCAAACGATCCTTGCCTATGGGGTCAACGGCAAGCCGTTGCCGGTCGAGAACGGCGCGCCGCTACGCGTCCGCGTCGAGCGCCAGCTCGGCTACAAAATGCCGAAATATCTCACCAAGATCGAGCTGGTCGACGGCTTTGCCAATCTCGGCGGCGGCAGAGGCGGCTATTGGGAGGACAATGGCTACGACTGGTACGGCGGCATCTGACCGAAACCTGACCTAAGCCTCAGCTAACTGTCGTCGTCGCTGTCGTCGCCGTCGCTGCGCAGTGCCGGATTCAGGTCAGGATTGTCGTCAGGGGTAACAAGCTTCCCCAGCCCGTGCGGTCCTTGGTAGTTGCCGTGGGTATCGAAGTTGGGGTTGCCCTGATTGTCGAATTGCGGCGTCGGATCGATCGATTGGTCGTAACGGCGCGGGCGCGGCTTCGGATAGTAATTGTCGGAATGATGCCGATGCGAATTGCCGTTGTCGAGAATTGCGCCCACCACGCCGCCGACGATAATGGCTGCGGCGACGTCGCCAGCAGAGGGATTGCGGTTGGGGCCGGCGACTGCGAATTCGGCCGAGCAACCATTGTCGACCCAGATGCCGCCGCCGTCATAGCCCCAGCTTCTACCATATACGCAACGCGCCTTCGAAAGCCTCGAGGTCAACTGCACGCCACGTCGCGTATCGATCCCGCAATAGGAATAGCGGTAATCGGCGCTGGATCAGACCACGCGTTTTGCCCCCGCAGCCTGCGCTGCCGTCGGCAGCAACGAAAGCTTCGCCGGGTTGCCCAGGATGCAAACCAGGAACATCATCGAACTGCTAACCGCCATCCGCGCCGACATCGCAACTCTCCATCAGGGTCCGCTATCGACAGAATGGCACCTCTGTGTAAGTCTGACAACCGGACGGGCTCAGCGAGGTTATATTAATGCGCGCTAAGATGATCGCCCCAACTATACTTGCCCTTTCTGCCTGGTTGGCTTTGTCGCTGCTGCCAGCCCGGGCGGACGACAGCCTCAAACGCATCATCGACCAGAAGACACTGACGGTCGGCGTGGCGCTCAACCCGCCATGGATCCTCAAGAAGGCCGACGGGAAGTTCGCCGGCTATGATGTCGACCTTACCAGTGCGCTGGCGTCTGATCTCGGCGTCGACCTGAAGCTGGTCGAGGTGCCCTGGAACGACCTCAAGACACGACTGCTCAAGGGTGATTTCGACATGATCGCGGCGGGCTACGCCAGCACGCCGGAACGCGCACGCGAGGTGGTGTTCTCCAACCAGACCGGTACCGCCGATATCCGCATGGTTGCGACGATCGCCAGCCTTGGGAAAAGGCCGGGAAAGGCAGTAGCGGCGCCGGGATACAAGATCGCCGTGTTGTCCAATTCCACCGATGAAGCCGCCGCGAAGGAAGCTTTTCCCAAGGCGACCATCCTGTCTTTCGACAATACCTCAGATGTTTTCGCCGCGATCATCGGCGGCGACGCACAGGCGATGGTCGCCACATCGCCAACGCCGCAAATGGCCGCCAGGCTCTATGACGCGAAATTGAAAATGGTGGGCGGTCCGCTGTTGCGGACGCCGGAGGCGTTTGCCATGCGGCCGGACGATGTCCGCCTCATCCAATACGTCAACAACTGGATCGGCGCGCGTACCGCTGACGGCACCATAGGCGGCGTGCGCCGCTACTGGTTCGGCAGCTTCAAATGGATGTCGCGGTTCGACACCGGCGCCAAGCCGGAACCTGCCAAGCAATAGGTTGGCGACCTGTTATGCGACCTTGTCGATCAGCGGCTTGAGCGCCGGGTGGATTTCCGGCGAGGCGTGCTTGATCAGCGTCAGCAACGCACGCTCGTTCTCCTGCAGCGGCCGGTCGCCGATGTGTTCAGCTAGCCATTTCGCCTCGCCGGCATCGACCGTCTCGGCGCGGCGGGCCAGAGCCTCGGCTGCGTTGTTCCTCGATTCCCATTCGGCCTCGACGTCGCCCGGTGGACGATAGGCCTCCATAATGCCGGACAGGCCACCCGACACCATGCGGCTGAAGAAACCGCCGATCTCCGGATCGGCCTGCTCGAAAAAAGCATCCCGGCGCAGCGCCACATCGCGCACCGGCGCTTCGTAGCCGGCCGAACACATGACGAAATTGGCGATCGCCTTGACGAACAGATCGTTCCACGACGGATCATTGTCGCCCGCCACTGTCCGCTCGTTGATCTTGAACAGCACCTCGGCCTCGGCGCGGCTGATGGCGATGTTGCCATCGCCGCCATAGGCGTAAAGGATGCGGCGCAACAGCTCGACCTCAGCCTTGGCTATCGACCCAGGGATAAGCCTGCCGCCGGTCGTCAGCGGCCCCTTGCCATCCACGACCGCATGAGCGACCTGCTCCAGCGCATAGCCGGAAAGCGTGCTCGGCGATGATTTGGCAACTTCCAGCACGTGCACTAGCAGCTCGAGTTCGGTTCGGCTGTCAACCATGCCGTCGCGCGAAATCGCCCGGATCAGCCAGTCGGCATTGTCCTGGGAAACATAGCCGGCCGGCTGTTCCTGGTGGACGATGAAGTCGGTGACGGCCTCGACGAAAAACTCGAGCCATTCCGCGCATTTGTCCCTCGCCGTCGCGTCGAGCGCAAACAGCGCCTCGGCCTCGCCGTGCGTTACCACGCCGTCGCCGAACACTTCGCCGCGCAGCATGACCACGTCTTCCGCCGTGATCCGATTTTTCGAGGTCAGCCCGGCCACTGGCGCGCTCATGATCAATTCGCCCATTTTGTTCCCCGCCCGCCGCCGGCAATTGCCGGCCCTTATCCGGCATATCAGCAAGGTCTTGAGAAACCGGCAAGCGGCGTGGTTAGCGAAGGCTTGCCTGTAAAGAAGGCCCGCAGAAGACTGCCAGTAAAAATGTCGCTGGCAGGTGACAAGGTGTCGTCCACGGGCTATGGATGACGAGTCGAGGGCTCTTAACCGAGTCCTACCTGTTTGCGGGAGAGAGCAGCGAGAGCTGCCGCCGAAGGGGAAATCGCCCGAAATCTCTCAGGCAAAAGAACCGTAGACGGGAAAGACACTCTGGAAAGTCGGGGCTTGCCCCCGCGCCGAAGGTGTAAGCGCTGCCGACAGAGTTACGGGGCGCGAGTCTCTCAGGCTTCAGACAGAGGGGCACGGACTGGTCGCCATTCGCGACCGCTTGCGTGCGACTCTGGAGATGACATGACGGGCGACGACACCAAACACCTTCCCCTCGAAGATCTGCACATGGCAGCCGGTGCGCGCTTCGGCGCCTTCGCCGGCTGGTCGATGCCGCTGACCTATCCGGCCGGCGTGATGAAGGAGCATCTTCACAGCCGCGAGCATGCCGGCCTGTTCGACATCTCGCACATGAAGCTGTTCGAAATCAGCGGCCCGGGCGCAGCAGCGCTTCTGAACCGCGCCTGCCCGTTCGATGCCGGCGCGCTTCAGGTTTCCCAGTCCAAATACACGTTCTTCCTCAATGAGGCCGCCGGAATACTCGACGATCTGATCGTCACCAGGCTCGGCGTCGAGCGCTTCATGATGGTCGCCAATGCCGGCAACGCCGCCGCCGACGAAAAGCATCTGCGTGAACTTGCCGAGGATTTCGACGTGAAGGTGGACGCGCTCGACCGCGTCTTCCTGGCCATCCAGGGCCCCGAGGCATGGGCTGCCCTTTCCCGCGCCGGCATCGAGACCGGTTCGCTGGTGTTCATGCACGGCATCGAGCCGCGCGAAAACTGGTTCATGAGCCGGTCGGGCTATACCGGCGAAGACGGTTTCGAGATCGGCCTGCCGGAAGCGGACGCGCGAACCCTCGTCACCAGGTTGCTCGAGGACGAGCGAGTGATGTGGATCGGCCTTGCCGCCCGCGACAGCCTGCGGCTCGAAGCAGGACTGTGCCTGCACGGGCTGGACATCACGCCGGAGATCGATCCGGCCAGCGCCGGGCTGATGTGGGCCATCCCCAAGGAGGTTCGCGCCTCTGGCGCGTTCATCGGCGCCGATGCATTGCGCGCCATCCTGGAGCGCGGCCCGGCGCAAAAACGCGTCGGCCTGAAGCCGGACGGCCGCCAGCCGGTGCGCGCCGGTGCTGCCCTTTTCGACGCCGACGGCAACCCTGCCGGCCATGTCACCTCAGGCGGCTTCGGCCCCTCGGCCGGTCATCCGGTGGCAATGGGCTACGTCCGGACGCCGCTTGCCAGGCCCGGCACAAGACTGTTCGCCGATGTCCGCGGGACGAAAATCCCGGTCGACATCCACCCCTTGCCCTTCACGCCCCATCGCTACCGCAAAGGATGATTTCAATGGCAAAGACCTATTTCACCGAAGATCACGAATGGCTTCGCGTCGAGGGCGGCATCGCCACCGTCGGCATCACCGATTACGCGCAGCAGCAGCTCGGTGACCTCGTCTTCGTCGAACTGCCTGAGCCAGGGAAAAAGCTGGCCAAGGGCGATACGGCCGTGGTGGTCGAATCGGTCAAGGCGGCATCGGACGTCTACGCACCGGTCGACGGCGAGATCACCGAAGCCAACACCGCGCTGTCGGCCGATCCTTCGCTCGTCAATTCGGCGGCAACCGGCGACGGCTGGCTGTGGAAGATGAAGCTGGCCAATGAGAGCCAGCTCGACGGCCTCCTCGATGAAGCCGCTTACAAAGCCCATATTGGTTGATAGCAGGACCAGCAAGATGACCGCAGCACCCTACCCCTTCTCGGCTCGCCATATCGGCCCGGGCCTCCAAGACGTCAGAGCCATGCTGGCCACGATCGGCGTTCCCTCGGTCGAGACGCTGATCAGCCAGGCAGTGCCGAAGTCGATCCGGCTCGACCGTCCATTGGCCTTGCCCGCCGCTGCAAGCGAAGCGGAAGCGCTGACCGAGCTCGCGGCGACGATGGCAAAGAACACGGTGCTGAAGAGCTTCATCGGTACCGGCTATCATGGCGTCCACGTGCCGCCGGTGATCCAGCGCAACCTGTTCGAGAACCCGGCCTGGTATACGGCTTACACGCCTTACCAAGCCGAGATCAGCCAGGGCCGGCTGGAAATGCTGTTCAACTTCCAGACGCTGGTCACCGAGCTGACCGGCTTGCCGGTGGCGTCGGCCTCGCTGCTCGACGAGGCGACGGCGGTGGCCGAAGCGGTCGGCATTGCGCTGCGCCATCATCGCGACAAGCGCACCAAGGTGGCACTGGCCGGCACGCCGCACCCGCAGACGCTGGACGTCGTTCGCACCCGCGCCGAACCGCTCGGCATCGAGGTCGACGGCGAGGTGATCGACGACAACACCGCCGCCCTGCTGGTCTCCTGGCCCGATACATTCGGCGTCTATGGCAATCACAAGGCAGCGATCGACAAGGCCCGCGCTGCCGGCGCGCTGGTCGTCTTCATTGCCGATCCGTTGGGCCTGACGCTGACCGACGCGCCAGCCAGGCTTGGCGCCGACATCGCCGTCGGCCCGATGCAGCGTTTTGGCGTGCCGATGGGCTTTGGCGGGCCGCACGCCGCCTATTGCGCGGTGTCCGACAGGCTGACGCGGCTGATGCCCGGCCGGCTCGTTGGCCAGTCGACGGACAGCAAGGGCCGTCCCGGATATCGCCTGGCCTTGCAGACACGCGAGCAGCATATCCGCCGCGACAAGGCGACCTCCAACATCTGCACCGCACAGGCGCTGCTCGCCAACATGGCGACGGCCTATGCGATCTGGCATGGCCCTGCCGGGCTGCAGGCGATTGCCGGCCGCGTCCACACGCTGGCCAACCGCCTGGCTGCCGGCCTCAAGGCAGCAGGCGTTTCGGTGCTCGGCGGAAGCCGCTTCGACACGGTGACCGTGGAAGTGAAGGGCAGAGCCGCCGCACTTGCCGCCGCCGCCGAGAAGACCGGCCGGCTGCTGCGTGTCATCGACGCCGACCATGTCGGCATCAGCTTTGACGAGACCTCCACCGAGGCCGATCTGGAGGCGATCGCAGCACTTTTCGGCGCCAAGGCCGGCGTTGCCGCCGGCAGTTCCATGCCAGGAAAACCGCGCGGCAAGGAGTTCCTCACCCAGCCCGTCTTCCGCGAAAACCACTCGGAAACCGACATGATGCGCTTCTTGCGCCGGCTGTCCGACAAGGACCTGGCGCTCGACCGCGCCATGATCCCGCTCGGCTCCTGCACCATGAAGCTCAACGCCGCCGCCGAAATGATGCCGGTAAGCTGGCCCGATGTCGCCAACCTGCATCCCTTTGCCCCGGCGAGCCATTCGGTAGGCTATCGCGCCATGATCGACGAGCTGGAAGGCTGGCTGGCGGAGATCACCGGCTTCGACGCGGTGACCCTGCAGCCCAATGCCGGCAGCCAGGGCGAATATGCAGGGCTGCTCGCCATTCGCGGCTATCATTTGTCGCGTGGCGAAGGCCATCGCACCGTCTGCCTGATCCCGTCCTCGGCGCATGGCACCAATCCGGCAAGTGCGGCCATGGCCGGCATGAGTGTCGTCGTCGTGCGCTGCACCGAGGACGGCAATATCGACATGGAAGACTTGCAGGCCAAGGCGGCCGAGCATGCAAAAGACCTCGCGGCGCTGATGTTCACCTATCCTTCGACGCATGGTGTTTTCGAGGAAGGCGCGCGCGACCTCTGTGCGCTCGTCCACAGCCATGGCGGCCAGGTCTATTTCGACGGCGCCAATCTCAACGCTCTGGTCGGCCTCGCCCGTCCCGGCGATATCGGTGCCGATGTCTGCCACATGAACCTGCACAAGACCTTCTGCATTCCACATGGCGGCGGCGGCCCCGGCGTCGGCCCGATCGGCGTCAAGGCGCATCTGAAGCCATATCTGCCCGGCCACGTCACCGAAGGCTCGGCCCATGCCGTGGCGGCGGCACCGTTCGGCAGCGCCTCGATCCTGCCGATCACCTGGATGTATATCCGCATGATGGGCGCTTCCGGCCTGAAGCAGGCGACCGAGACGGCGATCATCTCCGCCAACTACGTGGCGACGCGGCTTGGCGAGCATTTCCCCCTGCTTTACAAGGGGCGCAACGGACGCGTTGCGCATGAATGCATCCTCGACACCCGCGTGCTCAAGGACAGCGCCGGCATCAGCGTCGACGATATCGCCAAGCGGCTGATCGACTATGGCTTCCACGCGCCGACCATGTCGTTCCCGGTGGCCGGCACGCTGATGGTCGAGCCGACCGAATCCGAGCCCAAGCGCGAGCTGGATCGTTTCTGCGAAGCCATGATCGCCATAGCCGGCGAGGCAGCCAAGGTGGCGAAGGGCGAATGGCCCTTGGCCGACAATCCTCTGGTCAATGCGCCACATACCGCCGCCGAGGCGTTGGCCGGCCAGTGGACCCATCCCTATTCGCGCCTGGAAGCGGCCTACCCCGCCGGCGATGCCGATACGGCGACAAAATACTGGCCACCGGTGTCACGCATCGACAACGTCGCTGGCGACCGCAACCTGGTCTGCTCCTGCCCGCCGCTGTCGGAATATCTGGGTGCGGCGGAGTAGACCATGATCCCGAAGAGTGGAATCCGGTTTTCGGACAAGATCATGGTCTAACAAGAAGATAGAAGCCTCAATCAGGCAGAACGCAAGGCCGGCCCGTCGGCCTTGCTCGCCCTGTCCCGGGCGATGACGCGATTTCGCCCGGCGCGCTTTGCCGCATAGAGCGCGGCGTCGGCTTCGGCCAGCACATCATCGAGACCGGTGCCGCTCGTCCCACCAAAGCCGATGCCGCCGCTGACTGTGCTTCGCAACGGACCAAGCTGGGTGGCCACGACTTCCGTACCGAAGGCGACGCTGATCTTGCTCGCAATGTCATAGGCTTTTTCTTCCGTCATCCGCGACATGACGAGCACGAATTCCTCGCCGCCCAGCCGGAAGGCGTCGACGCCGGTTCTGGCGTATTTCCTGATGACGGCGGCAAAGCGGCGCAGGACCTGGTCGCCGACCGGATGACCGAATACGTCGTTCGTCCTTTTGAAATGGTCGAGGTCGAACATGGCGACGGACATAAACGGACCGAAGACCCGCTCGCCGTAGAGTGCCGTTAACGCCCGCCGGTTCATCAGCCCGGTCAATGGATCGGTCATCGTCTCGGCCTTCAATTCGATCTGCGCCTGCAAATGGTGCAGGGAGAGCGTTAATGCGCCAAGCCCGGTCATGCAGGCGACGGCTACGACGGAATTCACCCGCTCGGCCCAATTGTCCGGTGCTACGCCGAGCACCCACTGGCCCTTGACCAGCAGGACCGCGCCGCAAAGTCCGAACGACAGCGCACAGACGCCGCTCAGGAACGATACGACCAGCAATATCCGGCGATCATGACCACCCTCAATCCAGAACATCGCCCCGATAAGCGAGAGTAGCGCCGTTACCGTCGCATAGGTGACAATGAAGCCGACACCATCAAACCCGAGATACGTCGCGCCCGCGCAAACAGCCATCGCAGCCAAGGTCGGCAAGATGGCGCGCCTATAGTCGCGCATGCTGAGATATTGCATGGCCGACAGGCAGATAATCAGGAAGCCGAGGCTGAGAAGAGCAAGCACGATCTGGCAAAGCCAGGGGCTTGGATCTCTTGTGTAATGCCAAAACAAGACCACATGTGCGACGAGCACGAGAATGCCGCACGCCACCGTCAGCACAAAGCGTGCCTGTGGCGCGGTGAACCAGATCGCAAACATGGTGATGCTGAGGCACGTGCCCGACAGCGCCGCTGCGAGCAGGAGCGAACTGTAATCCAACATGCTTAAGCGACAGCCTCTTGAGGGTTTCGCTGCATTCTAGGTCAGCGACAGTCCGCGGATATCGTTTTTCAGCCAACCTTGCGGCGTAACCTTCGGACAAGGTTTACAAAGCGTCGATGCTCCAAGCTTCGACCCCATTTCCGCCGCTTGGTTGTCGAATGGTTTTGCAGTAAGAGGCTCTATCCTCGAACGTAACAGGAACCTCCGTCGCCTGCCCGCAAAAAGCGTGGCAGTATCGGGTGGTGATTCGCAGCATCGGAATCCAGGACCGGCATGGACGACAATAACGATCTTTTCGGCAATTTGGGCAAGCAGCCGCAACCGGCTCGCGCCGCGCGCCCGGCCGACCCGCTGGTGCAGGCGGCGAAGCGGCCGGCGCCCCGCGATGCCAGCGAGAGCTATAGTGCCGCCGATATCGAGGTGCTGGAGGGGCTGGAGCCGGTGCGCCGCCGCCCGGGCATGTACATTGGCGGCACCGACGACAAGGCGATGCACCATCTGTTCGCCGAGGTCATCGACAATTCGATGGACGAGGCGGTCGCCGGCCATGCTACCTTCATCGATGTCGAGCTTTCCGCCGACGGATACCTGTCTGTAACCGACAACGGCCGCGGCATTCCGGTCGATCCGCACCCGAAATTCAAGAAGCCGGCGCTCGAACTCATCATGACCACGCTGCATTCAGGCGGCAAGTTCGACAGCAAGGTCTACGAGACCTCGGGAGGCCTGCACGGTGTCGGCGTTTCCGTGGTCAACGCGCTGTCCGACCATCTCGAGGTCGAGGTTGCGATTGGGCGCAAGCTCTATCGCCAGCGCTTCTCGCGAGGCGTTCCGGTGACCGGCCTGGAGCAGCTCGGCGAGGTGCACAACCGGCGCGGCACGAAGATCCGCTTCCATCCAGACGAGCAGATTTTCGGCAAGGGTGCTGCGTTCGAGCCGGCGCGGCTCTACCGCATGGCGCGGTCAAAAGCCTATCTGTTCGGCGGTGTCGAAATCCGCTGGACCTGCGATCCCTCGCTGATCAAGGAAAAGGACACGACGCCGGCCAAGGCAGAATTCCATTTTCCGGGCGGCCTCAAGGACTATCTGAAAGCCTCGCTCGGCGACGAATTCCAGGTGACCCGTGAAATGTTCGCCGGCAAGAGCGAGAAGCAGGGCGGTCACGGCTCGCTCGAATGGGCGGTGACCTGGTTCGGCGGCGACGGTTTTATAAATTCCTATTGCAACACCATTCCGACAGCCGAAGGCGGCACGCACGAGGCCGGCTTCCGCAACGTTCTGACGCGCGGCTTGCGCGCCTATGCCGACCTGGTCGGCAACAAGCGCGCTTCGATCGTCACATCCGAAGATGTGATGATCTCGGCGGCGGGCATGCTGTCGGTGTTCATCCGCGAGCCGGAATTCGTCGGCCAGACCAAGGACAGGCTGGCGACGATCGAGGCGATCCGCATCGTCGAAAGCGCCATCCGCGACCCGTTCGACCATTGGCTGGCCGACAATCCGCAGGAAGCTTCGAAACTGCTCGAATGGGTGATCGCGCGTGCCGACGAGCGGGTGCGCCGCCGCCAGGAAAAGGAAGTGTCGCGCAAGAGCGCGGTGCGCAAGCTGCGCCTGCCCGGCAAGCTCGCCGACTGCACGCAGAATGCCGCCGCCGGTGCCGAACTTTTCATCGTCGAGGGCGATTCGGCCGGTGGCTCGGCGAAGCAGGCGCGCGACCGCGCCAGCCAGGCGGTGCTGCCCCTGCGCGGCAAGATCCTCAACGTCGCCAGCGCCGGCAACGACAAGCTGGCCGGCAACCAGCAGATATCCGACCTGATCCAGGCCTTGGGCTGCGGCACGCGCTCGAGATACCGCGACGAGGACCTGCGTTACGACCGGGTCATCATCATGACCGACGCCGACGTCGATGGCGCCCATATCGCTTCGCTGCTGATCACCTTCTTCTACCAGGAGATGCCGAGCCTGGTCCGCGGCGGCCATCTCTATCTGGCGGTGCCGCCGCTCTACTCGATCCGGCAAGGCGGCAAGGTCGCCTATGCCCGCGACGATGCGCACAAGGACGAACTTCTGCGCACCGAATTCACCGGGCGCGGCAAAGTCGAAATCGGCCGCTTCAAGGGGCTGGGCGAAATGATGGCCGCCCAGCTCAAAGAAACCACCATGGACCCGAGAAAGCGCACGCTGCTCAGGGTGGACGTCATCGACGCCGAGGCGGCGACCAAGGATGCGGTCGACGCATTGATGGGCACCAAGCCCGAGGCCCGCTTCCGCTTCATCCAGGAACGCGCGGAATTCGCCGCGACGGAAGTGCTGGATATCTGAGCGTCTTCTGCTAGGCGAGCCGCGGACGGCGGCTGTCACTGTGCGCAAGACTTTTCCGGATTTTTCGCGAAGGATGAGGCCTGGAACGGTTCAGCGTTTCACGGAAACGCCGAACCGCTCAGTTTTTTATTTTGACGCAAGTCGGAAAACCGTTTCACGCTTTTCCTGGAATTGCTTTAAGCAGCCGCGATCGCCAGCGCGTGCCCGCGTGCGTTCTCGCGCAGCGCATCGAGATGGATCGATTTGACCAGCCTGGCGAGATCGCCTTCGGCGGACTGTCCGCCCAATTCCTTCAGCATCAGCCAGCTGACTTCCTGGACGCCGGCGAGGCGTTTGCCATTGGCGACCTCACGCCAGACCTTCAGCGCGCGCAGGATGATGGCGTGGGTGGCGGCGGCAAGCCCGGCGCTGCGGAACAGTGCCTGCAACGCTATGTCATGCCCGCTGGCCAGCAGCGCCCTCACCCGTTGCTCGGGCTGCTGGCTGAGCGCGACCAGCGCCGAACCAAAGAAGTCGACCTTGCCGTGCGCGATGGTGCGGATGACGAAGCTTGCGGTCAGGTCGCCGCGCAGGCGCAGATGTTCGACAAGTGCGGTATGTTCCTCCGCCCGCGTGCCTTCGATCAGTGTCACCGAAGCCTTGACGCAAGCATCGCGCGTGATGCGCTCGGCCCTGGCGACGCCCATCAGCGCCAGCACCAATGGCGACCCCTTGAGCATCTCCCCTAGCTTGACCAGCAGCATATGCCGGCAGTCGGCGGGCAGCCGGATGTCGGCGATCAGCGCCTCGCGCACCAGAGGCAGATGGCCGTGACGCTCGGCCATGCGGCGAAAGCTGACGGATGCGATGTCGGCGCCGCTATTGGCGAGCAGCGTGGTGCAGGCTTCCGGCTCACCGACCTCGGCGATCGCTGCCGCAACCGACATCGAGACGCGCGGCCGGTCGGCGATCACCTTCTGCGTCGCTTTCTGGCCGCCGGCAACCCGATCAATCAGGTCGGAATCGGTAAGCAGCGGCGAGCGCGCCAGTACCAAAGCGGCCACCTCGGGCTGGTCCGAAGCCAGCGCGCTGACGATCTGCGGCGGCGCATGATGGCTCATGGAAAGCGCGTCGGCGATCGCCAGCCGCACCTTCGACGATGCGTCATCGAGCAGCAACGTCAGCGCCGCCTCGGCAGCGCAGCGGTCCTCGAAAGGCAGGTCCGAGTCGACATAGGCGCGAGCCAGCGCGCTTGCCGCCGCAGCACGCTCCGACACCTTTGCCGTGTGGATCCATTTCAGGAAATGCGAAACGACCATGTCGCCTGCTTACGCCCTTTGCCAGAACGCTTCTGGCGCCTGTCGAGACCGTAGGCACAAATGGTTTACGAACGGTTCACCATGTTCGTTAACTGGCTTGCGAGCCCGGTATGCAACGCCTATCAACCCTTAAGCAGTGGAGGAGACAGACCATGGCCGGCCTTTACCTTGAGGAGTTCGTTGTCGGCCATGTGTTCAAGCACACGCTGCGCAAGACCGTGACCGAAAGCGACAACATGCTGTTTTCGGTGATGACGCTGAACCCGCAACCGCTGCACATCGATTTCGACTTCGCCGCCAAGAGCGAATGGGGCAAGCCCCTGGTCAATTCGCTGTTCACGCTTGGCCTGATGATCGGCATCTCGGTCAACGACATCACCGTCGGCACCACCATCGCTAATCTCGGCATGAAGGAGACGGTGTTTCCGCACCCCGTCTTCCATGGCGACACGATTCGCGTCGAGACCACGGTGGTTTCGGTGCGCGATTCCAGGTCGAAACAGGACCGCGGTATCGTCGAGTTCGAGCACCGCGCTTATAACCAGAACGACGTGCTGGTTGCCAGATGCACGAGGCAAGCCATGATGATGAAAAAGGCATAGCCGATGCGTTCCCTGCTCTTCGTTCCCGGCGATTCGGAAAAGAAGCTGGAGAAGGGCTTTGGCGCGGGCGCCGACATGGTCATCGTCGATCTCGAGGACTCGATTGCCTCGCAAAACAAGGGGCTGGCGCGCGACACAGCGGCGCGTTTCCTCGCCGGGCACAGGCACCGAACCAACTCCGCGATCTATGTGCGCGTCAATGACCTTTCGACCGGACTGACCGACGACGATCTGGCGGCGCTCGTGCCAGTGAAGCCCGACGGCATCATGCTGCCTAAGTCGAACAGCGGACTGGATGTCCAGCATCTCTCGGCCAAGCTCAGGGTGCACGAAGCTGAAAGCGGCCTGCCGGATGGCGCGATAAAGATCCTGCCGATCATCACAGAAACGGCCGCCGGCGTTCTGGCCGCCGTGACCTACGCCAAGGCAAGCGCGCGGCTTGTCGGCGTCACCTGGGGCGCGGAAGATTTGTCGGCGGCAATCGGCGCGCGCTCGACGCGCGACGCGAATGGCCGCTACACGGATGTATTCCGCTTCGCCCGCACCATGACCCTGCTTGCGGCGAATGCCGCGGAAGTCGCGGCGATCGACACCGTCTTTCCGGATTTTCGCGACATGGCCGGCTTCGAGGCCGAATGCGCCGAGGCCGAGAGCGACGGCTTCACCGGCAAGATGGCGATCCATCCGGCGCAGGTGCCGGTCATCAACGCCGCCTTCACGCCTTCGGCGCAAGCGGTGAAAAATTCGCTGGCGATCGTCGAGGCATTCAAGGCGGCGGGAAACCCCGGCGTCGTCGGCATCGACGGCAAGATGTACGACCGGCCGCATCTCAAGCTCGCCGAGCGGCTCCTGGCGCGAGCCAGGGCAGCGGGGCTTGACGCTTAGGGTCTGGTTCCGGGTCGAAAATTATCCCACCCACGGCCCCGAATAGTCGGCGTAGAGCTTTGCCGGATCGGGCCGTGGCCGCTCCGGCGCTGGCCCCTGATAGGAGCCGATATGGACAAAACCGACGACCCGCTCATGCGGCGCCAGACCGAGGATCGCCCTGCCCTCTGGCACGTCGGAATACCAGTTGCTGATCATGTTGGTACCGTAGCCCAGCGCATTGGCGGCAAGCAGCAGGTTCATCGCAGCCATGCCGCCGGACAAGAACATCTCCCATTGCGGGATCTTTGGATTTTCCCTAGGGATCGAGATCACGCCGATGACCAGAGGCGCCCGCGAAAAGCGTGCCAATTCCTGGTTGCGGCGGCCTTCCGGCAACGGCCCTTCGCGCTGTTCGGCAAGTGCTGCCAACTCCTTGCCGATCTCGACGCGAGCCTCGCCGCGATAGAGGATGAAACGCCAGGGCTCCAGCCGGCCATGATCCGGCACCCGCGAGGCGGCGGCGATCATGGTCGCGATCTCCGCATCGCCCGGTGCCGGCTCTTTCAAATCCGGGATCGGCGCGGAATTTCGGGTCAGCAGAAAATCGATGATCGGCGACGCCATGGGCGCAAGTCTCCTGGAATTTGAGCTGAAGCGCGCCATCGGGATATCGGGCGGCTCGGGCATTGGCGCGACGCGCCGGACAAAGAGCCCTCTAGCAGAAGCCGACCGGACTCTTAAGCCTTGAAATTGCCACCGCATTGGGCTTCAACGCAAGGCATGTTTGAGGGGACATTGCGTCTTTTCCTGATATGGCTCGCTGCCGCACTGTTGATGGTGCCGGTTTCGCTTGCCGCCGCCCAGAATGTAGACGGCCTCAGTGATCTGAAACTTCCCGGAATTTCGGGCTATGCGCCTCCGAAAAGCGAGACATCGCTGGCATTGGGCAGCAGCGGGGCGATCACGCTGTCGGCGCAATTGACCGACAAAGGTGCCGACATCACGCGCGGCATCGTCTGGCGCGTCTTCAAGCCCGAATCGGCCAGCGACGGCAAGCTGCCGATGGTCGCCTCCGCTCATGGCGGCACCGCCGTATTCCAGCTCGAGCCGGGTTCCTATCTGGTCCATGCCTCCTACGGGCGGGCCGGCGCCACCAAGCGCATCACCGTCGGCAAGGAAGCCAAGCGTGAGAGCCTCGTGCTCGATGCCGGCGGCCTCAAGCTTGATGCCGTGCTGTCGGGAGGGGTGCGCATACCGCCGAAGAAGCTGCGCTTCTCGATTTATGAGAGCCACGCCGCGGCCGATGGCGATCGCGCGCTGATCATACCCGATGTCGAGCCGAACAGCGTCGTGCGGCTCAATGCCGGCACCTACCACGTTGTTTCGACCTATGGCGCTGTGAACGCGGTCATCCGCTCCGACATCCGCGTCGAGGCCGGCAAGCTGACCGAAGCGACGGTCGAGCATCGTGCCGCCGAGATGACCATGAAGCTGGTGCGCGAGCCGGGCGGCGAGGCGATCGCCGACACCTCCTGGTCGCTGCTGAACGAGTCCGGCGACCCGATCAAGGAGACCGTCGGCGCCTTTGCCTCGATGGTGCTGGCCGAGGGCGACTACACCATCATCGCCAAAAACCGCGACCGCATCTACCAGAAGGATTTTACGGTGGTGGCCGGACACAATCAGGACATCGAAGTCCTGGCAACCGAAGCTTCGGCCATCGATTCCGAGGAAGGCGCCGACTAAGCCGCGCCCCCTCTAGGCTGCTTTGCGCATGCGTCGCGCCAGCAACGGCACGCGGCCAGTCGTCTCGGCCGGCGCCAGATCGAAGACGCCGCGCTGAAGGCGGTCGAGCAAGGCCTTGCGGTCTCGCAGCGGCTCCAGTTCGTCCCACCCCAGCACGTCGCCGACGCGCACGTCGATCGATTTGCCGGAGAGCCGCGCAAATTCACGGATGAGCAGCGATGTGCGCAGTGTCAGCGAGGCCTTGCCGACGAATTTCGCCACACGCCCGTCGCGTTCGGCCATGTTCATCGGTCCGCTGACCAGATGGAACAGCCGGCCGTTCTGGCCCGAAAAATGCAATGGGATGACCGACGCCTTTGCGTCCTGAACGAGACGGGCCGGAAACACCTTCCACGGCAGATCGCGTGCCCGGCCAAACCCCTTCGGCGCGGTGGCGACACCGCCCGCCGGAAAGACGACAATGGTGACGCCCTCCTTGAGCAGCCGCACCGCTTCATGGCGGACCGCCATGTTGTTCTTCAGCGCGTCCTTGGTCTCGGAAAAGTCGATCGGCAGCGAATAGGGCTCCATCTCGCGGATCTTGAGCAGATCCTTGTGGATCATGACGCGGAACGGCCGGCCGAGCTGCTCCGCCAGCGACAGCACGGCAATACCGTCGCCGATGCCGAACGGATGGTTGGCAACAATCACCAGCGGCGTGTCGGGCAGGTTTGCCGGCGGCCATTGACCGGCGGTCCGCACCCGGACGTCGATCAGCTCCAGCATGCGGCTGAACACGCGCTCTCCGTTCGGCACCACTTGCCGGCGCCAGAAATCATAGAGTGCGGCGAAGCGATCACGTCCCGACAGGCCTTCGACCGAGTGGATGAACCAGCGCGTCAGCGCCGGCTGATGCGGACCGGCATAGGAGAGCTCGGGAAACGGTCTTTCGCGCATCTTCAGCTTGAGCATGGGGCTCGCTACACAATTGGCGTGACAAGCATATGAAAATGGCGGTGGAGCGATCCACCGCCATTTCGTTGCTGATTGGCCGGCTCAGGCCGCGCGGCGCCTGCGGTCGGGTGTCACCGCCTCGTCGGAAAGCAGTTTCACGGCGGCCGCGAGGCCAAGCGATTCCTGGTCGCGCGACCCGAGACGGCGGACATTGACCGTTTCTTCCTCAGCCTCGCGCTTGCCGCAAACGACGATGACCGGCACCTTGGCAAGGCTGTGCTCGCGGACCTTGTAGTTGATCTTCTCGTTGCGCAGGTCGGTTTCGGCGATCAGCCCGGCCGCCTTCAGCTGCGCAACGACTTTTCGCGCGTAATCGTCGGCATCGGAAGTGATCGTCGCCACCACCACCTGCAGCGGCGCGAACCAGAGCGGGAAATGGCCGGAATAATTCTCGATCAGGATGCCGAGAAAACGCTCCATCGAACCGCAGATGGCGCGATGCACCATCACCG
Organism: Mesorhizobium sp. M1403; assembly: GCF_040317695.1. Classification (NCBI taxonomy): domain Bacteria; kingdom Pseudomonadati; phylum Pseudomonadota; class Alphaproteobacteria; order Hyphomicrobiales; family Phyllobacteriaceae; genus Mesorhizobium; species Mesorhizobium sp. M1403. The sequence goes on along the minus strand of NZ_JAMYKY010000001.1, from coordinate 446,916 downwards.
GCTGCTTCTTTTCCGAATCGGAGCCGATGTAGAAGGCGCCGAACCGTTCCGGCAGGTTGAAGTCGACCTGCGTGGTGCCGCATTGCCAGTCGCGGCCGATGGCGTCCTTCAGCACATATTCGAACTTCGGCCCGTAGAACGTGCCCTCGCCCGGATTTACGCCCGTCTTGATCCGGTTGCCCGACCGCGCCGCGATCTTGTCGAGCACGTCCTGCAGCACGCCCTCGGCGTGATCCCACATCGCGTCGGTGCCGACCCGTTTTTCGGGGCGGGTCGCCAGCTTGACCGTGATTTCGTCGAAGCCGAAATCGGCATAGGTCGACAGGATCAGGTCGTTGATCTTGATGCACTCGTCGGCGAGCTGTTCCTCGGTGCAGAAGATGTGGGCATCGTCCTGGGTAAAGCCGCGCACCCGCATCAGCCCGTGCAGTGCGCCGGACGGCTCATAGCGATGCACATTGCCGAATTCCGCAAGTTTTACCGGCAGATCGCGGTATGACTTCAGCCCGTGTTTGAAGATTTGGACGTGGCCGGGGCAGTTCATCGGCTTCAGCGCAAACACCCGGTCGTCGTCGGTGTCGTCGCCGGCGACCGTCACCTTGAACATGTTGTCCCGGTACCAGCCCCAGTGGCCTGAGGTCTCCCACAGGCTCTTGTCGAGCACCTGCGGCGCGTTGACCTCCTGGTAGCCCTGCTCGTCCAGGCGGCGGCGCATGTAATTGACCAGGTTCTGGAACATCCTCCAGCCCTTGGCGTGCCAGAACACGACCCCGGGGCCCTCCTCCTGGAAATGGAACAGGTCCATCTCACGGCCGAGCTTCCTGTGGTCGCGCTTCTCGGCTTCCTCCAGCATCGTCTGATAGGCTTCGAGCTGCGCCTGGTCGGCCCAGGCCGTGCCGTAGATGCGCGTCAGCATCGGGTTGTTGCTATCGCCGCGCCAATAGGCGCCGGCGACCTTCATCAGCTTGAAGGCGTTGCCGATCTGGCCGGTCGAGGCCATGTGCGGACCGCGGCAAAGGTCGAACCAGTCGCCCTGCGCATAGATCTTGAGATCCTGATCCTCGGCGATGGCGTCGATGAGCTCGAGCTTGTAGCGCTCGCCCTTGTCGGCAAAGATCCTTTTCGCCTTTTCACGCGACCACACCTCTTTGGTGAACGGCTTGTTGCGCGCAATGATCTCGCGCATCTTCTTCTCGATCACCGGGAAATCGTCGGGCGTGAACGGCTCGTTGCGGGCGAAGTCGTAGTAGAATCCGTTCTCGATCACCGGCCCGATGGTCACCTGCGTTCCCGGCCAAAGTTCCTGCACGGCTTCGGCCAGAACGTGCGCGGCATCATGGCGGATGAGCTCCAGCGCACGCGGATCCTCGCGGGTGATGATTTCGAGCTTGCCTGATTTGCCGATCGGGTCGGAAAGGTCGCGCAACGTGCCGTCGATGCTGTAGGCAACGGCCTTCTTGGCCAGCGACTTCGAGATCGATTCCGCCAGGCCGGCGCCGGTCATCGCCGCGTCGTAGTCGCGGACGGAGCCATCGGGAAATGTCAGGGAAACGGAATTCAGCATTAAATTCTCCTATCCAGTCCCGCAAACGAGCGCGGGTGGTAAAATGCACGTCGCCCAAAACTGCGTAGCGATTTTGGGGTTGCGACTTACATCAAGTAAGAGCCGGATGCGTCCGGCGGCGAGCGGTCTTTTATGGGCAGTTTTCGGCGCCGTAAAGCCGGATTTAGGTCACCCGAGGAGATTCGGCAGCTCTTTCAGGAACATCGCCCGCGTCTTGAGCCCCTTCGGCGTGTCGGAACGTTTCGTATCGACTACGAGGCGGGCAAAGACGATCTTGCGAGCATCCTTCTGCGCCCAGCCAACAAACCAGCCAAGCGAGCGCTTGTCGGCATCGTCGCCAAGCCTGGTCGTCCCGGTCTTGCCCTGCACCGTCCAGCCGCCCGCCCGGAAGGTCGGGACAATCGCATTGGTCATCGCATGGGCCTTGTCCGAGACCGGCAGATTCCGCGCCAGCAGCTTGCGCAGGAAATCGACCTGCTCGACCGGCGATATCTCGAGCGAAGAATTCACCCAGCAATGGGTGAGGCCGTCATTCTTGCCGGAATTGCCGGAGACGTCGGTGTTGCCATAGTCCAATCTGGACACATAGCCGGCAAACTGTTTGCTGCCGAGCCGGCGCGTGATCTCGCGTGAGAACCAAAGGACCGAATCCCTTTCCCAGATCGTCGGGTCGACGGTCTTGCGGTCCCGTTTCGGCGCGTTGAACTCCGCTTTGTACTCCCAATTCGGTGTATGCTCGTCGCTCAGGATTCCGGCGTCATAGCCGATCAGCGCCAGCGGAACCTTGAATGTCGAGGCGGGACTGACGCGCTGGTCGCAAACCCCTTGCCGGTACAGCGTCTCGCCGCTCGCGGCGTCGACGATCAGCGTGCATTCGACGTCCCCGAGCGGGGCCGATTGCGCACGGATCGGAAAACCCAACAGCCACGCCAGGACATAGAGAACCACGGCGAAAACGAAGGGAAGACGATCTATCCGGCGCATTTGGTAATCTCTCCTGAAGGGTGTCAGGAGCGGCTTAGCGAGGCGTCTTGTCTCGATTTTGTCTTAAATGCGCTATGTCCGCGCAAGCTACGGTTAACCCTACCAGATCGTAAACAGCGGTGCGGTTGTGTAACGAACAGTTGCGGTCAACTGTCTAGGTCGCCACGTTTTTTCCCGATCCGCCAGTACCGCCACGGCGCAAACCAGACATAGCACTCAGCCAGGGTTTCGGGCACGCGGTCGATGCCATGCGTCCCTAACGGCCCGCAGCGCAGCACGCGAAAGAACCCCATCCAGCCGCCGGCCCAAAGTCCATGCCGGGCGATCGCTTCGTGCGCGTATTCGGAACAGGTCGGCAGATGCCGGCAGGAATTGCCCACAAAGCCGGACAGCGTCAGCTGGTAGAGCCGGACGAGCGACGTGCCGAAGACGCGGCCCGGCGTCTTGCGCCACGGGCCGGGCCAGTTGCGTCCTTGTCGAATCGGCCTGGCGCCGTGCGCATGCCGATGTTGGCCGACCACCACAGTCTCCGCGTCGCGTTTCCCTTCAGGATAGATGTGCGCATCGGGCCGGGAACGCAATGCCGTTCCGGCAATCCCGTCACTGCCTCGAACGGCGAACCGGGTACCGGTCGGGCGTCGGCTTCCGACATGCGGCGACGCTGGTCGGCGGCCTCCCCTCGCACCAGTCGCCATGCGGTTTCTCGTCATGCCATTGAAATGTCGCGATCCGCACGACATCGCCCAGGATGTTGAGAAACTGGATCATGGCAGCACTCCTTTGAGCACCGATTAGAGCGCCGCTGGCCTTGCTCTTCAAACGAGTATAACGTCGACGTCAGATAACTCTGAGTTATGCGAATGAAGCGCGGACGCCTCCCCCTGACGGCTCTTAGAAGCTTCGAAGCCGCCGGTCGTCACCTGAGCTTCAGCCGTGCGGCCGAGGAGCTTTATGTTTCGCAGGCAGCGATCAGCCGCCAGATCCGCGAGCTCGAAACATTCCTGCGCCAACCTTTGTTCTTCCGCCATCATCGCCGCGTCGAATTGACCGACACCGGCCGGCGGCTGCTCGAGCAGTTGGTCAGAAGTTTCGGGGGCATCGACAGGCTGCTTTCGGAATTGACGGCGGCCCCGACGCAGTCCGTGGTCCGCGTCAGCGTCGAGCCGTCGCTTGCATCCGTATGGCTGGTGCCGCGGCTCAACCGATTTCGCGAGTTGCGACCCGATATCGACGTTTCCCTTGAGGTCGACCCGAGGTTGATAGAGTTCCGCAGCGATCAGCCTGAACTTGCTCTACGCTTCAGTGCACACGCCACTTCATGGCCACGCAGCGAAGCCGAACAGCTTGCCTCGGTCGTCGATTCACCGGTTCTGTCGCCGGCGCTTCTTGCGTCCGGGCCAGCTCTGGAAAAACCGATCGACCTTGGTCGCTATACATTGCTGCACGAAGAAAACCGTCAGGCTTGGACGCGCTGGTTCGAAGCGGCCGGCGTGACCCCTGAAGCCGTGCCTGCGCGTGGACCGATGCTGGCGGATGCCTCGCTTTCGAAACAGGCAGCCTTGCTTGGACATGGTGTCGCACTGGGCGATCTTTTGCAGATCGGCGAAGAACTTGCGTCCGGCACGCTGGTCAAGCCTTTCGACATCGACGTTGCGTCCGGCGCCTATTGGCTGGTGGCCAGAAGACTGAATGACCTTTCCGAGCCTGCCAGGGCTTTTGCCGACTGGGTCCGGGCGGAATTCGCCGAAAGCCGGCGTTTTCTTGCCGAGGTTTAGGCCGCCTGTTCCGCCCGCTTCTTCTCGATCTGGCCGATCGCATCGACCACCGCGTCGAAGGTCAGCATGGTCGAGGCGTGGCGCGCCTTGTAGTCGCGCACCGGTTCCAGGTATTTCAGGTCGGCGAAGCGGCCTTCGGGCGGCGGGCCATTTTCCTTCAGCATCTTCAGCATCGTCTCGCGCACGCTGCGCAGTTCTTCGGCGCTGGCGCCGACGACATGCTGCGCCATGATCGAAGACGACGCCTGGCCAAGCGCACAGGCCTTCACGTCATGCGCGAAATCGCTGACGACGCCGTCATCCATCTTCAGATCGACGGTCACCGTCGAGCCGCACAGCTTGGAATGCGCTCGTGCGGTTGCGTGGGGCCGGTCGAGCCGGCCGATCCGTGCGATGTTTCCGGCAAAACCCAGAATTTTCGCATTGTAGACATCGTCGATCATATTTTTCCAATCCGTCGCCGCCCAGCGAACAGCGATTGCCGCTCTGGCGTCTTCCTTTCGCTCGGCACGAACATATATAATAGTCGTAGTCGGGTATCGACAAGGCGACCGCAAGTCTCGTCCTGCCCAAATCTGTTCACGCCACTTACGGGCTGGAAACCGGGCGAGTTTCTAACACCCGAAAGGTCGTGGTCCGTTCAACTCGTTCCTCCTGAGAGAGGAACTACGGGAGACGCCTTTATGGACGCCGTTATCAAGAAACTCATGCCGCAGTCGGCCTATATGGAAAAGCCGGTCACCGACCGGCCGAGTGAGGCCGAAGTCGAAGCCGCGGTGCGCACCTTGTTGCGCTGGACCGGCGACAATCCTGACCGCGAGGGCCTGATCGACACGCCGAAGCGCGTCACCAAGGCGTTCCGCGAAATGTTCAACGGCTACGATATGTGCCCGGCCGAGGAGCTTGGCCGCACCTTCGAGGAAGTCGCCGGCTATGACGACCTCGTCATAGTCAAGGACATCACGTTCCACTCGCATTGCGAGCATCACATGGTGCCGATCATCGGCAAGGCGCATGTCGGCTATCTGCCTGACGGCAAGGTTGTCGGCCTGTCCAAGATCGCGCGCGTCGTCGACATCTTTGCCCACCGCCTGCAGACCCAGGAAGCGATGACTGCGCAGATTGCCGGCGTCATCCAGGACGTGCTCAATCCGCGCGGCGTCGCCGTCATGCTCGAGGCCGAGCATATGTGCATGGCCATGCGCGGCATCCGCAAACAGGGCTCCACCACGCTGACCTCGACCTTCACCGGCGTCTTCAAGGATACACCTGAAGAGCAGGTCCGCTTCGTCACCATGGTGCGCGGCGGCGGAACTGATCAGACCCACGCCGCCTTCGCTAAATAGGGACCGGCGAATGTCGGCATTGGAATTTCCGAAAGCTCCATCTGACAAGAAGGTACTCGAGGAAGGGATCGTCCTTTCACCGCGCTTCGATGCCGGCGGCCTCGTCACTGTCGTCGTCACCGATGCCGAAGACGGCATGCTGCTGATGGTCGCGCACATGAATGCCGAGGCGCTGGCGCTGACACTCGAGACCGGTATCGCGCACTACTGGTCGCGTTCGCGCGACGCGCTGTGGAAGAAGGGCGAAACCTCGGGCAATGTCCAGCAGGTCGTCGAGATGCTCACGGATTGTGACCAGGACGCGATATGGTTGCGCGTCAAAGTGCTGGGTCACGAAGCAACTTGTCACACCGGCCGACGTTCATGCTTTTATCGGACGGTGGGGCTGAGCGATGGCAAAGGGACGCTTGCCAGCGACGACAGCAAGCCGCTGTTCGATGCGGAAAAAACGTATCGAAAGCCCAAAACACCATCAGTATGAACCATTCGCAGCACTTCAGCCACGTATATTCATGATTTCGATACGGCCCGCCTGTAGGATGACCGTGGGACAAGGGAGATTGTGATGCTCGACTGGGCGTCATTGCGCAACAGACCTGACGTTCGGGAGGCCAATGGCCTCTCCTCGGCCGCAGGCGCATCCGAAACCAAATCTCCAGGTAAAACAGGGATCTCGCTGGCATTGGGCGGCGGCTGCGCGCGCGGCTGGGCGCATATCGGCGTTTTGCGCGCGCTTGACGAAGCCGGCATCGAAGTGTCGATGATCGCCGGCACCTCGATCGGCGCGCTGGTCGGCGGCTGCTATGTTGCCGGCAAACTTGACGAGCTGGAAGAATTCGCGCGCAGCCTGACCAGGCGGCGCATTTTTGGCCTTCTCGACCTCAATCTACGCGGCAGCGGCCTGTTCGGTGGCATGAAGCTCGACGCACGGCTGCGCGAGCACATAGCCGGCATCCGCTTCGAGGACCTGCCAAAACCGTTCGTCTGCGTCGCTGCCGAAATCCGCACCGGCCATGAAATCTGGCTGTCGAGCGGCTCGTTGAGTACCGCCATGCGCGCCTCCTACGCGCTGCCCGGCGTGTTCGAGCCGGTCGCCTGCAACGGGCGCGTGCTGGTCGACGGCGCACTGGTCAATCCGGTGCCGGTCTCGGTCTGCCGTGCCTACGAGCAGCCGCTCGTGGTTGCGGTGAACCTTCACTACGATCTGTTCGGCCGCGCCGCAGTGATCAAGCACAGCGCAGGCGAGCTGATCGTCGAGAGAGACGCGCCAAGGGGTGGCCACGCCGATCCCGAACGTCAGTCGCGCGAGACGCGGCTCGGCATCACCGGCGTCATGGTCGAAGCCTTCAACATCATCCAGGACCGCATTTCGCGCGCCAGGCTGGCCGGCGACCCGCCGGACATGTCGCTGCAGCCGAAGCTCAGCCATATCGGCCTGACCGAATTCCACCGCGCCGACGAAGCGATCCGTATCGGCTACCAGGCAACGATGGCGCAAATCGGCGAACTGACCCGGCTGCAGACCGTCCTCGCTTAGGCCGAGCGGTCAGCGAACTCTCAGGCAAGCGCCGCGTCGACGATACGAAACTGCACCGTGCGGTTGCCGTTCCAGTGATTGCCCGACAATGAGCCGGCGACGTGCACCGGTTTGCCCCTGTTCTTGAACAGGAATTCGCCAAGCGCAGTATCGACGGCGCGAAAGGCGATCGCCTGGATGCGGCCGCCGCTTTCCGACTGCAGGTCGGCGCGGATATGGTTGGTGCCGACCGCCCGCGCATCAACCAGCCGGTGACGCGGCAGCGCGAACACCGGCGCGACATGCCCGGCGCCGAACGGCCCTGCCCGCTCAAGCGCATCGAGCAGCGTAAGCGTCGCGCCCTCGGCGGCAAGCGCGCCGTCGATCGCCAGGCTCTCCTCGCCTTGCAGCCGGAACACATCCACCGCAGCGCGCTCTTCGAAAAAAGCCCGGAGCGCGCCGAGCTTCGCCCGCTCGACGGTGATGCCCGCCGCCATTCCGTGGCCGCCGCCCTTGACGATCAGCCCGGCATCGACAGCCTCGCGCACCAGCCGGCCGAGGTCGAAGCCCGACACCGAACGGCCTGACCCCGTACCGACGCCATTGGCGTTGAAGGCGATGGCAAAAGCCGGCCGTCTTGCATGGTCCTTGAGCCGCGAGGCAAGCAGGCCGACAATGCCCGGATGCCAGTTGCTGCTGGCTGTGACCACGATGGCCGGACCATTGCCGCCGGCAAGCTCGGCGTCGGCCTCTGAGCGCGCCGCGGCCAGCATCTCCTGCTCCATCGACTGCCGCTCCTGGTTGAGCCGGTCGAGCGTCTCGGCGATGGTGCGGGCCTCGACCGGGTCGTCGGTTGCAAGCAGGCGGCTGCCAAGTGCTGCGTCGCCGATGCGCCCGCCGGCGTTGATGCGCGGACCGATCAGAAAGGCCAGATGGAAAGTGCTGATCGGCTCGCCGATACGCGAGACCCGCGCCAGTGCCGCCAGCCCTTCGTTCCTCTGCTGCCGCGCCACCTGTAGCCCCTTGACCACGAAGGCCCGGTTGATGCCGGTGAGCGGCACCACGTCGCAGACGGTGCCCAGCGCCACCAGATCGAGCAGGCCAAGCAGATCCGGCGCTGCGGCGTCCGGCAGCCGGCTGCGCAGGATCTTCGCCGTCTGTACCAGGCACAGGAAGACGACGCCGGCGGCGCAAAGATGGCCTTGCCCGGAAAGATCGTCCTCGCGATTAGGATTGACGACCGCAGCCGCCGCCGGCAATGGCCCGCCGACCTGATGGTGATCGAGCACCACGATGTCGGCGCCGGCGGCCTTCGCCGCGTCGATGGAAGCGGCACTGTTGGTGCCGCAATCGACGGTGACGATCAGCGTCGCGCCGCGCGAGACGAGTTCGCGCATCGCTTCCGGATTGGGGCCGTAACCCTCGAAGATGCGGTCCGGTATGTAGATCTCCGACGGCACCGAGAAATGTGCGAGAAAGCGCTTGAGCAGCGCCGATGAGGCGGCGCCGTCGACATCGTAGTCGCCAAAGATCGCCACCTTTTCCCTGGCCATCACCGCCTGGGCGATGCGAGAGGCCGCCTTGTCCATGTCGGTCAGCGATGCCGGGTCGGGCAGCAGGTTGCGGATGGTCGGATCCAGGAACCGCTCGGTCTGCTCGGCGGTGACGCCGCGCCCGGCCAGCACGCGTGCCACGATGTCGGGCACGCCATAGCCTTGCGCGATGGCGAGCGCAGCCATGTCCTGACGCTCGGTCAGCCGGTGTTCCCAGGAAACGCCGGTGGCCGACTGCCTGACATCTAGGAAAAAGCGTCTTTCCCCCGTCACGTGACGCGCCGTCTGCAATTTGTCATTGCGCACAATATGCAACGGCTAACTGAGTCGAAATCAAAACTTTTCCAGATCCTGGTGCCTGGCCTTGATTTCGCGCACGGTTCGCGACGACGAGCGCAGCACGATCGTGTGCGTGGTGATGAAATTGCGGCCGAACTTGACGCCGGCCAGCATATTGCCGTCGGTGACGCCGGTCGCGGCAAACAGCACGTCGCCGCGTGCCATGTCTTGCGTGTGGTAGATCCGTTTCGGGTTGGAGATCCCCATCTTCGCCGCGCGCGCCAGCTTTTCCGGCGTGTCAAGGATCAGCCTGCCCTGCATCTGGCCGCCGGTGCAGCGCAAGGCCGCCGCCGCCAGCACGCCCTCCGGCGCATCGCCGGTGCCGAGATAGATGTCGATGCCGGTTTCGTCCGGGTCGGTGGTGTGGATGACGCCGGCGACATCACCGTCGCCGATCAGCCGGATCGCGGCGCCTGTCGCCCGCACGGCTTCGATCAAGGCGCCATGGCGCGGCCGGTCGAGGATACAGGCGGTGATCTCTGCCACCGGAACGCCCTTGGCCCTGGCCAGGCTGGCAATATTTTCGGCCGGCGAGGCATCGATGTCGATGATGCCATCGGCATAGCCCGGGCCGATGGCGATCTTGTCCATATAGACGTCCGGCGCGAACAGAAGGCTGCCTTTTTCGGCAATGGCGATGACGGCCAACGCATTGGGCAGGTTCTTGGCGCAGATCGTCGTGCCTTCGAGCGGATCGAGCGCGATGTCGACAGCCGGGCCTTTGCCTGTACCGACCTCCTCGCCGATATAGAGCATCGGCGCCTCGTCGCGCTCGCCCTCGCCGATCACCACCGTGCCGTTGATGGCGAGACGATTAAGCTCCTGGCGCATGGCGTCGACCGCGACCTGATCGGCGGCTTTCTCGTCGCCGCGTCCGCGCAATCTGGCGGCCGCGACCGCGGCGCGTTCGGTGACGCGCACCAATTCCATGGTCAGTATCCGGTCGAGGCCGGCGACAATGTTCTGGGCCACATTCATCGATGGATAATCCTCGTTGGCACTTTGTTTCTATGCATGTCGTTGTCCCAAAACCGCCGCACACTTTTGGGCGACATGCATTAGCCTCCCGCCAGAGACGCGCTTCTTGTGTCAAAGCCTCGTGACAACAGCAAGACCTGCGCTGGACCTTTTTGAAAGCGCAGCAATATCAATCGATTAAACGCAAAATGTGAGACTGCTATCCGGCCCGCTCGATGCGGATGACTTGCGGCTTGTCGGTCAGAAGGCTGTCCCTGGTGATGCCGTCGACGGCCTTGCGCACCGCCGCCTCGGTCGTCTCGTGGGTGACCAGGATGACTGTCTTCTGTGCCTCGGTTTCCGGCCCTGCGGCATGTTGCACGATCGATTCCAGCGATATGTCGTTGTCGGCCATGCGTTTGGCGATCGCGGCGAAAACGCCGAGACGGTCGTGCACGGTCAGCCGGATGAAATAACCGCCGGCATGGCTGCGCATCTGCGCCTTTTTGTAGGGCTTCAATTCCTTCGCCGGCCGGCCGAAGACCGGGCCATGCTGGAAGCCAGGCCGGCTCTTGGCAATGTCGGCAATGTCGCCGATCACCGCCGAAGCGGTGGCGTTGCCGCCGGCACCGGGGCCGGAAAGCAGCAATTCGCCGAGGATGTCGGTTTCGATCGCGACCGCATTGGTGACACCGTGCACCTGCGCGATGACCGAGGCCGTCGGCACCATGGTCGGGTGAACGCGCTGCTCGATACCGCTTTCGGTGCGTTGGGCGACGCCAAGCAGCTTGATCCGGTAGCCGAGATCGCCGGCCGCGCGGATATCGGCCTGGCTGATGTTGGAGATGCCCTCCATGTAGATGTCATTGGCCGCAATCCTCGTGCCGAAGGCAAGGCTGGTCAGGATCGACAGCTTGTGCGCGGTGTCGTGGCCCTCGATGTCGAAGGTCGGGTCGGCTTCGGCATAGCCCAGCCGCTGGGCGTCCTTCAGGCAGGCATCAAAGGACAGGCCCTCGGCTTCCATGCGCGTCAAAATATAATTGCAGGTGCCGTTGAGGATGCCGAAGACGCGGGTCACCGAATTGCCGGCCATCGCCTCGCGCATCGTCTTGATGACCGGAATGCCGCCGGCCACCGCCGCTTCGTAGTTGAGCAGCACGCCCCTCTTTTCCGCGATCTCGGCCAGTGACACGCCGTGCTTGGCAAGCAGTGCCTTGTTGGCGGTGACGACATGGCGGCCGGCCTCGAGCGCCGCCTTCACCGAGGATCGTGCCGCGCCCTCGTCGCCGCCGATCAGTTCGACGAATACATCGATCTCGGCGGTCTGGGCCATCTTGACGGCGTCGTCGAACCACTGTGCTGTGCCAAGATCAACGCCGCGGTCGCGTTTGGGATCGCGGGCCGAGACGGCTGACACGACGATGTCGCGGCCGCACTGCCGCGTCAGTTCCGCCGCCTTGTCGCGCAGCACGCGAGCCACCGACGCACCGACGGTGCCGAGGCCGGCAATTCCAACACGCAACGCTTCAGCCATGTCCGGCGACGCCCCATTCGGTCGATTGATGTGTAGAAAACTCAGCGATGCGCGGCGAGCGGTACGACGTTATTCGGCTGCTTGGCGCTGGATGCGAGGAAGCGCTTGATGTTGCGCGCTGCCTGACGGATCCGGTGCTCGTTTTCGACCAGCGCGATGCGCACGTGATCGTCGCCATGCTCGCCGAAGCCGACGCCCGGCGCCACCGCGACGTCGGCGTGCTCGATCAGGAGCTTGGAGAATTCAAGCGAGCCGAGGTGCTTGAACGGCTCGGGGATCGGCGCCCAGGCGAACATCGATGCCGCCGGTGCGGGAATGGTCCAGCCGGCACGGCTGAAGGCGTCGACCATGACGTCGCGGCGTTTGCGGTAGACGTCGCGCACTTCGGCGATATCGGCTCCGTCGCCGTTGAGTGCATGCGCGGCCGCCACCTGGATCGGCGTGAAGGCGCCGTAGTCGAGATAGGATTTCACCCGCGTCAGCGCCGAGATCAGCCTTTCATTGCCGACGGCAAAACCCATGCGCCAGCCCGGCATCGAAAAGGTCTTCGACATCGAGGTGAACTCGACTGCGACGTCGATGGCGCCCGGCACCTGCAGCACCGAAGGCGGCGGATTGCCGTCGAAATAGATCTCGGAATAGGCAAGGTCCGACAGGATGATGATGTCGTTCTTCCGGGCGAAAGCCACCACCTCCTTGTAGAAATCGAGCGAGGCGACCAGTGCCGTCGGGTTGGACGGATAATTGAGAATCAGCGCCAGCGGCTTCGGGATCGAATGGCGGATGCCGCGCTCCAGTGCCGGGATGAAACCGTCGTCCGGTTCGGCCTGCAGCGAGCGGATGACGCCGCCCGACATGATGAAGCCGAAGGCGTGGATCGGATAGGTCGGATTGGGGCACAGGATCACATCGCCGGGGGCGGTGATCGCCTGCGCCATATTGGCAAAACCCTCCTTCGAGCCGAGCGTCGCCACCACCTGGCTGTCCGGGTCGAGCTTCACGCCGAAACGGCGGGCATAATAATTGGCCTGGGCACGGCGCAGGCCCGGAATGCCGCGCGACGACGAATAGCGGTGCGTGCGCGGATCACGCACTACCTCGCAGAGTTTGTCGACGATGGCCTTGGGCGTCGGCAGGTCCGGATTGCCCATGCCAAGGTCGATGATGTCGGCGCCACGCGAGCGGGCACTGGCCTTCAGCCGGTTGACCTGTTCGAAGACATAGGGCGGAAGCCGGCGGACCTTGTGAAATTCTTCCATGGCAGTTCCAGACAGTGAGGTTGCGGTCGCGCGTATAAGCTTATTTGCAATTAGGGTCGAGAGCGGGGTCGCATTTGCCTTCGATCTGCTTCAGCGCCTCGGCGCCGTGTTTTTTTGCCAGCTGGTCCAGCGCAGCCTGGTCCGCGACCTTGACGCCGCCGCCCTTCGCGGCCTGGCCCTGCTCCTCGGCCTTCAGCTGGGCGAGCTTGGCGTTCTTTTCCTCGTCGGTGAATTGCTCGGCCGCCACCTGCGGCGGGATGTTCAGGTTCGGGTAGGAACCGGTGTCCTTCGCCCCGACAAGGCCGGTGGCGGGCGCTGCACCTTCTATGTTGCTGCTCGTGCAACCGGCCATCGCCAGCAGGACGAGCGCCATGCGGCAAAAACGACCAGTGCCGGAAAAAACGTTCTTGCCAATATTAATCGTCATATTGTTTTCCTGGCGGCCGGGTTAGAGCACGTTGGACCCTGTCAGATATCCCATGGTAATATGTCAACAAAACGCTTCGGGAGGAACCCCGCGAACCATGTCCAAAACACCCGATTCGGGCAAAGCGGAAGATGACCAACCTTCGACCGTCGAGCAATATCTGGTTAAGGACCCGGAACGCTTTGCTCTGAACATGGCCCGCATGATCGAGCAGGCCGGCAAGGCCGCCTCGGCATGGGCCGAGCCGCGGGAAAAGGGCGAGGTGCGCGATCATGTCGCCGAGCCGGTCGTCGACATGGTGAAGACGTTCTCCAAACTCACCGAATACTGGCTCTCCGACCCGCAGCGCGCGCTGGAGGCGCAGACACGATTGTTTTCCGGCTATATGACCGTCTGGGCCAATGCCGTTCAGCGCATCGGCGCCGGTGCCGAGGAGACCGAGGATGCGGTCAAGCCCGAGCGCGGCGACAAGCGTTTCCAGGACCCGGAATGGGGCCGCAACGCCTTTTTCGATTTCCTCAAACAGGCGTATCTCGTCACCTCGCGCTGGGCGGCCGAACTGGTCGAGCACGCCGACGGTCTGGACGAGCACACCCGCCACAAGGCCAGCTTTTATGTCAGGCAGGTGTCCAACGCCATCTCGCCGTCGAATTTCATCCTGACCAATCCGGAATTGTTTCGCGAGACCGTCGCCTCGAACGGCGAAAACCTGGTGCGCGGCATGAAAATGCTGGCCGAGGACATTGCCGCAGGCAAGGGTGACCTGAAGCTGCGGCAGGCGGATTATTCACCCTTCGAGATCGGCAAGAATCTCGCCACCACGCCCGGCAAGGTGGTCGGCCGCAGCGACGTCGCCGAAATCCTGCAATACGAGCCGGCGACCGAGACCGTGCTCAAGCGGCCGCTGCTGATCTGCCCGCCATGGATCAACAAATACTACATCCTCGACCTCAACCCGCAAAAATCCTTCATCCGCTGGGCGGTCGAGCAGGGCCACACGGTCTTCGTCATCTCCTGGATCAATCCGGACGAGCGGCACGGCGCCAAGAGCTGGGAGGCCTATATCAGGGAGGGCCTGCAATACGGCCTCGACACGATTGAAAAGGCCACCGGCGAAAAGGACGTCAATGCCATCGGATATTGCGTCGGCGGCACGCTGTTGGCGGCAGCGCTGGCCTTGATGGCGCAGGAAGGCGACCACCGCATCAAATCGGCGACCTTCTTCACCACGCAGGTCGATTTCACCTATGCCGGCGACTTGAAAGTGTTCGTCGACGAGGAGCAAGTCGCGGCCGTTGAAAAGGCAATGAGCGAAAAAGGCTATCTCGACGGCACCAAGATGGCGACTGCTTTCAACATGCTGCGCTCGGGCGACCTGATCTGGCCCTATGTCGTCAACAATTACATGCGCGGCAAGGATCCCCTGCCCTTCGACCTGCTCTACTGGAACGCCGATTCGACCCGCATGGGCGCTGCCAACCATTCCTTCTACCTGCGCAATTGCTATCTCGAGAACAGGCTTTCGCAAGGCATGATGGAGTTGGCGGGCCGCACGGTTTCGCTGAAGGATGTCACCATCCCGGTCTACAACCTCGCCTCGAAGGAGGATCACATCGCGCCGGCGCTGTCGGTGTTCCTCGGCTCGAAATATTTCGGCGGCGAGGTCGACTACGTCGTGGCCGGCTCCGGCCACATCGCCGGCGTCGTCAATCCGCCAGCGGCGCAGAAATACCACTACTGGACCGGCGGCAAGCCGGCTGGGGACTTCGACCAGTGGTTCGCCGGGGCCACTGACCATCCCGGCTCCTGGTGGCCGCACTGGCAGCGCTGGATCGAAGCCAGGGACAATACCCGCGTACCGGCCCGCAAACCGGGCGAGCATATGCAAGTTCTAGGCGAAGCCCCCGGCACCTATGTCAAGGTGCGTGTGTAACCATCTGTAATGTGTGGTGAGTTGACGCGCCGCCAAAAGCGGGCGAAATGGTGTCGTCAACCCTGAGCAGCCTTGATTCATCCTCTAGCCGCCAAATTACTTTGAGGCTTGCAGATTTGACACAGGTCTCGTTTCCGGTTCGGGGAACAAGGGTCATTTCGACGAGACGTTTCGACGCCGCGCCAATGACGAACCGGTCGGATATCGAGGGGGAATTTTGTTTTGAGATCAGCAGGATCGCGCCTCGCGAAGGGAGAAAGCCGCGCCATTGTGGCGGCGCTTTTCTCGGTGCTTCTGGCGTCCTGCACCTCTGCCGGCGACCCGACCATGTCGGTCGGCATGCCAGGCTATAATGCCTCGGCCACCGAAATCAGCACGGCCGCCGGTGCGCCCCAGGCCAGCACGGCCGCCTCATCGTCGCAGATGACAACCGCACAAATGACGATGAATGCAGAGGGCGACGCCAACCTTCCCGAGCAGGTCGCCTTTGTGCCAATGGCCAAGCCAGGGGCCAAGTCCGATGCCGGCTTCCCGATCGCCGTTCCCGCGGCGGCCGAGACGATCGCGGGACATTCGCCGCAACCGCTGCAACCAAACGCCGAGGCGGCTGAACAGGCCAGCGCTGTTGCGCAGAACAGTGCCGCCGCCGATGCCGGCGCATCGAAGCCCGATGCCAAGGCCGCCGCGCCGGCGATGAACAACCCGGTCTATGTGACCGCCGGCGAGATGCCGCAGCCACAGGCCTATGCACCGAAGAAAAACTTCCTGGCCTCGCTGTTCAGCGCTACGCCTGCTTCGGCGGCATCGCCGGCCAACAGCAGATCGGGCGGGCAGCCAGCGGTCTTGCAGGCCAAGGCGACGCCCGCGGCAAAGCCCACCGTCACCCTGGCCTCGGCCAACCCGGCTGAAAAGCCGGTGCAGTTGGCATCGGCCGGCGATACTAGCCACTTCACGGCCGATGCGCTGCCCGGCGTGCGCCAGACGGCACTGTTCGAGATCAAGCGCAAATCCGGCCTCGACGATGAGAGCGACGTCGACCTCAACGAGGACGAAGGTTCGGGTGGCGCCTACCAGGTCGCCTCCGCCGCCGGCCTCGCCCGGCTGGCACCCAACGGTCTCCTGAAACAGAACGAAAGCGTCGATGTCGCCTGCTTGAAGCCGCCGCTGGTTCGCGTGCTGAAGACGATCGAAGGCCACTACGGCCGCAAGATGACGGTTACCTCCGGCTATCGCGATCCGGCCCGCAACCGTCGCGCCAACGGTGCCAAGAACTCGCTGCACATGTACTGCGCCGCCGCCGACATCCAGGTTCCCGGCGTCTCAAAATGGGAACTGGCGAGCTATATCCGCACCATGCCGGGCCGCGGCGGCGTCGGCACCTACTGCCACACCGAATCCGTCCACGTCGATGTCGGACCGGAGCGCGACTGGAACTGGCGCTGCCGCAGGCGCGGCTAGGGCGAGGTTCTTCCGCCACTGAAGGCCCTTCGGCGGCGTTGCATCATGCCGCAAAAACCAGCTTGGCTGTCGGAAAGACGCGGTTTGGAGCCAAAGGAAAAAAGTTGTCGCAGCCGGCAGCAGACGGGTTGCCGGTTTGTCGCGACGCAACTATAAGCGCTCACATCTGAGCGCGCCCATCGTCTAGCGGTCAGGACACCGCCCTTTCACGGCGGTAACAGGGGTTCGATTCCCCTTGGGCGTACCAGAGACCTCAAGTACTTAGCACATGCCATCGCTAACGCGCTGCGTAACCTTGCCGGACCACCACTCTGATGAGGATGCAAAGGCTGCCAGACAAATTGAAGATTATGTCGACGGCTCCCTACGCCCGCAGTCCCCTCGCCTCGCCGCCGCGCTTGCGCGGAACCATCATGTCCCTGGCCAGCAGGCCGCTCACCCGGCAAAAAGCCATGAAGGCCCGCCATGCGTCCTCGGTCTCGACGATGTCCACCGTGGCACCAAAACAGGCGTTGAACGCGGCCTGGTAGGTTGGCCCCTTCCGGCGGACCGGCCACGTTTGCAGGAAATCGAGTGCCTGCTCGACACTGTAGATTTCCTCGACCGGCTGGCCGGGCACAGGCGCGATCCGCACCGGCACCTCGAATTGCAGTCTGTCCATTCGATCTCTCCCGAACCGACGCCCCCGCAGCGACGCCGTTCGTTGCAAAAAGTTGCCGTAGCGGCTTAGTGCTTGGGCCGACTTCTCGCCTAGAAATGTGTCGTCACTGCGGTAGCCAATGAACCCGGCGAAGCATGGGCCGCTCCAGGCAAGGAGAATGCCTCAGGCGTGAATATATCGCTGGTCTTCGGCCGTTCGCCGGCAGTTCGTCCTTGAACCTTGCGCTTTCCAGTGCCAAATCTGGGGAGATTTCTCTCGCCGAGGCTCATCCAGCCTCGCATCTCTGCAAGACGGATAAAAATGGTCACCTATCTCGACGCCGCCGCGGCACCGCTCAGAAACACCGGCCAGATCCGTCTTTACGACGAGGAAGGCTTTATCGGCATGCGCAAGGCTTGCGATCTCACCGCGCGCTGTCTCGACGAACTGGTGACGATGGTGGCGCCCGGCGTCACCACCGAGGCGATCGATCGTTTCGTTTTCGAATTTGGCATGGACCATGGCGCGCTTCCGGCGACGCTCAACTACCGCGGCTACACGAAATCATCCTGCACCTCGATCAACCACGTCGTCTGTCACGGCATACCCGATAACAAGCCGTTGAAGGACGGCGACATCGTCAACATCGACGTCACCTATATCCTCGACGGCTGGCATGGCGACTCCTCGCGCATGTATCCAGTGGGCACGATCAAGCGTGCCGCGGAGCGGCTGCTCGAAGTCACGTATGAGTGCCTGATGCGCGGCATCGCGGCAATCAAGCCGGGCGCCCGCACCGGCGCCATCGGCGCCGCCATCCAGACCTACGCCGAAGCCGAGCGTTGCTCGGTGGTGCGCGATTTCTGCGGCCATGGGGTCGGCCGGCTGTTTCACGACGCGCCGAATATCCTGCATTACGGCAGCGCCAGCGAAGGCGTCGAGATGCGGCCGGGCATGATCTTCACCGTCGAGCCGATGATCAATCTCGGCCGGCCGCATGTGAAAGTGCTGTCGGACGGCTGGACCGCGGTGACGCGCGATCGTTCGCTGTCGGCGCAGTACGAGCACACGATCGGCGTCACCGAAACCGGCTGCGAGATCTTCACGCTATCGCCAAAAAACCTCGACCGCCCCGGCCTGCGGGCCTAGTGTCTGGCAGATCGGGCGTTACCTTGCCCGGCAAATGCTGGGTGGGGCAGCCATGAACGGTGACGACGACGAGCGGGCCTTCTTTCCCGAAAGGCCGGTGCGATCGCCCGCGAAGGCGGTGGCCGCCGACAAGCCGCATTATCTCGGCCATCGCGACCGCCTGCGCGAACGCTTTGCTGCCGGCCCCAACACCCTCCCCGACTACGAACTGCTCGAGCTTCTATTGTTTCGGCTGATCCCGCGCGCCGACACCAAGCCGGTCGCCAAGGCATTGCTGGCACGCTTCGGTACATTGGCCGAGGTCCTCGGCGCGCCCGTCGAGCGCCTGCAGGAGGTGAAGGGCATCGGCCCGGCGGTGGCGCTCGACCTGAAGGTGGTTGCCGCAACGGCGCAGCGCATGGCGCGCGGCGAGATCGCCGGCCGCGAGCTTTTGTCGACCTGGACGCAGGTTCTCGAATACTGCCGGTCGGTGATGGCCTTCGAGGAGCGCGAGCAGTTCCGCATCCTGTTCCTCGACAAGAAGAACGCGCTGATCGCCGACGAAGTGCAGCAGGTCGGCACCGTCGACCACACGCCGGTTTATCCGCGCGAGGTGGTCAGGCGCGCGCTGGAGCTCTCCGCCACGGCGATCATCCTGGCGCATAACCATCCGTCGGGAGACCCGACGCCGTCGCGCGCAGACATCGAGATGACCAAGCTGATCATAGAGACGGCCAAACCGCTCGGCATTGCCGTTCACGACCACATCATCATCGGCAGGAAAGGCCACTCCAGCATGAAGGGCCTGCTGCTGATCTGAGGTTTGGCGTTGTTTTCAGCTTTGTCCGCTGTGCGCCTATGTACCGCAACGTCCAGGCGGTCGGCTCGATAAATTCTGGCGCCGAGGCTCAGCTGGCCGTGCGCAGGCGCCGCGATCGGACAAATGTCTTAAGTCCCTCGGAGTCGAACGGGTGGCCGAAGGCATAACCCTGCAATATGTCGCAGCCCAGGCCCTTGAGTAGCCGTGCGTGCTGCATCGTCTCGACGCCTTCCGCCACGACCTCGATACCCAGCGACTTGCCGATTTCAATGATCGACGAGACAACCTGCCTTCTCTGCGGCGATTTGACGATTGGGGTGACCAGCTGCCGATCTATCTTCAGCCGGCGCGGCTGCAACTTCAGCAAACTGACCATCGAAGCGTAACCGGTACCAAAATCGTCTATTTCGATGTCAATCCCCAGTTCTTTTATTTGCTCGATGTTCCACGTGACGAGATCGTCGTTCTCGTCCAGGAAAATCGACTCAACAAGCTCGAACGAAACTGTTCCTTTCTTGATATCTTGTTCTCGCAGGCTCTTGATAAGCTCCTCGTCTTGAAGGCGCCTCGCCGAGACATTGACAGACACCCGTGGAATGTTAAGTTTTGCAGCGGACCACTCCTCGAAATCCGAAAGTGATTGCTTCAATATGGCTTGGTCGATGATCGAGACGACGTTCAGTTCTTCTGCAATCCTCAGGAAGATGTCGGGTGCCAAAATACCCTTTACTGGATGTCGCCACCTCGCCAGGGCCTCAACCCCAACGATTTCGAGCGTCTTTGCGTCAAATTGGGGCTGGTAGAACGGGATGAACTCGTTGCGCTCGAGGCCGCCGAGAATTTCGTCGGCAATCCGTTTTGTATCGACGATTTCGCTTTGCATCGCGTCAGTGAAGAATTCGTATCGATTGCGCCCACGCCTCTTTGCTCGGTAAAGCGCGATATCGGCGTTCACCAGCAGGTGTTTGGCTTCGACATCTTTTCCGTTGTCGACAGCGATTCCCACGCTAACGCCAAAACGGCACCGATGGCCCTGATAATAGACGGGTTCGCGCATCTGGCTGATGACCCGATCGGCAAGCAGCGCCAGTTGCTTGGTATCGTCGCGTACCACGCACAGAACGATGAATTCGTCTCCTCCGATGCGGGCGACGAATCCTTCGTCGCCGACCTTCGATCTGAGGACTGTCGACGCGTGAACCAGCATCGCGTCACCGGCGGCGTGGCCCAGCGTATCGTTGATGTGCTTGAACCGATCCAGATCGATGTGAAGCAGTGCCGCACGCCCGCCTGAGCGCCTGGCGTTTGCCGCGTAGTCTTCCAGTACCTGGTCGAGGTAACGCCGGTTGGGCAAGCCGGTCAGCGAGTCATGAAGCGCAATGTGCTCTATGCGCGCCTTGGCCGACTCGAGTTCTGCATTTTTCGACTCGGACAGCTGTTTTGCGCGAACCAGATCCTTGTTCAGCAGGACGTCGGCAGTCACGTCCCATTCCGCGCCGATCATTTTTGGGGTGTCGTTTGCGACCCGGTAAAGGATCGCCTTGGACCGGACATGACGGATCTCGCCATCCTCACGCACAATCCGGTACTCCGACAAATATGGTCGTCCGCTGGCCACCGCCCTGTCGAAGTCCGCGTTGGCGCCAGCCAAATCATCTGGGTGGATTGCTCCCGCCCAGTCTGGGTAGCCCCGGTGCTCGCCGGTTGGTTTGCCATATATTTCGTTGACGCGATCATCCCACGTAAGCTCGTTGGTCGCGAGATCGTGCTCCCAAACCCCAATAGCCGAAGCTTCCAGAGCGAGTTCCAAGCGTCGTGACAATCGACGCAATTCCGCATAATTGCGCTGTCTTTCGCCAATCAGGCGGCCTGTGATCAGGAAAGGGAACACAACCAAGGCTCCGGCCGTGGCCATGATCGCGCGCAACAACCATGCGTTGCTTGGCGTCGAAGGCCAGCCATTTTTGGGAATGGCCGCGAGCTGCCACGAGCCGGAAGGAAGCAAAACGTCAGCCGTCACCGGATCGCTTTTGCTGATCTCCTCATTGCCGTAGAATTGACCACCTCGGTGACCGAGGGCGTCCCTGCCGATCAGCGCTACGTCGATCCCGAGATCGTCGTCAAGCAAGCCGCTCGCTCTGTAAAGGCGCTGCACGTCGACAACGGCGGAAATGATACCCCAGAACCTTTCCGTATTGCCAGCGCTCGGCACGAAGACCGGAAAGCGGCCGATGAAGCCTTGTCCTCCCTGCTTCAGCTCGACGGGACCGGCAAGCACCAGCTTGCGTTCGTCTCGCGCCCTTAGCGCAGCCGCACGCTGACGCTCGTTCTTGCGGTAGTCCAGGCCCATCGCCTGCTCGTTACCCTCCATCGGGTACATCAGGGAAACGACCAGATCGGGCGCGCCGGCAATATTGTTCAATTGCGAGTCGGCGCCAAACAGATTGCTCGCCAGCGAGGCGAAGCGTTGCTGTCCCATATAGGGCTCGGTCACGACCGCGGCGACCAATCCACGCACGAGTTGAAGGTTTCCGTTGATATTACCTTCGAGCTTGGCGCGGATGAGATTGACCTTGGTCAGCACGTCCGCACGGACGGCCTGGTCCGAGACGACTTTGTTCTGGTGCTCCGCGAACGCAGCGCTGATAAGTATGACGACAAGCGCGATCGCCGCCGGAATATTTGCCGACGAAAAGACGACCTCCTTGATGCCGCCGAACCTAGCGCGGAAAAAAGCCAATAGGCGATTCCTCAAGTGCCATTTCAGGTTCCCGGGTCGACCCGATGAGGAACATTAGCTTTCAATGTTTAATTTGACCTTCATACTCCTGAGAAAATTCATGTTCCGACGGCTGACGCCGGCTGCGATACCGACAGCGATGCTGAAGGCGGGCTGCACGATGCGGACCAACATGAAACGCCAGCTAGATCAGCCTTGCTCGGAAGATCGAGGCGCACGAGCGCCATTGCACATTTCGACGCTCCGACCCGAGTACGTCAGAGCATTGACCTTGGACTAGTGGCCCTCGATCGGCTTGGGAGACACAAGGTATGGTATCCTGCCGACGCTACGCTTCGTCGCGCCAATGGAATAGGCCATCGGTATCTTGGGGGAGTTTTCTGGCAGGCAGTACATATCCTTGCCGGCCCGCACTGCAAATGAAAAGTGCTGCCACGAAACCGTGTCATGCTCATTGAGAAAATCGAGCGTCAGACCAGCTGAAATCAGCGCGTTCACCACGTCACTGATCGGGTGTATCCACTCATAATAGCGAGGATGCTTCAAGATGCGGTCATCGCCGGTGTAGGTCAGTTCCTCGTTCCAGGCGAGCGGCCGAGCTATCGGCGTTCGCCAATCGTGCTTCAATTCCAGGGCTGCGGCCTTTCGATCGCACTGAAACATCAATGGATGGCCCTCGGCCATGTAGAGGCGGCCGCCGGGTCGCAGAAGATCGGCAACCACCCGCGCCCAACGGAACACGTCGTCCAGCCAGTTTACCGAGCCCCATGTAACGTAAGCGATGTCAAAGGTCCGGCCGAGCGCTTCCACCGCCTCGAACAGTGGCGCTTCCACGAAGCGCACGTCGGTGCCTGCCTTCGCAGCAAAATCCCGCGCCGCCACGATCGCCGTCGGTGAAAAGTCGAGCCCGGTCACGCTGCCTGCGCCGAGATTCTTCAGGCTGATCGTGTCAAGACCGATGTGACACTGCAGGTGGACGATATCCTTGCCGCCGATATCGCCGAGCTCGCGCGTTTCCAGCTCATAGAGATTGGATCCGCCGGCCAGCACATTCTCGATGTGGTAGCTGCCCGTTGTGTCGGTCGAGTGCAGTTCGGCCCGATCATCCCAATTAAGGCGGTTCGCGCCCAGAAACCGTTCCAAATTCCCCCCACCCCTGACTGACGCATGGTAAACAAGTCGTTAAAGCACCTTTGCAGCGAAAGTAGCGCGCGTCAATCCGGACCGGGCGCCTCTCAAACAAGCTTCGGCGGCAATCAAGACGAGCAAGAGCGTCTCAGAACTGCGATCCACGACCAATGTTTTCACCGGATCGAGAAAAGAATGAGCCTGTCCGCGCCGCTGGCACGTCGCCGCTGACCATGTCCACTGCGGCTTTGGATCGCTCGATCACCATCAAGTGATCCAGGCGTGCCGGTGCCGAATGGAACATAAAGCCCGGAATTCAGTTAGATAGCCGGATTTGGCTGGAGTACCGCCAGATGCGGAACTCCGGCCGGGCAAGGGCACTGCCGTAACACGGAGTGAGCGGCTTCGGGCGCATCTCGCCGGACTCAGGCACCACCTTGCCGAACTCGGGAGCCATAAACGCTCCCTATGGAGGATGCCATGAACCAGTGGACAAACGCCAGGCTCTGTGACGTAGCCAACCTGATCCTTGGGGCAATTCTGTTCTTCTCTCCCTGGATCTTCGCCTTTGCGGCAGGCCCGCAGACGCAGAACGCCCTCGGCAGCGGAATCTTGATTGTCGTGCTTTCGATTGCCGCTCTCGCGGCATTTGCCGTCTGGGAAGAGTGGGTGAACCTGGTCGTCGGACTGTGGGTTCTCGTATCGCCCTGGGTGCTTGGATTCCAGGCGACCACGGCGATGACCGTGCATGTCGTGATCGGCATTCTGGTTGCCGTCCTGGCCGCGATCGAGCTCTGGATGATGTACCAGAACCCGCCGACCCAGTCCGCCGCCTAACAGGCGCAGCCAGCCAGCGCCCTTTTTGGGCCTGACGGATCGATGGTTCGTCTGCCGGCCTCTCGGCAACAGCCGCCCAGAGGCCGGATGGCAGTTTGTTTGGACGAGATCTGAGAAGGATTGCGCATTATGGTCGGTGACAATCCGCGTTCGACGGCCAGGATTGCGGGACATCCCATTCATCCGATGCTCGTGCCGTTTCCGATCGCCTGCTTCGTCGGCACCTTGCTGACGGATCTGGCCTATTGGCGAACAGCGGAAATGATGTGGGCGGACTTCTCTGCTTGGCTAGTTACCGTCGGCGTGATCATGGGCTGCCTTGCAGCGATCGTGGGGTTGATCGATTTTCTGGCTAATCCGCTGATAAGGGCACAGCCCCCTGCCTGGCCGCACGTGCTCGGTAATCTGCTGGCGCTGGTGTTGTCCGTGATCAACATGCTCGTGCACACCCGCGATGCATGGACCTCCATCGTTCCCACCGGCTTGATCCTCTCGGCGGTTGTCGTGCTCATCCTCATCTTCACTGGTTGGCTGGGCTGGTCCATGGTGTACCGGCATCACGTCGGAGTGGCGGATTGATGCGCGTAGCAAGCTCCATCAGACAGGCCGGGCGCATCGCGGCGTCCATCCTTACTTGCACTGCGGCGATCACTCTTGCAGCGTGCAGCGGCAACGACCCGGATCCCGGCAGTCAGATAGGGCCGAATCCAAACCTGCCGGAGCCGATCCAATATTTCTTCCCGCCCATGCATCTCGCTTCCGTGGTAGGATGGAAGAACGACGAAAAGCCGACAGTCGCGCAGGGGCTGCAGATCCAGGCTTTTGCCAACGGCTTGCAGCATCCGCGCTCACTTTATGTGCTGCCCAATGGCGACGTCCTGGTGGTCGAGTCCAAGGCGCCGGGCGGCGAACCGATCAAACGGCCCAAGGATTTGGTGATGGGCTGGATCGAATCGTGGGTCACTTCGGGCGGCGACAGCGGCCCAAGCAACCGCATCACCTTGCTGCGCGACGCCGATGGCGATGGCAAGCCCGAGCTGACCAGCGTCTTCCTCGACCACCTGAGCTCGCCCTTCGGCGTGGCGCTGGTGGGAAGCGATCTCTACGTCGCCAACACTGATTCCATTGTTCGCTATCCCTACACCACCGGCGACACCAAGATCACCGCGCCCGGAACGCCGCTCACCGCCCTGCCCGGCGGCCCGATCGACCACCATTGGACGAAGAGCCTGGTGGCAAGCCCGGACGGCTCGCTGCTCTATGTCGGCATCGGCTCGAACAGCAACGTGGCCGAGAACGGCATCGAGGCGGAGAAGGACCGCGCCGCGATCTGGCAGGTGGACAGGGCTACCGGCAGGTCGCGCATTTTCGCCAGCGGTTTGCGCAATCCGAACGGCCTGAGCTGGGAGCCGCAGACCGGGGCGCTCTGGGCCGTGATCAATGAGCGCGACGAGCTCGGCCCCAATCTCGTGCCGGATTATCTGACGTCGGTAAAGGACGGCGGCTTCTACGGGTGGCCATACAGCTATTACGGCCAGCATCTCGATCCCCGAGTCATGCCCCAGCGTCCGGACCTGGTCGCTAAAGCGATCGTTCCGGATTATGCGCTGAGCTCCCACGTCGCCCCTCTGGGATTGGCCTTCTACACGGCAACCTCCCTTCCCGACGCATATCGCGGCGGCGCCTTCGTTGGCGAGCACGGGAGCTGGAACCGCACGCGCTTCAATGGCTACAAGGTGGTGTTCGTACCATTCAGCGGCGGCCATCCGAGTGGCGCCGCACAGGACGTGGTGACTGACTTCCTGGACAAGGACAACAAGGCGCGCGGCCGGCCTGTCGGCCTGGCCGTCGACAAAACCGGGGCCCTGCTCATCGCCGACGACGTCGGCAACACAGTTTGGCGGGTGACATCTGCCGGCCAATAAAGGGGCTCCACTCCCTTCGTCGAGCTGTCGGTCGAGCAGGGGATCGAACCCTGCGCGCGACGATCCCGACGATCGCCGTTCCGGTGATTCTGCCGGGCACATTCCGCATGCTCGCCATTGCCGTTTACTCGACGCTGACGATGTTTGCCGCGCGCTACCGCTGATCACCGCCGAACCGAAGGACCGCCAGCACCGAGAAATGGTATTTTTGCCCTTCCCACAGCCGGCTCTAGAATTTTCATCGCAAATCAAGTTATGATGCACTTGGTATTTCCCGGGACGGCTTTGCGCCGCTTGGAATACCGGGAGGAACCGGGACATGGCCGTTGCGCTTGTACTCGTTCTGATAGTCGTGGGCTCGGTGTTGTTCCACTTCCTGAGCCCATGGTGGTGGACGCCGATTGCCTCGAACTGGGACTATATCGACAACACCATCATCATAACTTTCTGGATCACCGGCGTCGTCTTCGCCGCCGTGGTTCTTTTCATGGCCTATTGCGTCTTCCGCTTCCGTCATCGGGAAGGCAATCAGGCGGCATATGAACCTGAGAACAGGCGGCTCGAATCCTGGCTGACGGTCGTCACTGCCGTCGGTGTCACGGCTTTGCTGGTTCCCGGCCTGTTCGTCTGGAGCCGCTTCGTCAATGTCCCAAGCGACGCAACCGAGGTCGAAGTCGTCGGCCAGCAATGGCAATGGAGTTTCCGCCTGCCCGGCAAGGACGGCAAGCTCGGCACATCCGACACTCGCGACGTCAACGCTGAAAATCCGCTCGGCGTCATCGCCGCTGATGCCAACGGCCAGGACGACGTCGTGGTCGAAGCGGCCGACCTGCATCTGCCGGTTGGCAAACCGGTCAAGATGCTGCTCCGCTCGATCGATGTGCTGCACGATTTCTACGTGCCGGAATTCCGCGCCAAGATGGACATGATCCCGGGCTCAGTCACCTATTTCTGGTTCACTCCGACCAAGACCGGAACCTTCCAGGTCCTGTGTGCCGAACTCTGCGGCCAAGGGCATCCGATGATGCATGGCGTGGTCATGGTCGATACGCAGGAAGATTATCTGGCGTGGCTTGGCCAGCAGCAGACTTTTGCGCAGCTGTCCGCGCCCCAACAGATGGGCTCGGCAGAGTAGACGCCGGAACGACGGCGCGCCGTCGGCATTGAAAAGATTGCGGCAGGCCCGAACTGTCGGGCATGGCCGAAAAGGGCACGGAGGTGTTCCTATGGTCGATATCACACCTGCAGATGCGGTACCGCCGGCCGAAGTCGCGGAAATGGAACTTTACCATCCGCACAGCTGGTGGACGAAATACGTTTTCTCGCAGGATGCCAAGGTCATCGCCATCCAGTATTCGGCGACGGCGACGGCGATCGGCATGGTGGCGCTGGTGTTGTCCTGGCTGATGCGGCTGCAGCTCGGCTTCCCCGGCACGTTCGACTTCATCACACCGGAAGCCTACTACCAGTTCATCACCATGCACGGCATGATCATGGTGATCTACCTGCTCACCGCACTCTTCCTGGGCGGCTTCGGCAACTATCTGATCCCGCTGATGGTTGGCGCTCGCGACATGGTCTTTCCCTATGTCAACATGCTGAGCTACTGGATCTATCTCCTGGCCGTGCTGGTCCTCGTGTCGAGCTTCTTTGCCCCCGGCGGACCGACAGGTGCCGGCTGGACGCTCTATCCGCCGCAGGCGATCATGACCGGTACGCCAGGCGGCCAAGACTGGGGCATCATCCTGATGCTCGTCTCGCTGATCCTGTTCATCATCGGCTTCACCATGGGCGGCCTGAACTATGTCGTGACGGTGCTACAGGGCCGCACGCGCGGCATGACACTGATGCGCCTTCCGCTCACCGTCTGGGGTATTTTCACCGCCACCGTCATGGCGCTGCTCGCCTTCCCGGCACTGTTCGTCGCCTGCGTGATGATGCTGCTCGACCGGGCGCTCGGCACCAGCTTCTTCATGCCGGCGATCGTCGAGATGGGCGAACAATTGCAGCATGGCGGCGGCAGCCCGATCCTGTTCCAGCATCTGTTCTGGTTCTTCGGCCACCCCGAGGTCTACATCGTGGCGCTTCCGGCCTTCGGCATCGTCTCCGACCTGATCAGCACCCATGCGCGCAAGAACATCTTCGGCTACCGCATGATGGTCTGGGCCATCGTCGGCATTGGCGCACTGAGCTTCGTGGTCTGGGCGCACCACATGTATGTCAGCGGCATGCATCCCTATTTCGGCTTTTTCTTCGCCACCACGACATTGATCATCGCGGTTCCGACAGCCATCAAGGTCTACAACTGGGTGCTGACGCTGTGGCGTGGCGACATCCACCTCACCATACCGATGCTTTTTGCCCTGGCCTTCATCGTCACCTTCGTCAATGGCGGGTTGACTGGGCTATTCCTCGGCAATGTCGTCGTCGACGTTCCGCTGTCGGACACGATGTTCGTCGTCGCCCATTTCCATATGGTCATGGGGGTCGCCCCGATCATCGTAATCTTCGGCGCGATCTATCACTGGTATCCGAAGGTCACCGGTCGGATGCTGAACGAGACGCTGGGCCGGTTCCATTTCTGGGTCACCTTCCTTGGCGCCTATCTGATCTTCTTTCCCATGCACTATCTCGGCTTGATGGGCGTGCCGCGGCGCTACAACGAATTGACCGATATGACGGTGATGACGGAATCGGCCCACCACCTCAACTCGTTTATCAGCATCATGGCTTTTATCGTCGGTTTTGCCCAGATCGTGTTTCTGTTCAATCTCATCTGGAGCATCCGCCATGGCCGTGAGGCTGGTGGCAATCCGTGGCGGGCAACGACGCTCGAGTGGCAGACGGCCGAAACACCGCCGGGCCATGGCAATTTCGGCAAGGATCTGCCGATCGTCTATCGCTGGGCCTATGACTACAGCGTACCGGGCGCCAAGGAGGACTTCATACCGCAAAACGTTCCGGGCTCCTTCGGACCTTCCAGGGAGCCGGCATGAGCGTCATTCTGGTTTTCCTGCTCGTGATCGCCGGCATTGCTGGGTGGTGGCTCTCGCATCAGCGGCTAATGACGAGGCCGTGGCTCGAGCAAGGTTTGGTCGGGGATTTTGTCGCCCTGGACCGATCGGCGCTGCCGACCGCAAAGATCGGTCTCGGCGTCTTCCTTGCCGTCGTCGGCTGCCTGTTCGCGCTGTTCACCAGTGCTTACTTCATGCGCATGGCGCTGTCGGATTGGCAGCCGCTGCCCATCCCGCCTCTGCTCTGGCTTAATACCGGCGTACTGGTCTTGAGCAGCATTGCCATGCAGTGCGCTTCGCTCGCGGCGCGCAAGGGTCAAGTGGACATGGTCAGGCTCGGCCTCGCCACCGCTGGACTCACGGCGCTCGCCTTCCTGGTTGGACAGCTTATGGCATGGCGGGAACTGAGCGCGGATGGCTATTTTCTGGCGTCCAATCCGGCCAACAGCTTCTTCTACCTGCTAACGGGAATGCATGGGCTGCATATACTGGGAGGGCTGGTCGGCCTGGGCAGAACGACCGTCGGTGCCTGGAACGGTGCGCGGCCGCAGCGGCTTCGCCTGAGCGTCGAGCTGTGCGCCATGTACTGGCATTTCCTGCTTTTCGTCTGGCTCGCCATCTTCGCTCTTCTGGCCGGCTGGGCTTCGACTTTAATCGACATTTGCCGAGGGTTGCTGACCTAGGAGAAACGGGCGGATGGCTGAGACGACACTGACCCACATCGGCCGAACGGGGCCGCGGCCCGCAGGCTGGCAAGGCATCGCCGCCGACTGGTCCTCGGATCAGCGGGCGTTCAAAAACGTGTCTTGGGGCAAGGCCATGATGTGGATCTTCCTGCTCAGCGACACGTTCATCTTCGGCTGCTTCCTGCTCTCCTACATGACCGACCGTATCTCCACACGCGTGCCGTGGCCCAATCCGAGCGAGGTCTTTGCCCTGCGCATCGGCGGCTCCGACATTCCATTGATCCTTATCGCCATCATGACCTTCGTCCTGATCTCGAGCAGCGGAACGATGGCCATGGCGGTGAATTTCGGCTACCGCCGCGACCGCCGCAAGACGGCAGTCCTGATGCTTTTGACCGCGGCACTCGGCGCGACCTTCGTCGGCATGCAAGCCTTCGAATGGACCAAGCTGATCACCGAGGGCGTGCGGCCTTGGGGCAATCCGTGGGGCGCTGCACAGTTCGGCGCATCCTTTTTCATGATCACCGGCTTCCACGGCACACATGTGTCGATCGGGGTGATTTTCCTGATCATCGTGGCGCGAAAGGTCTGGCGCGGGGACTACGACGTCGGACGGCCCGGCTTCTTCACCAGCCGGAGGGGCCGCTACGAAAACGTCGAAATCATGGGGCTCTACTGGCATTTCGTCGACCTGGTCTGGGTGTTCATTTTCGCATTTTTCTATCTTTGGTGAGAGGCAGGACATGGCTGAAGCAACCGCAAATGGCCTTGGACAACACACGCTCGACAGCGCCCGTACGCATGATGCGACGGCGACCAGCGTTACCCCTACGGAGGTTCATCAGGAGCACCCGATCAAGCTCTACCTGGTGGTCTGGGCGTGGCTGTTCATCCTCAGCACCTGCTCCTATCTGGTCGACTATTTCGGGCTCCACGGCTATCTCAGATGGTCGCTGATCCTGATCTTCATGATCCTCAAGGCAGGGCTGATCGTCGCCATCTTCATGCACATGGCCTGGGAACGGCTGGCGCTGACATATGCAATCATCCTGCCGCCGGTGCTGGTGCTGGTATTCGTGACGCTGATGGTCTTCGAAGCGGACTACACCCTTCTCACCCGAATGGCGTTTTTCGGGGCCGGGCCCTGACATGCAATCCGGATCCAGGCCGTCCTGTTCTGGAGCCTTCGCCTTGAAACAATCTACGGCTGGACCATTTCTGTTGGTATCGGAAACGACAGGCGATGCCGGCGTTTCCACATGCGTCGCGAACACCAGCAAGGGGCGCCCAAGATGACCATCGCAAACAGACTGAAGGACTTCATCGATAAGAAAGGCATTTCCTACGACACCGTCGAGCATCACCGCACGGCGACAAGCAGACAATCCGCCATTGCGGCACATGTGCCTGGCAGCATAATGGCCAAATCGGTGGTCGTTCACCACGACCGTGGCTACGCGCTGGCCGTGGTTCCAAGCACGCACAGGATAGAACTCGCGACATTGCAGGATGTTATGGACAAGCCTCTTGGACTTGCCTCCGAAGACGAGGTGGTCTCGTTGTTCGGCGATTGCGATGTCGGCGCTGTGCCGCCGATCGGCGCTGCCTATGATGTGCCGGTGGTCCTCGATGAAAGCCTCGGCGACGCTCCCGAAATCTATTTCGAGGGCGGTGACCATAGGACGCTGGTGCATGTGAGCGGCAAGGATTTCCGCGACCTGACAAAAGACGCGCGCCAGGCCCGTTTCAGCCACCCGGCCTATTGAAAGCTCTGCCCCACCCTCCCCGCACCGGCGCTCGGTGCGGAGGACAGGTTTTTCAGCTCACGGTCTGGTAGCCGGCGGCGATTCGACAACTTTCCGATAGACATGCCAGGTGGCATGACCAAGGATCGGCAGCACGACCGCCAACCCGGCGAACACTGGCAGCGAGCCGATGATCAAGGCGACGGCGACAATAAGGCCCCACACTGCCATCACGATCGGGTTGGCCAGGACAACGCGCACCGAGGTGTGGATGGCTTCGTAGGCGCCGACATCGCGGTCGAGCAACAACGGGAATGCGACGACCGTGGTGCACAACACAACCGCGGCGAACACAAAGCCGATGGCGTGACCCAGGATGATGAGTGTCCAGCCGCGTCCCGTGGCGAATATATCACTGATGAAGCTGGACAGCGATTGCGGCGGCGCCGGGCCGAACACGGTCTGGTAAAATATCTGGGCCGTCAAAAGCCAGGCGATGAATATCGCAAGCAGCATGATGCCGACCGCCGCAATAGCCGGCAGCGCCGGAGAACTTCTGACCTCAAAGGCGTGCCTCCACGAGGCATCGAGCCCGGCTTCCCGTCGCCGGCTGATCTCATAGAGGCCGATCGCCGCGAACGGACCAATTAGCGCAAAGCCGGACACAAGCGGAAACAACAATGGCAGCGTGTTGTTGCCTGATGTCCAGACGGCAAGCACGACCCCCGCAAGCGGGTAGATCAGGCAGAGAAAAACGATGTGCGACGGCTTGACCATGAAATCATCGACGCCACGCCTGAGCGCATCAAAAAGATCGGAGACACCGATTTTTCGAATTCTGGTGTGTTCCAGCGTCTCGTTGGCGCCTGCTATCACGTGAAAACTTGCCATGACCATTCCTCCAGACCGGGTCCGGTAAGGTCGCGTTTTACGGTGCTGCCGTTCTGCGTGATTGGCCACGCAAACCGCGACCTGCACCATGATCAATATACTCTCATGCGGGGGACTTGTCGCGCTTTGTACGAAGGCCCCCGGGGGGTAAGAGGTCCCGGGTAGCCCGACTAGCTCTGGACACCTTTCTTCGATATGCTCTTCTAGACGAAGGTGAAGGTCATGGATGGAAGGACAGTTCTCATACTCGGCCTTGGCATCGTTATTCTGCTGTTGCTGGGATTTTGTGCTCTGCCAACGTGATGTTTTTAGCCGGGCTCAATAGCCGGCTGACGCGACCACTCGCATTACAATGGTGTCGGCAAGCAGCGCCGCGAAGATCGCGAAAAGATAGACAATCGAATACGCAAACAACGCCTTTGCCGGCTTCATCTCGTTGTCGGCGACGAGGACCTTCCAGGCGTGCCAAATGAACCCTGCGCCCAACGCTGCTGAAGCAGTGCCGTAGTATCCGCTGGCGAAGCCGAAGGCCCAAGGAAGCACGCCGATTGGCGCCAAGACCAGCGAATAGGCGAAGATTTGTTTTCTGGTCGAGTGCTGGCCGGCCACATTCGGCATCATCGGGATGCCCGCCGCGGCATAGTCGCCGACCTTGAAAAGGGCCAGCGCCCAGAAATGAGGCGGCGTCCAGAGGAAAATGATCAGAAACAGAATGACACTTTCGATGCCGATTGCGCCGGTTGCAGCCGCCCACCCGATCACCGGAGGAAGGGCGCCTGCCGCGCCGCCTATGACGATATTCTGTGGCGTCGAGCGTTTCAGCCACATCGTGTAGATAACGACATAGAAAAAGATGGTGAACGCCAACAGCGATGCGGCAAGCCATCCCACCAGCACGCCGAGCGTCATGACCGACAGTGCGGAAAGCACCAAGCCGAAGCCGAGAGCTTCGCCAGGCGTGACGCGGCCTGACGGAATTGGTCGCTTGGACGTGCGAGACATCAAGGCGTCTATGTCTGCGTCGTACCACATATTGAGCGCGCCGGCCGCCCCTGCTCCAACCGCAATTGCGCCGATGGCGATTACGGCGATAACTGGATTCATCACGCCGGGCGCCATCATCAAGCCGACGAAGGCGGTAAAAACGGCGAGCGCCATGACCCGTGGCTTCAACAGCGCAAAGAAATCCCCGGCCGTCGCCTCCGAGAGGCGGATGCCGGTATCCTTGAGACGGCTTTCTTCAGTCGACATTCAGACGACCACCGATGGGAACGGCAGCCTAGCCGGCCAATGTCTTTTTTGCAACGAGCCGCCCTCCCCGCCGACACTGCCGGTGGATTGCGGTCGAGGCCATGCCTCGACCTGTTTGCGATACCAAGATCCGGCGGAAGAGCCGCGTTATTTGGAGAATTGCTTCAGATAGGCAATGACATTGACGATGTCCTCGTCTTTCTTGAGGCCGGGAAACGCCATCTTCGTTCCTTTGACCATCGCCTTGGGATCGCGAAGGTAGCTCGTCAGCGTGGCCTCATCCCATTTGACGCCGGACTTGCCGGCCTCGGTCATCGCCTTGGAATAGCTGAACCCCGGATGCGTGCCGGCCGTTCGGCCGATGACGCCGTTCAAGGACGGACCGACCTTGTTCTGATCCTTGTCCGCGACGTGGCAGACCTTGCATTTGGCGAAGACCTTCTCACCCGCCGCGGCATCCTGAGCCCACGAGGGGCCGGCGATGACGGTCGCGACCGACATGATGATAAAAAACACAATGGCACGCATGGCATTTCCTCCCTGATCGCCAATTTGCCCTGGCTGACCTGCACAGGCCGACATCTAGTCCGCTGGCATGCGCTCTTGAATGGCAGAACGGATATCCACTGCCTGGAGTTGCGGCACCTACATACCACGGAACCCGGCCGGCAGGTAGAGTTCGGCCATGCAAAGGTTTCATGCGGACAATCTGCTCAAGGCAATTTGGTGTTGCAGGTGGTGGCGATCCGGCCGACCGCCTCTTCAACTCCGGCGAGGTCAAACTCGGCTTTGCCGCGCCCCGACAGCAGCCCGAACCGCCAGGACAGCAGCAGCCGGTCCGCGGAAATCAGTCGCCTGATGCCGTCGGCACCGTCGCGCACCAGCATCCTGCTGCGCGGGCCGACCGACCAGCTTTCGTTGAGCTTGCCGGATTGGTCGACAGTCACCGACATGGCGATGGTTCGGCTGGCGGAAACAGTATCGCTCAGCTGCAGCCATTCGCTCCAACGCGGTTCGCCGGCGGTCCGGCAGGCAATCGTCAATACCGGGCTGTAGCTCAATGCGCCGCCGCCGGTGATGAGCTTGTTGGTAGCGTAAAGCGAGGCGGTGACAAGACCGTCGCTGGTCTTGTCGAACCGCCAGTTGTCGAGAACCGTGTCAGCCTGGGCGATGCCGTAGACCGACGCAAGCAGGAACGCCGCCGCGACCACGCTTCCGATACCGAAGAACTGTCTCAACGATGCCTCCAACAACCGCTGCGATCCGCAACCCAGCGCAGATAATCATCAAAGCTTCGTATCGCCACCTCGACCGCCAGATGCGTGAAATCCGTTGCGCCTGCGCCACAACGAAAAAGGCCGCCTCGAGAAGGCGGCCTTTTGGAATTCAGCAGGGACGTTATTCAGCGTCCTTGGCGGCCTTTTTCTTCGGCGCAGCCTTCTTCTTGGGCTCTTCAGCGTCGTCGTCGGCCTTCTTGGTGTCGGCTTTTTTCGCAGCCGCCTTCTTCGCCGGCTTGGCCTTGGTCGTCTCCGTATCCTCGTCGTCGGCCAGCAGCTCTTCCTTGCTGACCTTGACGTCGGTGACCGAGATCTGGCCAAGCAGATGGTCGACCACCTTCTCTTCGAACATCGGCGCGCGCAACGTATTCAGCGCTTCGGGATTGTTGCGATAGAATTCGAAGGCCTCCTGCTGCTGGTTGGCCGGATAGCGACGCACCTGCTCGAACAGGCCGCGCTGCAATTCCTCGTCCGTCACCGTGACGCCCGCCTTCTCGCCGATTTCGGCGAGAACCAGGCCGAGACGCACGCGGCGCTCGGCAAGCCGCATATATTCGGCACGCGCTTCCTCTTCCGTCGTCTCTTCGTCGGCAAAGGTGCGCCCGGCGGCTTCGAGATCGCGGTTGACCTGGTTCCAGATGTTGTTGAACTCGGCCTCGACGAGCTTGGACGGCGCCTCGAACGAGTAGGCGGCGTCGAGCTGGTCGAGCAACTGGCGCTTGACCTTCTGGCGCGTCATCGAGCCGAACTGATTTTCGATCTGACCGCGCACCACCTCGCGCAGGCGCTCCAGCGACTCCAGGCCGAGGTTTTTGGCCATCTCGTCGTTGATCTCAAGTTCGCCGGGCTTCGACACTTCCTTGACGGTCACGTCGAAAGTGGCTTCCTTGCCGGCCAGATGCGCCGCCTGGTAGTTTTCCGGGAAGGTAACCGTGACCTGCTTCTCGTCGCCGGCCTTGCTGCCGACCAGCTGGTCCTCGAAGCCAGGGATGAATTCCTTCGAGCCGAGCACCAGCGGCTGATCGGTGCCGGCGCCGCCGCCGAAGGCTTCGCCGTCGATCTTGCCGACATAATCGAGGGTCACGCGGTCGCCCTCGGCGGCCTTGCCGGTCTTCGGCTCATAAGTGCGCGCCGACTCGGCGACACGCTTGACCTGTTCATCGATCTCCTCATCAGGCACTTCGAATACCTGACGCGTCACCTTGATGTCGGAGAAATCCTTGATCTCGATCGGCGGAATGACCTCATAGTTCAGGCGGAACTCGAAATCTGCGCCACCAGCCAGGATCTTCTCGGCTTCCTTCTCGTCCTCGGTCATGATCACTTCTGGCTGCATGGCAGCCTTTTCGCCGCGCCCGGTGATGATCGAACGGGTCGAATCGTTGAGGATCTCGTTGACCACTTCGGCCATGAACGATTTACCATAGACTTTGCGCAGATGCTGCACCGGCACCTTGCCGGGGCGGAAGCCGTTGATGCGGACCTTGTTCCTGGCATCGGAGAGCCGCGCCATCAGCTTGGCTTCCATGTCACCGGCCGGCACGGTGATCTTGATCTCGCGCTTGAGACCGGAGTTGAGCGTTTCGGTGACCTGCATCATAAAACCTTTGTTTCCACCAATGAGGCCGTCAAACGGCCCCTGCCGTTCACAGCCTGCCGGTATGATCTTGCCGGGAATGGCTTTTGGTGCGGGACTTGGCGATTTGTCCGCCCAACGCGGCACAAATCCTCCAGAAATACGCTCCAAAATGTGAATAAGTCTTTGTTTTTCCTACTTCTTATCACATTCTGCAGAAGCGGATCGTCGCGTCCCGTCACATTCGACACGCCTTTTGTCACAGGCGACGCTGATTTTCAACCATCTTTGCATTCCGGCCAATGATGCCGATGTGGGCTCTGACATTGACAGAATGATGGCTACATGGGATTGGCCGGGCAATGCGGATGTGGCGGAATTGGTAGACGCCCTGGATTTAGGTTCCACCCCTAAGCAAATCCGCTACCGGAGCTACCCCCAAAAACCCTTGTAATTCATGCCGTTCAGCCCTGCTTTCGAGCCCTGAGCCGGTCGTCTCCGTTTGCGGAGTAGATCGTGTGACATAGCGCTCTTGTGGCACGGAAGTCGTGGCATCGTGACCTGACAGGAGAACAAACCGTGAGCAAAATCAAACACGCCCGTGAGGCAATCGACGTCCTGGCCCGTGACATGAGGGAGTATGGCCTTCACCCAGCATGGTCCCAGCGCCTGCGTGGCATCCTGGCTGACTTCCTGACGCCGAACCCAATGCTGCCTCGGGCACCACGCAGCGAGACCAACAACGTGAGGCTAACGCAGGAGCTGGCCACGATGATTAGGTCCTACAAGCAGGACAACCCTGAGGCCCGCCAGCGCGACATGAGCGCCATCTTCAGGATCGACCAAGCTCACGTCTCCCGCGTCCTGCGCGGCGTGGTGTTCCCTACGGTGGCTGCCTGATGGCTGAGAACCGGAAAGGCGTCCACGTCCTCGCAAAGATCAGCGGCCTACCCTACCGGGACGTGAAGCTGATCCTCTACCAACTCATGATGGATGCACCCGCCGCCGAGCGGGCTGCCCGAACGTTGGCCGCAGCCATATTAGGAGAAGCGATTGAACGCGCACTGCTCGACGAGCCATTTCCAAAGACAGGTCGAACTCGAAATCGAGATGACAGGCCTCGGAACAGCCCGCTATCACT
The DNA here is from genome assembly GCF_040317695.1 of Mesorhizobium sp. M1403. Taxonomy (NCBI): domain Bacteria; kingdom Pseudomonadati; phylum Pseudomonadota; class Alphaproteobacteria; order Hyphomicrobiales; family Phyllobacteriaceae; genus Mesorhizobium; species Mesorhizobium sp. M1403. The sequence continues at coordinate 409,472 of NZ_JAMYKY010000001.1, read as the reverse complement.
CATACACCAACAAGGAAGTCGAAGCCGAACGGGGCTCTGACATCAGGACGGGTGGCCACCTTATCCAACAGGTGGTCGGCCCCATGTCCAAGGCAATCGCGGCGTTCGTAGCGGATGTCTACTCCGGTCGCCCTGGCCCCAAGGCTGTCGCTGCCCGCCTGATTAAGGACATGGACCCCCCGGTGGTTGCCTACCTCGCCGCTAAGGCCATCCTCAGCCGGCTCATGCACCGCACCCAGGCACCGCTCGTCGGGATTTCTCGGCTGGTCTCCAAGCATATCGAGTGCGAGGCCCGCTTCAGCCAGTTCGAGAAGATGAACCCCAAGCTGTTCGCCAAGATCAGCAAGGGCCTGTCCGATGACGGCGCGACCGAGCAGCACAAGGCTACCGTCCTAACCTATTCGATGGGCAAGTACGACATCCCTTGGGACCGGTGGTCGAAGCAGGAAATGGTCCTGCTAGGCTCCAAGCTGGTCGAGGTCTTCTGCGAGCATACCGGCCTCGCGAGCATCGAGCTGACCCAAATCTCGTTCTCGGGTCCAAGCAAGGATCAGTATCTGGTCGCCCTGACGCCCAAGGTCAGCGAGTGGATCGGCAACTCGATCATGAAGGGCGAGCTACTGCAGCCCTACTACATGCCCACCGTCATCCCGCCGAAGGATTGGGACAGCCTGACAGGCGGCGGCTACCACAGCAACGCCGTGCGGCCACTCCAACTCGTTCGCCGCGCCCGCCCAGGCCAGCTTGACAAACTCAAAGGGGCTCACCTCGGGGCTGTCTACGGTGGCCTGAACGCCATCCAGAAGACCGGCTGGGCGATCAATGACCGCATCCTCGACGTGATGAGGCAGTTCATCTCGGCCGGCTCAGACGTGGCTGGGCTCATCCCCAGGCGCGACATCGATATGCCTGAGCGGCCAGAGGGCATCGACACCGACCCAACCATCCTCCGCGAATGGAAGTGGGCGGCGCGGGACGTCTACAAGGCCAACCTCCAGCGCGCCCAGGACCGCCTCGCCCAGGAACAGCTCATCGAACTGGCCGAGAAGTTCCAGGGCGACCCTCTGTTCTTCCCGCACAACCTCGACTTCCGGGGCCGCGCCTATCCGGTGCCGCTCGGGCTGAACCCGCAAGGGCCAGACAACGTCAAGGGCCTGATCATGTTCGACGACGCCTTGCCCCTAGGTGAGGACGGCGAGCGCTGGCTGGCCATCCACGGTGCCAACGTCTTCGGCGTCGACAAGGTGGCCTTCAACGACCGGGTGAAGTGGGTCGAGGAGAACAGGTTCCTGATCTGGGCACAGGCGGTCGACCCCTTCGCCAACCTGTGGTGGACTGAGGCAGACAAGCCGTGGTCCTTCCTAGCGTTCTGCTTTGAATGGCTGGCGCTGGACCAAGAGGGTGACGCCTTCAAGTCCCGGCTACCCATCGCCCTGGATGGCACATGCAATGGCCTTCAGCACTTCTCGGCCATGCTCCTCGACAGCGTCGGTGGCGCTGCCGTCAACCTGATCCCCGCCGCAACGCCGCAGGACATCTATGGCGTGGTCGCCGAGCGGGCTATGGCACAACTGCGTCTTATTGCCTCCGCTGACGGAGACCTCCCCATTGAGGAGGCACCTGACCCGAAGGACAAGAAGAAGCGAGGACCCACGGAGGCTGAGCGCCGCCGCTGGGCACACGAATGGGTCCACTTCGGGATCGACAGAAGCACCACGAAGCGCCCGGTTATGGTCCTGCCCTACGGCGGCACCCCAAGATCGTGCGTCAAGTACGTCGAGCTGGAGATCAAGAAGCGGATTGCAGACGGCCAGGAACACAACCTCGGGGATGACCTCTCTCGGGCCATCGGGTTTCTGTCCAGTGTCATATGGTCGAGCATCGGTGACGTCGTCATCGCGGCTAAAGAGGCCATGGAGTGGCTGCAGAAGGTGGCGAGAATCATCGCCAAGAAGAACCTTCCGGTCCACTGGACGACGCCGTCTGGCTTCGTGGGATACCAGAGCTACATGGACACCCGGCACCGTTTGATCAAAACCAAGATCAGCGGCTCGGTTCTCCAGCTCCTCACCCACGACGAGACGGACGAAATCAACAGGGCGAAGCAGGCTACCTCCATCAGCCCCAACTTCGTCCACAGCCTGGATGCCTCGGCCATGATCCTTACTGTCGACGCCCTGGCCGGCGATGGCATCAAATCCTTCGCCATGATCCACGACAGCTATGGCACCCACGCCTGCAACACCACCAAGCTTGCGACGAAGCTCCGCGAGGTCTTCATCCGCATGTATGAGACCAGTCCGCTCACCCACTTCCGAGACGAGCTGGTCGAGAACCTCGGCCCGTCACTCCTCGACGAGCTTCCCGAACTTCCACCAACAGGAGACCTCAACCTCTGGCAGATCATGAACTCCGACTTCTTCTTCGCCTAATCGTCTCCGCTAACGGAGCGACTGATCAAACGGAGGTTAGGGTGACCAGTAGCCCTACGAAACCGAAAGGAACATTATGAGCAGGAATATAACCCTAAGGATGGGCGCAGCAGGCCACGACATAAGCGTTGGCTCTGTGACCATCGACCTTGCAGCTGCTTCCAAGACGGAGCGCTACGAGGTTCGCCGGACCCTGATCGAAAGCCTCAAGGCTGACGGCTACTTCGGCAAGAGGGAACAGCGCAAGGCCATCCACCGCGAGCGCCGCGCATGAGCATCACCTCAGCAGTGCTGCTCGCCATCGTCCTCATCCTCATCACCCGAGCCATGACAGGAGGCCCACATGCCCCGGCTTAACCGCGACGTTCTCAACATGGCCGGCCCACGCGAAGTGGCAATGGCCTCCCTCACGGTCCTCGACCGACTGCAGGACTTCCGCCCCGAAATCCAGATCATGGGCGCGGCGGCGGTCTTCCTCGAACTGGCAGCTCATCTCGGCATTCCTGCTCAGGAAGCCTTCGCTGCGACCAAGAACCTCATCAACGGCGACGACGGCAAACGGGCCGAGTTCCGCGCCATCACCGCATACCTCAAGGGAGAGATCGCATGAAGAAGTTCAACAAGGGTGACGTCGTTCGCCGCATCACCTACCCCAACCACGGCTACGATGGCCAGAAGATGCTCGTTGGCTCTGAATGGACCGTTGTCCGACAGGTCAATGACACGATCGAGGTCGAGGGTTTCGATAAAGGCCAAGCCTCCAGCCTCGTTCAATACTTCACGCTGGTCAAGCAAGCACCAGCCGCTCCCCAGGTCGGCGACAGCATCATGGTCACCGAGGTTCCGACCCACTGGTGGATCAAGCCAGGCATGGTCGGCGAAATCACCGGCTACAACTCTGGGACTTACGCCTACAACATCAAGATCGGCCTCCAGCGATGCTCCCTCAACCCTGACAACTTCGTCGTCGTCCCCAAGCAGTATCTGTTGGATCAGGCAGCGTTCAATAAGGCCAAGAAGAACGCGTTCGAGGCTCGCTTCGGCACCTTCTATCCCATCACTGGCCGGCGCGCTGACTTCATCATCATGGACGACATCGAACCCACCAAGAAGGTCAACAAGCAGGCTCCCATCAAGTCGGTCAAGGTCGCCCCGGAAGCGATCCTCAAGCTCCTCACCGACTACGTGAAGGGCACCCTCGGCATCGACGCCCAGGTCACCAAGATCACCTCCTCCTTCGAGAAGTCCTTCGATCTGGTCCTGAAGGCTGAGGCATGATCCGCCCGACACCAGCACTCAACGCCGCGATCCTCACATGGAAGCGCGGCTTCCCCATCCCAGTCGATCTCTGGGCCAAGCTCACCGATCAAGGGTTCGACGTCGCGTCCCTTGAACGCCGTCATCTCGTCTAATTACCTCCCATAAAGGACCTCCTCCGCACATGGCAAAAGAAGCACGTACTGAATACCAGAAGTTCACCACCCCGCGCGTCGTCTTCGTCTACCCGAAGCTCAGCGAACCGGACTACGGCAACGAGAAGTTCCCGAAGCCGGATGGCGAATACTCGACCAAGGTCATGATGTCCCTGGCTGACGCCGAGACGTTCTGTGACACCAAGTTCGGTGGCAAGCCGTCTCTCAACGAGCTGTTCGAGGCTGCCACCCGCAACGCCGAGAAGGCATTCGCCGAGCTGGACAAGGGCACCCGCGAGAAGTTCAAGAAGAAGGGCGTCACCGGCCCTGCGATGAACGCTCTGTTCGAGACGGTCTTCGACAAGGAAACCGAGGAAGACACCGGCAACGTCGCCTTCAAGATGGCCAAGAAGGCCTCGGGCGAAGTCAAGAATGGCCCGCGCGCTGGCAAGCTCTGGTCGTCGCGCCCCGATCTCTATGACGCCAAGGGCCAGAAGATCAAAGGCACCAAGGTCATGCAGAATGGCCATCAGGTGAAGGACAAGGCCGGCAACCCGGTCTTCAAGTTCCCGAACATCTGGGGTGGCACCGAAGGCAAGATTTCGTTCGCAGTCGGCGACGGCTACTTCATCCCCGGCACTGCAGCCGGTGGCCTGAAGCTGATGCTTGAAGGCGTCCAGCTCATCGACCTCGTCTCCAACGGCTCCCGCTCCGGCGCTTCCCACGGCTTCGGCGAGGAAGAAGGCGGCTTCGAGTACGACGAGAGCGAGAACGAAGAGACCTCGGACGACAGCGACGGCGGCACGGAGACCGGTGGTTCGTCGGCCGGCGAAAGCGACTTCTAAGCCTTGGCCAACCCACGCTGGAAGCCCTCGGTGCGGCAAGCCGCCATCGCCAAGGGTTTCCGATCTGGGCTCGAAGACAAGGTGTCGGGGGACCTCAACTCCCTCGGCATCACATACACCTACGAGGCCCACAAGATCACCTATGAGGTGCCCGCTCGGGAGGCGAAATACACACCCGACTTCCTCCTCGACAACGGCATCATCGTAGAGACCAAAGGCCAGTTCGTTACGGCCGACCGGCAGAAGCATCTGCACATCAAGAAGCAGCACCCTGGCCTCGACATCCGGCTCGTGTTCTCCCGATCTGCCACCCGCATCTCCAAGCAGTCGTCCACCACCTACGCCATGTGGTGCGACACCCACGGCTTCCAATACGCCGACAAGTCCATCCCCCAATGCTGGATCGACGAAGCCCCGACTCCTGGGCGCTCGGAAGCCAATTCAACCGTCCTCAAATCGGCCACTCCAAAGAAAGCGAAAGCCACCAAATGAAGAACCTTCTGAACCTCATCCTGGGCGCAGTGCGTCCCTCGACCGCCAAGGCCATTGCCGGCGTCACCAAGGCCATCGACCAGCTCAACGCCGTGGTCGCCTACGAGGACCGCAAGGCCCTTCTGATCGAAGCCCGCATCGAAGTTCTGGAACAGCTCCAGGGCGAAGCCTACGTGGCCCGTGACGAAGCCGCCAAGATCGCCAAGCGCTTCACCAAGTTGGTGGCATGATCATGAAGGGTGTCTTTCTCTTCCAGATCATGTGCGCCCTCGCCGTCATCGTCGGCTGGGTCATGAACCTCATCGCTGTCATCCACCTCGCCACGGCTGACGCGCCGCTGACCACCATGTTCATCGTCCGCATCATCGGCATCCCGGTTGGGCTCCTCGGCGCAATCTTGGGCTGGTTCTAATGTCGGGCCGCACCATCGACCAGTTCTTCACCCTGCTCGTCGGCATCGTCGTCGTCGTCGTGGCCATTGCCCTGTCGGCGGCTAACGGCTCGGCCTTCGGTGTCATCGCCGGCCTCATCGCCCTCTCGGTTGCCTACGTGGTCAACATGATGGGCGCTGCCGGTGTCATCCAGTCCGTCCGCACCTTCCGTGTCGCCACGTTCTTCGCGGTCGTCTCGTGGCTGGCCTCGGTCGCCTCGATCATCGCTGCCGGCATCAGCTCGCTCTGACGCCTCGGGGGCTCCTTCGGGGGTCCCCAACCTCCCCTCCCATTAAGGAATTGAGCATGCGCCAACTGCCCTCGCCGACCGTCGAAGACGGCTTCCGCGTCACCCCTGCCGAGAATGGTGGGTACATCCTAAGCGTCAACGATCCCCGTAAAGAGGGCCTCTACGCACAGCCCGATGCTGCCTTCACGACCTCCGAAGACCTGATCGAGTGGATCGCTCGGGAGCTGTCCGTGACCGTGAAGGTGACCCGATGAGCCGCGCCTCAATCTCCCTGAGCGATCTCCAGCGGTATGTCGAACGTCTACCCAGCACCAAGCGCAACCCGCGCGACGGGCCGGTCGTTCGCATGGCCATCCAACCTGACCTCGACTACCGCTACCGCTACTCACCTGACCACCCGATGAACTACGAGATGATGGCCGTCTCGACCATCGAGTTCCACTGCCGGCCCACCAAGGTCAACGGCGTGGAATGCACCGCTTGGTACTATCATGACATCCTCGTGAAGGTGTCCGTCTGATGGCCAAAGCGAAGTCCACCTTCGAGCTGGCTGACGAGGCGACTGACGGTCTGATGACCACGATCCGCGAGATGATGGACAAGTCTCTCGCTGACAACATCACTCAGTTCGCCGCCGTCGAGCCCAACGTCCTCAACATCTACGAGGTCGCCAACATGATGCGCTTCATCGGCCATCAGACCCTGCTCGCCAGCACCCGCCTCACCATGATCGCCAACAACATCAAGGTCGAGGAGGTCGGGTGACAGAACACCAGCGCCGCGCCCTCATCGTCTTGGGCCGGCAGTTGGGCAAGCCACTGCTGACTGCCCAGATGATCAAGTACCAGCTCCAGCAGTTCCAGAACGTTGCACGAGACTGAGAGCGAGTTCCTTCGCAAAGAGCCATGCCCAAAGTGTGGCTCGAAGGACAACCTAGCCCGATACACGGACGGCCACGCTTACTGCTTTGGCTGTCGGCACTACGAACCCGGAGAACATGAATTGGAAACACAGACCGAGGCTCCATCGGAGCAGCGGACGACGGACTTTGTTACTCTCGGGGAACCCTCAGATTGGCAGAGCCGTGGCATCAGCCTGGAGAGCGCGCAGAAGTGGGGCTTCACCCGCTCGACGCTCAACGGCGATCCTGTCCGTCTGTTCAACTACCGAAACGCCAGCCAGCAGCTCGTCGGCCAGAAGATCAGGTTCGCCGGCAAGGACTTCCGCTACCGTGGCGCGAAGGAAGACATCTGCCTCTATGGCATGTGGCTCTGGCGCGACGGTGGCAAGAAGGTCGTCGTCGTTGAGGGCGAGCTGGACGCGATCTCGCTCAGCCAGATGCAGGGTCACAAGTGGCCTGTCGTGTCGGTCCCCCTCGGGGCTCCCGCTGCGGCCAAGGCTTTGAGGAAGAACCTCGCTTGGCTCGAACAGTTCGAGGAAATCGTCCTCATGTTCGATCAGGACGAGGTGGGCCAGGAAGCGACGGCCGAGTGCTGCCAGATAGGGTTCACCCCAGGCAAGCTCAAGGTCGCCACACTGCCCCTCAAGGACGCCAATGAGATGCTCATGGCGGGCCGCATCAAGGAAACCATCGACGCCATCTGGGGTGCCAAGGTCTACAGACCGGACGGCATCGTAGGTGTCAGCGACATCATGGGCGACCTGATGAAGCCTGTCGACTGGGGCCTGCCCTGGTGCATTGAGGAGCTTACCCAGCACACCTATGGCCGGCGTGACGGTGACGTCTACGGCTTCGGCGCTGGCACAGGCATCGGAAAGACCGACTTCCTGATGCAGCAGATCGCCTTCGACATCAACGATCTGGGCATGAGCGTTGGTGCCATCTTCCTCGAACAGAAACCCGTCGAGACTGCTAAGCGCGTTGCTGGCAAGCTGGCTGGCCGAATGTTCCATGTCCCTGACGCGGGCTGGACGGTTGAGGAGCTGACCCGAGCTGCCGGCGAGTTGGATGGGAAACTATTCTTCTACGACAACTTTGGCCAGACAGACTGGGACATCGTCAAGGGTCACATCCGCTACATGGCGGTCACCCTCGGCCTCAAGCTGATCTACCTCGATCACCTGACTGCCCTGGCTGAGGACAACGAAACCCTCGGCAACATCATGAAGGAAATGGCCGGGCTCGCCAAAGAGCTGGGCATCATCATCCACTTCGTCTCCCACCTCACGACACCTGAAGGCAAGCCCCACGAAGAGGGAGGCCGCGTCATGGTCCGACACTTCAGAGGCTCCCGAGCGATCGGCTTCTGGTCCTACTTCATGTTCGGCCTCGAAAGAGACCAGCAGAACGAAGATCCGATTATCGCCACCACCACCGTCTTCCGCATCCTCAAGGACCGCTACACCGGCCGCGCCACAGGCAAGACCATCAACCTGGGCTTCGACCAAGAGACCGGTCGGCTGTTCGTGCGGGAGGACGATCCCTTCGCCGAGAAGACCGGCTTCAAGGACGAGACGGCCGGCGCAGACGACGCACCGTTTTGAACGACCACACCAACGACACCTATCCCTCGGACGTGACGATCTCGCGCCGGGGGAACCAACTCACCCTCAAGTTCAGAACTGCCACGGTCCACCTGTTCGCCGACAAGTGGAGGGAGATCGTGAGCGCAATTCAAGAGGTATGCCACGATGTCCAACCTATCCATCCAGAACCTGACGACCCTCCTGCTCGCTGAGAAGGAAGAGAAGCGCCAGCTCTACAATCGCTACAAGGACCTGGAGCGCAGCCGCGATCACTTCGCCTCCAGCGCCATGAACGCCGACAACCTCAGGGACCAGATCAGGGTCCTTCAGGACGAGAACAAGCAGCTCGACAAGGCCCTCGGCACAGCCGTCGCGGCTCTGACTGCCTGATGGGTCTTCAGACCCTCGTCTTCGATATCGAGACGAACGGACTGATCCCAGAGATGACCACGATCCACTCGTTGGTCATCAAAGAGTACGAGACCGGAACCATCTGGTCATGCAGCGACCAGGCAGGTGCAGACTTCAGCATCGAGTATGGCCTGCACCTCCTCATGGAAGCCGACACCATCGTCGGCCACAACATCCAAGAGTTCGACGTTCCGGCAATCCAGAAGCTGCACCCTTGGTTCATCCCTAAGGGCATCGTTCGGGACACCCTCATCCTGTCGCGCCTCATCTGGGCCGACCTGACAGATGCCGACTTCCGGCGTTCCGATATGCAGAAGCGGAAGGGCCTCAAGTGGATCGAGCCCTTCATGTTCGGCCGGCACTCGCTCGAAGCCTGGGGCCAACGCCTCGGCAAGTGGAAGGGCGACTACGGTGCGATCAAGAAGGCTGAAGGCAAGGCCCTCGGTCTCGAAGGTGAAGCCCTCGTCGCGCACGTCTGGGGCCGCTGGTCTCGGGACATGCAGGACTACTGCGTCCAAGACGTCGAGGTCACCGCGGAATTTTGGGCTCGCTGCCTGGGCAAAGGCTTCTCGGAAGAGAGTTGGAACCTTGAGCATGACGTTCGCAGGATCGTCAGCCGGCAGGAGAAGTACGGCTTCGCGTTCGACGAGGCCAAGGCCGCTGTCCTCTACGGCGTCCTGGCCCAGGCTAAGGCCGATCTTGAGCGTGAGTTAGCTCTGGTCTTCAAGCCTTGGTATCGCAACAAGGGCCAGCGCTCCTCGACCTTCGACCGCACGATGGTCCAGAAGCAGCACCCCATCCTAGGCTACGAGCGGGACAAGAAGGGCGACTTCAAGATCGTCAAGAAGACCGGCGAGAAGAAGCCGATCTACGTCCAGTGCCAGTGGGGAGCCGGCGACCTCTACACCGACGTCAAGCTCATGCCGTTCAACCCCGGCTCGAGAGACGACATCGCTGACCGACTGAAGCTGCTCTACGGGTGGAAGCCCACGGAGTTCACTAAGGACGGCAGCCCCAAGGTCGACGACGAGACCCTGCAGGCCCTGCCCTGGCCCGAGGCGAAGCTGCTCACCCGCTACCTGATGGTTCAGAAGCGGATCGGCCAGCTCTCGGACGGCAAGGAAGGCTGGCTTCGTCACGTCCGCAACGGTCGCATCCATGGTCGCATCAGCACCAATGGCGCGGTCACCGGGCGGATGACCCACAGCAAGCCGAACATCGGTCAGGTCCCAGGCATCCACGACAAGAAGACCGGCGAGCTAATGCCCTACGGTCGGGAATGTCGCGAGCTGTTCACCGTGTCCAAGGGCAAGGTGCTGGTCGGCTGTGACGCCGATGCATTGGAGCTGCGAGACCTCGCCGGCTACATGGCTGCCTACGATGGCGGCGCGTACATCAAGACCGTCCTCGAAGGCAACAAGGCCAACGGCACAGACATGCACACCCTCAACGCTGCGGCGCTTGGGTGTACGCGTGAGCAAGCCAAGACTTGGTTCTATGCCTTCATCTACGGTTCCGGTGACGCCAACCTGGGTGCCATCCTAGGTGCTGCTCCGTCCAAGCAAATGTCGGTCGGTAAGCTCTCGCGGGCCAAGTTCCTCGCGGCGCTGCCGGCGCTCAACAAGCTGATCTCAGCGGTCAAGGCCAAGTGCCTCGCCACCAAGCAGCTCAAGGGTCTCGACGGTCGCATCCTCTCCGTACGGTCACCTCACTCCTGCCTCAACACGCTCCTGCAGTCTGCCGGCGCGATCCAGATGAAGCGGGCCTTGGTGATCCTTGACAACAACCTACAGGCCCTCGGGCTTGTCCCCGGCGTCCACTACGAGTTCGTCGCAAATGTCCATGATGAATGGCAGATCGAGGTCGATGAAGATAAGGCCGAGCTGGTGGGGAAGACTGCTGCAGAAGCAATCCGCCTCGCTGGTGAATATTACAAATTCCGCTGCCATCTCGCCGGCAACTCTTCGTACGGCCAGAACTGGGCGGAAACACACTAAACAATCCCGCAACACCCCAGGTCACGTCTACGTCGTTGTTAATCCGGCGTGGCCTGGGCGCTGCAAGATTGGACTGGCTAGGCACCTCAAGGGCCGCCTTGCCCAGATGAACACCAGCGACCCGAACAGGGCGTACACCTTCCACGAAACGAGGACATTTGATGATCGGCAACAGGCTGAGACAATTCTTCACGAGCTGCTGGCTGGCTATCGCATACCCGGCACCGAGTGGTTCGAGCTACACCCAGACGATGCTGCCGGCATGCTACGGGGGCTCCATCGCAGGACGACTGCGGGAGATCGACCGGAAGGCGATGAGCAAGCTCCTGGCTGACAAGTACGGGATCAAGCCCGACCCGACCGATGAGCCTGTGGCGGAGTGGTTCGCCTGATGCTGTACGCACTCCGCAACAAAGCCACTGGCCGTCTCATGGCCGACAAGTACCGGCGTGAGACCGACGACCCTCATGAAGCCTGCCTCTACCTCTCGGAGCGCGGCGTGAAGATGTCGATCCAGACACGGCGCAGACACGCCAAGAAGAACGCCCATTGGGATGTCGTTCACCCCGTGGACTTCACCATCGTGCCACTCAAGCTCACCGAGGAGACCATTTGAGAACACTTCTGATCGACGGGGACATCCTCGTCGTGTCAACCGGAGCTGCCCTGGAGACCGAGACCGACTGGGGCGACGACGTCTGGACCCTCACCTGTGACGTGGGTGAAGTCAAAGCAACCATCATGGCGACTGTCGCCCGCATGGAGAAAGACCTGAAGGCCGATGCGTCGGTCATCACCCTGTCGAAGGGCTCGGTCTTCCGTCACGACATCTACCCTGCATACAAGCACGGCCGGTCACGCAAGCCGGTCGGAACCAACGAAGTCAAGCGCTGGCTGATCGAAGAGAAGGGCGCGAAGTTCAAGCCCGGGATCGAGGCCGACGATGTCATGGGCATCCTGGCCACCAACCCTCGGCTGATCAAGGGCGAGAAGATCATCTGCTCGGCCGACAAGGACATGAAGACCATCCCAGGTCTGCTCTACCAGAACGGCGAGATCACCAAGATCAGCCGCGAGGAGGCTGACAAGAACTGGCTCTTCCAGACCCTGACCGGCGACACCACGGACGGCTATCCAGGCTGCCCTGGCCTCGGCCCCGTCACCGCCCTGGCTGCCCTGAACGAGAACCTTGGGTGGGAGCAATACACCCATGAGTACACCACAGGGAAACGCAAAGGCGAGACCGAGCTGAAGTGGCGCACCGTCGAGATGGCAACCCAATGGGAAGCCGTGGTGAGCCAGTTCGTCAAAGCCGGCCTGACCTTCGATGACGCCCTGCTGCAAGCCCGCCTCGCCCGCATCCTCCGCAACGACGACTACGACCATGTCAAGAAGGAACCGATCTTATGGCAACCCTCTACTTAGACCTCGACGGCGTCCTCGCTGACTTCGATACGGCAGCCTACCGTGCGCTCGGCAGCGACCACTATCGCTACGAGTTCATCTACGGCCCAACCAAGCTCTGGGACCGCCTCAACTCGATCCCTGACTTCTTCGAGAACTTCCCCCTCATGCGTGACGGGGCCGAGCTGTGGAACGCGGTGTCGCACCTTCAACCGGTTATCCTGACCGCGCTGCCGAAGACCGGTGGCGAGGAAGTCGACAGGCAGAAGCGCGCCTGGGTGGCTCGTGAGCTTGGCTCGGCCGTTCAGGTCATCACATGCGCCACCAAGGACAAGCCCGACTTCTGTGAAGAGGGTGACGCCCTGGTCGACGACCGCTGGCTGAACAAGCTCCGATGGGCGAAGGCCGGTGGACATTTCGTGCATCACATCGAAGGTGCCAAGGGCTCGATTGCAGCTCTCAAGAGGCACGGCTTCATCTGATGGCATCGAAAGTCATCGCCTTGTCCGGCCCTGCGGGGTCGGGCAAGTCGGAAGCTGGCCGGTATCTCGTGGACGCCCACGGCTACCAGACAGTGAAGTTCTCAGGCCCGCTCAAGGCAATGCTGCGCGCCTTCTACGACAGCGTCGGCCTGAAGGACCCAAACGAGGTCGAGCGCCGGATCGAGGGTGACCTCAAGGAAGTCCCTGACCTGTACCTAAACGGTGCCACGCCGCGCCACGCAATGCAGACCCTGGGTTCCGAATGGGGCCGTGGGCTGATGAGCGACGACTTCTGGATCAGGAGCTGGGAGCGGAAGGTCGACAGCGTCATGGGTCCGGTGGTCACCGATGACTGCCGGTTCGAGAATGAGGCAGAGGCCGTCATGGCTGCCGGTGGTGAAGTCGTTCGGCTGCACCCAAAGGTCTACCGGAGGGGCACCTCCAGCCACGCCTCGGAGTCCGGCATCAGCAGCGACTGGGTCAACCATGTCGTCACCAATGATGGAAGCATCGCTGACCTGCAGGACAAGATGTTGGAAATCATCGAGCCCATCCACGTCGTCACCTTTGGGGACCTCGAAAGTGAATAGGGTGACCAGTAGCACTACGGAGGGGTTCATTCCACCTCCGGTAGTCTCTCGGGATGTTATCGATGCGCTGAAGCGTATCTTTCCCAACACCCTCCCGACGAACCTAGAGATTTCCGACCGTGAGCTTGGGGCTTTGATCGGAGAGCAGAGGGTCATTCAATTCCTTCAAGGCTCACTCCAAAATCAGGAAGACGAAGCAATCCCCAATGTGCTTAAGCAAACCTAAGATCGAGAAGCCGGATGTGGTTCAGCCGCCCCCGCCGCTGCTCGCCGTACCCAAGGCTCCAGTCCTGAACGAGACCGCCCGCTCGGCTAACAACAACGCAGGCAAGGCAGCTCGCGCACGGACAGGCCGCTCCTCCCTTACGATCCCCCTGGCTGCTGGTGCCACTGGCGTCAACATCCCGAGGTAATCTTTGCCCGATACGGAAGTCGTTTCCGCGAAGGCTCTATACGAAACACTGGCCACTGAACGAGACCCGTATATCAAGCGGGCTGTCAGGGCTGCCGAACTCACCGTCCCCTACCTGTTCCCTAAGGTCGGCACCACGGGTTCGACCACATTCGTAGAGCCCAACCAAAGTCTTGGCGCTCGTGGACTTAGGCATCTGGCTTCAAAGCTTCAGGTTGCCCTGTTCCCGGTCAACGCCCCATTCTTCAAATACGAGATCGACGACCTGGCACTCGCCAATTTGGCCAAGGCCGATAACAAGCGAGGCGAGATCGAGAAGGCGCTGAGCGCTCGTGAACGGGCAGTCCTGTCCGAGATGAACGGCTCGATGTTCCGCCCGGTGTCGTTCGAGGTATTCCGTCAGCTCCTGCTGGCCGGCAACTGCCTCCTGCACATTCCCAAGAAGGGGAAGCCAAGAGCCCACCGACTGTCATCCTATGTGGTGCAGCGTGACGCCTCAGGCACCATCCTCGACATCGTTCTCCTTGAGACCATCGCCCGCACTGCGCTCCCGGCCGACATCATGGCCAAGATCAATGCCGTCCCCACCGCCGCTGAGGCCAAGAGGGACGCCAAGGTCGACATCTACACGCACATCACCCTCGACGAGACTGGGCAGAAGTACAATGTCACCCAGGAGATCGAGGGCGTCCTGATCGAAGGTGAGGCCTCTGGCTTCTACCCCAAGGACAAGCTGCCCTGGATACCCCTGCGCTTCACCTACATCGAAGGCGAAGATTACGGCCGAGGCTTCATCGACGAGTACATCGGCGACCTCGCCAACCTTGACGCTCTCACCGCAGCTCTGCGTGACGGCACCATTCAAGGGGCCAAGGTCATCTGGCTGGTCGCTCCCAACTCCACGGTCAAGCCTAAGCAACTCGCAGATGCCGCTAATGGTGGCTTCGTGCAGGCTGAGGCCAACGCTGTAGTCCCGCTTCGGCTGGACAAGCAGTCCGACTTTGCCGTTGCCGAGCGCATGATTGGCTCGATCACCGAACGTCTCCAGCTCGCCTTCCTCCTGCACAGTCAGCGCGAAGGTGAACGGGTCACGGCCGAAGAGATCAAGTTCGTTGCTGGTGAACTGGACCAAGGACTGGGTGGCGTCTATTCGCTGCTCGCCGAAGAGTACCAGCAGCCCGTCGCGGTCCTCTACTCCGCTCGCATGGAGTTCGTCCGCAAGGTCCCGCCGCTGCCCAAGGAAATCACCAGCACGACCATCGTGACTGGCATTGACGCCCTCGGCCGTGGGTCTGACCTCCAGAAGCTCGACACGCTGATCGCTGGCTCCAACCAAGTCGTTGGTCCCGAACAGGTCGGTCGCTACCTCAACGTCGGGGAATACTTCAAGCGCCGTGGTGCCGCGATTGGCATCGACATGGGTGGCTTGATCAAGTCCGACGAAGAGATCGCTGAAGCCGACCAACAGGCCCAGATGATGGCCCTCGCACAGAACCTCGGTCCCCAGGCCATCACCCAGATGGGAGGCTTGGCGAAAGAGCAAATGAACCAAAACGCCACTGAAGGAGAACCCAATGGCTGAAGAAACAGTAGTGGCCGAAGTGGTCGCTGAGGCGAAAGCCGAACCCAAGGCCAAGGTGGCGAAAGCCCCGAAGCTGTCCGACAAGCAGACGCTGCTCGATAGCGGCTCGGTCTACACCGCTCACTAATGTCAGGTGTGATCCAGTCCGTAATCGTCCAGGCGCCTGAATCGACGGCAGAAGAAGACGCAGCGGCCCTGGCCCTCGCGGCCTCCACTGCACCGACGACCGAGGAAGAAGCTCGCGCCCAGATAGAGGCCAAGAAGGCGGCTGATGAAGCTGCCAAGAACGCGCCTCCGCCTGCAGAGCGCCCTGAGGGTGTCCCCGAGAAGTTCTGGGATGCCGCCAAGGGTGTCGTGAACCATGAAGCTCTGCTCGCATCCTATGCCGAGCTGGAGAAGAAGGTTGGAGCTCCCAAGGTCGACGACGATGCCGATCTCGATGACCTCGACCCTGCCCTGCAGGAGACCGAGGAAGCCGAAGACGCAGAACCGTTCAGCCTTGCCACGTTCGATGCTGAGTACGCTGAAGCCGGCGCTCTGTCGGAAGCCAGCTACGAGACGCTCGCCGCCAAGGGCTTCGACAAGGCAACTGTTGACGGCTACATCGCCGGCCAGGAAGCTCTTGGTCAGATCGCCACTCAGCGCATCACCGAAGCTGCCGGTGGCAAGGACGGTATGGACCGTATCTTCGCGTGGGCAACCACCGGAGTTTCGCCCGCTGAGATCGATGCCTTCAACGAGAAGTTCCAGCATGCAGACGTCAACGCTGGCGTCATCGCCATGGAACAGCTCAAAGCCAAGTACGAAGCCGCTAACGGCAAGGAACCGAAACTCCTTGGTGGCAAGCCTGCTGCCGGCGCTACCGACACGTTCGAGAGCTGGGCTCAGGTCACGCAGGCGATGTCGGACCCGAAGTACAAGACCGATCAGGCGTACCGCGACAAAGTCTCGGCCAAGCTCGGTCGTTCCAACAAGATCTGATCTATCGGGGTTCCAGGGGCCACGCCCTGGGTGATTGTGGGACTAAACGGGTTCCCACACCCTCATCAAATTCAAGGAACCCTATGCGTCCCATCGACACCCTAATCTGGCATTGCGCCGCGACACCCGAGGGGAAGTTCTTCGACATCTCCGACGTTGACCGCTGGCACCGGGAACGGGGCTTCTCAGGCGTTGGCTACCACAAGATCGTCCTGCTCGACGGAAAGGTCCAAGAGGGCCGCGCTGAGAGCGTCATCGGAGCGCATGTCGCCGGCCACAACACTGGCTCCATCGGCTACAGCTACATCGGCGGCGTCTCTGCTGATGGCAAGACCGCCAAGGATACCCGCACGGCTGCCCAGAAGGTGACCATGAAGCGGCTGACGGTCGAGGCTGTTCACAAGTACCCGATCAAGCGCATCGCCGGCCACAACGAATACGCATCCAAAGCCTGCCCGAGCTTCGACGTCCGCAAGGATGAACTCGGCAACATCGAAGGCTTCAAGGGTGGCCGGAAGGCGTAGCCGTAGGCTCACCTCCAAGGTCTGGCTGGCCGTATGCCTCGTACTCTCGTTCACGGCGTTGTTCGCGTCCATTGCGATGCGCCTAGAGACGGCTGCTGTGGGGATCACAGTGATGATTCCGGCAGTCTACGGGGCCTACGTTACCATCGGCCACATGGACCTCAGGCAGGCCATAACAGAGGCACCTCATGATCCCTAAGATATACGCATGGATCGCTGGTGCGGTCCTCCTCCTGCTCATCGTCGGCGGCATCTACGCCAAGGGCAGGATCGACAGCAATCACGCCCAGGAACTCGCACAGCTCACCGAGACATTAGAGCTGACTAAGTCGACCCTGGCCACCGAGAAAGTGGCTCGACAGGCAGACACGATCCTCGCCACCGAAGCTGCCAAACGGCAAAACGCACTCAAGCTCAAGATAGGCAACCTCAACGACTATGTGGAAACGCTCGAAGTCACTGGTGCTGTGTGCCTTGATGGCACTGACACTGAGCGGCTGCGCGACCTCTGGTAGGTTCGCCGCCCCTAACTACCCGGAACTCCCGGCCGATCTCCGCATCTGCTTCAACACCATTGTCGCCCCGCCTGCGGTTGGTCCCATGCCGAAGAAGCGCGTCATGCTTCTGATCGGGGCCTTCAAGGCCTCAGAGACCGAGAAGACCGACTGTGGCAAGCGCCTCATCGCCTTCTACGACAACCTCGCAACCCGATCAGGAACCTAATGCCCGCATTCAAATCCGCCTTCGCTGCCGCTCGCAAGTCAGGCAAGAAGGTCTTCACATGGGAAGGCAAGCGCTACACCACTAAGCTGGCCGCATCGACCCCGAAGACAGCCCCGAGGCCGACCCCGAAGCCGGCCCAGACTGCCCCTGCTGCTGCCGCTGTAAAGAAGCCCCGGCCTCTCGCCGCTGCTGCCTCCAGCGCCCCTGCCCCTGCCCGCGCCTCGAATATTGATCCGAAGGCTGGTGCCAAGGTTGGAACATCCAAAGTCGCAGCCTCGGCAGCCCCAGCGGCAGCCTCGGCAGCACCGGCCAAGAAGAGCCTCGGGATCGTCCCGACCGGCACCACAAGGTCAACCGGCTTGATCAAGAGCGTCCGCTCAGCCCTCGGCACTGACCGCAATGCTGGCATCAACGCCCAGCTCGACCGGATAGAGGCGAGCAAGAAGAAGAGCATTGGCGGCAATGCCCGCTCAGGTCTACGCATCACCGCCCGCTAAGGCGTAGAAGTGCGCCCGTTTCCGAGGCCAAAGTATCGGAACGTATGCCCCACGCACGGGGTTGGGGGGTGTCAGGTATTATGCCTGCCTTGAGGTTCAAGACCTCTGCCCCCGTCTAATCTCTCCCGTTCCAAGTTCTGTGAATGTCACACCGCTCTTTAGCCGGTGACAACAAGGAACCAAGGAAGTCTCACCAGACGATTACTTGGCGACCCTCCAACAGTGACTGAGGTCATTGAAGCAGGATAATCCCCAACAGTCATCCAGTGCTGCTCCGAGGCCCACACAAACCTCAGAACAAACACGGGAAATACCTATACTATGGCAAACGGCGTAGTCTCTAACCTCGGTCAGGCCAATGGCGCTGGCGCTCTTGACGCTAACTTCGTCAAGGTCGCAACCGGGGAAATCCTCACCGCCTTCACTCAGACGGTCGAGTTCGCGGACAAGCACATGGTCCGCAACATCTCCAACGGCAAGTCCGCTTCGTTCCCGGTCACGGGTCGCACGAGCGGCGCTCGCTATCACACCCCGGGCACGGAAGTCCTCGGCACGGTCGCCAAGTTCAACGAGCGCGTCATCACCATCGACGATCTGCTCCTGACCGACTACTTCACCGCCAACATCTACGAGGCGATGAACCACTTCGACACGCGTTCGGAGATGACCAAGCAGCTCGGCGAAGAGCTGGCCCAGGCCTATGACCGCAACGTGGCTCTCACTGCCATTCTGACCTCGCGCGGCGCTGCCGTTCTCGACGGTCTACCGGGCGGTGGCTCGATCACCAACGCGGCTCTCCTCACGGACAGCAACGTCATGGCTGCTTCGTTCTTCGACGCGGCTGCGATCCTCGACGGCAAGTACATCCCTGCCGGCGACCGCTACGGCTTCCTGAAGCCCGTCCAGTATTATGCCCTGGCTCAGAACACCAAGGTCATCAACAAGGACTGGGACGGCAAGGGCTCCTACTCGGACGGCAAGGTCATCAAGATCGCGGACATCCCGCTGATCAAGTCGATCAACCTCCCGAACGGCACGACCGTCGCGACCGGCCCGACCAAGTACCAGGGCGTGTTCACGAACACCGCTGGCCTGATCATGCACAAGGGCCTGATGGGCACCGTGAAGCTGCTCGATGTCGCAATCGAGAGCGAATACATGGTCTCCCGTCAGGGCACCCTGATCGTTGCCAAGTATGCAGTCGGGCACGGCGGCCTGCGTCCTGAGTGCGGCATCGAACTGAAGACGGCCTAATCAGCCCTCCGCACTACCAAAGCCGGGGTCCCTAACGGGGCTCCGGTTTTTTTCGTTTAGCAACTCCCACCCCGACCTCTGGAGACCTGATGGCCACTGGCCTAACCCCATTCACAGAGCTTGAGGCGATCAACGAAATCCTGGCGACCGGCAGCGAAAGCCCCGTGTCCACGCTGGATGAGAACACCGTGATCGACGCCTCGCTCGCCATGAACACCCTCCGAGCTACCTCAGTCGAGGTCCAGACGCGCGGGTGGAACTTCAACACCGAGAACAACCTCGTCATCGCCCCCGACCAAGACGGCACAGTCGTCCTCCCCAGGAACACCCTCGGGGTCGATACAGTCGGCGAAACGGCCAGCATCAACGCAGTCCAGCGCGGCCTTAGGCTCTACAACGAGACGGACAAAACCTATGTCTGGACGGCTGCCCCCACGGTGACCCTCGTGGTTGCCCTGGCGTTCGAAGAGCTGCCCTCCACGGCCCGCCTCTACATCACCATTCGGGCTGCTCGGAAGTACCAAGACCGCTACTTCGGCGACACCGCCTCTCACTCCTATTCCGCTGCCGACGAGTCCGAAGCCAAGTCCACGATGATGGACGAGGAGCTGCGCTCGACCAGCCCGAACATGCTCAACAGCCAGTTCGCTCGGGACCTTCAAAGCCGCGTCTAAATGGCTAAGATTTCCGGGACTATCCCCAACTTCGCGAATGGGGTCAGCCAGCAAGCTGTTGCCCTTCGCCTCGCCTCACAGGGCGATTTCCAGCTTAACGCCTACTCGACCGTTGTGGACGGCCTGAAGAAGCGCCCGCCGACGCAGCGACGTGCCTCTCTGGGTGGCGGCTTCGACGGCCCCATCCACACACACATGATCAACCGTGACGCCTCCGAGCGCTACGAGGTCATCATGTCTTCGGCCGGCATCCGGGTCTTCGGGCTGTCTGATGGCGGTGAGCGTATCGTCAACACGCCTGACGGCATCGGCTACCTCAGTTACGCCCCAGGTCCCCTCAAGCCGCCCTATAGGACGGTCACGAACGGCGACTTCACGTTCATCACGAACAGCACCAAGGTAACCGCCAAGGACGCAGCCATCATCGAGCCAGTCTCGCCCAGCGAGGCCCTGGTACACGTCATGGCCGGCAACTACGGCAAGAACTACAAGATCATGATCAATGGTGCTGTGGTCGCTTGGTATCGCACCCCTGATGGCACGAACTCCCACCAGTCCCCCGCTGTCGACACCGCCTTCGTAGCCCGCAGGCTCGCTACCGGCGAAACTGTGGCGCTGGAGAGGACTGACGCCGACCAAGAGAATGGCGGCTGGGAATGGAAGGCAACTGACACCAACCTCGCTGCTAACGGCATCAACGCCGCTGGCGGCTGGACCGTGAAGGTCACCCGAGGGACCCTCTACATCAAGAAGGACGACGGCACCGCGTTCTCCATCGGGATCGAGGACGGCTACAACGGCTTCGCCATGAAGGCTGTCCAGAACACCGTGCAGGACTTCACCGATCTGCCGGCCTTCTGCGAGAGCGGTATGGCGATCAACGTCACAGGCTCCGTGGGCACCCAGTATGACGACTACTTCGTCAGGTTCGGCAAGCAGTCTCCGAGTGACCCTGTAAGCACCCCAGGCGTCTGGCGCGAGATTGCCAAGCCGGGCATGTCGATTGCCTTCGACGCGTCAACCATGCCCCACGTCCTCGTGCGTGAGGAAGATGGCACCTTCACCTTCCGCAAGGCGGTGTGGGATCAGCGTAAGGCCGGCGACGAGAACACCTGCCCGTCCCCATCCTTCGTCGGCAAGACGATCAACGATGTCTTCTTCTTCAAGAACCGTCTTGGTTTCCTGTCGGAAGAGAACGTCATTCTGTCCCGCCACGGCAGCTACTACAACTACTGGCGCGCCACGGCCACGGCTCTGCTCGACGACGATCCGATTGACGTCGGTGCGGTTGAGAGCGGCGTGTCGATCCTGCGCTCGGCACTGAGCTACGCCGACATGCTCGTCATGTTCGCCGACCAGATGCAGTTCACGCTCAAGGGCAACGAGCTGCTGACCCCGAAGACAGCATCGATCCGCCCAGTCACCTCTTACTCGGCATCCTCCACAGCCCGACCGGTGCAAGCCGGCGATGTGGTGTTCTTCCCTGTCGACCGTGGCCAGTTCTCTATGGTCCGCGAGTTCAACGTCGATCAGAACACCGGAGCAGCCACCGCAGAGGACATTACGGGCCATGTGCCCCAATACCTCCCAGGTGCGGTGACCAAGCTCATAGCCTCGACCCACGAGGATATACTTGTGGCTCAGTGCGATGGGCAGCTGGATACTCTGTACGTCTACAAATACTACTGGAACGAGAACAAGAAGCTCCAGGCTTCGTGGTCTCAGTGGACATTCCCTGGCGTGGACAAGGTCCTCGACATGGGCTTCATCGGCTCCCAGCTCATCCTCGTCCTCCTTCGGGGCGAAGAGGCGTTCCTTGAGGTGATGGATGTTCAGCCCGGTGGGGTGGACGATTTCTCCACCTTCGTCTGTCACCTCGACCGACGCTTCAAGGTGGAAGCAGACCGGCTCTATGACTCCTTCGATGCGTACGCCAACACGACGACAGTGTTCGTGCCCTTCGACGTGGCCAACGACTACATCTGCGTGACTGCCGGCTCCTCGACCTCGGTCCTGAACCCCGGCCTGCAGATTGCCATCCTCGCCACCTCACCAACCTCAGTCACCCTAAGCGGCGATCTGAGGGGCATACCGCTGTACTTCGGCGTCCTCTACTCCATGCGCTACGACCTCTCGACGATCTACCTTCGTCAGCAGAGTGCGCAGGGTGGAACGAGCGTCATCACCGAGGGACGGCTACAGCTCCTCCAGCTCCTGATCCTGTTCTCCAAGACCGCCTACTTCAAGGTCGAGGTGACAACCATGTCTGGGGATGTCCGCACCTATGTCACCAACGGTCGCCTTATGGGTGACCCTGAGAACCGTGTCGACCGGGTCCACCTCAGCGACGGGAACATCCGCGTCCCGATCCTGAGCAAGAACGACCGGGTGAAGATCAGCGTCGTCAACGACAGCTATCTTCCCTGCTCCCTCCTCTCCGCTGAGTGGGTGGCCAACTACGTCCCGAAATCGAAGAGGATTTGATGATCACAATACGCAGGGCCAAGGTGTCCGACGCTATATCCTTGGCCCCGCGTTTGAGGTCAGCAGACAGAGACGAATGCAGGGCAGCCCTGGGCATGGAGCCTAGGATCGTTCTGCCACTCCTCGTTCAGGGCGACTGCGTATGGGCTGGGGTCGACCAGCACGGTGAGGTCTTTGGCCTCTTCGGGATCGACCCAGTCAAGGGCATGGACCATCTAGGCATCGTCTGGATGGTCACGAGCCCCGACATCTTCAAGCACCGCCGAGACCTCCTGAAGCTGGCCCCTGAGTGGCTCGATAGGCTTCACCATGTCCGGCCGCTGCTTGGCAACCACATAGACGCGCGAAACACCACGCACATCCGCTGGCTCAAACGAATGGGGTTCTCCTTCCTGAGGACCCATCCTGAGTACGGCGTGGAGAAGCGTCCCTTCCACGAATTTGCAAGACTGAGATAAAGCCCATGTGCCCAGCTATCCTGAGCGTGGCTGTCTCTGCGTTCGGATCGATCCTCGGATACGCCGGCCAGCAGCAGCAGTACGAAGCTCAGCAGGAAATGTACCACAACAACCGCGATGCCGCGAACAAGGCAGCCGCGAATAGCTTCGCCTCGATCCAGAACCGCCAGCTCCAAGATGATGCTGCCTCGGGCCAGGAGCTTCAGAACCTAAACATCGAAGCGATGAAGGGTCGGGCAACTGCCTCCGTCGCGGCTGGTGAAGCCGGCGTTATGGGTCTCTCCGTCGACGGCCTTATCGCTGACTACTACGGCCAGCAGGGTCGATACGAGCGAACCCTAGCCAACAACGCTCAGATGAACGCCAGTGCCCTAAGGGACCAGATGGACAGCACCAGGGCGACAGCCGAGGGGCGCATCAACTCCGTCGACCAGGGCCAGAGGCCGTCATTCGCCGACGCGGCAATCCGCATCCTCGGCTCGGGCGTAGACGCCTGGACCCAATTCAAATCCAAAGGATAACCAATGGCTCAAGGCCGCGTACAAGTTGACGAGCTGCGGTCTGACATCCGGCTCCAGCCTGCCCAGAATATAACCGACACATACGTCGCCCCACCTCGCCCACCGGAGGATCAGAACCTTGCCCGCCTAGTGGACGCTCTGGGTTCCTTCTCGGGCTCCCTCGGCCGCTACGCTGCGGTCACTCAGGACAAGTCAAAGTCCAATGAGCTGGAGCTGATGGCAGCCCAGAAGAAATTCTCGGGCATGACCATCGAGGAGCAGCGCAAGGCTGTTGAGGGTGGCCAGATGCCGGCCTACGCCAACGACTTCGTCCAGAAGGGCATGGGTTCCCTGTGGGGCTCGTCCTATGGCCAGAGCCGCGCGGCTGAGCTGCAGAATACCCTCAACACGACCCACGACTGGACTGGCGATCCCGACCAGCTGTACGCAGAGGCCATCAAGGCCGACATGGAGAAGTACGGCAACGATCCCAACTTCGTCGCACAGTACCTCCGTCAGATGGACCAGGGACGTCAGCAGGCTCAGGGCGTGGTCGAGAACCGCAAGGTCGACGCCTTCAACAAGGACCAGCTCGGTGCAGCCTTCGCAGGGTTCGACACCGTCATCAACGCTGGCATCCAGAACGGCCGAGACCCTGACGACATCGCCAAGGATGTCATGGGCAGCTATGCCTCACTCGGCAAGGATGGTGTCCTTGGTGTCGACTTCGACAAGCTCGATCAGGAACGCCTGAACGCAGCCGCACGTCGTGCCGAGACGCAGCCTGAGGTGGCCCTAGCGCTCATCTCTGCGACCCGTAAGGGCCGTGGCGGCGCAACTACCTCGCTCGCACAAGATCCAGCCCAGCGCGACCGCATCCTGCAAATCCAGGAAGTTGCCCGCAAGGCGATTGGCAAGAAGGCCGAGAGTGTCTTCCTCGACGGAGTGGCAGCTCAGAACGCTGAACTCATGGCCACGGGAAATCTCGATGGCATTGAGGAGCGGCGCTATACCTCACCGATCACTGGCGAGGAGAAGGTCATCACGGCCGACAGCCAGCGCGACGATGTCATCTACCGCTACATGAAGACCAGCGCCCAGATCGCCGAGAAGAACCGGGAGACCGGGACTGAACGGATGTCTCGTGAGCTTCGCGTCTTCCGAATGGGCAACAAGAACGACCCCGAGCTGGAGAAGCAAGTCTCTGGCATCTTCCAGATGGCGAACGCCGGCATCAGCCAGGACCCCGAAGCTGAGAAGAAGCTGGTCAGCAAGCTCGAAGCCTACAAGTGGCTCCGCAACGAAAGCACCCAGTCCCTCCTGTCCCACGCTAAGGACGAGAAGGACCGCGACTTCGCCGAGACCTATCTGGCCGGTCAGCAGTACCTCGGCATGGACAGCTCGGAAGCCATCAACTTCGCCACAAGGGCCACCAAGATCAGCTCTGAGGGACTGCCAGGCATATCGCCTAAGCAGCACGAACAGGTCCGCTCGGCGGTCAACAGCCTGGGCTCCAAGCCGGGTTGGTTCTGGGGCACCAACGACACCAAGCCTGCCAATTCCGCGGTGGCCGAGCAGCGGGTCACACAGCTCGCTCTGGGCATCATGAACGCCAATGGCGTCCCAATGGACAAGGCGATCACCATGGCCTCTGAGGCGGTCAAGGCGACCTCCACAACGTACAACGGTGTCCTGCTCGATCTGCAGGGCATGCATGTCCCGGACAACTTTTCTGAGGTCTTGGATGAGCAGCTCGGCGACTACGCCAAGAACCGTCCCCTCGTGATGCAGCGCAACGGCCTCTCCCCGAGCGACCTTGCAGTTCTTCCCGCAGGCGGCGGCACCAGTGGACCCTCAGGGGGCCGCTTCATCGTCGTCGAGAAGGACACTCTCAGCCCGGTCCTCGACGACCAGGGCAACATGTCGTTCGTCACCACAGGTCAGGTCCGCCAGCGCGGCGCGATCAAGGAGAACGAGCGTAAGACCAAGGTGCTGCGAGACAGCGCCGTGGAGAGTGGTGCGGCTTCCAAGGGCTACACCAGACTGCCAGCTGTATCCGGCGAGACCGGGTGGCTGAACAGCAAGACCGGCGAGATCATGAAGTTCGACTTCCCTGACGGGGCGTCAGCTCCAGTGTGGAAGCCTACCGGCAGACGCATCTCTTCCCCACTCTCCAATCGATAAACCCCAGACCCTCGGCTCATCACCGGGGGTCTTCCAATTCACCCATGAGGAATAATGAACGAAGAACTGAAGACCGCTATCGAAGCGACCGCCGCCAAGCGCGGCTGGGACCCGCTCGATCTGGCGACAGTCATGTCCTACGAGACAGGCGGTACATTCGACCCATGGAAGGCAGGCCCGACTACCCAGTACGGGCAGCATCGTGGTCTCATCCAGTGGGGTGAGCCGCAGGCCAAGCAATACGGCGTCAGCGCCACCACCTCCATCGCCGATCAGGTTGAAGCCGCAGGCCGATACCTTGAAGACCGTGGCGTCAAGTACGGCGACGGCATCCTCCCTATCTACGCGGCGATCAACGCCGGTAACGCCACCCACATCCACGCCTCGGACGCTAACAACGGCGGCGCTCCTGGCACCGTCCTCGACAAGGTCCGTGACCAGATGGACGGGCACCGCAAGAACGCTGCAGAACTCTTGGGCGGCAGCTTCAGGCCCATCTCGATTTCGGCCGATCTCCGGTCGTCGCAGATGGAGATTCCTGAGGGTCCCGCTAAGCAGGTCCAGTTGCCCGACCCGGTCGCTCCCTCGATATGGCAGACCACCAAGGACGCCGTGGCGACCAACGTCACCAACCCCTTCGCTGGCGGCACGGACACCAAGGAAGACCCAGGCTTCGTCCTGACACCCGACCGTATCAAGGCTGACTTCGAAGCTCGTGGCCTCCCGGTCGACGAGACCAATCAGGACTACATCAGCACCAGCCACTCCGAGGCCCACTATCAGGAGAACCTCAACGCAGCTTCAGTGAACAACGATAGGCTCGTCCGGCTGAGCCAAGCTGGCATGACCGGGGCTGCCCTGCAGATCACCGCTCAGATGCTCGATCCCATCGCCCTGGGCACGGACATCGTGGTTGGTTCAGTCCTTCCCGAGCTGGTCCTGGCCAAGCGTGGCTACCGCATTGGACGTGTCCTGGCGGGTGCCGTTGGTGGTGGCTTGGGTGCCGTGGCGTCGGAAGGCGTCAAGGAAGAGTTCAACCCGAACCACCACAAGGCTGACGTCTTCTATGGCGCAGTCATGGGCATTGGCGTCGGCGGTCTGGCCGGTGGCCTCATGCGCAACGCGGACACTATCGCTGAAGGTGCCATGATCCAGCGCGCCGCGCAGCGTCAGGTCGCCTCCTACGAGGACAGCGTGTCAGGCTCTGCAATCAACGCCGGCTCCGTCGGTGCAGCCAAGAACCCGCTCAACGACACCTTCCTCAAGGATGGAGCGTTCGAGTTCCTCGACATCAAGGACATGCAGGAGACTGCCTTCGGGAAAGCCCGAGTGTCCCTTTCGGCATACCTGAACACCTCCAAGAATGTCGTTACGCGTGGCCTAGCTGGTCTCGTGCAGGACGGCGTGGGCAAGAAGGGCGGCATGGTCAACGCCATCGCCGCGTCCGAGGACAAGGACCGTCTGGTCACCTACTTCTCGACCAACCTGGGCCGCGTGGCTCACCCCCAGCTCAAGGCTTGGATCAAGGAGAAGGGCATCGGAGCCAAGGCACGGCTGTCTGGCCGCGCTGAGCATGACTTTGGTGTCGAGATCAACAAGTACCTGTTTGACAAGGGCACCGACCGAGCGACCCGCTATCCCAAGTCTGTGGTCATCACAGCCAAGCGGATGCAGGAGCTGTATCACGAAACCCTCGGGCTCATGAAGAACCCCTTCGAGCGCGAAGGAATGGTCGGTCGTCCCGTGGCCGGCGCTCTCGACATCAAGGCTGACGCCAACTGGTCTGGCCCCCGATACTGGGACGATCAGCGCCTCATCCTGGCCCACAGCGACTACGCTGACGGGACCATCGAGCGGCTAATTGAGGGCTCAATCAAGTCGGCCCAGTCTGACATTGAACCGGGCCTAGCGACCCGCCTCGCTGCTGGCTTCACCAAGGCCATCATCGGCCGCGCCCACGGTCTCGAAGCAATGGCCCACGGCAACGTCGGTATCGAGGACATGGAGGAGCTGGTCCAGACCCTCATGAACCATGGCGGTCTCGCCCGTGAAGACGCCGACGCACTGCTCAAGTCCTTCAAGACACCCAAGAGCGATGCCGGCCGCGATGCACCTTTGAAGCGGCGCATGCTCCTCGACGAGACCTACAAGCTGGAAGGTGCCAACGCGCCGATGACCAAGCTGGGCACCGTCGACGAGAAGGGCCTGAGCGTCATGGACCTCCTATCGCAGGATGCAATCGGCAACTTCAACCGCTACATCCGTCCCACCTCGGGTCGCGTGGCGCTGTCCCGATACCGCTTCAAGGACCCTGTGTCTGGCGAGCTGCTGGTCAACGGCATCACCAGCGATGGTGAGTGGCGTCAGCTCATCGACAAGACGATCCAGAAGAACGCCGACCTCATCAAGGCTGGGCAGATCACCGAGGCCGAGGGTAAGGCGGACATCAAGCGCCTCAACTTCGCCTACAGCTCGATCATGGGCCGTCCGGTCAACGACGCCGAGAACACCGCCTTTGGGCACTGGGGCCGACTGATCCGCAAGTTCAACTTCGCGCGCATCATGAACCAAGTGGGCTTCGCTCAGGTCTCTGAAGTCGGAATGCCTATCGCTCACCTGGGCGTCAAGGCTTCCTTCTCCCAGATGCCGGCCTTCAGGCGCATCGTTAGCCAGGACGGCGAGACCATCCTACGGTCTGGCTTGGCTGATGACATTGAGGTCTGGTCTGGCTTCGGTGGCGAGCGTCTCACGGCAGCCGCTGAGTACCGCTTCGACGACCTAACGGGCATCCACGATGCACCCTCAGGCAACTGGAGAGACAAGGCTGAGCATGCCCTGAACGTGGCCGGAAGGTTGACCTCAGAGACCTCAGGCCTGACCACTGCCAACATCGCCCTCAACAGGTGGGCTGCGGCATCCATCGTCCAGCGCTTCGCCGACATGGCGCATGGTGGCAAGCTGTTCAGCGGGGCTCGGTTCGCCGACCTCGGGCTCGATCCGGCCATGACCAAGCGCGTCCTCGCGGCGTTCAAGGAACCAGGCAACTTCGAGTACACGACTGGCCTGCTCACCAAGAAGAAGGTCGCCCGCGCGCACTTCGCTAAGTGGAAGGACAAAGAGGCAGCCGAAGCCTTCCGTCAGGCAGCCTATCGCCTGGGCACAACGGTGATCCAGAAGAACGACATCGGCAACATGGCCATGTGGATGTCTCATCCCGCCGCCAAGCTGCTCATGCAGTTCCGCTCGTTCATGGTCGGTGCCTACGAGAAGAACACCCTCAAGTCGATGCACATGCGTGATCCGGTTGCCGCCAAGGCACTCGCCGCGTCCATGGGCTTCGCCGGCCTCTCCTACGTCATCCAGTCCAAGATCGCCTCAATCGGCCGTTCGGACAGGGATGCCTACCTTGAAGAGAGGCTGGGCTGGGACAAGATCGGCGAGGCCGCGTTCGCAAGGGCCGGCGCGTCGTCCATCATTCCTATGCTCATCGACACCGGAGCCTACTTCACCGGGCAGAACGCACTCTTCAGCCACACCCGCACCACCGGTCAGGCAAGCAACATGATGTTCGGCAACCCTACGACGGGTGGCTTGGACGACATAGCGCAGGCCTTCCGTGGCATCGCCGGTTTGGCCGAGGATCGAGCATGGTCACAGGAGGAAGCTCGGGCGCTCGCTCGGGTCCTTCCATTCGGCAACTCGCTGCCCGTCACCACTGCCGTCAGCGGCATGGTTGGGAACCTCCCACGGTTCGCTCCACGCGACAGCAAATAGCTCCACAAACGGTCACCTAAGCAGGCCCTCAGGCTAACCCCTGGGGGCCATTTTCTATTCAAGGATCACAATGACCTCACCAATCAAGTCCTTCGTTTTCTATGATGCCGATGGCGTCACGAGGGACTTCACCTTCAGCTTCCCGTACCTCTCCAGAGACCACGTCAAGGTCTATGTTGATGGTGTCGGCTACGGCGACTTCGCGTGGGTTGGGCCTTTCTCCATCCGTACCAACACCACCCTTCCGACGCTCGCTGGTAAGATCAAGATCGCCCGCGAGACACCCGGCGACAGCCCCCTGGTCACCATTGGCGACGGTACATCCCTCCGCTCGGTGGACCTCAATCGGCAGTCCCTCCAGGCCATGTATGTGGCGCAGGAAGCGGCCGACGCAGCTCTCCTTGTGAAGGCCAGCGCTCTCGTGCCTCCCGACAGTGACGCAGGCCGCGTGGCCCTGGAGTTCCCATCCATCGAAAGCCGCCGGAACAACGCACTTGGCTTCGACGCAGACGGCCAGTTCCGCGCCTACTCCCCGGCGGACATGCCCAAGGGTGAGACCGGTGACAAGGGCGATGTAGGTGCCCCAGGACCAGTGGGTCCTCAGGGTACGCAGGGCCTTCAAGGTCCACAAGGTCCAGCCGGCGACAACTACTCCCCGGATGGCAAAGGTCTGACCGCAGGCCGCTCTGCGTTCAACGCTCAGGCTCTTGGCTTCTCCTATCTCGATATCCAAACGGGCACTCTCTACTGGAAGCTCAGCGCAACCTCAGGAGATTGGTCCGCAGGGATCGCCTTTGGTGCCGGCGCTCAGGGCATCCAAGGCATTCAAGGCCCAGTTGGTGCGCAGGGCGCGGCTGGTGCAACCGGAGCCGCAGGCACCCCGGGGATGATCTGGCGTGGCGCTTACGCAGGCCCGACGGCCTACACCCCGAAGGATGTCGTCGCCTACAACGGCGCGGCCTACATCAACATCCTGGCCTCGACTGGTAACCTCCCGACCAATGCGACCTACTGGAACCTCGTGGCATCCAAGGGCGACCAAGGTATCCAGGGTGTGCAGGGTCCAGTTGGTCCGTCTGGACCGCAGGGCTCGCAGGGCATCCAGGGTATTCAGGGCGTGGCCGGCACAGACGCTACAATAACCTCAGCTGCAGTTGCCTCGGCCATCGCTGGCATCGCTTACGGTGCCGTTGGGTCGTCCGTGTTTGCCTTCATCTTCAACGGCGGGGTTTCTGACAACGGGACCTACGCAGGCTCGTCCCTACAGCCCGCTGGTATTTCGTCCGTCCTATCTGCAGCCGAGCCCAACGACACCAAAGACGACAATCCTCGGCTTAACAGAGGTGGAAGCGTTCTTGCAGGGACGTGGAGGGCACTCGGTCGCGTCCAGGCCGATACCGGCCTCAACCGCCCCCGCTTCACTCTCTTCGTGAGGATTGCCTAATGGAATACCGCTACCCGAAGTTCAACGCCTTGGGCTCCATCGACATGGAGATCAACCACTCGGTCCACGGATGGGTACCCTTCACCGCATCCCAGAGGGACACTGAGGCTCTCGGCAGGCAGCTCTACGCCTCCACCAGGGCAATCGCAGCTCCGTATGCTTCGCCCCCTGAGCCGACGATTGAGGAGCGCCGCGCGGCGATGCCCTCGATCACCCCAAGGCAGCTTAGGCTTACCCTCCAGTCCATCGGGATCACCGAGGATGCCATCGAAGCTGTCCTCGTCAACGACCCTGAGGGCAAGATCGAGTGGAAGTGGGCAACCACATTCTCCCGCAAGCACCCACTCATCAACACCATGGGAGCCGTCTTCTCGATCACCCCCGAGCAGATCGACGACCTCTGGGTGTTCGCTAAGGCCATCTAATGGCTCCCAATCTCATCGTAGGAAACACAATCTTGGACAACACCACAGCAGGCGTGGCGATCTCTGCTGTCGCGAGCCCTGTCTGGCTTCCCATGCTCCACTCCGTGTCTGACGGGGCCGCGATCATCGCCCCAATCCTGGGCACGATATGGCTCGTTGTTCAGATCATCGGAAGAACCAAAGACATCCTCCGTAAGGACAGCAAATGAAGACCGACAACAAGGCCCTGAGCGCCCTGTTCGATGCTTTCGCTGGTGAGCTGAGCAAGCTCATCACCGAGGGCAAGACTGTCATGGACAAGGAAGGCGAGATCGTTCGGCTAAGCCCCGACGCCGCCTCCCTGAACGTGATCCGACAGTTCCTCAAGGACACCAACACGACCGTCGCCCCGAACACCAACAAGGTGGTCAACGACATCGCCGCGAGCCTCCCGTTCGACGGCTCTGAACATGACGAGCAAGCGAGACACTAAGTGAACATCACCGCACAGAACACCTTCACCCCCGCCGTCCTGATCCAGTCCGGCAACATCTTTGACGTCTCGATCAGCGGCACATTCGTCGCAACAGTGACCGTCCAGCGGTCCAAGGACGCCGCTACATGGTTTGACATCGACAAGTTTACGGCTGCCGCTGAGAAGACGGGCGTGTCCGGCTCGGCTTGGTACTTCCGCGTTGGCGTGAAGACCGGAGAGTTCACCTCGGGCACCATCGTGGCTGCAATCTACTAATGGGCGTCCCTTACATGTTCTTCAGGGGCGTCCTAAGCGACGTCCTGTGGTCCTCTACCTCGGTCGCAGCGCCGGCCGAGCCACCTCCGGTCGTTGTCGATCCGACCTATCTGCCGGTCCTCTCGACAGCCCCAGCAGTCGTCTATGGAACGACGAGGCTTCTCGCCTCCTACTCAGGCCCAGCGATCCGGGTGCAGCGCGCCGTCGACGACGTTGAGCAGGACATCAGCTTCGGCTCGAAATACTTCGACACCGCCGCCGCCACATCGTTCCGTGGTGCCAGCGCTCTGGGGCTTCGCAAGTGGTACGATCAGACTGGAAATGGCTTCCATCAGGAGCAGGCCACCAAGGCCAACCAGCCGGGCGTCTTCCCTGAGGTCCTCTACAACGGCGCACCGTCGATCTCGTTCGACAGCTCCGCACTGGTCCAGAACCAAAGCTCGAAGTTCACGGCCTGCACCACCGGCCCGACCGTCGCCAAAGAGAACTTCACCGAGTTCTACCTGCTCTCGCCGAACTTCTCGCTCAACGACAACTACTTCGGCTCGATGCCGGCAGATGCGACGACCCTTTCGCTGTTCACCACGACGGCAAACGTCGGCCTGAGGGGCAACAACACCACGCCCTTCAACGACACTCGTACGGGTCCCCGGAAGGTGCCGCCTCTGAACCAGCATGTTCTCCGCTGGAGAGGTGGTCCGACCGGCAAACAGTTCGGCGTCAACGGTTCTCTGTTCCTCGTGGGCACGGCCCCTACGGCCGGCAACGTGACCGGCAAGGGCTTCGGCCGGTGGAATGCCACCACGCCGTCCAGCTACGATGGCGAGTTCGACATCATCGCCTATGTTGCCTATCCGGCAGCCCTGTCTGATGCCGAATGCCTGGCTGTCGAAGCCGCCCTCAAGGCCCAGTGCAACGTTGTCACCTCGTCCACTGTCAAGGTCGTCTTCGACGGCGACAGCAGGACCGAGGGCTCTGGCCACTCCAAGAACCAGACGTGGACGAAGAAGCTGATCCAGTCGCTGTCGACGCCAATCTACGCGGTCAACATGGCCGTTGGCGGTCAGTACCTCAGCAACATGGTGACGAATGTCGCCGGTCGCGTGACCAACCAGTACGATGCAGCGTTCACCAAGAACATCGTCTGCATGGGTGGCCCAGGCATCAACGACATCACCAACGGTAGGACGGACGCGCAGCTCATCGCTGACTTCCAGAGCTACGCGAACGGCATCCACGCCAGCCAGCTCCTCATCGCCGCAACGATCCCTTACCGGGACACCGCGACCACGCAGCAGGAGACCTATCGGACCTCGTACAACACTTGGCTCCGCGCCAACTACGCGACGTATGCGGAGCGCCTCGTGGAACTCGACATCCCGCAGTTCGCCTACTGGTCCGCGAACTACTACATCGACATCGTCCACTTCAACGATGCCGGCCAGCAGCTTTGGGCAGACGCCTTCAAGCCTGCAATCGAGTCGCTCATAGCGGCTTAACGGACGCCTCAGGACGAGCGCTAGGTCGCTCAGCAACCCCACAGCCCCCAAGCTCACAACGCTCGTCCTGAGCGCTCCCTACCCCCTTTCCGAAAGGTTTGATGACCAAGAAATCCCTTGGTTCCTCGACGCATTTGTCGACGGAACGAGATCCAATTCGCGACGACTTCCGGAACTTCCTGTTCCTCGTGTGGAAGCACGTCCTGCCCAACGCGAAGCCCACGAAGCTTCAATACGACATTGCCTCATTCCTTCAGCACGGCCCGAAGCGCCTCATCATTGAAGCCTTCCGTGGCGTCGGCAAATCCTGGGTCACCTCGGCCTTCGTCTGCTGGATACTTTACTGCGACCCCCAGGCCAAAGTCCTCGTGATCTCGGCCTCGAAGCAGCGCTCGGACGACTTCTCGACCTTCACCCTCCGTCTCATCTTCGAGATGGAATTGCTGGCCCACCTGAGGCCACAGGGCGACGATCGGATGTCCAAGGTGGCATTCGACGTCCACCCGGCTGCTGCCTCCCACGCCCCCTCTGTGAAGTCCCTGGGCATCACCTCCCAGATCGCCGGATCACGCGCAAACTACATCATCGCCGACGACATCGAAGTCCCGAACAATTCCGACACCCAGCTCAAGCGCGACAAGCTCGCCGAGCAGATCAAGGAGTTCGACGCGGTTCTGTCCCCAGGCGGGCGCATCATCTTCCTAGGCACCCCTCAGACCGAGCAGTCGATCTACAACAAGCTGCCCGAACGTGGCTATGTCGTCCGCATCTGGCCGGCCCGCTATCCCGACGAGGAGCGCCGCGCCAAGTACGGCTCGAGACTTGCCCCGATCATCGGCCGCGAGCTGGACCTCGACAGTGGCCGCGTGGGTGACCCCAGCGACCCTGAGCGGTTCAATGACGTCGACCTGAGTGAACGTGAGCTGTCCTATGGGCGCTCGGGCTTCTCCCTGCAGTTCATGCTGGATACCAGCCTCTCCGACGAGGACAAGTTCCCGCTGAAGCTGTCCGACCTGATCGTCATGGGGCTCAACCCCAAGAAGGCTCCCAGGTCGGTGGTCTGGGGCTCAGGCCCTGAACAGGTCCACGAGAAGCTCCCCAACGTGGGGCTGCCCGGTGACCGCTACAACCGCCCGATCTTCATTGAGAAGGACTACCTCGATTACGAGGGCTCAGCCATGTTCGTCGATCCCTCGGGACGCGGCAAGGACGAGACCGCCTGGGCCGTCGTCAAGATGCTCCACGGCACCCTCTACCTGACAGCCATGGGCGCTGTGCGCTCGGCCGGCTACGGCGATGACACCCTGACCAAGATACTGACCACGGCCCGCGACCAGGGCGTCAACATCATCAAGGTCGAGCCCAACTTCGGTGACGGCATGTTCGCCCAACTCCTGAGGGCCAAATCCGCGGTGTTCTACCCTGTCCTCATTGAGGATGCCGAGTGGTCGAAGACCCAGAAGGAGGCCAGGATCATCGACACCCTGGAGCCGATCATGAACCAGCACAGGCTCGTGGTGTGTGAGACGGTCATCGAGAAGGACTACCTCAGCACAGAGAACCTACCGGCTGACGAGGTCAACAAGACCCGGCTGTTCTACCAGATGACCCGGATCACCAGAGCCCGTGGTGCCCTGGCACACGATGACAGGCTCGATGCGCTGGCAGGCTGTGTCGCCTACTGGCTGGAATGGATGTCTCGGAACACGACCGTGGCTGCTGACACCCGTAAGCAGGAACTGCTGGACCTGGAGCTGGCTAGGTTCATGGAGAATGCCCTAGGAGGGTCTGCTAGGTCCGGTCCCAACTGGATGGGGACACGCTGACTGCTCGGCTAAAGCCTCGCTGTACCCCTCAGATACCCTTAGATCGAATAGGGTGATCAGTAGGCCTACCCCAAGGGTTCTCCCCCTTAAGGTTACCCTTAAGTGGAACCTGAGAGGGACCCTTAAGGTGACCCTTCAGTGCCACCTGATGCCGACCTGAGCCTGCCTTGGTGTTCTCCCCAGGGTGGGCTTAGGGGGCAGAGGGACCCAGGAGACCCTAGACATCAGGAAGGAACATCTTCTCCTCCTTGGCAGCAGCCAGGAATGCCTTACGGGCCTCCTCAGGGGGAACCTCATCGGCCAGTGCGGCTACACATACGCGCACCGCTAGGTTCCACTTCGGTCCCCTCTTGGTCCACTTGAGGAGATGCTCGGATGCACCCTCGACGTGAGTGATCCCGTACCTCACGCCGGCTCGATCACCCTTTACGCAGACCGGAGGGTAGAACCAATGGAGACCCATAGGCCTTCACACGCCAGTCTTCTTCGCTCCCACCAACCAGTTTCGGACTGCGGCAATCGCCACAAACAGCACCACACAGAAGATGGGCGTCGGCAACGCCCTCATTTCATCGAAGCCGTCGCGGGTCGCGTAGAACCAAGCAACGAAGATACCATAGATCAAGCCGTAGAGCGCAGACCGACCGAAACGCCAAGGAACCATCAAGAAGCCCTCCTTCCCCGCTGCGCAGATTACGTCGGCGAGCGGGCAAAGCATATAGGGCACCGGAATGTTTGGTGCAAAAGTCCGAGCGACCCATCAGATATGTGGCAGCGCGCGACTCCCCCCGTACCCCCTTCGGTTCCCCTCGATTTGGCCTTGTGTCGCACCCTAGGTCACAGCTTGTGCCACAGCATGCGCCTAACCTGTTGATTTCATAGGCATTCGGACTGGATCATAGGACCATAGCAAGGCACATGGGGCATCTAATCGGGCTCTAATGGGGCTCCAAATGGGCATGTGAAGGGCATAGGAACAAATGCCTAGGCGTTCCCTCGCCAATCGGTGCTTTTGCCTAACGTTCACCTAACGCAACCATCAGCACAACCTAAGCCCACCTTCACAACCCTGCAGTTGCACCAATGCCGGCCCATATACAGCACGCGCGGGCAGGCATGCGGTTTCCACCTAAGCCAAGCATGATCGGCAAGCATGGTCGGCAACCGGCGCACCAAATCAAGGCCTTAGCACCTCGGCTATGTGACTGATATCATTACACAATCAATGCGATTTGGGCTCATAAATAGGGCTCAAAACACCGGCATTTCGGGCAGCTGTGGCGGCATGCCAAGGGAATATCGAAGATTTCTTCAAACTTTCTTTTGTAGCATTATCAATGGCTTAGCCTGATATTGCGGGCTCATCTGTCGATTTCTCCGCATCTATCGTTTTCTCCGCTTGTGCAGATGTCTCCGCTATGGGAGAAAGAAACACCGGAGCGGATGGCGCTTCGGCCGGGGCCACGGGCCAGAAGGGAAACGCCGACACTGCCCACCAAGGGCTTACCTGAGGTTTGTCGCCTCGGACGCCGGGAAAGACCGGGGTTTACCGAATGGCACCTAAGACCATGAGGGATTGCATCTAGGCCTGTAAATGCTGGCCCGTGCGCTGAATAGGTCTTAGATGACCACAGCCGAAGCAATCGGAAAGCATATAGAGGCCACCACGTTAGGCCAGCAACAAACACCTAAGGGGAACGCAAGTTTCCCTAATGGTGTTTCTTGGCCTGTCTTATGGACATGCTTAGAAACATCTAAAGGATCAATCAAATGAAGCCTTTCCACAGTGCAACGGTTCGCTCCGGTGGCAACGCCAAGACTATCAAGGGCGATAAAGCTGGCGAGTTTGTAACCGCCATTATGTACTTGGCACCGGCCCGCATGGCTGGCGGCGCTAATCTCTGCAGCATGGCGACACTCGCCGGTTGCGACCCAAGCCACGGCGGCGGTTGTCTGGTCAAGGCTGGCCGCGCTTCCTACACGCCAAACATCAATCTGGCGCGCATTGCCAAGACGCAACGATACCTCGCCAGCCGCGAAGCCTTCTTAGCTGAATTGGTGCGGGATATCGGTCGCTTTGCCCGCAAGGCCGCCAAGCATGGTCTTAAGCCAGCCGTGCGCCTTAACGGCACGTCGGACATCCTTTGGGAAACCGCGCATCCTTGCTACCGCAACGGCCAGCGCTTCGCGTCCATCTTTGAGGCGTTCCCTGAGGTGCAATTCTACGATTACACCAAGGTCTACAAGCGCGTCTCTAAGGCGCTGCCGGCCAACTACTCGCTCACCTTGTCCTATAGCGAGGCAAGCCGCGCCTATGCCGACGCCGTCAAGATGGCCGCGACATGGTCTAAGGTGAACGTCGCCGTCGTGTTCCGCACCAAGGCAATCCGCGACAGCTACATGGCCGCTGCAGATGGCTTTGAGGGTGTCGAGGTGATTGACGGCGACGAAACCGACATGCGCTTCCTTGACCCTAAGGGCGCAACGCACGTCGTCGGCCTCTACGCCAAGGGCAATGACGCCAAGCGCGACAGCTCCGGCTTTGTTATCGACTAACGTCTCCGCTAAAGGACACTCTCCGATCAATAGAAAGGCTCCGCTATGGAATACGCAATCGCTGCCGGCCTCTGGTCCCTAATCGCTGGCTTCTGTGTCGCCGCGTTCATCGCTGAGGTGCGGTCATGATGAACCGTCACCTATTCCACAAGGATGGTCGCCCGGTCGCTATTGGCGACGAGGTCACGTCATTCCGCGACGAGAAGTACATCGTGACGGGCTGGGAGAAGACCGGCCGCAACAGGGTCTACGTCAAGGCCGTGGGCGACAAGTACGAGGCCGAGTTCTTCGTCAGCGTGTTCGATCTCTCGTGGGATCAGCCGGCATGAAGAACTGGCGCAACGGGGCGCAGGACGTCGCCCCACCACTCGCTCACCGCGACCTGAGGCCTTGCTACACCGTCCTGAGGTTCGGCCGGCAAGCCACCATCATCGGGCCGGACACGCTGGTCCACGTCACCCAGGCCATGGAAGAGGGACGAGGCAAATGATCGTCTACAACGTCGCCCGCGCTTGGTTCACCATGAAGGCCGACGCTGAGGCCCACCGCAAGTCCCTCGGTCGACCACCCACCGCCACCGCAACCATCCGCATCGACAGCCGCGAGGAACTGGCAGCGCTGCTCAACGGGCTCATGGGGCTCGGCGAGATCGAGGTCATGCAGGCCAACACGGTCGTCGCCGGTCCCGCTCTGGTGCCCACCGAAGTCGTCGAGCGCGCCCAGATCACCAACACCCCACCCGATTGCGTCCCCGCCTTCCTCGTCAGGGAGTGGGAGCGCCGCAACAAGCGCGAGCAGAAGGACAACGACGAATGACCACCGAACTCATCCTCGCCGGGATCGCGGCCTTCGCCATCCTGATCCCCCTCTACTTCATCATCAAGTGAGATCACCATGACAGGCATCCCACGTCCCACCTACGTCATCCAGAAGATGGCCGAGCGCTCCGAGCGGGGCAACAAATGGCACCTCTTCACGGAGTATCCGGGTGGTGGCCAAGTCACCCTCGGGTTCCACGCCAAGAAGGCAGCAGCCATCATCGTCGCCCGTGTCCTGGCCGGTCGCGGCGGCAAGATTGAAGTCCGCAAGATGAAGGTCGAGCGCATCACCGCATGGAAGGTGGCGGCATGACCCAGGCACCCGACGAGAGAATGATTGTCGGCGAGACCGGCCCTGATTGGGAGCCGACGCCAGCCATCAAATACTACGCGCAGATCGAAGGCATCTATGCGTTTGGCTCAACCCCTGAGGCAGCCATCGCGGCCCTCGAAGCGATCATGAACGGAGACCCGGAGTGACCCACATCAGCGAACAGTTCTTCAACGAGGGCAAGGCTCTCACCTTCCTCCGTGGCTACCTCGACGAGTTCCGGCCGGCCACCTACGGCACCAAGCTGACCAAGCGGCGCACCCGCTGCGGCCAATATTGGGAAGTCGTCGGCTCCCGCTTCAACTGATGGAGATCACTGGCGCGTGGTCAAAGGGCGTCTCTGGCTTCGCCGCCGCTCCTGCCACCAGAAAGCGGCCAGTGCTGGCGAGAGCAGGACGACTTCCATCACATAATTGATGATGTTGTACGGGCTGTAGGTGTCTTGAACATGCGTCAGCCCTCCCCAAAACCCGTTAGCCATGAACATTCCGGAGATGGCGACAACGTTCACCCCAAGCGCCAGAGCAATCCATATTCGGATGAACCATGTGAGCGTTTTGTCCATCGCTGAATATGGCACCAAACCAATCCCAAGATCAACCTCAAGGAACCATCACATGACCAAGATCAAGACCGCAGCCGACCGCACCAAGGGCTTCGCCTTCTCGGCCACGCACCTCCCGCAGATCGGCGACACCGTAAGCCTAAAGCAGGGCATCAACGTGGAAATCGCCACGGTCTCGAACATCTCGCTTTCGGGTATGCTGAGCTTCAGCGACCGCCGCAATGGTTGGCACCTCTGGTCGTCCGAAGCGATGTCGGCCTGCACCCTCGTCACCGCTGTCAAGGCTCCCGCGAAGGAACCCACCGCACCCATGCAGAAGGCCGTCCTCGACCTCCTGCGCCGCAAGGGTGCAATCACGTCGATGGAAGCCCAGGGTGTCCTGCGCTGCCGCCAGTTGCCGGCCCGCGTCCTCGAACTGAAGCGCCTCGGGCACAGCATCGTCACCGAGATGAAGCTGGACCACACCGGGCAGAAGTACGCTCGATACCACCTGCAGGTGGCATAGTCAGGAGAGGCGCGAGACCCTACGAAGGTAACCTCGCGCCTCCTACATCCTTGCATTATGTCCTTCTAAAGGACCAGTGCAGGGATCACGCCAATGCCGAACATAACAGCCAAGGAAAGATTGAGGCGGGTGGCCGTTATCGAGCTGGTTCTCGGCCTCGTCGCCGAACTTGATAAGCTCGGCACCAGCCGGGACATGCACATCGTTCTGATGGCAATCCGACTTGGGAACTACCAACGGCGACCTATGGATGTGACTGCTCTCGCTGTTGCAACCAGCCTGCCGCGTACCACCGTGATCCGCCACATTCATGCCCTTGAGGAGCTTGGCAGGGTGAAGGTGGTCACAAACGGCCGGCGAGCGATTCCACTCCTAATTGGAAGTGATCTGCCGCTTGTCAAAGGCTTCTATGGGAAGCTTGAGCAGCTCGTTATTCAAGCATCTTCTAACCTGTCCAAAGTGGACAGTTCACTCGTAGACACAAATGTTAACGATCGGTAATGAGCCGGCATGAGCCCCCGCTCTGGGTCGCTCGCACCCTCAGGAAAGCAGAACAGCATGATGACCGCAGTGCATGCAGTACAGATCATTCATCACCTCTCGCAGATCGCAGAGGCTCTTACGGTTATGAGCGGAGGTTCCTTCAAGCCCGCCGCACCTCCTGTTCAGGCTGAGATACCCGCTTCGCCGTGGGACAGCCCGAACGTTCCTAATGAGTATGATACGGTCCTCGGCTATTTCTCCAAGATGCTGCCGAGCGCCTTCGATATGATGTCTGAGCCCGTCGCGGACACCCAGCGCGATGGTTTCTGGCTCACCCATCAGGCAGCCCGACGCGGCATTAAGGTCGTCAAGGTTGCCGCTCCTGAGGCCCTGATCGACAGCGGCATCACCGAGCTGAACGCCTACCCTGTGAGCCTCCTGGCGGAACGGATCGCAGCGTAGTTTGATAGCCTAGTTAGGACGCAACAGCGGAGATTACGGGGGCTTATATCTCCGCTGTTGCAGAAGATGCGGTACTGGGATAAGCCTACATAAGCCATGACTATGGCAGGGAGAGGACAAGACCATGACCAAGACAATATCTACGCCTGTGGAGAACAAGACAGCTCGTAAGTTCATCGCGTTTATCGAAGAGTTCCGGAAGCTCAATAAGGAGATGCAGGCCAACCAGATTGCCCTGTTTCTCCACGTTGCGGCCCAGCCTGACCTCACCATCAGGGAATATAGCCAGCGCGCCGACCTTGGCGATGGTGGCACCATCACTCGCAACCTCGACGCACTTAGCCCGACCCGGAAGGTTCTCCAGAAGGACCCCCAAACGGGCAAGCAGGTGCCAGCTCTTGTCGACGGCTACGGCCTCATCGAGCTGTACGAAGATGCCATGGACAGACGCTTCAAGCGGGTCAAGCTGACCTCACGAGGCGTCCGCGTCTACAACACCCTCATCCAAATCCTAGGGAGCTGAGCATGTCAGTCAATCCACGCGGCAAAGGCTTCCAAGTCGACGTCAAGCTGTCCGGTGTCCGTCACCGGCCCTTCTTCGAGACCGAGGCCAAGGCCAAGGCGTGGGAGGCTGACGCTCGCCATGCGGACAAGATGGGTCGCCCGCTGCCTGAGGCCACCAACTCCACGGTGCAGGGCGGCGGGCGGATCGAGCCACTGGGCGATCTCTTCGACGAGGTCACAAAGACCCGGTGGTCGGCCAAGAACGCCAAGGCTTCGAGCTTCCTCGTGCGCAACGGGAAGCTGTTCACAGACTTCCTCGGCCGCGCCCGCCTGATCACCTCGATCAAGTCGGCTGACTTCTACAGCTACGTCGACCACTGCCGCTCGCTCGGCAACGAGAACGCAACCATCAACCGGAAGGTCTCGGCCGGCCGCACCATGATGCGTGTCGCCGTACAGCGCGAGATCATCCCCGGCGTCCCGTACTGCGAGAAGTTCAGGGAGAGCGCCGGCTCGGTCAACTACTTCGAGTTTGGCGAGGAGGACCCGATCCTCACCCACCTAAAGCACCGTGGTCTCGACCAGCTCTATGACCTCGTCATCTTCCTCGTCGACACCGGAGCGCGCATTGAGGAGGCCCTGACGGTCGACTGGAAGACCATCCACGGTGGTCGGCTGCGGCTGGAGAACAGGAAGAACGGATCGTTCGGCGTCATCCCGCTCACCAAGCGCGCCACCCTGGCCCTGGAGCGCCGCCGCATCCACAGCACGAACGTCGACCGGCCATTCGGCGACTTCAAATACAAGTGGGCCGTGGCCCAGCTCACCAAGGTCTACGAACACCTCGGCGGGCGCTACCTCGATGTGACCCAGCCACTCCACGTCTTCCGTCACTCCTGCGCCAGCCGCTTGGCCATCGCGGGGATCGACGCGAACCGCATCAAGGAATGGATGGATCACTCCAGCCTTCTGGTCACCCAGCGGTACGTCAAGCTGAGCCCGAAGAACCTTGAGGTCGGGGCCGATGCGCTCGACCGGATGACGACACCAGTAAAGCTCAAGGTCGTGAAGAAGCGGGCTTAGGGCGTGACAGGCGGGAGAGACCCGCACAATCGAAGGCAACACTCAGGGGCAACCAACTATGTTCAAGAAAGCAAACTTCGTCGGCCAGCGCATCCGCGTGACCAATCCCGATTGGGCGCACCATACCGATGGCTTCGCCACAGGGGACACGGTGACCATCACCGACCCTGACCATCACGAGATCGGGGTGGTGGAGGCGGTCAACGCCGCAGGCAAAACGAGCATCCTCTACGCCGACGAGTTCGAGGTGATCCCTCAAACAACGGCTTGAACTTGTGACATGGCTTGTGGCATGGACGTGGCACAGGTCACCAGATCGGCGGGTATGGCGGAATTGGTAGACGCACTTGGTTTAGGTCCAAGCGTTGAGAAACATGGGGGTTCGAGTCCCTCTACCCGCACCACAAAAACCGGGGCTCAGGCCACTTCCACTGGGTTGTCAGGCTTCTCCAACACCAGACGAAGCGCCCGGTCAGCGCTGTGTGGGCTATCCTGTAGTTCGTCCAAGATAATCAGAAGTAGACGGACGGTTAGAAGAAACCACTCTCGGTTTCCCAGCGTATGGGCCGAATCAGTCTTCTTTCTGATCGCAGCGCCCATGGCCATTGAAGTGACTTCTCGGCCGATGATTTCGTGATCAAACCCGAGGGGGACCTTTGAATGGGCGAATGCATTGCGGATCGCTTTGATCGAATGAAATTCTTCGGCCATGGAGGATGTTATCACCCCGAAAGCCTGCGCCACTAGGATTTTCGAGTGGAAGTCCATCAGCGGTCCACGGTTTAGAAAGAGCTGCCCAATGAGATTTGGGCTGCTGTGTTTGAACTTACCGATCAAAAGGTTTTCTAGGGCGGCTTCGGCCAATGCTGCTCCTGTAATTGCAGTGGCCAAATCGGGTTCTGAACTCAAGCCGTTCATGATTGCGTCGATCTCGGGCTTGGACGGAACCTTTCTGCTAAGTTTGCGCAGTGCCTCTCGGTTCGACATTGGATTACCCCCTCAAAACATGACCTTACCGCCGGCAACGAATTATGCCAAGGCGGCGTAAACTTGTGACACGGGTTGTGACATCAGCGTGTCATAAGCCACCATGACGAAGCTGATCGACGCACTTGGTGTAGGTCCAAGCGTTGAGAAACATGCCTTTTCCCCGCGCCAGACCACCCCCGACAGTGGATTTAGGTTCCAGTGCCGAAAGGCGTGGGGGTTCGAGTCCCTTCATCCGCACCACCCTTCGCTCTTCGAGCTTCGGGTGGCAGGCCACTCGAAGCTCGTGACGAAGGACTGTCCCCGAAGCCTTGGCGAAGGGGGACAGGCGCCACTATGGCCCACCATTTCGATCCCCAGAGCGCCGACACCTAGATTCTTCCACGCTTCAATAGAGCGGCTCCTCGAACAGCGTCTTGTCGCCGTCCACCAGCGCCTTGATCTGCGCCGTGCCGTTGGCCGCGATCGCGACGCGGATGCCGAACGGCCGCACCCGCATGTCATTCTGGATCGCCATGCCCTCGCCCTCCGGCAAATAGAAGCGCTCGATGCCGTAATCCGGCGCGATCGTCGTGGCTGCGCTGAGATCCGAGCCCTCGGAGACGTGTCCGACGATATCGGCTTCACCGGATGCTGCCGGCACCGGCGCTTGCCCGAACCAAGCCGCGGTCGGACCCCAATAGCCGTCGGCGCCCGGCTTCAGCCTGACCACGATCGGCGTGTCGTCACTCGCCAGCTTGCCGGGTGGAATGTTGCCGATCAGCTTCACCGGTATGCGCGAAATGTCGTAGCCGAGCAGAATGTAGTCACCACGCAAGAGATCGCGCGG
This sequence comes from Mesorhizobium sp. M1403, assembly GCF_040317695.1. NCBI lineage: Bacteria > Pseudomonadati > Pseudomonadota > Alphaproteobacteria > Hyphomicrobiales > Phyllobacteriaceae > Mesorhizobium > Mesorhizobium sp. M1403. The sequence goes on along the minus strand of NZ_JAMYKY010000001.1, from coordinate 365,145 downwards.
ATCGATCGGCTCAACCCTGAGCAGGACTTGCTTGCCGTCGCGCAGGATCGCCGCGCGTCCGGCGATGATCCAACTCAGAAAGCCGATCTGGACGAGCGCCAGGACCAGCGCCGAGATGATCAGTCTTTTGCCGGTCATCATGCTGCTGCACCTGTCATATCCGGAGCGTTCATGCGCTTTTCTATGCGGATGATAATGAAAGCAAGAACGGCGAGAAGCACCGCCGCCGCAAGGAAGAAGCCTGCCGTGTCGAGCATTGATTGCAGCATCACCACATAGATGATGGCGAGTTCGAAGGCGAAGCCCGCATAGGCAACCCAGCGCAGTCCCCGGCTCTCGCGGCCGCCCAGCACGATCGCCGCGACGATGCCGGCCAGCGCAACAGCCGAGGCAATGGCGAAGCCGCTGCTGTAGCTGCTTTCATCCGCCAGTTCGAACTGGATCATCGCCAGGCCGGTGAGAAAGCCGATCAGCGCGTGCAGGGGCAGCCTGCCACCCAGTTGCAAGATCCTGTCGACCGGCCCGGCAGCAAAGATCGCAGCGATAAAAAGCAGCACCGACGCGACAACGAGCGGGATAGCGACTTGCAGCGTGTCGTACCGCGTCACCAGGAGCACGAGATAGAACAGCACCGACAGGATGATCAGGTGGCGCGCCGCCTGGCTGCGCGTCCAGAACGAAACGGCAAACAGCACCAGCGCCATGACGACGAAGAGATGCGGGAATTCCGCGCGATACTCGAAGCCTTTCAGGAACAGCCAGGCATCGGCGATGCCGACGGCAGCGACGGTCAGCGGGTTCGAGCGCAGCGCCACCGCCGCCAGCGCCGTGCCGGCGCCCCAGGTGACCACGGCGGAGGCCTCGTCGCCAGACAAATGGTACATCTGGCCGATCAGCGCGATCGATCCGCCGAACGCTGCTGCCGCGACGATCCACAGCGCTTCGCCGATCGCCGCATGGTCACGCATTTTCAGCACCGCGCCGCCGACATAGCCGGCAAGGATAACGGCAAAGAGTGCTGCGACCCGTACCAGCCGCGGGATGACTTCCCAGTTGGCGGCGATGAAGATCAGGATGGCCGCGCCGAACAACAGTGCCGCCATCATCGCCAGGATCGAGCCGAAGCTCAGCGATTTGCGTTCGTTGGCCTCGACGTCGCGCGTCAGCACGTCGGCTGTCGGCGCGTCGATCAGGCCGGCCTGCTGCCATCGTGCGATATCCAACCTGACCCGTGACGAATAGCTCGCCATGCCCCTCCCCCTTTGTTTAGCCCTTTTAGCTCGTCCGCCCAAGCGTTTGACCTAACGGCATTTTCCGATCTGGGCAGAAAACTGGACGCGCGTTAATGCTGCAATGCACAATTTGCATTGCTGCCATGCACCAATAGCGCTTTTAAATCGATATGACCCCTCTTATCTTCACGGTGCACACAAAGACGGAATGATCCGAAAGAAAGACGAAACGAGAATACCATGAACCTGATCCGCAACTATCGCAACTGGCGCCGCTACCGGGACACCGTTTCTGAGCTGAGCCGCCTGAGCACCCGTGAACTGACCGACCTCGGCATCAGCCGCGGCGACATCCACTACGTCGCCCGCAAGGCGGTCTAATCCTTTCGGACCGCAAATGGTCCGAACCAGTTTTGAAAGAGAACGACAATGAACCTGATCCGCAACTATCGTAACTGGCGCGTCTACCGCGAGACGGTTACCGAGCTGGGTCGCCTGTCAAACCGCCAGCTCAATGATCTCGGCATCGTCCGCGACGAGATCAAGATGGTCGCTCGCAGGGCGATCTAACCAGCAGAATTTCGCCAGGGTCGACCTCCTCCCCGACCCTGACGGATACGGTCAGCCTTCACCTCCTCCCGAGGGTTGACCACAAAAACGGCGCCCGCCGGACCTCCTCCCCCGGCGGGCGTTGTTTCTAAGAAGGGTTTCGCGCCCTTTCAAATGGCGAAAGGAATTTCGTCAAAGCCGACCTCCTCCCCGGCGATGACGAATACGGTCGATCTTCACCTCCTCCCGAGGATCGGCCAACAAAACGACACCCGCCGGACCTCCTCCCCCGGCGGGTGTTGTTGTTTTCAGGCTCGAAACGCCCTGGGAGCCGTTTTTGGCGGGACGTCCCCGTCGTCAGTCCAGCGCGCCGCTCTTCAGCACGCCTCGCTTCTTCCACTGGCTCAGCGGAAAAATATCCGGCGCGCCGCCCATCGGCGCATACCAGGAATCCACCACCCATTCTGTACCGCCGCGGTCGCTGATCACCGCCGTCCAATGCGGATAGCGCCCGTCGACAAACAGGCCTCGCGAGGCCTTGTCCTCGACCTTATGAAACCTGAGCAGTTTTCGCTCGGCAAGATAGACCAGCAACGCATGCGTATTGGTCGATTCGTCGACACAATCCATCTGGCCTCTGACGCGCGATGCACCGAATTTCGACTGCGGCTGGTCGCGGACGCCGATGGCCTGGAAAATGCGCTGTTCGAAATAGCGGACGGCCTTCGAAATAGCGGAGCGCTCGGCCTGGGGCGAACCCGCGCCCGCACGCAGGATAGAGCGGAAACGCGCACCGTCACTGGGGCCAAGCGCCAGCGTCGTGCGATAGTTGCAACCGTAACCATGGCATATGGGGATCCGCTTGGAAGCCGTCGCGGCCGGTTCGCCGGCCGCTGCTGATCCGCCCACGGCGATCACGACTGTCAGAAATGTCGCTCTGGCAAAGACCCCGAGACTCCCACCCATTCGCAATAGTAGACGATTGCAGCGCGCGGCGGCAACAGCGCGGCTGATTCGTGTAATTGCAATCGCCGCGCCAAGGGATTATTTCGGCGCTCATGAACACAAATCCCATTCACGTCATCGGTGGCGGTCTCGCCGGCTCCGAAGCTGCTTGGCAGGCGGCCGAAGCCGGCATTCCGGTTATCCTGCATGAAATGCGTCCCGTCCGCGGCACCGATGCGCACAAGACCGACGGGCTGGCCGAGCTCGTCTGTTCCAATTCCTTCCGCTCCGACGATGCGCAAGCCAATGCCGTCGGCCTGCTGCATGCCGAAATGCGGCTCGCCGGTTCGCTGATCATGAGCGCCGGCGACGCGCACCAGGTGCCGGCCGGCGGTGCGCTGGCCGTCGACCGCGACGGATTTTCCGAAGCGGTCACCAGAAAGCTCGAAGCGCACCCACTCATCACCATCCGGCGCGAGGAAGTGCCTGGCCTGCCGCCGGCGGACTGGGACCAGGCGATCGTCGCCACCGGCCCGCTGACCGCCCCTTCGCTCGCCCAGTCGATCGCGGAAGCAACCGGCGCCGACGCGCTCGCCTTCTTCGACGCCATCGCGCCGATCGTCCATTTCGACACGATCGACATGGATATCTGCTGGTTCCAGTCGCGCTACGACAAGGTCGGCCCCGGCGGCACCGGCAAGGATTACATCAACTGCCCGATGGACAAGGAGCAGTACCTTGCCTTCGTGCAGGCGCTGGTCGACGGCCAGAAAACCGAATTCAAGCAATGGGAAGGCACGCCCTATTTCGACGGCTGCCTGCCGATCGAGGTGATGGCCGAGCGTGGCATCGAGACATTGCGTTACGGGCCGATGAAGCCGATGGGGCTGACCAATGCACACAATCCGTCTGTAAAGGCCTATGCCGTCGTCCAGCTTCGCCAGGACAACGCACTGGGCACGCTCTACAACATGGTCGGCTTCCAGACCAAGCTGAAGCACGCCGAGCAGGTGCGCATTTTCCGCACCATTCCCGGGCTGGAAAACGCCGAGTTCGCCCGCCTCGGCGGCCTGCACCGCAACACCTACATCAATTCGCCGACGCTGCTCGACGCTTCGCTGCAGTTGAAGTCGCGGCCCGGCTTGCGTTTTGCCGGCCAGATCACCGGCTGTGAGGGCTATGTCGAGAGTGCCGCCATCGGCCTGCTCGCCGGGCGTTTCGCCGCCGCCGAAAGGCTTGGCCATGCGCCGTCGCTGCCGCCGTTGACCACCGCTTTCGGCGCGCTGCTCAACCACATCACCGGCGGCCATATTGTCTCCGACGACGAGCCGGGAAAGCGCTCTTTCCAGCCGATGAACGTCAATTTCGGCCTGTTCCCGCCCGTGGACGCGCCAAAGATCGAAGGCAAGCGGCTGCGCGGCAAGGACAAGACGGTCGCCAAGCGGCACGCGGTGACATCGCGCGCGCTGGCCGATTGCCGCGAATGGCTCGGGCTGCCGGCGCAGGCGGAAGCTGCGGAATAACGGTCGGGTTGGCTACGCGGCAGCCTTTATGCGACCGGCCAGCCCCGCGTTGCGCGCCGGAACAAGAGCCAATGCCGGTGCAAGGCCGAAAGCCGCACCGCGCCATCAAGCGGTGAATGGCGGGAGCCGTCCATCTTGCCGAGATAGGCGCCCGTCAGCGCCAGCGGCAGAAACGCCGGACGCAGTGAAATCGGCAGGGCGGACGCCCCCTGCTCGAAAGCTGAGAGATGCTCGCGTGCCAGCGCGATCATCGCGGCAACGGCGCGTTCCGCGCCCGGCCCGCCGTCACCTGTAGCGAACTCTTGCGGCGACGATCCCGCCGCAGCCAGAATGTCGGCCGGAACGAAGCACTGTCCCCGCTTACGATGCAGCGGCAGCAGAAGCAGGAGACCGGTCATCGCCTGCGCACAACCTGCCCTGCCGGCAAGTTCGGCAAAGCGCGGTGCTTCGACCGGATCGAGCACCATCGCCGCAAGCTGGATGAGCGCGGCGGCAGTCTCGCCGCAATAGCCTTCGAGATCGGTGCGCGACGGCATCGGGTCGTCATAGAGATCGAAGACGCGCGCTTCGAGCATATTGTCGAAAGCGGCCTTGGGCAGGCGGTGAGCGGAAATAGTCGCCCTCAGCGCGTCCGCCACGGGATGGCCGACCTTAGCGCGATCCTCTTCGGCGGCGATGACGTCTCGCCACCATTGCAGCCGGACTTCACCCGGCAGCGCTTCGCGGATGCGATCGCGTATGCCGGCAATTTCGGCGTTGAAGGCATAGAGCGAAAACACCGCGTCCCGCTTGTCTTCGGGCGCGTAGAGCGCGGCGAGATAGCGGTCATGATCGGCGGCGCGCACCGTCTCCATGACGGCTTTGGTGTTTTCGGCCACGTCAGTCGACGGCGATGAGTGCTGCGGCCACGGCGCGGTCTTCAGCCAGCAGCACATTATAGGTCCGCACTGCCGCCCCGGTCGACATCGGATCGGCGGAAATGCCGGCATCCTTCAGCGCAGCACGCAACGCCGCCGGCAATGGCCTCAGATCCTTGCCGCTGCCGACCAGCAGGATCTCGACCTTGTCGGCCTCGTTGAACAGCTTGGTGAAATCCGCTGCCGTCAGCGCCAGCGGATCGGCCGGCTCCCAGCCATAGATGCCAGAAGGCAGGCACAGCAGCGAGCCGCGGTGCGACATGTCGGCAAAGCGGAAACCGCCATTGCCGTAAGCCTCGATCGGTGCGCGGCCGGGGAAATGCGCCTCGCGGATGACGATGCCCTTGGCCACTTTTGCGGCAAGCCGTCAGGTGGCTATGGCTTTGCCGCCGCCCACCGGCTTTTCCTCATCGGATGCTGTGGCCTGCGGCCGCAGCTTGAACAGGATAAGCAGTGGCGCGGCGATAAAGATCGACGAATAGGTGCCGAACACGACGCCGAACAGCATGGCCATGGTGAACGAGCGGATCACCTCGCCGCCGAACAGCACCAGCGCCAGCAGCGCCAGGATCGTCGTCACCGAGGTCAGCGTCGTCCTCGACAGCGTCTCGTTGATGGCGTTGTTCAGCAATTGCGGCAGCGGCATTCGCTTGTATTTTCGCAGATCCTCGCGAACACGGTCATAGACGACGATCGTATCGTTGAGCGAATAACCGATGATGGTGAGGATCGCCGCCAGCGACGACTGGTTGAATTCCAGGCCGGTGATGACGAAGAAGCCGATCGTCATGACCACGTCATGCACGGTCGCAACGATGGCGCCGACCGCGAACTGCCATTCGAAGCGGAACCAGACATAGATCAGGATGCCGAGCAGCGCGACAAGCATGGCGATGGTGCCTTGCTTGGCAAGCTCGCCCGAGACCGTCGGCCCGACCACTTCGACGCGGCGGAAATCATACTGGTCCTGCAGCTCGCCGCGCACCTTGTCGATGACGGTCTGCTCGGCATTCTCGCCGCCCTCCTGCGTACCCACGCGGATCAGCACGTCGTTCGGCTCGCCGAACTGCTGAACCTGCACCTCGCCGATATTGAGTTCCGTCAGCCTGCCGCGGATGTCGGCCAGATCGGCATTACCGGACTTGGACTGCACCTCGATCAGTGAGCCGCCCTTGAAATCGATGCCGTAATTGATGTCGATGGTCATGAATCCGACAACCGCGAGGACCGAAAGCACGCTGGACAGCGTGAATGTCCAGCGGCGGATGCCCATGAACGGAATTCTCGTTCCCGGCGGAATGAACGTCACCGGCGCGCGCGGCAACTCCTTCGGACGAGCACGGCGAAGCCAGATCGACACCAGCAGGCGGGTGAAGGTGAAGGCGGTGAAAACCGTGGTCAGGATGCCGATGGCATAGGTGACGGCAAAACCCTTCACCGGTCCCGTGCCCAGATAGAACAGCACCACGGTCGCTATCAGTGAAGTGACATTGGAATCGACGATGGTCGCCAGCGCCTTGCTGAATCCGGTATCGATTGCCTGGATGACCGAGCGGCCGGCACGTCGCTCCTCGCGAATGCGCTCATAGATCAGCACGTTGGAATCGACCGCCATGCCGATGGTCAGCACGATACCGGCAATACCGGGCAAGGTTAGCGTCGCTCCAAGCAGCGACAGCAGCCCGACGATCATCGCCACATGTACCGCCAGCGCGATGTTGGCGAGGAAGCCGAGGAACCCGTAGGCGACGAACATGAACGCCACCACCAATATCGAACCGATGATGCCGGCGACCTTGCCGGCATGGATGGAATCCTCGCCGAGCCCAGGGCCAACTGTGCGCTCTTCGATCACCGTCAGCGTCGCCGGCAGCGCGCCGGCACGCAACAGCACGGCGAGGTCGTTGGCGCTCTCGGCCGTGAAATTCCCCGATATCTGGCCTGTGCCGCCCGGGATCGGTTCACGGATCTGCGGCGCCGAAATCACCTGGTTGTCGAGGATGATGGCAAACAGCTTGCCGACGTTCTGCGCCGTCGCCTGACCGAACCGCTGCGCCCCTTTCGAATCGAAGCGGAACGAAACAACCGGCTCGCTCGTCTGGGAATTGAAGGTCGCCTGGGCATCGACGAGGTTTTCACCCGAAACGATGACGCGATTCTCGATCAGATACGGAACCGGCGGGTCGTCCTGCGAATACAGTACCGAGGATCCCGGCGGCGGACGGCCGTTCAGCGCATCCTGCACCGGCATCGACTGATCAACCATCTGAAAGGTCAGCTTGGCGGTCTGGCCAAGAATTTCCTTCAGCCTCTGCGGATCCTGGAGGCCCGGCACTTGGACCAGAATGCGGTCGTCACCTTGCCGCTGCACGATCGGCTCGGTGGTGCCGAGTTCGTTGACGCGACGCTCGACGACCTCAAGAGACTGCGCCAACGCCGTCGACGTGCGGTATTTGATGCCGGCATCGGTGACGGTGAATTTGAGCAGGCCGGGCTCGGAATCATCCAGCGCCATCTCCTGAACGGAGCCGCCGCTGAACAGGCCGGCGGCCACCGGGTCGGTCAATGGTTTCAAGGCTGCCTTGGCAGCGTCCACCTGTGCGGGATCGGTGATGCGGACCTGCACCGTGCGGCCTGTTCCAGAAAGACCGGTATAGCCAATCTTGGCATCGCGCAGCAGCGTCCTGATTTCGTCGCGCGTCGCCTCCAGCCGATCCTTGATCAGATCGTTCGGATCCATCCGGAGCAGGATATGCGAGCCGCCCTGTAGGTCGAGGCCAAGCGTCATCTGCCGCTTCGGCATCCAGTCGGGCAGCTTGGCCAGCGTGCTGGCGGAAAAAAGGTTGGGCGCAGCGAGGACCACTGTGGCGGCCACGGCCAGCCAGATCAGGATCATCTTGAAGCGCGAAAAATAAAGCATATGGCGTCGTCCGTCAGGGCGTACTGGCGGATCGTTCCGCCGACAATTCGGTTATTTCTTGGCGTTCTGGTTCGCCACCGGCTCACCCTTGACGCGCACGTCGGCAAGCGTCGAGCGCAGCGCCGTCACCTTGGTGCCGCCGCCAAGGTCGATCTCGAGCTCGTTATCATCGATCACCTTGGTCACCTTGCCGACCAAGCCGCCGCCGGTGACGACGGTGTCGCCGCGGCGAACCGCCGCCAGCATCTCGCCGCGCTTCTTCAGCTGCGTGCGCTGCGGCCGGATGATCAGAAAATACATGATCACGAAAATCAGAGCAAACGGCACGATCTGGATAAACATTGCGGACGAGTCCCCGCCGATGCCTTGGGCGTATGCCGGTGTCACGAACATCGAGGTACTCCTGAACTTTGAAAAACAGCCGCAAAGCGGCCCCGCCAAATTTGGCCGGAATATAGTCGGTAACGTTGCCAATGCAACTGCGCGGCCGGGCAAATCGGCTGCTTTTCCGGCCTGGTGAGCCGTGCTAGAGGGTGATCCCGAAAAGCGATGCTCGGTTTTCGCAAAAGATCATGCCCGAACAAATGCTTGGGACGAGTTTCGAAACCGCTGAAATCAGGTAGGTTACCCTCCCGCACCGTCCTGAACGCGAAACAAAACGCGAAACAAAAGACAAGAGATGACCGACAGCCCTATCGATATCCTGCACCAGAAGCTCGACCGCCTGATCGAGGCGGTGGCCCGCCTCGCCCCGCCGCCGGTGCCGCAAACCGACCTCGGCGAGGCCGATTGCTTCGTCTGGCAGGCCGATCCCGGCTATCTGGAACCGGTGCGCAAGGTCAACCGCGTCGACATCGGCCTGATCCGCGGCGTCGACCGCGTCCGCGACATATTGGTCGACAACACCGAGCGCTTCGCCTCCGGCTACGCTGCCAACAACGTGCTGTTATGGGGCGCGCGCGGCATGGGCAAATCGTCGCTGGTCAAGGCCGCGCACGCCTCGGTCAACGCTTCGGCCAAGCCCGACGTGCCGCTCAAGCTTATCGAGATCCACCGCGAAGACATCGACACGCTGCCGAAGCTGATGGGCCTGCTGAAGGCAGCGCCGTTTCGCTTCATCTTGTTTTGCGACGACCTGTCATTCGACCATGACGACACATCCTACAAATCGCTGAAGGCAGCACTTGAAGGCGGCGTCGAAGGCCGCCCGGCCAATGTCATTTTCTATGCCACCTCGAACCGGCGGCATCTGTTGCCGCGCGACATGATCGACAATGAGCGCTCGACCGCGATCAACCCGTCGGAAGCGGTCGAGGAGAAGGTTTCGCTGTCGGACCGCTTCGGCCTGTGGCTTGGCTTCCACAAATGTTCGCAGGACGAATATCTCGACATGATCGATGGCTATGTCCGCCATCATGATCTCGCCATCGATCCCGAGACGCTGCGCGCCGAGGCGCTGGAATGGGCGACGACGCGCGGCAGCCGTTCGGGCCGCGTCGCCTGGCAGTTCACCCAGGATCTGGCAGGCCGGCTCGGAAAATCGCTCAAGGACTAGCCGCTCAAGGACTGGCAACAGAAGAAGCCCGCACCTTGCGGAGCGGACTTCCTCGGCGGGCTGAAGGTCAGGCGGCCCGCAAAAACGGTTTTTTCTCTATTCGAGATAACCCGACGGATCGACCGGCGCCGAGTTCTTGCGCACTTCGAAATGCAGTTTCGGCGAGTCGGTGGTGCCGCTCATGCCGGATAGTGCGATTTCCTGGCCGCGCTTGACCTTCTGGCCGCGCTGCACCTCGATCGAGCTGGCGTGGCCGTAGACGGTGACCAGACCGTTTTCGTGCCGCACCAGCACCGTGTTGCCGAATTCCTTGAGGCCGTCGCCGGCATAGATGACGACGCCGTTTTCGGCTGCCTTGACCGGCGTCCCCTCAGGCACGGCGATGTCGACGCCGTCCTTGCCGCCGCCGAAGCTTGAGATCACGCGGCCGCGCACCGGCCAGCGCATCTTGCCGATGCCGGTTGCATCCGGCGCCACCGCATCGTCGTCCTCGGCCTGCTGGATGACTTTCGCGTCCTTCTTCGGCGGCGTGTAGGAGGCGAGCGTCTGCGTCGGCGTGCCCTTGGCCGGCGGCTGGGTGGTGGCCGTCGTCACCGGATCGACCTTTGCCGGCTTCGCACTGGCGACGACAGCGGTTCCGCCTGCCGGCACTTTCAGGGTCTGGCCGATCTTGAGCAGTCCATCCTGCATGCCGTTCGCCTGCTTCAGCGCAACGACGCCGACGCCGGTCTTCCTGGCGATGGCGGACAGCGTATCGCCTTGCTGAACCGTGTAGGTGCCGCCGGCTCCGGCCGGCTTGGCCGTCGCCGAAGCAGTTTTTGGCGCGGCCTTTCCATCCTTCGGCTGGCTTGCGGCAGCCGAGGCATCCACCTGCGCGGCGGACTTGCCTTCCCTGACCTTCGGCTGCTGCGGCAGCACGGCCACCTTCTCCGGCGCATCGGCCGGCTGGTCGTGCCTGGTGCCGTTCGCGGGCTTGGCATCGGCGACTTTCGGCGCGGCGCCGTTGCTCGAATACGCATAGGCCGGGATGACGAGCTTCTGGCCGGTCTTCAGCCCTTTGGTCGCGCTCAGCCCGTTGACTTTCATGATGGCGTCGGCCGGCACGCCGTAGCGCCGCGACAGGCCGGAAATGGTCTCACCGTCCTTGACGACGATCTCGGTTGCATGCGGTGCGCCGGCGGCCGTCGCCACGCGCGGCGCGTCGGGCTCGGCGTTCTTGAACGGCCTTGCCGCAGGAGCGACGGTGCCGGTTGCCGTCCTGTCGACACGAGGAGCGGCAGGCGCCAGGGCCGGCGCGGCAGCGGTACGCACCGGGCGAGCGGCGGGTGCCAGGGCGGGAGCCGGCGGCGGCAATTGCTGCGCCGTAACGGGTTCGAGGCTTGAGCGGCTGACCGACTGGGTGTGGCTGCCGTCGATCGGCGCGGCCGCAACATCGCCCGGATAGGGCTGGGCAGCATCCTGCTTGTCGATGATGGCGCGCTGGTTGTTGGTCGAGGCGGTGAACACGTCGTCGACGCTGTTGAACCGCGCCACCTGGGAACTACACCCCGTCGCAGCCCCTGCGATCATGAGGACGGCGCAGCCACGCGCCAGATTGCGTCCGTTTGCCTTCAAAACACTGAATTGCATCGCACTAACCCGCACAGACCCGGTACAACTGAGCCTGATTAAAGCGCGTTAATGTTACCGGTCGGTTAAACCTGTAGAATCAGACGCAAATTTTCTTAAAAATGTTTCGAGGATCGAGCGCCGGGTGTGTTGAGATTCAGGTCAGGCCGAGCCGAAAATGGTGGATTCCGAGAACCGGAGCGGAGCGTACATTTGGGTACGTGAGCACCGGAAGCGGAGGAAGCCGCAATTTGCAGGCCGGCCTCACCTGAATATCGACACACCCTAGATGACCGCCGCGACACTGCGCAGGATCGGCTGCAGACGCACCAGGCCGATATCCTCGCGTTCGAAGCGGCTGCCGACCTTGGTCAGCTTGGCCAGCACCTGCTCGCCCTCGTCGGGTCCGATGGGCGCAATGACGATGCCGCCGCTCGACAATTGGTCGAGCAGGAAACGCGGCAGGCTGTCGAAGGCCGCCCAGGCGACGATGCGGTCGAACGGCGCTTCGTTGGCCAGCCCGTTGGAACCGTCCGCCTGGCGCACGATGACGTTGCCGATGGCGAGTGCCTCGAGACGCTGCCGGGCCTGTTCGGCCAGCGTCTTGTAACGGTCGATGGTGACGATCCGCGCGGCAAGCCGCGACATCACCGCCGCCGTGTAGCCGGACCCGGTGCCGATCTCGAGCACGCGGTTGCCCGGTTCGATGGCAAGTGCCGCGATCACCGCCGCCTGCAGGTCGGCGCCTTCGATGGCCTCGCCGCATTCGATTGGCAGCATACGGTCGGACCAGGCAATCGAGTGGAAATGCGGAGACAGGAAGCCGCGCCGCGGCGTCGCCTCGAAGGCGGCGATCAGCGCCTTCGGCACCGTGCCCCTGCCGCGCAGGCGAAGCAGGAAGGCAGCGAAACCTTCGCGTTCGTCGAACGTTGCAGCGTGATTCAAGTTCATGCGAGCGCCTTGGCCAGTTGATCGCGGATTTCATGCGCGGTGAGATCGAGCTGCAGCGGCGTCACCGACACCAGCCGATTGCGCAAGGCATGGAGGTCGCTGCCTTGCTTGCCCTCGACCGGCTCGCGGCCGAAGCGCAGCCAGTAGTAAGGCAGGCCGCGCCCGTCGCGCCGCTCGTCGACCCACAGGCTGTGGACCAGCTTGCCCTGCGAAGTGACCACAGTTCCGGCGATCTCTTCCGGCGCACAATTCGGAAAATTGACGTTGAGCAGCACGCCGTCCGGCAACGGCATGGCGACGAGCTTTTGGAGCAGCGCCGGCGCCAGCGCCTCGGTTGTCTCATAGGGAACGACGCGATCCTCGCCGACATAGGAATAGGCCTGGCTGATGGCGATCGATCGCACGCCGAGCAGCGCGCCTTCCATGGCACCGGCGACCGTGCCCGAATAGGTGACGTCGTCGGCGATGTTGGCGCCGGAATTGACGCCGGACAGGATCAGGTCAGGCGCTTCGGGCAGGATCTTTTTCACGCCCATGATGACGCAGTCGGTCGGCGTGCCGCGCACCGCAAAGTGCTTTTCGCCGATTTTCCTGAGGCGAAGCGGCTCCGAGATCGACAGCGAATGCGCATAGCCGGACTGGTCCTGTTCCGGCGCCACCACCCAGACGTCGTCCGAGAGCGTGCGGGCGATGCGTTCGAGCGATGCAAGGCCCTCGGCATGGATGCCGTCGTCGTTGGTCAGAAGGACGCGCATTATTTCGATTCGATCTTTTCCAGACCGCCCATGTAAGGCCGAAGCGCTTCAGGAATGGTTACGCTGCCGTCTTCATTCTGGTAATTTTCGATGAGGGCAATGAGAGCGCGGCCGACGGCGGTGCCCGAACCGTTCAGCGTGTGGACGAAGCGATTGCCCTTGCCGTCCTTGTCCTTGTAGCGGGCGTCCATGCGCCGCGCCTGGAAATCGCCGCATACCGAGCACGACGAGATCTCGCGATAGGCATTCTGGCCGGGCAGCCAGACCTCGATATCGTAGGTCTTGCGCGCGCCAAAGCCCATGTCGCCGGTGCACAGCGTCATGGTGCGGAACGGCAGGCCGAGCCGCTTCAGCACCTCCTCGGCGCATTGCGTCATGCGCTCGTGCTCGGCGACTGACGAGTCCTGATCGGTTATCGACACCAGCTCGACCTTGTAGAACTGGTGCTGCCGCAGCATGCCGCGCGTGTCGCGCCCGGCCGAGCCCGCCTCCGAGCGGAAGCAAGGCGTCAGCGCGGTATAGCGCAGCGGAAGTTTTTCGTGCGGCGTGATCTCATCGCGAACGAGATTGGTGAGCGGCACTTCGGCGGTTGGGATTAGGCCAAGCCTGCCGTCCCCAGGCCGAACGAAGAATAAATCCTCCTCGAATTTCGGCAGCTGCCCAGTCCCGAAAAGCGCCTCGTCGCGCACCATCAGCGGCGGCTGGATCTCCACATAGCCGTGCTCGGTCGTATGCAGGTCGAGCATGAACTGGCCGAGTGCGCGCTCCATCCGCGCCAGTCCGCCTTTCAGCACCGTGAAGCGCGAGCCGGAAAGCTTGGCCGCACGCTCGAAATCCATCATGCCGAGCGCTTCGCCGATCTCGAAATGCTCCTTCACCCAGTTCGGCCGCGTCGGCACCTCACCGACGACGCGCTTGACGACATTGTCGCGCTCGTCCTTGCCGACCGGCACATCGTCGAACGGCACGTTGGGCAGCACCGCCAATGCGTCGTTCAGCGCCTTGTCGAGCTCGCGTTCGCGCGCCTCGCCGTTCTGGATGAAGGCCTTGATCTCGCCGACCTCAGCCTTCAGCCGTTCGGCAAGGGCGGCATCGCCCGAGCGCATGGCATTGCCGATCTCCTTCGATGCGGCGTTGCGGCGTTCCTGCCTGGTCTGCAGCTCGGTCAGATGCTCGCGCCGCGCCTCATCCGCGGCGATCAGATCGTCGACCGTGGACTGCGCCTCCCCGGCCGACCACGAGCGCTTCTGAAGCGCCTCGACAAGGGTCTTCGGGTTGTCGCGAATCCATTTGATGTCAAGCATGGTCTGTTCGTCCTCGGCGCAGCGGTTTCGGGACAACGAAATGCCCAAAACAAAGACCAGAGGGCGTAAACCGCATCCCTGATCGATGCAAGATGTGAAGCCTGGCGTTTCTTCACGCCCCCCTCTGTCCTGCCGGACATCTCCCCCACGAGTGGGGAGATTGGCCGTCATAGCGGCTTTCGCCAATCTCCGGCGCTGAAAAAGCAAGCCGTCGCCCAAGCTGCCGATCTCCCCCCAAGTGGGGGAGATGTCCGGCAGGACAGAGGGGGGGCGCTGTCCCGCCGACCTCAGGTAGGCAGCACTCGCAACATTTGGTCGAAAGGAACCTGAAACAAAAACCCGCCTCAGAGGGCGGGTCGTCGGCGCCGAATCAGCACCATACCCAGATTAGTAGCATAGCTGCCGGCACAAAGCAAGAACAAAGTTGCTGCGGCCGGAAGAAAGATGCCAGCCGGTAACCCCACCTACGTCGACGACGCGTCCGCCGGCTTTTCGGCCACCTCTTCCGTGGCGTCCTGCTTTTCGCGGGCGACACGGTCGCGCTCCTTGCTGCGCTCGATCAAGCGAGCCGACCAGATCGAGACCTCGTAGAGCAGGATCGTCGGAATTGCGAGGCCGATCTGGCTCATCGGGTCGGGCGGCGTCAGCACCGCCGCCACGACGAAGGCGATGACGATCGCCCATTTGCGCTTCTCGGCCAACCCTTGCGACGACAGCATGCCGACCCGCGTCATCAGGCTTGTCACCACCGGCAACTGGAACACCAGGCCGAAGGAGAAGATCAGCGTCATGATCAGGCTGAGATATTCGGACACTTTCGGCAGCAGCGAAATCTGCACCTGGTCGTTGGTGCCGGTCTGCTGCATGGCGAGGAAGAACCACATCACCATCGGCGTAAAGAAGAAATAGACCAGCGACGCGCCCATCAGAAACAGGATCGGCGAGGCGATCAGGAACGGCAGGAAGGCATTGCGCTCGTTCTTGTAGAGGCCGGGCGCGATGAATTTGTAGATCTGCGTGGCGATCAACGGAAAAGCGATGACCATACCGCCGAACATGGCGAGCTTGACCTGGGTAAAGAAGAACTCCTGCGGCGCCGTATAGATCAGCTCGACCTTGTGCGGATCGAGCCCGGCCCATTGGGTCGCCCATCTGAACGGGATCACCAACAGGTTGAACAGCTTCTTGGCGAAGAAGAAGCACACAAGAAAAGCAACGAAAAAACCGCCGATCGACCACATCAGCCGCCGGCGCAACTCGATCAGGTGCTCCATCAGCGGAGCCGACGATTTTTCGATCTCGTCCTTTTCCGTGTCCGAAGTGCTCACTTGGCGGCTCCCGCCGTTTTCGTGGCGGCCGGCTTCTTCGTTGCTGCCGCAGGCTTCTTCGCTGCTGCCGCCGGCTTCTTCGCTGCTGATGACTGCGCTTTCGGCTCAGCTTTTGTGGCGACCTTTGGCGCAGCGGCCTTTGCCGGCTTGGCCGGCACGGCAGCCGCGGCTTTCGCGGGCGCCGGCTTCTTCTTTGCCGCCGGCGCTTTTTGCGGCACGGCCGCTGCAGTCGTTTGCGCCTCTACTGCCGGCGCCACGACGGACTCGTCCGTCATCGCCGGAAAGATCGGCGTGGCCGGCGTCGGCTCCGGCGGGCTGACGCCCGGCATCGTCGTCGCGCCGTTCTTCAGCGGCTCGGCTGCCTGCTCTGTCGAGGCGGCCTCGACCGCCGGCTTGGGTTTCATCACGGCATCGACGCCGGAACGGACGTCGGCGGCGGCCTGCTCGAATGGATTGAGCTGCTTCCTAATCTCGGCTGCCGGATTGAGGCTTCTCAGCGAATCGACCGACTTCTTGACGTCGTCGAGTTCGGCTTCCTTCAGTGCGTCGTTGAACTGCCGCTGGAAATCCGACGCCATGGCGCGCAGCTTCGCCGTTGTGCGGCCGAAGGTGCGCAGCATGTTGGGCAAATCCTTGGGCCCGACGACCACGATCATGACGATCGCGATCACCAGCATCTCGGTCCAGCCGACTTCGAACATGGCTATACGTTCCGACTCAAGTTTCAGGCCGACTCAAGTTTTGGCCAACCAAAGTTTTGGGCTCAGCTTTTGCTGGCCTTTTCCTTCGGTACCGACACGGTCTCGTCGGAACGGTGTTCGACGGTGCGCTTGTCCTCGGCAGTCTCGTCGTCGGCCATGCCCTTCTTGAAGCTCTTGATGCCCTTGGCCATGTCGCCCATCAGCTCGGGGATCTTGCCGCGGCCGAAGACCAGCAGCACGATCACCAGAACGATCATCCAGTGCCAAATCGAAAATGAACCCATAGCAAATCTCTCTCGAACGGTTTCCCAGACGCTGATCTATGCGCTTTCGGGTTCGGATTCAAACAGAACTGCGACAGAGTTCATGAATGAGTGGCCGAAGTCACGCACTTTCGGCACGGCGGCCCGCTACCAATCGGCGCAGTTCCATCCTGGCTGTGGCTTAAAGATGGCGCTCGGCTCAATCGTCCGTGACGCGCGGCGTCAAAAGGCCGAGTTCCTCGAGGTCGATGTCGGTCAGCGGATCCTCGTCGTCGGTGAGCGCATCGGGGTCGGCCGGCGGCAGCGGCACCGAGAAATTCGACGGCATGCGGCCGGACAGCAATCCTGCACCCTTCAATTCCTCCATGCCGGGGAGATCGCGGATCTCCTCCAGTGCGAAATGGTCGAGAAAAATGTCCGTCGTGCCGTAGGTGACGGGACGGCCGGGCGTGCGGCGCCGGCCGCGCATTCTCACCCATTCCGTCTCCATCAGCGTGTCGAGCGTCCCCTTTGACGTCTCGACGCCGCGGATGTCCTCGATCTCGGCGCGCGTCACCGGCTGGTGGTAGGCGATGATCGCCAGCACTTCGAGGGCAGCGCGGGACAGCTTGCGCTGCTGCACCGTGTCGCGGCTCATCAGGAAGGCGAGGTCGCCGGCGGTGCGGAAGGCCCAGGCATCGCCGACGCGCACCAGATTGACGCCGCGCCGCGCATAGATCTGCTGCAGTTCGGCCATCGCCGCGGCAATGTTGATGCCGTCGGGCAGCCGCGAAGTGAGCTGTTTTTCGCTGACCGGCTCGGCGCTGGCGAATACGATCGCCTCGGCCATCCGTACGGCCTCCGCCATATGCAGCCGCTCGCCGGGATTCTGCGACAAATTCTGCCCCTGGTTTTGTGCCGGGTTCTCGGCAACCGCGCCTTGCTCGGCGTCGTCCTCGACCTTGAACGGAATGACCGAAGCGTTGGCGCGTTCGCTCATGGTGTCACCTCGACTATCTTGATGGCTTGAGCGCGGCCGCGCAGATAAAGCGGCGCGAACACCTGGTCCTGCCGCATCTCCATCTTGCCTTCGCGCACCAGTTCCAGCGTTGCGGCAAACGAGCTGGCGACAGCGGTGC
This sequence comes from Mesorhizobium sp. M1403, assembly GCF_040317695.1. Classification (NCBI taxonomy): domain Bacteria; kingdom Pseudomonadati; phylum Pseudomonadota; class Alphaproteobacteria; order Hyphomicrobiales; family Phyllobacteriaceae; genus Mesorhizobium; species Mesorhizobium sp. M1403. The sequence goes on along the minus strand of NZ_JAMYKY010000001.1, from coordinate 347,476 downwards.
GCCGCTCTTCCGGGCCGGCCAGATATTCGACCAGGAAACTGTCGAGCGCCGTCCAGTCGCGCAGCGACCCGATCAGCCTGATCAGCACGTCACGCGCATCCTTGAGCGACCACACGCCGCGCCTGGCGATCGTCACATTGGTGACCGCCTGCTTTTGGCGCTGCTGGGCATAGGCGGTCAACAAATCGTAGAGCGAGGCCGAATAGGCATTTCGCTTCTCGACGATGACCATTTCCGGCATGCCGCGCGCAAACACGTCGCGTCCGAGCCGGTTGCGGTTGACCAGCCGTGCCGCCGCGTCGCGCATCGCCTCCAGCCGCTTCAGCCGGAACTGCAGCACTGCCGCCAGTTCCTCGCCGCTTTCGCCTTCGTCGCCGGGCTGCTTGGGGATCAGGAGCTTCGACTTGAGGAAGGCCAGCCATGCCGCCATCACCAGATAGTCGGCGGCAAGCTCCAGCCGCAGCGCCCTCACCTTCTCGACGAAGGCCAGATATTGCTCGGCCAGCGCCAGGATCGAGATGCGCGACAGGTCGACCTTCTGGTTGCGGGCAAGATGCAGCAGAAGATCGAGCGGACCCTCGAAACCGGCCACGTCGACGACCAAAGCGGGATCGCCGGTCAGCCGGGAATCATCGTTCTCGGCCCACAGACGGTCCATCGGTGCGGCCTTGCCGGCCTTCAGGTCCAATGTTTCCGCCACTTCGCTTCCTTTGATGCTAGGCCACCGCGTCGAAATAACTGGCAAATTCGGCCCGAATCTCGGTCTCGTCCGCTACGTCACGGTTCCTGATATAGGTCAGCGCCCGCTCCGCGCGCTCAAACGACTTGCCTTCAAGTCCGGTCGTTCGCGATGCAATGCCGGCCATCTCCTCAAACACGCCGTTGCAGTGAAGGACCAGATCGCAGCCCGCCGCAAGGATAGCGGCCGCCTTTGACGGGAAATCCCCAGAAAGTGCCTTCATCGAGGTGTCGTCGCTCATCAACAGACCGTCGAAGCCGATTTCGCCGCGGATGATCTTTTCGATGACCTTGCCGGATGTCGTGGCCGGGTTCTTCGGGTCGATCGCGCTATAGACGACATGCGCCGTCATCGCCATCGGCAAATGGTTGAGCTCCCTGAACGGCGCAAAATCATGCCGCTGCAGGTCGCCGATCGAGGCGTCGACGGTCGGCAGTTCGAAATGCGTGTCGGCGAAGGCCCTTCCATGGCCGGGAATATGCTTCATCACCGGCAGCACGCCGCCCGCCATCAGGCCTTCCGCCGCGGCGCGACCCAATTCGATGACGGCGCGCGGCTCCTTGCCATAGGCGCGTGCGCCGATGACGTCGCTGGCGCCCTCGATCGGCACGTCGAGCACCGGCAGGCAATCCGCCGTGATGCCGTAGCGCAGCAGATCGAAGGCATGCAGCCGCGCCATCAGCCAGGCGGCACGGGTGCCGGCGTCATGGTCGTCGCGCCACAAGGCGCCGAGTGCGCCGGCAGCCGGATAGTTCGGCGCCAGCGGCGGCCGCAGGCGCTGCACCCGGCCGCCCTCCTGGTCAATGAATACCGGCGCATCCGCGCGCCCGACGCAGTCGCGCATGGCGGCGACCAGATCGCGGATCTGCTCGGTCTCGCCGATATTGCGCGCAAACAGGATGAAACCCCACGGGCATTCGTTGCGGTAGAAACGGATCTCGTCGCGGGTCAGTGATTTCCCGGCGCAGCCGAGGATCATGGATTTTGATTCGGTCATGCGGAACAGTTTAGAGCTTCGCGCCGACAAAGGGAATCGCCCGCAATTGCCTCCAGGGATTTCCGTTCACGCAAAAAAGCCGGCGCGAGCGCCGGCTTTTCGAGAGGTTTTTGGTGCCGCTAGTGGGACACGAAGCAATTGCCGCCAGCAGCCTTGTAGCTGGTGCACAGTTTGATCGCCTCGTTGCGCGACTGCGCTGGAACGCGGACGCGGTAGAAGGTGCCCTTGCCGGCAATTTCGGCCTTGACGATGTTGGCGGTGCGGCCGGAAAGCACGCTGCCGTAGCGGCGCTGCAGATCCTGATAAGTCGACTGGGCGCTTTCGACTGTCGGCTGCGAAGCGATCTGTATCGACCACGAACCAGCGCCGGCCGCGGCCGGATCGATGGAAGCAACCTGATCGGGCTTGACTTCGCCGACTACGTCGACCGGCTGGTCAGACGGACGCTGCGGCGCCACTGGGACCGTGGCCGGGGTGTTGGCGGACTGCTTGCTGGCTGAGGGCTGGGCCTTGGCTTCGGCCTTGGTGTCGGGCTTGGGCGCCGGCTGCAGCTTGGTGGTTTCGGCCTGATCGCCACTCGCCTGATCGCCACTCGGCTGGTCACCAATCTTCTGATCGCCAATCTTCGGATCACTTGTCATCTGCTCGATCAGGGGCACGGTGCCAGTCTGCGCGGCAGCGTCGGCCTGGGCCGACGGAGCCACGTGCTGCGGCGCCGGATCTGCCGGCTCGGCAGCAGCCATCTGCGGGGCGGCAGGCGCCGGATCCTCGCGCGCCACCAGCGAGCCGTCAGGTTTCACGACCATGGTCCGTACCTTGCGCGGCGCAACGGCGACGATCTCGGGGTTGGCACCCTTCTCGGCCTCCTGCAGAACCTGCGCGATGCGATCCTCGGACTTGGGCGCCGGTGCGGCGGCAGTTTCGGTACCGCCAGCGGCATTGGCGCCAAGCGCATCGGTGTCAGGCGCGTTGGTATCAGGCGCGTTGATACCAGAGGCGTTGGTGTCGGACGCCACTGTGCCGGGCGCGTCGAGATCGTCCGCGGCGTCGGGGTCATTGGGCGAAAGATCGACGACGCGGCTCTCCGGTTCGTTGGCTTTCAGGTCCACAGGCTCTTCGGTGTTGGTGACCAGCTTCTGCTGAACGGGCTCGGCGGGCTTGGCGCCCTTGACCACAGCGTCATAGACCTTGTTGTCCTGGTTCGGCACGACGGCGCCGCCTGGATTTTCCGGCTTGATCTTGATCGGCCTGTTGTCGGCCTTGACGATAACCGGCGCATCGCCGTCGCTCTTGCCGCCGAGGGTCAACGCAAAGGCGCCAAGGCCTCCGGCGATCGCCACCGCGCCGACTATCGCTCCTATCAGCAGCCCGCGCCTGCGCGGCCGCCTTTCGGCCTCGCGTTCGGCGAGGCCCGGGACCGACATCTCGTCGTCCAGTTCGGGATCGTAGTCGAGCTCATCGAAGGTGAAATCGTCGGCTTGCGAAACCGGCTGGCCACCGGGCAATGGGCCCAGATCGAAACCGTCCGCTGCATCGGCATAGGAAGCGGCCGCCGCGCTGACGGGGGCTTCCGCAGGCTTGGCGCCATAGGCGCGCGTCTCGCCACGATCTTGCTTATAACCAGACGCAAAGCCCGCATCGTATTCATCGTCATAGCCAGCACTGCGCACCGGGGCAGGCGCTATATCCGTGGCATTCATTTCGGTGAGAAGGCTGGCAAAATCGGCATCAAGATCGTCGTAGGCGGGCGCCACCGGCTCGTCATCGTCGAAGTTGAGCTCCGGAATGTCGAGATCGTCCGCCAGCGCCACGACGCGCTCGGGCACGTCGACCGTCTCGACATCGGGCATCTCGTCATACGCGGAAGGCTGTTGATGCGAGGTTGGTGCAGCTTCCGTGTAGGCGGGCCGATCTTCATAGGACGGCCTCTCTTCACGGGATGCCTGGCCTTCATAGGACGGCGCCTCTTCGACCGGTGCGGCCCGATAGGACGGCGTTGCAGCCGGCTGCGGCGGTGGTGCCGGACGCGCCGAAGCCACCGGCTGGCTTGCAAAAGCGGGCTGAGGCTGGGCGACCGGCGTCACGCGGCTCCACGAGCGGGCCGGCTCGGGCGGCGTGGCGCGTGTCGTCAGCCAGTTCAGCGCATCGAGCGGATCTTCTTCGGAAGCAGCTGCGGCACTCTTGTCGGCCGAGTCATGATCCAGGCCGATATTCCTGGCGAAGTCGGCATCGAGCGCATCGTTGTCCAAATCATCCGCAGGTCTGGCAGCGGCTTCAGCGCCGAAATCCTCGCCTTCAAGCTCATCCAAGAGGACACTGCCAAGATCGGCGTCATCGGCGGCACTGGACTGCTGCGGCTCAGCGGGCTCGTGCTCGTCGAGTTCCCAATCCAGCTCGTCGACAGGATGCACCGGTTCGTTGGTGACGTCTTCAGCCGCCGCCATGGGCTGTTCAGCGGCCACTGCTGGCTCCTGAATTGCGGGCGCCACGGGCTGCTGAGCAGCAGCCATCACAGGCTTCTGGGCAGGCTGCTGGCTTGTCTGAGGTTCGTTGGCCGCTTGTGCCGGCCGTGTGCTCATCGCCCCCAGCAGCGCGTTCAGCTCGTCTTCCAGGCTGCGTTCCTCAGCCACTGGGGCCGTCGGGGCGACAGCGGCGGCCGGCGGCACGGGTTCGGCCGCAACGACCTGCGCCACGGGCTCTTCGACGTCTTCGGCAAGCGCATCGTCGAAGTTCAGATCGAAATCGTCGTCGAACGCCGCTTCAGCAGCCGTGCCGGAAAGCTCGACGGCCTCTGGTTCTTCGATTTCGGCAGGCTCGTTCGGGCGAACGTCTAAGTCCATGTCGACGTCGGCCATGGCATCATCGAAATGGCCGGCAAAATTCTCATCGTCCGAAACCGCCTCAACCGGCGATGCCGGGGCGGCGACGGTTTCCGCCGGCTCATGCTCGTCGACCATCAGCTCGTCTTCGAGCGAGCTTGCAACGGCATCGTCGAACTCGTCATCGAACGCAGGCTCGGCGGCTTGCGCCGCGGTTTCAACGGCGACGGCCTGCTCCATCGGCTCATGCTCTTCGAGCATCAGCTCGTCTTCGAGCGAGTTGGCCACGGCGTTGTCGAACTCATTGTCGAAGGCAGGCTCGTCGTCGAAGGCGGGCTCGTCGACCGGCGCGTATGCATCGGCTGCGGCCCTGGGTCCGTCCTCGCCCGTCGCCCCGATCTTGCCCGTCACATCGTCGTCGTGCCGAAAATCCTGATCGAGCGAGGCGGCAAGTTCGTCGTCACTCGAAAGGTCGTCCTCGAACGGCGACACGTCTTCGAGCGAGCCGGCGACGGCGTTATCGAACTCCTCGTCGAACTCCGGCTCGACAGCGGGAGCGAACGCCCTTTCGGGGGCGAAGGCAATTTCGTCGGCGGCAACAGGAGCGGCCGCAACGGGAGCAACATCATCCACCGCACTGTCGTCGAACGCGAAATCCTGTTCGAACGAGGCGGCAAGCGCGTCCTCCATCTCATCCGTGGTAGCCGGTTCGGGTGTCGGCTCGCGAAGCTCGGCATGGGAAGCATTGTCATTGGCGTCGGCGCCGAATTCGCCCATCAACTCCTTCTCGAGATCGATGTCGAAATCGGCCTCGCCCACCGGCGGCTCGACGGCAGCGGTTTTCGGCTGGGCCGGGGTTTGCGGTTTGACCGGCTGGCGCGGGTCGAACCCCATGATCCTGGTCAGTTCCGCGAACGGATCATCGTTGGCGATGTCGTTGTGGTCGGCTGCTCTCAGCTGGGTTCTGTCTGCCATTATTGTTCCCGAACTCGCACTCATTCGGACGCCATGGACGTCGCGTAGGGTTGGCCCTTACCAGCGCAATGTGGGCAAAAGGTGACAGGTTTTTTACTCAAACCTAACGCATTTCGGTGGGCGCATTGGCTCCGATCAGCGTCAGGCCGGACGTCAAAACGTCCGAAACAGCCTGCACCAGCCCTAGTCTGGCATGCGTCAATTGTCGGTCGTTAACCTTAACAAAACGTAAGTCGGGATTATCGGTGCCCCGGTTCCAGTGTCCGTGGAAGCTGGAAGCAAGTTCGTAGAGGTAGAATGCCAGCCGGTGGGGCTCAAGCGCGAGCGCCGCGGCTTCGATCAGCCGCGGATATTCGGCGAGCTTCCTGATCAGGCCGATCTCACCCTCATCGGTCAGCAAAGCCACTTCGGCGGCCAGCTGGTTGCGGTCGAACATGGCCTCGCCCAACTGCTCGCTCGCCTGCCGGAACACCGAATGGCAGCGCGCCGAGGCATACTGCACGTAGAATACCGGATTGTCCTTCGACTGCTCGGTCACCTTGGCGAAGTCGAAGTCGAGCGGCGCGTCGTTCTTGCGGTAGAGCATCATGAAGCGGATCGGGTCGCGGCCGACCTCCTCGACCACTTCGCGCAGGGTCACGAACTCGCCCGACCGCTTCGACATGCGCACCGGCTCGCCGGCGCGAAACAGCCTCACCAGCTGGCAAAGCAGCACGGTAAGCTTGACCTCGTCGCCGGCAATCGCCCGGGCAAGCGCTTCCAGCCGTTTCACATAGCCGCCATGATCGGCGCCAAGCACATAGATCAGGTCGACGAAGCCGCGATCGACCTTGTCCTTGAGGTAAGCGACATCGGCAGCGAAATAGGTGAAGGTACCGTCCGACTTGACCAGCGCCCGGTCCATGTCGTCGCCGACCGCGGTCGAGCGGAACAGCGTCTGCTCGCGGTCCTCCCAGTCGTCCGGCTTCTCGCCCTTGGGCGGCGGCAGCTTGCCCTTGTAGATGTGGCCCTTCAGCGTCAGGTCGCTGATCGCCGAGCGGATCTTCTTCGCATTGTTGGCATGCAGCGTCCGCTCGGAAAAGAAGACGTCGTGATGCACGTTGAGCAGCGCCAGATCCTCGCGGATCATCGCCATCATCGCGTCGATCGTCCTGTCCTTGACGATGGCAAGTGCCTCCTCGTCCGGCATCTGCAGTAGGGAGCGGCCGAATTCGCTGGCCAACGCCTGACCAACGGGGATCAGATAGTCGCCTGGATAAAGCCCGGCCGGAATCTCGCCGATCTCATCGCCAAGCGCCTCGCGGTAGCGCAGGATGACCGAGCGTCCGAGCACGTCGATCTGCGAACCGGCATCGTTGATGACATATTCCTTGGTCACGTCGTAACCGGCGAAGGCCATCAGGTTGGCGAGCGCGTCGCCGACCACGGCACCCCGGCAATGGCCGACATGCATCGGCCCGGTCGGGTTGGCCGAGACATATTCGACATTGGTTTTCTTGCCGCCGCCGACAGTCGAGCGGCCGTAATTGCGGCCTTCGCCGAGCAGCGCCGTCAGATGCGCCTGCCAGAAGCCGTCCTTGAGCCTGAGATTGACGAAGCCCGGACCGGCGATCTCGGCGGCCGCGATATCCTCGTCGGCGCGCAGCGCCTCGGCCAGCCTTTCGGCCAGCGCGCGCGGGTTCTGGCCGGTCGGCTTGGCCAACACCATGGCAGCGTTGGTGGCGAGATCGCCATGGCTGGCATCGCGCGGCGGCTCGACGGCGATGCGCGACAGATCCGGCGGCACGCCATCCTTGTCTTTCAAATCAAGCGCTTCGACGGCCTTTATGATTCGCGCGTTGAAATCGGCGAAGATGTTCATTGCTATGGCTCTGACGGTTTTGCAGGGATCCGGCTCGTCGGCCGGCAAAATCGCGCCCGCCCTAGCTCAAATCCGGCGTATGGTCAAACAAACGCCTGTGTTCCTTGAGTGCATAAGTGTCCGTCATGCCAGCCAGGAAATCGGCAACACTGCGCGCCTTGACGCGATCCTCCGCCCGATCGAGCCCTTCGCGCCAGCCATCCGGCATGGCGCGCGGATCGGCGAAATAGACGTCGAACAGGTCCCTGACGATCTGGTCGGCGTCGGCGCGCACCCGCATGACCTCCGCGTGCCGATAGAGATGCTTGTAGAGAAAGGCCTTCAGCTCCTTTTCCGATACGGCCGTCTCGGCGGAGAAGCTCACCATCGTCTCGCCGGCCGCCCTTACCGCCTCGGCGCTGTCGGGCTTGATGCGCGCCAGATTGGCCGTCGTCGAGACGATCACGTCCTCGACCATGATAGTGATCTGCCGGCGCATCAGCTCGTGGCCGGTGCGTACGTCATCGAGCGCCGGATAGCGCTCACGCACCCCCTTGAGGATCGACCCCGGCAGCGAGAGGTCCTCCAGCATGTCCAGCGTCAGCAGCCCTGCCCTCAGCCCGTCGTCGATGTCATGGGTGTTGTAGGCGATGTCGTCGGCAATCGCCGCGCACTGCGCCTCGATACCGGCGAAGCGGTCGAGCTCGAGGTCGTGCAGTTCGGAATAGTCGCGGATCGCCTGCGGCACCGGCCCCTTCAGCCCTTTGCCCTTGGCATCGGTCAGTGGGCCATTGTGCTTGACCAGCCCCTCCAGCGTTTCCCAGGTGAGGTTCAGCCCATCGAACTCGGCATAGCGCCGCTCCAGCCGCGTCACCACGCGCAGCGATTGCGCATTGTGGTCGAAGCCGCCCCAGGCGGCCATCTTCTCGTTCAGCGCGTCCTCGCCGGTATGGCCGAAGGGCGTGTGGCCGAAGTCGTGCACCAGGGCCACCGCCTCGGCCAGGTCCTCGTCGCCGCGCAGTGCCCGCGCCAGAGCGCGTGCAATTTGCGCCACCTCGATCGAATGCGTCAGCCTTGTGCGGTAATGGTCGCCGTCGTGTGCGACGAACACTTGCGTCTTGTGCTTCAGCCGGCGGAACGCCGTCGAATGGATGATGCGGTCGCGGTCGCGCTGGAACGGCGTGCGCGTCGGGCTTTCCACCTCGTCGAACAGCCGCCCGCGCGACTTCGCCGGGTCGCTGGCATAGGCCGCGCGCGGCCGATAGCCGAATCCGATGTCGCCCAACTCGTTGGTCATAACGTATGCCGCAGTTGACTTGCCCCGTCGCGCTTCATACCTATCATACGAAACCGAAAGCAAGGTGACGCCCATGGGCGCTGATGCCAAGACCGCCATGAAAGTCGAGATGACCGACGCCGCTGCCAGGCGGATCGCCAAGATCGTGGCGAGCGAAGCCGGTAAGACCGCGCTGCGCGTCTCGGTCGAGGGCGGCGGCTGTTCCGGCTTCTCCTACAAGTTCGACCTGGTCGACAGGCGCAATGACGACGACGTCGCCATCGAGAAGGACGGCGCAACCGTGCTGATCGACGACCTGTCGCTGGTCTATATGGGCGGCTCGGTGATCGATTTCGTCGACGATCTGATGGGCCAGTCGTTCCAGATCAGGAACCCCAATGCGGTCGCCTCCTGCGGCTGCGGCACCAGCTTCTCGGTCTAGAAATGCCCGACATCGGCGCGGTCCGTCAGATCGCGCTTTCCGCCGGACGCGACCTCGACGCAACGCTGGCCTTCTGGCGCGAGGTGCTCGGCATGAGTCTGCATGCGCGTTTCGATCCTCCAGGCATCGCCTTCATCATGGCAGGTGACGTGCGCCTGCTTTTCACCGACGGCCTGCCTGCCGGCACCGTCTATCTCGACATATCGGGCCTCGAAGAGTTCCACGCTTCGGCAAGGGCCGCCGGTGTCCCCTTCACCGCGCCGCCGGCGCTCGTCCATCGCGACACCGAAGGCCTGTTCGGCCAGGCGGGGGAAAGCGAGTGGATGGCCTTCCTAAAGGACCCGGCAGGCAATACGATCGGCCTTGTCGAACGTCACCCGCCGGATCGCTAGTCTCCGGACCACCAGCCTATCGAGGACGTCATGAAAATCGTCACCTGGAACATCAACGGCGTCCGCGCCCGCATCGGCAATTTGACCCATTGGCTGACGGAAAGCGCGCCCGACATCGCCTGCCTGCAGGAGATCAAGACGGTCGACGAGCAATTTCCTCGCGCCGAGATCGAGGCGCTCGGCTACAATGTCGAGACCTACGGCCAAAAAGGCTTCAACGGCGTCGCCATCCTGTCGAAGCTGCGTTTCGACGAGGTCAATCGCGGCTTGCCGGGCGACGATGCCGACGAGCAGGCGCGTTTCATCGAAGGCGTGTTCTCGACCGACAAGGGCGCCTTGCGGGTTGCCTCTATCTATCTGCCGAACGGCAACCCAATCGACGACGAGAAGAAGTTCTCCTACAAGCTTTCCTGGATGACGCGGCTGGAGCGCTGGGCCGAGGAGCGGCTTGCACTGGAAGAGCCGCTGGTCCTGGCCGGCGACTACAATGTCATTCCTGAGCCGGCCGATGCGAAATATCCGGAAAACTGGCTAAGCGACGCGCTGTTCCAGCCCGCAACGCGGCAGGCGTTCCGGCGGCTGAAGAATCTCGGCTTCACCGAAGCCGTGCGTGCCGTCACCGACGCCCCCGACGTCTTTACGTTCTGGGACTATCAGGCCGGCGCCTGGCAGAAGAACAACGGCATCCGCATCGACCACCTGCTTCTGTCGCCCGAAGCCGCCAATTGGTTTTCCTCGGCTTCGATCGAAAAACAGGTGCGCGCCTGGGAAAAACCCTCCGACCATGTGCCGGTGGCGATCGATCTGGCGCTGCGGCCGGCCTGATCGGAGCTGCTGTCCGGCGGCACATTGAGAAGTTGACCTCTTATCGCCACAAATCGCGCGCTTGATGAGAAATCATCATGGTGGCTGGGGTTCCCATGACTATCCGACTTGCACTTTGCACGTGTGCCGCGGCGCTCGCTTTTGGCGCGATGCCGGCCGTTGCCGCTCCGCTATGCCTTGCCAATGGCAAATCGTTCCAGATCGGTCAAATGGCCTGCCTGACACTTGCCGGACAAAGCCACCTCGCCCGCTGCGAGATGGTGCTCAACAACACGTCCTGGACAAAGCAGCGGGACGGCTGCCCGGAGAACACACTGGCCCCGCATCTGCAAGGCACGCCGATATCAACACCGGCGCCCGGCGGCGTGCCGGCGAAACCGACCGAGAACTGATTTAAATCGACAAATCCCGCCGGACTACTGGTCGCCGCCACCCTTGGTCAGGATGTCGTCGGCCAGCGAGATCGCGGTGCGACGGTCGGCTTCGCCGGCGGCGGCAAACGCTTCTTCCTGCATGCCGCGGATCCATGGCTGGTCGGCGGGTGAGGCTCGTTCGAGTGCCGCGGTCATCATCGCCAGCCCGCGGACGATCTTGCCGCTTTGGAAAAGCAGGTTGCCGAGCGTCGCCTGCGCGCCCGCATGGCCCTTTTCGGCCGCCAGCTGGAACCAGCGTCCGGCCTGCTTGACGCTGGCCTTGACGCCGCCCTCGCCCTTGAGGAACATCTGGCCCATCTCGAACTGGGCGTTCGGATTGCGGTAGTTGGCGGCGGCACGCATGTAATATTCCTGGGCCGCCACCTCGTTCTCCTCGACGGGGCTGCCGGGAATGCCTTTCCTCAGATAGTCGCCAAGCGCCACCAGCGCGTCCGAAACATAGCTTTCCTCGGGCGAACCGGGCTCGACGTCCTGGTCGACGATCTCGCTGAAGAACTTGAACGCCGCGTAGTCGTCTCGCGCCACGCCATCGCCTTCGGCATACATGCGCGCAAGCTTCCAGGTGGCGCCGATCTGGCCGTTCTCGGCGGCATATTTGTAGGCTTCCGCGGCCTGCTCCTTATGGCCGTTCTTGTAAGCGGAAAAGCCGAACTGGAACACCGCCCACGGGCTCGACTGCGGCTTCACGCCGGTCTTGTCGTCGAACACCTTGTCGTCGAAGGCCATGGCCTGGCCGACGGCGCCTAAGGTCGCGCCAAACGTGGCGAGCGCAACCAGTGCCGAAAGGACAGACGACCTCAACAACTCAGATGTCCGCATAGCAGTGTGTTTCTTTGGCACCGCCCGGATGGGTGACCGCGCCGTCGCGGGCAGATCCGACCGTCTGTGCGTATTTCCAGATCGCGCCCGACTGATAGTCGGTCGTGCGCGCCTTCCATGCTTTTGCCCTCGCCGCCAGTTCGGCTTTGGACAATGCAACCTCGATCGTGCCGTTCACCGCATCGATCGAAATCAAGTCGCCGTCTTTCAGAAGCCCGATCGGGCCACCGACGGCCGCTTCCGGCCCGACATGGCCGATGCAGAAACCGCGCGTCGCGCCAGAAAAACGCCCGTCGGTGATGAGCGCCACCTTGCCGCCCATGCCCTGGCCGTAGAGAGCCGCCGTCGTCGACAGCATTTCGCGCATGCCCGGGCCGCCGCGCGGACCCTCGTAACGGATGACGAGAACCTCGCCTTCGCTATAGTTACGGCGCGTAACCGCCTCGAAACATTCCTCTTCCGAATCGAAGCAGCGCGCCGGACCCGAGAATTTGAGTTCCGCCATGCCTGCGACCTTCACGATCGCGCCTTCGGGGGCAAGGTTACCCTTCAAGCCCACGACCCCGCCGGTCTGGGTAATCGGCTTGTTGGCGGGACGGACCACATCCTGGCTGTCATTCCAGGAAACATGTTCCATATTTTCGGCCAAAGTGCGGCCGGTCACCGTCAGGCAATCGCCATGAAGATAGCCATGGTCGAGCAGCGTCTTCATCAAGAGCGGAATGCCGCCGGCCTCGAACATGTCCTTGGCGACGTATTTGCCGCCCGGCTTGAGGTCGGCGATGTAGGGTGTCTTTTCGAATATCCTGGCCACGTCGAAAAGGTCGAACTTTATCCCGGCTTCGTGCGCGATCGCCGGCAGATGCAGCGCCGCGTTGGTCGAGCCGCCGGTGGCCGAGACCACGGTCGCGGCATTTTCCAACGCTTTCATAGTAACGATGTCGCGAGGGCGGATGTTCCTTGCGATCAACTCCATGATCTTTTCGCCGGAAGCGAAATTGAAGCGGTCGCGCATCTCGTAGGGTGCCGGCGCGCCGCAGGAATAGGGCAGCGCCAGGCCGATCGCCTCAGCGACGGTGGCCATGGTGTTGGCGGTGAACTGGGCGCCGCAGGAGCCGGCCGACGGACACGCGGCTTGCTCGATTTCTAGCAGTTCGGCGTCGCCGATGGTGCCGACCGAATGCTGGCCGACCGCCTCGAATACGTCCTGCACGGTGATCTGCCGGCCACGGTAGCTGCCGGGCAGGATCGAGCCGCCATAGATGAAGATGGACGGCACGTTGAGGCGCACCATAGCCATCATCATGCCGGGCAGCGACTTGTCGCAACCGGCCAGGCCGACCAGCGCATCGTAGCAATGGCCGCGCATGGTAAGCTCGACTGAATCGGCGATGACCTCGCGTGACACCAGCGACGACTTCATGCCCTGGTGGCCCATGGCGATGCCGTCGGTGACGGTGATGGTGCAGAATTCGCGCGGCGTGCCTTTGGCGGCCGCCACGCCCTTCTTGACCACTTGCGCCTGGCGCATCAGTGAGATGTTGCAAGGTGCGGCCTCGTTCCAGCAGCTGGCGACACCAACCAGCGGCTGCGCGATCTCGGCCGCCGACAGCCCCATCGCATAGAGGTAGGAGCGATGCGGCGCCCGCTCGGGACCAACGGTCACGTGACGGCTTGGCAGCTTGGCCTTGGAGATCGCTCTGGCGTCCATACTCGTCCTCGCCGCGGGCGGTGCGGCCTGCCTCTTCGCCTAGCCTTTTGGCGCGTGTCCCGAGACAAGTTCGAGGTGCGCCGGGTTTATGGCGGGAAATGGGCAATGTTCCCGGGCGGCCGGGTGGCGCGAGGGTTGTTGAGAAACTGTTGCCGAAACGTCACAATTATCGGAGCGAACATCATGGGGGCAATTGTTGCGCTGGCCGAATGACGGATGACGCACCGAACGAAACGACCGGGCAGTGCCCGGCCGTTTTGTCGTTTAAAAATTTGTAGTTAGAACTTGATCTTGACGGAAGCCGAACCGGCGAGAAGCAGGTCGTTGCCGTAGGTATAGGTGACGGCATTTGCCACGTCGCCGACACCGCTGAAAGTCGATGACCCGCTCGTCAGCACACCGATCGAGCCGCCGAGCCTGACCTCGACCTGGTCGTTCGGCGAATAGGAGACGCCGCTGGCCACGGCCCAGGTATCCGACTGATAGCCGGAGGTCGTCGAGGTGCCGCGATCCCAGGTCAGCGAAACCACGCCCGACAATTGGTCGGTGAACTTGTGACCGATACCGCCCGTGATCGTCCAGCCGTCGCGATAAAGCAGGTCGAATGAAACGGGCGAGGGAGCACCGGTTACCGGACTGCGCACGCCATTGATGGCAATGACGCCAAGCTTGCTCCACTCCTGCCAGCGGATGGAACCAAAGGCCAGCCAGCCAGGAGCTATACCGCTCTGCAGCTTGAATTCCAGAGCCTGAGGTATCTCGGCCGACGCCGAGACTGGGTACACGCCGGTAGAGCCAGGAACCAGATCCGCTGGAAAGGCGCCCCTGAAGCCGGTCGTGTCGACCGTTCCCGACAGCCCGTCATATTTGTAGCTGGAAGAGTACATCAGGCTGGCGCGCAGAGCGATCTCGGGGATCTCATAGGCTGCGCCCGCACGCCAACCCCATGCCTCGTCGGACAGCTTGAAGACACCGAGGCCGGTATTGCCGAAGGCGAGCAGTGTCTGGCGGGACAGAAACGCGTCGACCTGCTGGTAGGAGACACCGCCAATGAATCGTATGGCGCCCTTGCCGACGTTCACCTTGTAGGAGCAGGTGAGGCCGAAATCGTCTGTGTCGACGGAGTATTTGACCGCTGTCGGCGAATAGGCGTTGTTCATGCCGAAATTTGCGTCCGCACCATACGGTCTGGTATAGGTGGCAAGACAGTCTACGGGCTCAAAGATGTTGGCCTTGATGCCGACATGCGGCACCGCATAGTCGCCACCAACATCCACCGCCGACGTCGACAATCCCGACCCATCCAGACGCTGCACATTCTTGAGTTTGCGCTGGGGCGAAACATAGGTGACGCCTGCGTCGAACGAATATGGCGCCGCGTCGAACAGCTGGTCGATGTTGACGCCGCCCCGGTCAAAGCCCCCGGCTTGCACCGTCCCAACGAAAGCCAGCGAAAAAGCCCCCGCGCCCAGCAGTGCTTTCAAACGCGAATAACACATGAATCTCCTCCCCGAATATCCTTGCATCAAGCTAGAACCAATTCAGGTTAACCGCGCAACAACGAATTCGCCGTGCGTACATGTACACCTTGGCTGAACGCATTTCCGACAAGGTTGCGGTCTTTTTCCCGAGGCGGGAAAATGGCCGCCTCAATACAAATCGACGAGAAAACTCGGGAAAACCGCCTAAATCCTTACAGAACGGGGCATTTTGCGTGCCCAGTCAGCCATTGTTACATTATGGCAACAATGGGGCAAAAACATTCAGTTTGCGTCAAGATTTACGCTGCGGAATGCCTGTTTTCGTGGCAGGCGGCCTGTCTTGAAGGCAGATTCGTGACCGGCGAATCTATTGCGGCCAGCCGGCCCAATTTGTTTGATCAGCCGGCATCGCGCACCCGCGTCAATGCCACCGAAAGCTTCTCTTGCGCCTCGCGATACTCGGCGAGTTTTTCGCGCTCGGCCTCCACCACCTCGTCCGGCGCGTTGGCAACGAATTTCTCGTTGGACAGCTTCTTGTAAAGCCGCGCAATTTCCTCGGTCACTTTGGCAAGCTCCTTCTGCAGGCGCGCTGCCTCGGCGGCAAGATCGATCAGGCTGCCGAGCGGCAGGCAGATGGTCGCTTCGTTAACGACGATCTGCGCGGAGCCCTTGGGTGCCGCATCGACCAGCGAGATGTCGCCGACCCGCGCCAGCCGCTTGATGGCCGACGCCTGGCGCTCGAGCCTTTCGTGTGTCGTGTCGTTGGCACCGATCACCATCAGGGGTGCTATCGCCGCCGGCGGCACGTTCATTTCCGAACGCACCGAGCGGATGCCGGAGACGAGATCGACCAGCCAGTTGATATCGGCGGCGGCCTCCTCGTCCTCGAAGTCGGGCGACGGCCAAGCCGCATGACAAAGCAGCGACGGCCGTTGCCTGCCCTCGCCGGCGGTTTCGGCCCACAGTTCCTCGGTCATGAACGGCATCATCGGATGCAGCAGCTTGTAGATCTCGTCCAGCACGAAGGCGACGCATGCCCTGCTCTCGGCCTTGGCGGCCTCGTCGGTGCCCATGAATACCGGCTTCAGCAGTTCCAGGTACCAGTCGCAGAACTGGTTCCAGACGAACCGGTAGGCAGCACCCGCCGCCTCGTTGAAGCGGTACGAGGTGATGCCGTCGGTTATGTCTTGCGCGGCTCGCGTCAGCTCCGTCAGGATCCAGCGGTTGACCGCCAGCTTGGCGTCCTGCAGCCAGAAATCGTCGTCGCGCGCCACTTCGTTCATCTCGGCGAAGCGCGTCGCGTTCCACAGCTTGGTGCCGAAATTGCGATAGCCGGCAATGCGGGCCGGATCGAGCTTAACGTCGCGCCCTTGCGCTGCCATCACCGTCAAGGTGAAGCGCAGCGCATCGGCGCCATATTCGTCGATGAGGTCGAGCGGATCGATGACGTTGCCTTTCGACTTCGACATCTTCTGTCCATTCTTGTCGCGAACCAGCGCATGCACATAAACGGTATGAAACGGCTCCTGGTCCATGAAATGCAGGCCCATCATCATCATGCGGGCGACCCAGAAGAAGATGATGTCGAAACCGGTGACCAGCACGTCGGTCGGGTAATAGGTCTTCAGCTCCGGCGTCTGGTCCGGCCAGCCGAGCGTCGAGAACGGCCACAGCGCCGACGAGAACCATGTGTCGAGCACGTCCTCGTCGCGGGTCAGGATCTCGCCAGGCTGGAAATTCTCGAGTTTGTCCTCGACCCAGGCCTTCCACGGCCCTTCCAGCGCCAGATAATATTCGACGGCGGCACCGAGCGCTTCTTCCTCGGTCTTTTCGACAAAGACATGCCCGTCCGGCCCGTACCAGGCAGGGATCTGGTGGCCCCACCAGAGCTGGCGCGAAATGCACCAGGGCTGGATGTTCTCCATCCAGTCGAAATAGGTCTTTTCCCAGTTTTTGGGCACGAAATTGGTACGGCTCTCGCGCACCGAGGCGATCGCCGGCTTGGCCAGTTCCGCCGCATTGACATACCATTGGTCGGTCAGAAACGGCTCGATAGGCACGCCGCCACGGTCGCCGTGCGGCACGGCGTGGCGATGCGGCTCGACCTTTTCAAGAAAGCCGCCCGCCTCCATCAGCTCGACGATCTTCTTGCGCGCATCGAAACGATCCAGGCCATCGAGGCCGTCCCAGACGGCCTGGCGCTCCGGCGTCACTTCCAGTCCCGCCAGAAAGTCCTCATTGTCCTTGAGGCTCACCGCCGCATTGACGGTGAGGATGTTGACCGCCGGCAGCCGGTGGCGCTTGCCGACCTCGAAGTCGTTGAAATCATGCGCCGGCGTGATCTTGACCGCACCGCTGCCTTTTTCGGGATCGGAATACTCGTCCGCCACCACCGGGATCTTGCGGCCGACGATCGGCAGGATGAGGTTCTTGCCGACGAGATGCCGGAAACGCTCGTCGTCGGGGTGGACTGCGACAGCCGTATCGCCCAGCATCGTCTCGGGGCGGGTCGTCGCAACGGTGATGAAGGTTTTCGGATTTTCCGGATCGAACGTCTTGCCTTCGACCGGATAGCGGAAGTGCCAGAGGTTGCCGTTGACTTCCTGCTGCTCGACCTCGAGATCCGAGATGGCGGTCAACAGCTTCGGGTCCCAGTTCACAAGGCGCTTGTCCTTGTAGATCAGCCCTTCCTTGTAGAGCGTCACGAACACTTCGAGCACTGCCTTCGACAGGCCCTCGTCCATGGTGAAGCGCTCGCGGCTCCAGTCGGCCGAGGCCCCGAGCCGCTTCAGCTGGTTGAGGATGGCGCCACCGGACCCGGCCTTCCACTCCCACACCTTGTCGATGAACTCATCGCGCGTCAGGTCGCGACGGTGGATCTGCTTTTCCATCAGCTGGCGCTCGACCACCATCTGGGTGGCGATGCCGGCATGATCCATGCCCGGCTGCCACAAGACGTTCTTGCCGCGCATGCGCTCGAAGCGCACCAGAATGTCCTGCAGCGTGTTGTTGAGCGCATGGCCCATATGCAGCGAGCCGGTGACGTTCGGCGGCGGGATGACGATGGTGAAGGCTTCAGCCCCCTCCTCGGCGCCGGCACCGGCCCGAAACGCGTCGGCCTCTTCCCAAATCCTGGCAATCTTCGGCTCGACGGCTTTGGCGTCGTAGGTCTTTTCGAGCATGGGAAAACGGTCCGCGCTGTCCGGAATTTGTGGTCCGGTGTAAATCGGAAGGTTGTTGCCAAGTCAACCGCAAGGGCGGCATGGCCGATAGATAGCGCCGGGATGGTTAGGTGCAACTCGCGGAAGTGACGTTGCAAGGCAATCGCTTCAGGTTTGCGCTGCCCCTCATTGCCGTGCCCGTCCTCCGCAGCAGCTGCGCTGAAGCTGCGGAGGGTGGACCGGGCATTTCTCGCCGTGTAGTGACGGGGAGAAAGACGCCTGCACTCCTGTACTGAAGCTTTCGCCAATCACGAACGTTGCGGAAAACGCGGCGGGGTTGCGGTCAGCCCCTTCTGCCCGTCACTATACGGGGAGGGTGCCGGCAGGCGGATGACGGGCAGCGCCGACTTCGACGATTTGCCGGTCGAGCGCCGCCCATCGGCGGCTCTCCGAATTGCTACTGCGCGCCGCGCGCGACGCGCTCGATTTCCTCGCGCACCAGCCGCTCGACCAGCGTCGGCAGGTTGTTGTCCAGCCAGTCCTGCAGCATCGGCCGCAGCATCTCCTCGGCCATCTCGTCGAAGGTCTTCTTGCTGCGGCTGGCAAATGCGTCTGAAAGCTCGCCGAAGGCGGCGGCAACCTGCCGCCCCGTATGTTCCGAAAGGATCGCCGGCCGAGAGTACGGCGCCTCGCTGGCCGCCGAACTCGCCAATCCCATTTTCGAAGGTCCCGGGCCGATTTTCGAAGGTTCCAGGCCGCTTTCCGAAGACTGCGACCCATTTTCAGAAGGCTCCGGCGCAGGTCCAGCAGTCGCCTCGTCTTCGAAAACCTCGGCTTTTGGCCCGGCGTCCGGCGTCCGGGGTGGCTCGGCCCGGTCCGGCTTGGCCATCGCGTCGCCGACCTCTGCGATCTCGCGCCGCCAATCGGCAATGATGGTGTCCGTCGTCTCGGCAGCCTTGGCCGTCGCAGGCCGATCCGGCTTTGCGGGCGGTTCGGGAGCGGTGTTCACTTCAGCCAGAGTGACCGGCGCTTTTGCCGGGCCGGGACGCACTTCCGTATACGCATTGACGGGCGCGGATGATGGCTGCACCTCGGCCCGCGTGGCCGGCTTGGCGATCTCCAGTCCGCCGCGCAGTTCGGAACGGAACGCATCGCCCTCCGCTGCCCGTCCGGCTGCCGGCGCCGGTTGCAGATCCTGGCGCAGCTCGTCCGCGTCGCCCGGCTGCTTGCGGCCGGTATCGCTGTCCTCGATGATCCTTCTGATGGAAGCCAGTATCTCTTCCATGGAAGGTTCGCGCTGTACGCTGCTTGCCGTCGCCATCGTCACATCCGCCGCCCTTGTGACTCGTTCTCAGATTTCCTGTCCGGCAATGCCGGATTCGAATCATGGCGACAGCGTAACCGACGGAACGCCCTGCGAGAATCCCCAATCTGGCGACATCTCGGATTTCAACAGATTAGGGTCGGGAGTGGAAGCCCGCGCGTCGTTCGAGCGCGGGCTGAAAACACGGCCTGGCGATCAGCGGCCGTCCGGCGTGCGCAGGCCGATCCACTTGTCTTTGACGGCGTTGTAATGCTCTTCCGGCCTGTACTTCGTCACATTGAGCGCAAGGCGGTCTGCCGACAAATGGCCAACCGCAGAGAGGATGGCATAGCTTGCCACCACCACGTCGCGTTCGGCACTGGCAAGATTGATCTTGGCAGTGATGACGGTCGCCTGCGCATTGAGAACGTCGAGCGTGGTACGCTGGCCGACATTGCGCTCCTCGATGACGCCGTTCAAGGCAAGCTGCGCGGCGGCGACCACCTGCCGGTTGGCCGTGACGCTTTGCTGCGCGGCGGTATATTGCGTCCATGCCGATGTCACGGCCTGGCGCACCTGGTCGCGACTCACGTCGACTTCGATCCGCGCCTGGCTGAGCGATTCCTTGTTCTGGCGCACGGTCGCCGAGGTCCGTCCGCCGGAATAGATCGGCACGGTCAGTGTCGCGCCGATGTTCGCCGACGTCCTTGTACCATCCTGCGATGCCCCAAGGACGCCCGGAACCGTGTTGCGATAGTCGCCGGAAACGCCGGCGCTAGCCGAAAGCTGCGGCAGCAGCGCGCCTTCGGCCGATTTAACCGAAAACGCCGCCGCGTCGACCAGATGCTCGGTGGCGAGGATGGCCGGATGTTCGGCCGATGCGATCGCAATCGCTGCATCGAGACTCGACGGCAACAGCTTTGACAGCGGCGAAGCCGGCCTGAGCCTGCCCGGCTCGTCGCCGACGATCTGGCGATAGGTCGCAGCACTTGCCAGCGCTGTCGCGCGGGCGGCGCTCAACTGCGCCACCGCGGAGGCGCGCGAAGCATCGGCTTGCGCGACGTCGGTGCGCGTGCCTTCGCCGACCTCGAAGCGCGAACGCGCCGCACGCGCCTGCTCGGTCAGGAATTGCAGATTCTGTTCGGTCAGCACCGCGATCTGGCGGTCGCGGATGACGTCCATATAGGCACTTGCCGCGTTGAACAGGGTGTTTTCTTCGGTGTTGCGCAGGCTCTCGACCGAGGCGCTGACCCGCGCTTCAGCGGCCGCGACATTGTTCCTGGTCTGAAAGCCGTCGAACAGGGTTTGATTGATCTGGACGCCAAAGTTGCCGGTAGTTATGCGTGCGGTTCGACTGGTACCATTGACGTGGGTGCTGGTGTAGTCGATGTCCGCGGAACCGGTGATGGTCGGGCGCCAGCCGGACTTGGCGATTGCAACGCCCTCGTCGGTGACGCGGACGCCGGCGCGTGTCGAATTGAGCGAGGAATTGTTTTGGTAGGCCTTTGAAAGGGCCCCGATGATCGTTTCGGCCGAGGCGACCATTGGAGAAAGCGCGGTCGCCGAAACGAGGACAGCGGTAAAAAGCAACTTGCGTACAGACGGCACGTTATATTCCCTCATTCGTTTTGCACGGGAACTGCGCCACGCTGGCTTCTCCTCTGATCAGCCGGCGCCGCGTTTTTTATCGTTCCCCCGCTGAAAGCCCCCAAGAAACACCCGGTTATGCAGATCAGCAACGATTGTTCAAACGCAAGCGATCATGACAACGCCTTCGCTGCAAGGCAAAATCACTCAGAATTCGAAGGCGGGAATGCGTTCAAATCCAGGTAGTGGCTTAATTGCCGCATTAAATGCGCGTCTTCCCGTTACAACCCCTCCAGTCTTAAAAAAAAGCCGGGCTACGCCCGAATTGCCCTGCCCCTCCACGGCGACGAGTCGGCCGCCTTCGGCAAGCTGGTCGAACAGCGCCGCCGGCACCTCCCCGCCGCTGCCGCCGAACAGGATCACGTCGTAAGGCGCCTTGGCAACATGGCCTTGCGGCAGCGGCCCCTGGACCACCGTGACATTGCCGCAACCCAGCGCGGCAAGCGTCGAAGTGGCGGTTTCGGCCAGCGCCGGATCGCTTTCCAGCGCGACCACGGACCTTGCCAGCCGCGACAGGATCGCCGCCGCGTAGCCGGTGCCGCAGCCAACATCGAGTGCCGAAGCGCTTGGGCCGATATCGGCCAGCTGCATCAGCTTGGCCAATGGCGACGGTTCCATCAGATAGCGCGGGCCATCGGCCGTATCGGCAATACGGATGTCCTCATCGATATAGGCGAGATCGCGCTGGCCGGCGCCGACAAAGGCCTCGCGCGGCACGACAAGCATCGCCTCGAGCAACGGCGCGCTGGTCACGTCGGTGGTGCGGATCTGGCCGTCGACCATCTTCACCCGGCGTTCGGCAAAATCAGCGCTCATGTTCCAACCATCCGCTTGCCGCGCAGAGGCCGCGGCTGTTTCGACCGGAACTGAAGCCCCCTGGCGCTGACGCGCGGGAGCTCGGGCATTGGAGGCCTCGCCCGGAATCGAACCGGGGTGCAAGGATTTGCAGTCCTCTGCGTAACCACTCCGCCACGAGGCCTCATTGCTCCCGGCGTTCCACCCGGCTCCAATAGGTTGCGGCGAAAATGCCGTCAAGCGGCCACCATGCATTCCCAACGGTTCTTCCGACATCGAGGCACTGCTTATCAACGCAATACCATGCTAGCAATAACATATTAGCTTATCGTTAAGCACGATTCTCGGCGAGAGGAACCCGATACCGGCGGCCACGTTGGGCAGATAGCAGGGTCCGCCATGCGTCGAGCAGCTACGGAAGACGGCACACCGCGCGGATTGTCGCAGTCTGCAGAGCTTGTGCGCTATGCCATCGACCGCCTCAGCATAGAAGGCGCAAACAGCCTGCCACCGCGCGACCGTGCGCGGCTGGCATCGGCCACCGCCGTCCTCAAGGAGCTTTGCGAACGCCTGGAAAGCTGCTTCGACCAACCTCGGTAATGCAGAAGCTAATGCATAGGCGGAGCACGCCGTCCTCCGGCATTTTCCGGCTAGCGGCGCGTCAGCAGGGCAATCTCAGTCCGGCCGCCGCCGCCGCTCCCACCAGACGACGAAACGGCGCCGGTGACGGCGCACCAATGCGAATTCGTAGGAGAGCACCAGCAATCCGATCGGCACCATCCAGAACCCAAGGATCGGCAGGAAGCCGAGAATGCCGCCGATGATCAGCACGACGCCGATCGCAATCCTGAGGCCGCGCGAGCGCGGCATGGTGAACTGGCGGCCGAAGACCGAGATTTTCCGGGCCGGTGGCTGTTCGTCGCTCATTGCCGTCATGTGAAATGTCGATCCGTTTGCATCAGTAGCACCATCAGCCGGAGAAAGCCGCAACGGCCTTTTCCGTTCCCCGACAGGCGAGAGACAGCTCATATGAGGGCGCTCGCCGGCCATTGCCAGAAAGCCCTGCGCCAAAAAGCACCGAAAAAATGCGAAATGCTTCTTTGCAAAGCCGAAACGGGTTTGCTATAGGCTGCCCCACTCACATGAGAGCCTCTGTTCCCCGGTAGCTCAGTGGTAGAGCAACCGGCTGTTAACCGGTTGGTCGCTGGTTCGAATCCGGCCCGGGGAGCCATCGCCTTTTCTACGCCAAGTCGCGATTTTGCACGCCGGCGTGCGATTTTTCCCTACGCTTCGATCTCAATAGCCCTGCTTCCAGAGTGTCAGAGCATCGAGGACCGACGAAATCAGGCGTAGAATAGCAGCCGTCGCCGCCCACGCCTATTCCTCGCAGGCCGCAATCGCAGGATCGGCGGCTACCGCGCGGAAATACTGATGATCGGCGGCTTCGCGCCCGAGTCCGCCATTCAGTTCGCCGCGGCGGCGTCCGAACGTTGCCGCCTGTTATCACTGCCGTCGCTGCCTCAACGACCGCAGCTTCCAGACGGGCGCGAGGTGTTCGTGGACGGCGGATTTGCACAGCTTTGAGCTTGCGCGCGCGGGGCGTCGCTGGGACAAAGCAGAGAGGCCTCGTGCCAGATTTGCCAGACAAGATCTCAACGCCTACTCAGTTGAGCGTGATCCGCGAGGACGTCGCGCCAGCGGCGTTGCCCAGAGGACTTACCCCCGTGCCTCCTGCCAGTGGGGATAGGTGACATAGGCGGTGACCGCGCCTTTCTCGTGCGAGCAGATCGTGACCTTCTGACCTTTGGGCATATGGACGATCTCGCCCGGCCCTGCGGTGACGCTGCCTGACTTTCCGGACACCGACAGCCGCCCCTTGAGGACGACCATCACATCATCGACGGCCATTGTCTCCTCGAGTGTCTGGTTCGGCCCATAGCGCCCGTACCCGATCGTGATCGGGGAGGCATGACGCTGGTCGACCAGATTGCCCACGAACACGTCTCCGTCCTGTCCTGGAGAACGCTCCAGCGTTGCGTCGGTGATGTTGAACTTGCTAACCTTCACGGGAATTGTTCCTTCTGGATGTTGAGTGGTTAGGTTGAACTCCTGCGTCTCAAGGCCGAGTCCTCAGAGCGGCCTCCTTCATGTCGTCCTCGTCCTCCGCGTAAATCGGATGCGCTTATTCATCAGCCCGGCCCTGTCAAAGCCGGGCCTTAGCGCGAAAGGCACTGTCGATCTCGGCTCGTGTGGCGCTCGATGCATTGCCGAGCACGCGATTCGCCTGCTCGCGAACATCAAGTCCGCTCAGGCGATTGCGCCCCCGTCGGCGGTCAGGATGGCGCCCGTAATCACGCTCGCGGCGGGACTTGCCAGAAAGACCACAGCGTTCGCGACTTCGCGCGGCTCGCCGTAGCGTCCCAAAGACGTCAGGCTTCGCTGGAAATCGGCAGCCTCGCCATCCGCCGGATTTGAATCCGTATCGGTCGCTCCGGGCTGCACAAGATTCACGGTGATGCCGTTCGGGCCGAGTTCGCGCGAAAGACCGCGGGTGAAGGAGGTAAGTGCCGCCTTGGACATCGCATAAGCCGTTATGCCGGGGAACGGGACCCGCTCTCCCAAGGCCGAACCGATCGTGATGATGCGTCCCCCTTCGGTGAGATGCGGGATAACTGCTTTCGCAAACAGCACTGGCGCTCGCACGTTGACGTCCATCACGGCCTGATAGTCATTCACCTCGATGTCGGCGATCGTTCCCGTGTGGCCAATAGCCGCGCTGTTGACGAGGATATCGAGTCCACCGAGCGCCGAGAAGGCTTTGCTCACAGAGCGCATGATGGCCTCCGGGGCAGCGCTGTCGGCTTGGATGGCGACTGCGCGACGCCCTGTGCTCTCGATAGATTTCGTCACCGCTTCAGCTTCTTTGGCCGAGCGCTTGTACGTGAACGCGACGTCAGCGCCGTTCTCTGCCAGCGCCAACGCGATCGCGGCTCCGATGCCCCGCGAAGCGCCAGTAACCAATGCGCGCTTCCCATTCAGATCGATCATATGTTTGTCCTTTTCTACCATTGTTGGTTCCAGCGCCCAGGTGATTCGCGTGAGACGCGGCAGGCGGTCAAAAACCTGATCCACGAACTTAGTGTTCGGGATCTGTCTCTTTCAGTGTCGAGAAATGCCAAGCTGTGTTGCGAAGGGGGGAACGCTGGCCGATGGCTTCTCAAGCCGAACAGGGCGACCACCTTCCGGAGCGATGGCCGGTCCGATGCCCTCGACCCGTTCAGGCCAGGCCTTTGCGAACGGCAATGCCGGTTTCGGCTTACGCTTTCCTCGGTCGCGCCGTGCCACGCACGGCTGCTTCAGAGGATGGTGCCCTCGGTTCGATTACGTCGGTGATCAAGGACGACTTTCTTCATCATCGCGTTGATGCGCTTGGGGACCTTCCTGCTGGTCGCGGCCACCAACCTCACCAACGCCGAGCACAGTCGTCGCCGCCGTGGCGTTGGGTATTCCGGCAGACAGCCACGCCCCTATGACTGACGAAGCACGTCCTGCCATTCCGGATGGCGGCCGATCTGCGCCTTTGCGAACGGGCAGAGCGGAATGATGGCAATCCCGTCGCGTCGGGCATCCTCGATCGCCTGGCGCACCAATCGCTCGCCGACCTTGCGGCCACGCAAGGCCGCTGGAACTTCGGTATGGTCGATGATGATCAACCCTTCGCCGGCCCGGCTATAGGTCATCTCGGCTTCGACCCCGTCGATCACCAGCCGGTACCGACCCTTCGTTGCCCCATCCTCCCGCTCGACCTTTTCGTCGCCGGCCGAAGGCGCATCCTTCGCCAGCGCCGCGTCCGGGCGGCGGACCTTACGTGGCTGTCCCGGCGCACATTCCAGAATATCGCGGTCCCATTCGCCCAGATCGGCGGCAGCCTCGTAGGTCGAGACGAGGAAAGCCATCAGAGCTTCGTCGGGATCGGCCGCTGACTGCACGGCATCGTAGGGTAGAATGAATTCAGACAGGCCGTCATGCCAGAACGCGGCATTGGGCCGGACCATTGCTGCCCGGTAACCGTTCGGCGCCGGATAGGCGTAGGCGTAGAAGGCAGGATAGTCGATGCCGCCGCCGCCCGGCCAGAAGCCCGCTGACGAGACCTCGCGGTCATAAGCCTCCTGCGCCACGTCGTCCGGCAAGGCGGGGATACCGCCGGGGTGGAGCGGCGCGCGCCGTCCCGAAAAGCGGGTAATCGCCAGGTCGAAGCTGCCCCAGAACAGATGAACGGGACTGGATTTGCCGAGAAAGGAGGTACGGAAACGATTGAAGACCTTGTCGACCGCCATCAACGCCTGATGGAAGTGTTGAACGGCGTCGCGGTCATAGGGCCGGTCGCGATGATCTTCGGCGAAGGGTACCGGGTTGGGGACCTCGTTCGGTTGTCCGTTGAACGTCGGCGTGCCGCCGAGCTCCGAAATCAACTGCACGAAGCTGGCGTGGAACGCCGCGACCGTCATCGGTTCGAGCGCGAACGACGCCCGGCGGCCTTCGCCGCAGGTGCCCACGACCCTGTGCTCCCAGAAATCGAACAGGATCTCGATGCCCGGGCCGTCGGGTATCGGCGAGGATGCCAGACCGTTCGGCGTGACGTAGAAGGTCGCGTTCCACGAATGGTTCAGCCACGGTGTATGAGCTAGCCGGTATTTGCCGGCGACCTGCAGGTAGAGATGCAGAGCTGAACAAGTCTCACGCCAGCTAAGGTAGTCAAGGTGGGGCCACCTGTTGTTCATTTCACTTTTCTCCATCCAGCATCTGCTCCGTACGGGTGACGGTCATTTAGTCTTGGGTCAGCACCGGTCAATCCGGAACGGGGATGTGCTCATCCCGGTCGTCGATTGGCAGATCGAAGCGGCCCTTGCCCCAGTTTCCGGCGCACCATTCGGCCTTGGCATCTTCGATGCGCTCCTTGGATGAGGCGACGAAATTCCACCAGATGTAACGGGGGCCCGGAAAGGTCGCGCCGCCGAGGATCATCAGCCGCGCGCCTCTACTGCCGGCGGCGACGGTGATCTTGTCGCCGGGCCGGAAGACCATCATCTGGGAGGCCTCGAATTCCTGGCCGGCGACCGAGATCGAGCCCTCGACGATGTAGATTCCCCGGTCCTCGTGATCGTCCGGCATCGGCAGTCGGCGCCCCGCTTCCAATGTCACGTCGGCGTAAAAGGTCTCGGAGAACATTGTCGCGGGCGCGGCCTTGCCGTAGGCGTTTCCAAGAATGAGCCGAACCGAGACGCCACTGTCCTCGATCGTCGGCAACGCCTCCTTGCCGTGATGTTCGAAGGTGGGCGCTATGTCCTCGTGGCTGTCGGGCAGCGCCAGCCAGGTCTGGATACCGAACAGGCTGTTCGGGCCACTGCGGGCTGTCGCGGAGGTGCGCTCGGAATGGGACACGCCACGTCCGGCGACCATCCAGTTCAATTTCGCCCGGGCGGATGATCTGGTCGGCACCGGTGCTGTCCCGATGATGGAAGTCACCGCGAAACAGGTAGGTGACGGTGCCCAAACCTGTATGCGGATGCGGCCGGACGTCAACGCCCTGTCCGGTCAGGAACTCGGCAGGCCCGGCCTGGTCGAAGAAGATGAATGGGCCCACCATCTGCCGCTTCGGCGCCGGCAAGGCGCGACGGACTTCGAAGTCACCCAGGTCGCGGGATCGCGGAATGATGAGCGTCTCGATCGCGTCGATGCCCACCTCAACGGGGGAGCCGGGTTCGATTGCCGGGTTCCAACTCATGCACGCCATCCTCTCCTGGCTTCCGGAATGTCGAGACTGGCGCGCGACCGTCCATCGAGCTAGCCCCGTGATACGTCAAGCTGTGTCGCAGCAAGTGGAACGTGCAGGCCATGTCGCCGAAGTAGTGCCACCGTCGAGCGAAGGTCCTAGACCAGGCTTCGTACCGTTCGTGTCCTAGTGGTCGAGCCCCCAAATATCCGGGTTCAGTTTGAAATGCTCAGTCAGCATCTCGGTGAGGACACGCACTTTCCGCGCGGGATGTTGACCCGGCGGACGGACCACATACGCGCCTGCTGCCGGTACCGGATAGCGTGTCATGATCGGAACGAGCGCGCCGGAGGCCACATAGTCATGCGTGATGCAATCGGGGAGCCAGGCGATGCCGAGGCCTGCCGCCGCCGCGGCCGCAAGTGCCATAGCGTTGTCGGCCTTGAACCTGCCCTGTGGCTGAACCGTGACAACCTTGCCACCATCCATGAATTGCCAGGTTTCCGTTCCCTGCATGAGGGCCTGATGGGTGACGAGGTTGTCTGGCGTCTCAGGTGAACCGTGCGCTTCGATATAGTCCGGGCTTGCGACAAGCTTGCCATGGAACGGCCCGATGCGCTTCGCGATCAGGTTGGAGTCCTGAAGGTAGCCAGCCCGGATCGCGCAATCGAAACCTTCGGCGATGAGATCGACGAAACGATCACTGTAGTAGGTATGGATGTGGAGCTTTGGGTGCTGGCGCGCCATTTCAGCAAGCACGGGGGCGAAGTGGGTGGGGCCGAATGTAAGCGGCATGGCAACCCTCAGGCGGCCGCGAAGATCACCGGTCGGAAGGATCGTTTCCCTTGCGGTGTCGATCTCGGCGCTGGCCCGGGCCGCATGGTCCCTGAACGTGATTCCCGCTTCCGTAAGCGCGGCGCCGCGGGTTGTTCGTGCAAGAAGCTGAACCCCGAGTTCCGCTTCAACCCGAAAGAGCCGCCGACTGACGATTGACTTGGAGACGCCGAGCCGGCGCGCGGCGGCCGATACGCCCCCCGCATCGGCCACTGCGACGAATGTCTGTAGATCTTTGATGTCCATTTCCGCGTTCCTCATTTCGCGACACAGCTTGCCTGACTATGGCACTACCGCATCACCAAAAGGAACAGCAAATTCCGTCCAGGCAACGTCACCCGCTGGCGCATGTCTCCCGTGAACCCATTGCCGTTCATAGCGGCAGAGAAAGGAAGTCTTGATGACCCCTCGTAACGGCCTAGATTCGCTTCTTCGTCCTGAAGACTCGGTCCTCGTTCTGATCGACCACCAGCCCTACCAGCTCGCGAACCTGAACAGCCACGATCCGCACATGGTGGTCAACAATTCGACGGCTCTGGCGAAGGCCGCCAAGGCCTTTGGCGTCCCCGCGATTGTGACGAGCGTGATCGCTGACCGGGGCGGTCTCATCTTCCCCCAGATCACGGATGTGTTTCCCGGCCAGGAGGTGATCGACCGGACGTTCATCAACACCTGGGAGGACCAGAAGGTGGTGGATGCGGTCAAGGCGACGGGCCGTAAGCAGCTGATCATCGCCGGCCTGTGGACCGAGATTTGCGTTGCGATGCCAGCGATCCAGGCGCTCGGCGAAGGCTGGGACGTGACGGTCGTCACCGATGCGTCCGGCGGCACTTCGGTCGAGGCCCATGAGGTCGCCATCCAGCGCATGATCGCGGCCGGCGCGAACATGATGACCTGGCTGGCGGTGGCGTCGGAATGGCAGCGCGACTGGGCCCGCACAGAGCATGCCGCCGAGCTTTCGGAGGTGCTTGTGCAGCATGCCGCCGGCAGCGGCATCGCGTTCCTCTGGGAGCAGCAGCTCCTCAACACGCCTGTGCCGAGCGAAGGCTGATCCGGGCCGGGATGGAGAGCACTTCGGTGGGGGTCGGGATCGATCCGTTTGCCGGCCCTCGCCATCCTCGCCCTTCTGGCTTCAACCTTCGTGGTCGTGAAGCTCGTGGTTCTCGGCGGCCATGCGCTCGGAGCCTGGCACGGCGTCCGACCGCTCCGTAAGCCACCAGAGCTTGCGAGGCGCGCGCGGATGCTGACCGGCATCATCTTCGTGGCCTTTGGGGCGCCGATGATCTGGTCTGCCCTGACTGCCACGTAGAGCCGCGGGATTTGGGAAGCGCGTCTTCTTCCCACCATAGCCCGCGATTGCGGCCAACTCAGCCGGGCTCTCTGTCACCTCAAAGGAGAAACTAGGGAATATGTCTATGGATCGTTTCCCGGCTGGATTGGAAATGGATGTCATCTATCCGAACTTCCAGGTCAGTCTGACGCTCATGTCAACTTCGCAATTGAAGTTCGAGATCAAGGAAGGACCGTTCGCCCGGACCGAGACCGTCGATATTCAGGTCGTGCCGCTCGGCAACAGTATCTTCGCGGTCAGCTGGCAGGAGAAGGACGGCGCGACTGTCACGAATGTTCAGGATTATGATCGCGGCGTGATCCATTCGTGGGCCACTCTGCCCGATGGTCAGTTTCTGCGAATGACCGGAACATTTGCAATCACGCGGCCAGCTGATCGCATTGCCGATGATCGCCCCCACCGCAACAGGGCGCTGGTCTTGGACGCGATGACGTCGCTGTTCCAGCGCCACGACGCCTCGGCGGTTGGACGACTCTACGCCGACGATTACATCCAGCACAATCCGAACATTCCTCAAGGCCGGGACGCGTTGCAGGGTCTCGTCGAGGCCCTGTCGCCTTCCGTCTACTACGAGCCGGGCCTGATCATCGCTGAGGGCGATCTCGTCGCCATCCATGGCCGCATCCGCGGCTGGGCGGACGAGCCTCAAATTGTGGTCGATATCTTCCGGGTCGAGGGTGGCAAACTCGTCGAACACTGGGACGTGTTGCAGAACGAGGTGTCGGTAACCGGAGGCGTTGCCGGCCTCTCGATGTTCGATCCCGAGGAAGGTGCCCGCCGCGCCAGATAAGATCGTAGCTATGGGCCGACAACGACTAGATGTTCTTTTCAATAACCCACTGAGCTCTTCTATGCCTCCTACATCCGCTCTTGGCCTGCCGCTCAGCCGCCGCGATGCCCTAATTTCGGCCTCGGCGCTTGCCGCAGGCTTCGCCTTTCCGCTGGGCACCGCGCATGCCGCGGGGCCTGCCACCCTCGACGTTCCAGAACGAGAACACACCATGGGCTTTGTCACGACCGACGACGACGTACAGATTTTCTACAAGGACTGGGGTCCCAAGGACGCTCGGCCAATCGTTTTTCACCATGGCTGGCCACTCAGTTCCGATGACTGGGACGCGCAGATGCTGTTCTTCCTGTCGAAGGGCTATCGCGTCGTCGCGCATGACCGGCGCGGCCACGGACGCTCGGAGCAGGTCGCCGAGGGTCACGACATTGGCCATTACGCGGCCGACGCGTTTGCCGTCGCCGAGGCGCTGGATCTGCGGAACGCGGTTCACATTGGCCATTCCACCGGTGGCGGCGAAGTCGCGCGGTACGTGGCGCGACATGGCGAACCTGCGGGCCGGGTGGCCAAGGCCGTCCTCGTCGCCGCCATTCCGCCGCTGATGCTGAAGACCGACGACAACCCCGAGGGAACACCCATGGAGGTCTTCGACGGCTTTCGGACGGCACTGGCCAGCAACCGCGCGCAGTTCTTCCGCGACGTCCCGTCGGGCCCGTTCTACGGCTTCAACCGCGAGGATGCGACGGTCCATGAGGGCGTGATCCAGAACTGGTGGCGGCAGGGCATGATGGGTAGCGCCAAGGCGCACTACGATGGCATCAAGGCCTTCTCGGAAACCGACCAGACCGATGACCTTAAGGCGATCACCGTGCCGACGCTGGTGCTGCACGGTGAGGACGACCAGGTCGTTCCGATCGCCGCCTCGGCTTTGAAGGCGGTCAAGCTGCTGCCGAATGGCTCGTTGAAGACCTATCCCGGTTTCTCGCACGGGATGCTGACCGTGAACGCCGATGTGTTGAACGCCGACCTTCTGGAGTTCGTCACCAACTGAAGTGGCTGCGGGCGCGGCTCCCGGCCCCGGCCCACAGTTCAAGTCGACGCTTGAAAAGGTGTGCGTTCGTCGGCGCCGCGTTCATCGCGGTCTCACTGGCTAGTCCTATTGCTGGGGCCGAACCAGACGGTCAGCAGCCGTCCCCAAACGCGACGGGTCAAGCGGCCTTCGGAAGGACGGCGCGATAGCGGCCGTAACCCACCTTCACGAGCAGTCCCTCGTCGCACATCCTGGATAGATAGCATCGGGGGATGCCGATGGCCGTGAGTTCAGCCGTGCGCACCTCGCCCCGCTCTCGCGCCAGAGCGACGGCCCGCTCCCTGAGCGTCGGTGTCGGGCCACCAGCGAGGCGTAGTCGTTCCGCGCGGTCCCGGTCGCGTTTGCGGAGTTTCGGTCCCACCGGCGCGTTCTTGCGAAGCGGAATCGCGAATTCATATTTCTCCGTTTCGTCGATCCCGGGGAGCCATCGCCTTTTCTACGCCAAGTCGCGATTTTGCACGCCGGCGTGCGATTTTTCCCTACGCTTCGATCTCGTGTCAGAGCATCGAGGACAGATGAAATCAAGCGCAGAATAGCGGCCTCGCCCGCCCCGCCTATTCTTCGCAAGCCGATCGCAGGACTGGCGACGCAGATGCTTTTTCGTGTTATGATGGGCTTGCAACGCGCGTAATCTCGACCTCGGCAATATGGCAGAGGTCGAAAGCTATTGCCTTGGCACAGGAAGCTTTCGCCCCCAGCACTTGATCGCCTCCGAAACGCTAGGTGTGCTGCTTCCCTGACTGACCCAGGGCGAGGAGGTTGTCCATGTCCACGAGTAGTGTTGACCGCCCGCTGCAGCCGGGCGACCGGGCACCGAATGTTGTGCTCAATGCGATCTCACGCGAAGGCAAGATCGCGCTCGATGATTTTCGAGGCCGTAGCCCGTTGTTGATCGGTTTGTTCCGAGGCCTGCACTGTCCGTTCTGCCGGCGCCATGTCGCGGCGATGGCGCAACTTAAGCCGGCCCTGCGTGAGAAAGGCGTCGAATGCCTGGCTGTGGTCAATACGCCGGTCGAGCGGGCGCGGCTCTATTTCCGTTACCACCCGGCACCCGATCTTCTCGCCGCATCCGACCCGGAGCGAGCCTCGCACCGTGCTTTCGGCTTGCGCGAGGTCGGGATGGACACGGTCATGGCGATACCGTTCCATCTCCCGGGCGAGTTGCCCGAGCCTATGGACGTCATGGCAATGAATGAATTTCTTAACAAGAAGGAAGGTTATGAGATTACGGAAGTCGATCAGCAGGCGATGGCTTCCAGCCAGGCGCAGCTTGTCGGTCAGTTCCTAATCGACCGGGCGGGCATCGTACGCTGGAACTTCACTGAAGTTCTGGAGGATGGCCTCAACACCTTCAGAGCGCCGAATCCCGAGGAATTGATGTCGGCAGCTTCCCAAGTTGCACATTAACAGGCTGCGGAAATGGGCTGCTAAAAACTCGCTCGACGGCCACCGTCCTGTGGTGATTCTTTGGATTTAACAATCGTCGAAATGCTCAGCGCGGGAGGCTAAGGTCTGCCCGTGGGCTTCGTAGCGATTTTTCGATTCAACGGTCTGCGGACCGCTCCGACGCTAGAGTGAGCAAGCCGCATAGGCGGGGCAACGTCCGCTCCTTGCCGCAATCACGTTGTTCCGACAGGCGCGCATAAGGTAATTATGCCGCCTCCCCGTCTGCTGCTCAGTAGACTCCATAGCGAACCTTGATTAGCGGCCCCTCCCTCGCACATCCGGGTTAGATAACAGCGGGGAACGCCGATGTCTGTGAGATCGTGTGTGCGCACAACGCCTCGTTCCTTCGCGAGTGCGACTGCCCGTTGCCTCAAAGATGGTTTTGGCCCACCGGTTGATCGGAGGCGCACGGCGCGCTCCCGGTCACGCTTGCGAGTCTTGATGGCGGGCTGCGGCGCAGTTTTGAGAGGAATCGGCAGCTCATAGTTCGCAGTTTCGTCCGGCCCGGGGAGCCAATATTTTTCAAAGGCGTAGAGGCTCCGGCGTTTTCATTGTTTTGGCTGACACCACGGTTTTGACAACGCCAAGACCATGGTCACTGCGTCTGGGATTCCCTATCGTGGAAGAATGTAATTGCTGAGCGACGATTCCGCTCGCCACTCCACGAACTGTGTCAGTCGTCACCACTGCTGACGGCCGGCTATGTAATGGGTAAGCGCCGCCGACCGCATTCCCTTCCCTCCTCGTTGACGAAAAGTGTTCGTTCGAATGATGCTTTTCCGTTGCCCTAAGCGCAAGGTTTTGACCAGCCAGCACAGGGCCTCCTCTTAAGCTCGCTGGTCGTCAAGGCCCAGCGGCCTCTAGCTGCCGTCCCCCCGCAACCAAGCCGCTGGGCCGCGTCGCCAACGGCGAAGCTTGCAGGCCGATGTATATTAGCAACATCTTGACTAGGCACCGTCCGCTCCAGACTCAAGCGTCTGGCGCGGGGCACTGGTTGCGATCACGGCCACGATACGTAGGCGGGGTCACTGAGGACCGGGCAAGCGTCTCGATTCCGAGCTACGGCTTCCCGCATTCCATCGTGGACAGCACGTCCAAGATCAAGAGAGGTCAGCAGATCGAGCTTGCCGGCGAGATCACGCGCATAGAGGAGGAAGGCGGCACTCACAATCGACATGGGACCGCTGTCAAGCCTGACGCCGAGGGGTATTAACCGACGTTCCTTTTAAATTTGAAATGCCTTACCCGAGGCCCGCCCTGGAACGGTAGGTCAGGGCGCTGATCTTCCTCGTCCGGCTCAGCCTGCATCGCGGGCCTTCATGAAAAGCTCCAGCAAGTCGGCGCCAATGCCGAGGGTTGCCATGAGGCTGAACTTAGAGCGGCTAGGGAGTTTCGTCGTCTCTGGCCTTACCAATCGCCTCAAGTAATGAAGCTAGGGTTGGGGTCAGCTCTGTTTCGACTGGCCCAAACAGCTTCTGTACATGACGACGATTGTCTTCGGTTCCGATCAACTCCCGAACGGCGTCTGCAAGGGACTTTATGCCCAGCTTTGTCGCGCTTTGTCATGTCGGCCGAGGTTCCCCGCCTGTCGCGCAACTCGGAGATCAGGGAATGGTTGCATTAGGGATCAGGAATGTTTGGGAACCGGGCTCGGGTAACTGGCACATTCGGCCCTAATCAGACGAGCATAGCACCAACCCCTCTTCCTTGGCAGCCGCCAAGAATGCCTTGCGGCACTCCTCAGGCTCCATCTCGTCGGCAATCACAGCGACGCATACGTGCACCGCGAGGTTCCACAGAAGGCCATGGCTGGTCCACTTCAGGAGTTCCTCAGCGGCTGCTTCAGCGTTGCTAACCTTCCGCGTCGAACCGCTACCCTCGGTCCCGACAGGGACCGGCGGGGAGAACCAATGGAGCGCCATGCAGTCACTCTTTGTCGGCCCGATCAAGTTCCTGCAGCAAATGCGTTTGCTCAGCCGGCAGCTCCCGTTCTACAGGCAGATTTAGCAGGTTGCGAAGGTAATTGCGGATTACCTCTGAAGTGATCCACCGCCGCACAACTTCGGCAATAACCTTCCGTTTGGCTGCGTCAATTTCGACCACGTTCGGGCCTACATGCTTAATAGGACCGAACTCCACCGCGAGCGGATTTGTTCCTTAGAAGGGGCCGGGAATGTTTGGTACAAAAATCCGAGCCGGTGATCGGATAATTGGCTCGCGCGAAGACCCCCGTACCCCTCCGTTTCCCTTACGGCGCCGGCGGGCACAGCCTTACTATGTACCCTTGGCAGCGTCCTCGATCAGTTCGGCTATTAAGGTGCGGACCCGTAGGTCGGACTTATCCCCTATGTTTCCCACATCTTTGGTCACCATCCCCGGCGAGGATACGGCCACCGCCCCGCTCACCTTAACGTTGACCGTAAAGGTTCTTCTAGGCGCCTTCTCCAATTCTCGCTTCCTGTAGATCTGGAAACGAATCGACGGGGCTAAAGCTTTGACCTGCCGGCGTGGCGCGGTGTCTATGTCGACAGCCACCTCGCCTGCCACGTCAGCCTTGGCCGCCTCCAGCGATGCAATCACGACGTCGTTTAGCCAAGCCTTTGCTTGCTCGCTGAAGTCCGCCATGGGGGCATCTCGCTTCCCCATCTCCGCGCCGCCGACGGGCTGCTCCTGCTGACGGCGAGCTTCCTTCCCGCGCTCAAGGGCTTCTTTAAACTTTGCCATCCCTGTTGCTCCGATTTGTCATCAGGCCACCCCCGTCAGATCGGCTATGGCGCCCTCCCATTCACTAGAACGCGCGTAGTCGGGGTACGTTGCGTTGGGAGCCTTTGGGTTCGCCGCTATTCAGCGTTTGTGTCAGCCCTGCCATATCTGCGCACGGGTCAGCCTGGTCTCGCCCTCGGGATTCACCGGAACGGTAACGGTCGAGTAAATCATGATGTGTCTCCTGGACAGAAGGTCGATGATGGGGCTCAGCCGGCAATTGCGGCCGCATAGTCGCGATAGGAGCGCAACGGCCGGCCCAGCAGCGCGGTCAGCCGATCGACATCGCCGGCATCGGGGACCATGCCGTCCGTGAGGAAGCGCTCCGCCATCAGGCGCATGTCGAGCGCCATCCAGCTCGGCATGAACTGCCGCAGGTTCTGCTCGAAGCCGGCGGTGTCGTCGCCCGGATACGTGATCTGGCGTCCGAGGACGTCCGTCCAGATGGCCGCGACATCCGCGCCGGTCAGCGTGTCGGGGCCGACCAGGTTGATGCGGTCGAACGGGAGCGGCGCGGCGGCCTGCTCGCGGCGGATGAGTTCGATCGCGGCGATCTCGCCGATGTCCCGCGCGTCGATCATGGCGACGCCCTTGGCTCCTATCGGCATAGGATAGATGCCGTAGCCGGTCACCACGTCCTTGATTGTGATGTCGTTGTTCATGAAGTAGGCGGGCCGCAGGATGGTGGCGTTGAGCCCCATCTGCTCGATCATCCGCTCGACGCCGAACTTGCCCGCAAAATGCGGCACGTTGACGTAGAGGTCGCTGTGGATCACCGACAGGTAGACGATCCGCTCGATGCCGGCCTCGCGGGCAACGGCCAGCGCTACCAGCGCCTGGGTGTATTCGTCGGCCACCACCGCGTTCAGCAGGAAAAGGGTGGAGACGCCGGAGAAGGCCTTGCGTAGGGAATCGACATCGAGCAGGTCGCCCTGCACGACATCTACGCCAGCGGCGAAATTGGCCTTGGAGGGATCGCGAACCAAAGCGCGCACATGGGCGCCACGCTTCACGAGCTGTTCGACTACGTTGCGGCCGACATTGCCGGTCGCGCCGGTAACGAGAATGGTCATGGGGTTACTCCTGAGTTGAGCCGGATGGCTGCTCAGAAATTAGTGATCCACATTTGTGTCGGTAGGCGTTATATTTGGACACGCCGTCTCATTGGTGGAACATATGGATCTACTTGCCCTTGCCGATTTCAATCTGGTCGCCCGCCACGGGGGCTTCGGTAAGGCCGCCCGCGCTGCCGGGCGCCCGAAGGCAACCTTGTCCCGACGCGTGGCGGAGCTGGAGGCCAGTCTGGATCTACGGCTGTTCGAGCGTGGCGCCCGCGCGTTGAAGCTGACGGAAGAAGGACGTGCGCTTTTCGAGCGCACGGGCCGGTTGCTTTCCGAGCTCGAAGAGACAGCGGCCGCGATCGCCTCAGGCGGCGAAAGGCCGCGAGGCAGGTTGCGGATCAGCGCCCCAGTGCTGTTCTCACAGACCGCGATGGGGAAGATCGCTGCCGGCTTCGCCCTGAAATACCCGGAGGTAAGGCTCGAGGTCACGACCGAAGACCGCGCCGTCGACATGATCGAAGAGGGATTTGACCTGGTGATCCGGGTCAATCCGGATCCGGATGAGAGCCTCGTTGGGCGAGCCTTTCTGCGTGATCGACTGGTGGTCGTGGCAAGTCCTCACCTCGCCCGGCCGGCGGACGGTCTGGCGACCCCGGCCGTCATGCGTTCGACAGCCGATCGAGGGGCTTGGGACGTGAAGACGCCCACTGGCCGGTCAACAATCGCGATCGAGCCGGTCCTTGCGCTGTCGTCACTCATCATGGTCCGGGATGCGGTACGAGCGGGCGTCGGCGCGGCGCGCCTACCTGTGTCGCTGGTGAGCCATGATCTGGCGGACGGAACACTGGTACATTGGGGGGATCTCGATCGACCCGACATCGCCCTGTGGACGCTCTATCCCTCTCGGCGGCTGCTGAGCGCCCGCGTCTCCGCATTCCTCGACCATCTGAAACAGGCCTTTCCCATGGGGACGCCTGACGAGCTGGCCGCCTATATCGGCAAATGACGCGCAGGGAGCTGGTTAACCCAGCTGAGGCCTTATGCGAGGCACAAGGAAAGCAGTTGCCGTGCTTTCTAGGTGGGTGCGTTATCCGAAATATCTTCCGCGAACGCGACATTTTTTAACGGCAACCGGCTCCGCGAACTGTGCCATCGTCACCACTGCTGACGGCCGGCTATGTGTAGGTATTGAGAGCGCCACCGACCGCATTCCCTTCCCTCCTCGTGGACGAAAAGTGTTCGTTCGAATGATGCTTGCGATATTGATAAGGTCAGGCTGGTCGAGAAGTACAGGCCGCCGAAGCGCAAGAAGCCGCTGCGTTGACATGCTGAATTAGCGGACAACAAACAGGTGAATTCAGAGATTCCCGGTGTTGATCTAGACTCCAGGAATGGAAAAGACGTTTGACGATCTTGCCAGCGCGATAAGGCCCCCGCGCAGACGTTTGGGGAGCCATCCGCGTCTTGGCCATCGATCTGGCCGGGAAGCTTCTAATGGGGCCTGCCATCGGCGTTGGCACTGGAATGGCGCTGGCCGGTTAGATCGCTAACCCGCAAGATTCCACCCGGGCGCGGATTGCGCCCACGATCGCCAACTTGGCTTTATTCAGCCTTGAGGTTAATCACCCGCATCACGGCGACCACTGTCCCGTTGTTCGTAGCAGCCTCCTTCGTGCTACCCTTGCCGCAGCTCCATACATCGCCTTCCTTGGCTGTGAACTGCATATCCCCGGCCGTGACCTGCAGCTCGCCTTCAGTGACCGTGCAGACCATGTCGTCGGCCATGACATCCCCCAGC
Organism: Mesorhizobium sp. M1403; assembly: GCF_040317695.1. Classification (NCBI taxonomy): domain Bacteria; kingdom Pseudomonadati; phylum Pseudomonadota; class Alphaproteobacteria; order Hyphomicrobiales; family Phyllobacteriaceae; genus Mesorhizobium; species Mesorhizobium sp. M1403. The sequence goes on along the minus strand of NZ_JAMYKY010000001.1, from coordinate 308,917 downwards.
GGGCTAGATCCCTTTGGCTGATACACGACGTCTTCCATCGCGATTTTCTTGTACCCCTTGATATGGGAGTCTCGTGTTCCCAGTTCGACGAGCCGAACGCCGGGAAAAATCTCTTTGCCATCAGTCGGACCGTAGGTCTTGGCCGCTGCCGGAGTCGGCAATGCAACCAATAGCGGGGTCGACAACGAGGTGGCACCAAGGGCGAGAGCATTACGTCGATTCATCTTCATAACATTATCCTCCCTGAGTTAGTCCGCCCACAACTGGGCGAACCGGATATTTTACGCGCCCGTGCAGCCAAATAGTCAAAACACAATTGAGCAGGCCCATGCTCCGCCCAGGAAGCTGGTTAACCCAGCTGAGGCCCGCAGCGGGCCAATGTAGCGAAAGCGCACTGTCACCGTAATTCTGCGTTCGAAGGGAAACCATCGCTCGATTTCACTCAAATGAAGGAAGACGCTTTACCTGAAAGAGGCTGATAACGCGCCAGAGCCAATCGGCTCGGTGATAATGCGCTTCGGCCAAGATGCCGACCTGAGCTTCGGCCCCAGCGTCGGTAGATCGACCGCGGCTTAGGCCGGCGCTTGGGGGAGGAAATTCGATGAGATTGGCTATCGTGTGCGCGGCAATTGTGATTGCCGGATCCACCGCCGCCGTTGCGCACGAGAAAAAGGTGGTAGCCAGAAAAGGGACAACGCAACTCTGTGCCGATTTGTCAGGCACGATCAAGAAAAAGAAGAAGACAGAGGTGGATTACCGTTCAACCGGAACTGTCTCCGGCGCAATCCCCAAAAACAAGTCTGAGCCGCGCCTAGGCTACGAAACGGTTAACCCTGGCATCATATCAATCTTTTAGCTCGTTGATTGCGTGTTTCACTAACTTGAATGCAGCACAGGTGGCCAGCAGGATACACAGGCGGCCACGAATTACGGTGACGGTGCACTTTTTGCGGCGCGGCATTCTCAGCCCATCCCGTGCGGGGTCCCAAACGTTTTTCGCCTTCCGTGACCGGCAGTGCCTTTCCCCCGAAATCGACCGCCCTATTTCGCCTCGACAGGTGGGCGGCTGATTGCTGGACGAGTCCCTGCGACTAGGACGGCATGTGCTTCGAGGTACCCCCAATGGACTTCCACGATCGGCACCTACTGCGATTGCGGGTGAACGGCGAGGACCACAGCCTTTCCGATCTCGATCCCCGCGTCACGCTGCTCGACCTGTTGCGCGAGCGGCTTCATCTGACCGGAACGAAAAAGGGATGCAATTTCGGCGAGTGCGGCGCCTGCACCGTGCATCTCGACGGACGGCGTGTGAATGCCTGCATGATACTGGCCGTGTCCGCCCAGGGACGCGAGGTCACGACGATCGAGGGCCTGGCGGACGGCGATGCGCTTCATCCCGTGCAGCAGGCGTTCATCGATCATGATGGTTTCCAGTGCGGATTCTGCACGCCCGGGCAGGTGATGTCGGCGGCGGCGCTGATCGAGGAGGGACATACCGGCTCCGACGCGGAGATCCGCGAATGGATGAGCGGCAATCTGTGCCGCTGCTCGGCCTATCCGCAAATCGTCGAGGCGGTGCGTGCAGCGGCCGGGAGGGCGAGCCAATGACCCCATTCGTCTATGCGCGTGCCGATAGCCTGGGCGAAACGATCGCGGCAGGTGCGGCGCCGGACAGCGCCTTTCTCGCCGGCGGCACCGAATTGCTCAACTGGCTGCGCCTTGGCATTGCCGAGCCGACGCGGATCATCGATATCTCCCGCCTCGACGGGCTGGATCAGGTCGAGGCACTGCCCGGCGGCGGCTTGAAGATCGGCGCGCTGACGCATCTCAACGATGTCGCACAGCATGCGCTGGTCATGCGCGATTATCCGGTGTTGAGCCAGGCGATCCTCAACGCGGCGTCGCCGCAACTGAGAAACCTCGCAACGATCGGCGGCAATCTGCTGCAGAAGACGCGCTGTGCCTATTTCCGTGCCGAAGAGCAGTTGCCGTGCAACAAACGTCAGCTCGGCTCCGGTTGCTCCGCATTGCATGGCATCAACGACAATCACGCGATATTCGGCTGGACCGAGGATTGCGTCGCCACCCAGCCATCCGACCCGGCGGTGGCGCTGGCAGCACTTGATGCGGTCATCGTCACCGCGCACCGCAGCGGCGGCCGGCGCATTCCGGCAGCCGAATTCCACCTGCTTCCCGACACGCGGCCCGAGGCAGACAATGTGTTGCAGCAAGGCGAACTGATCACGGCAATCGAGCTGCCGGCACCGGCGCCGCGATCGGCCTACCTCAAGGTGCGCGAGCGCGAATCCTACGAATATGCCATCGTCTCCGCCGCCGCGGTGCTGGAGATGGACGGCCGGACCATTCGTCGGGCTGCCGTGGCGCTGGGGTCCGTCGCGCTGCGGCCGTGGCGGCTGAGCGCCGCCGAGGACCAGCTCGCCGGTGCCGAAATCGGCGATCGCGAGGCATTGAGCACCGCTATCGAGCAATCCTTCGCCGAAGCGCGTCCCTTGTCGCAGAACGCCTACAAGATCGAACTGGCCAAGACCGCCGCTTTGCGGGCGATCGAAAGAGCAGCGAGGATGCCGTCATGATGATCACCCAGCCTGTTGCCCGCCCTGACGGCGGCGTCAAGGTTACCGGCCGCGCCCGCTATGCGGCCGACTACTTTGCCCCCGACCTGCTCTATGCAGTGCTGGTGACCGCGCCCGTTCCCGCCGGCCGCGTGACGTCGATCATGGTCGACGACGCGCTCGCCGAGGAAGGCGTCGTGCGCGTGCTCACGCATGAGGACATGCCCAAATTCGGCCGGTTCGCATCGCCAAGGGCCGAGCCGGATACGCAGACGCAGCACGCCGAAGGTCCGCCGGCGGCGCAGAGCTTCATGCCCATGCAGAGCGACGAGATACGTCACGAGGGCCAGCCGCTTGCAATTGTGCTGGGCGAGACACTGGAGGCGGCGGAAGCCGGCGCCCGCCGCGTCTCGTTGCGCTACGAGTTCGCCGAGCCGGAATTGCCGGCACCACCCGAATGGACCGCAATCGACAAGGCTGCGGTCGTGCCGAGGGAGAGCGGCTTTCTGTTCCTGGAGCCGACGTTTACGAAGGGCGAGGTCGACCGCGGGCTTAGCAACGCAGCCGCCATGGTCGAAGCCGTCTACCTGCAGCCGTCGCGCCATCACAACGCCATGGAGCCCTCGGCGACGCTCGCCGAGTGGAACGACGGAGAGCTGACGCTGCACGACGCCACGCAGCACGTCTACGGTGTCCGCCAGGTGGTTGCGGCCCGCATGAATGTCCCGGCCGAGAAGGTCCGCGTGATTTCCCGCCATACCGGCGGCGGCTTCGGCGGCAAGGGCTGGATCTGGCCGCATCAGGTGCTGGCCGCCGCCGCGGCGCGCATCATGCAGCGCCCGGTCAGGCTGGCGCTCAGCCGCGCCAATGCCTATTCCTGTCTCGGCTATCAGCCGCGCATGGCACAGAAGATCGTGCTGGCGGCGGACAAGTCGGGCAAGCTGACCGCCGTGCAACAGGACGTGGTCAACCTGACCACCGTCACCGACGATTTCGTCGAGTTCGCCACCGAAGCCTCGAAGGGTCTCTACGCCACGCCGGCCATGCGTCTCAGCCAGCGCGTCGAGCGCGCGAACGTCGCCATGCCGACGGCGCTGCGCGCGCCGGTCGAGGGTCCCGGCACCTGGGCCCTCGAAAGCGCGATGGACGAGCTCGCCCACCGCCTCGGCATCGATCCGCTCGACCTGCGTCTGATCAACCATGCGGACACGGATCCGGCCACCGGCCAGCCCTGGTCGTCGAAGAAGCTGCGCGAGGCCTATGAGGAAGGCGCCCGCCTGTTCGGCTGGCGCGAGCGCCCGCGCAAGCCGCAACGCGATGGCGATTGGCTGATCGGCTACGGCATGGCGACCTGCAGCATGGGCTGTTTCCGCAACCCGACGCCTGCAGCCGAGGTCAGGTTGCACAGGGACGGCACGGTGCTCATCCGCACCGGCACCCAGGATATAGGGACCGGAACACTCACTATCTTTCCGCAGATCGCAGCCGACGTGCTGGGCCTGCCGATGGAGAGGATCGAGTTGGAAATGGGCGATACGCAGCTGCCGGAGGCGGGTCCGACCTATGGCTCATCGTCGACCATGGGGGTGGGCGCGGCGGTGCTCGCAGCCGCCGAAGATGCACGTTCGCAGCTTGCCCGTCTTGCCAATCTGCTACCCGACGAGGTCGAGATGCAAAACGGCCATATTCGCCGCAAAGGCGCTGCCCGCGGTCAGACGATCGCCGACGTGATGAGTCATACCGACATCGGCGAGATCATCGGCTCCGGCTCGTTCAATCCGGCGCAGCATGGCAAAGGCCTCGCCATGCGCACTTTCGGCGCGATTTTCATGGAGGTCGGCGTCGATCCGGGGCTCGGCCTGCTCAGGCTTCGTCGCGCCGTCGGCAGCTACAGCGCCGGCCGCATCGTCAATCCCCGCACCGCACGCAGCCAGATGACGGGCGGCATCATCTGGGGCTGGGGCATGGCGGCGATGGAGCAGAGCAGGCACGAACCGGTGCTCGGGCGGTTCCTGTCGAAGAACCTTTCAGGGGTTGCCATTCCGGTCAACGCCGACATTCCCGGCGACATCATTATCCACTTCGTCGACGAAGTGGACGAGCATGCCAGCCCGATTGGCGGCAAGGGCATCGGCGAGCTCGGCGCCACCGGCGTTGCCGCAGCGGTTGCCAATGCCGTCTTCGACGCTACAGGCAAGCGGATCCGGGAGCTGCCGATCACGCCGGAAAAACTGCTGTAGAAGGACTAGGCCCGCTATTGCCCTGCGATAGCGGGTCTCTGACGTAGTCGATTATCTCCTCTGCAAAGCTTGCCGAGACTTGGGAAATACCTGCGGCCCCCAGGCCGACGTCTTCATTTCAGCTCAGATACTTTGCCGGCAAGCGTCTGCTCGACGAGGTTGACGTAGTAGCGCATCACCGTCGGCACGATCTCGTCGTTGAAGACGTAGCGGTCGCCGTGCAGGCCTTCGCCCGGGCCGACCTCGCCGGCGCCGATCCACGCGTAGCAGCCACCGGCGTCGCGGATCATGAATGCGAAATCCTCACAGCCGAGACTGGGGCTGAACTCTGTCAAGACATTCTCCCGGCCGACGACGGAGGCGGCAGCCTCGACGGCGTGGGTCGTCGCGTCCACGGTGTTGATCAGCGGCGGGTAGCCCTTCCTGTAGTCGACGCGTGCCTTGAGCGAATGCGCGGCGGCAATGCCTTGTGCGATCTCGCCGATCAGCCTCTCGCAATGGTCGGAAAGACCGGGCTCGAAGAAGCGGCAGGTGCCTTGCAGCCAGACCTTGCCCGGCACGATGTTGCCGACATTGCCGCCATGGATCTGCGTGATGCTGACGACAAGCGCGCTCTGCGGGTCGACCGTGCGGCTGACGATGCGCTGGACGGCTTGCACGAAGGCGCCCGCTGCCAGGATCGGGTCATCGCCGAGCTGCGGCATCGCGGCATGCGCGCCAAGACCCTCGAAAGTCAGCTCGAAATTGTCGACGGCCGCCATCTGCGCACCAGCACGGGCCGCGATCGTCCCCAGCCTGACGCCCGGCCAGTTGTGGACCGCATAGACCGCCTCGACCGGAAAGCGCCTGAACAGGCCGTCCTCGATCATGCGCATGCTGCCGCCTTCGTTTTCCTCGGCCGGCTGGAAGATGAAAGTGACGGTGCCGTCGAAGGTGCGCGACTCGCTGAGCAATTTGGCAGCGCCGAGCAGCATGGCGGTGTGGCCGTCATGGCCGCAGGCATGCATCACGCCCTCTCTCCTCGAAGCATAGAGCAAGCCGGTTTTCTCCAGCACCGGAAGCGCGTCGAGCTCGGCGCGAAGGCCGATGGCGCGTGTGCCGCCACCGCTGCGCAGGACACCGACGACCCCGGTGCCGCCGATCCCTTCATGCACCTCGTCGAGGCCGAAGGAGCGCAGTTTCTCTGCAACGAAACGCGCCGTTTCGTATTCATTGAATCCGAGCTCCGGATTGGCATGGATATGGTGCCGCCAGCCTATGACCTCTGGTGTCAGCGCGGCGATGGGGTCATTGTGCAACATGATGCCTCCTTTCACCCCGGCAAAGGCGGCGCGGTTTGGTCCTGCCAGCCATAGAAGGCCCGACGAAAAGCGTCTTGAACCGGATTGACTATGGCAAAGACAAACCAAGCGGCGGAGACCGGGAAATACTGGCGCCATCCGTGCTTCCCCGACCTTGGCCTGTTCGAAGCGCGCTTCACCCGGCACCGCTACGACTTGCACACGCACCCGACCTATGTGATCGCCCTGATTACCTCCGGCTGCGAGCGTATTCGCATCGGCCGTCAAAGCGTTCTTGCTCCGGCAGGCGCCATTGCCGTCGTCAATCCAGAGGAGTGGCATGACGGCGAACGCGGGGCGGACGAAGGCTGGGCATACCGGACGTTTTATCCCTCGGTGCCGCTGATGACCGCACTTGCCCGCGAACTCGGCTGGCACGGCGCTCCGGTGTTTTCGCGCGCGACTATCGAAGACAACAATCTCGCCGCAGCGTTGACGGCAGCACACCAGGGCTCGACATCCCCAGACATAATGACGGCCGAGACGTCCCTGCTCGTGGCGCTGCGACGGCTGATCGTTCGGCATGGCGACTCGAGCGGACAGGCCGAGGAGGTCGAAAGCTCCGGATCGCAGCGGAGGTTTTCGCTCTATCGCGACCTTGTCGAAAGCGAGCTCGGCTCGCAGCTCGACCTCAAGCGGCTTGCCGGTGCGGGTGGCGTGACCCGGTTCCAGGTCATCCGCGACTTCAACAAGGCGATCGGCCTGACGCCGGTGGCCTATATCCGCGACCGGCGATTGCGCCGGGCGAGCGCGCTGATCGAACAGGGATTTGGCCTCGCCGACGCCGCTATCGCGGCAGGTTTCGCCGACCAGAGCCATCTCTCCCGTACGTTCCGGGCCATGCATGGCATGACGCCGGGCATGTTTAGAAGAGCTGGATAAGGCGCTCCTCAACAGACAAGCTTGCGCGCCAATGCGTGCTGCGCAATGCTGACGCAGCTCGGGGGGAATCATGCGAATAATCTTGGCGCCGACGCTGCTGCTCGCGGCTGCACTGTTTGCAAACAACGCCCAGGCGCTGGACGCCAGCGGGACGCCGGTTGTCGTGACCCCGCTTGCCTCTCGCACCGAGACGGCGTCCGGCCAGCCGATCACGCTGCCGCAGAAGGACGTGCAGGTCCTGGTCTCGGCCTATCAGATCGCGCCGGGCGCCACCTTGCCGGTCCACAAGCATCCGTTTCCGCGTTACGCCTATGTCGAGGCCGGCACGCTTCAGGTCACCAATGTCGAGACCGGCAAGAGCAACACCTATCAAACGGGTGATTTCATCATCGAGATGATCGGGCAATGGCATCAGGCGACCAATGTCGGCGCCGAACCGGTCAAGCTGCTGGTTATCGACCAGGTCGAAGAAGGCACCAAGAACACGGTGTTGCGCCAGTAGCTGCCACGTCTGAAAACAGCGTCCGTGGCGAATCCAGCACAGCGCGTAACAGACGTCAGAACGTGAACCCCTCCGGCAAATTGTGATTCCAATAGCCCTCCTCGACAAGTTCACTTATGCGCCAGCCCTCGGACGTGCGTACGACGCGGTCGCGATACCAGAGCCCTTGGAAGAAGACCTGCCTTTTGCCTTCGCCGAGGTCGACCACCATCGGGCATGAACAATGCACGCGCGCGCTGGCCTCATCCCCTCGGAGATCAAGAAGGATTGTCGAAATGGCGTGCTGCGAGATCAATATCTTCGATAGGGCGCCTTTCATATAAGCAACATGCTCACCCACACCGCTCCTGATTCCACCTGTTACAGTGTCGTCAAGCGCGGCGTCGGGCGTGAATATTTTCCGATAGGCTTCCCAGTCGCGATCGTCCACCGCGTAGCAATAGCGGGCAAGCAGCTGTTCGATCTCAAGGCGATCCGAAACCTCCTGCAGTGAAAGGGTCATGTCCTGTCTCCGCGGTTGGCGGCACTAATGCCGCATGCGCCAAGCCTGCCCCGACATTCGATCAATATTCACGTTGCCGTTGCTCCGAGCAACCTCGCCGCGCGACCGGGCATGCGCAAATCCGAACACTCATTTGGCCTCCGCCTTCACCCGGTCGGCAGCGGCGGCCAGCACGGCGCGATCTCCCTCTTCGTACAAGCGGCGGATGGAGATTGCCTTGACGCGCCAACCTTCCGACGTCCGCACCAGCCGATGTAGATAGCTGCCGCCGACCGTCCAGAACCGGGAACCGATCCAGTGGGTCGCGCGGACATGGCTGCGTGCAACCGCATGCTTATCCGCGCCTTCGACAATGACGTTGGTGATGAGGTGCTGGGTGGCGTCGAAGCCCGGCAGCAGCGCTTGCCATTGGGCGATCAGGGAGTCGCGGCCGCTGGTCGTGACCTCGCCGCCGAAGAGGCTGGTATAGTCGGTCGTGACACGGGCCGCGAGATAGGATCTGACCCGGTTCCACTCACGCAGATCGGCATAGAGGCCGATCCCGGCAACTGCCTCGGCGATTGCGATCTTGTCTTCGACCGTCAGCGTATCTCCCGATGCGCTCGAGGCGGGCGCCGAGACGGCGGAAATCATCGCAACGGAAACCGCCGAGGCCAGGACATGCCGGCGAGTGACGAGGCTCATTGTCCCGCCTCCCCTGCACCGCCCAGCGTCGCGCGGAAGTGCGCGGCGACGGCATCACTCGCCGCCTTCACCGGCGCGGCACGATCGTAGAAATCGAACTGGGTGACATTGTCTAGCCACAGCTCCTGCCTGGAACTGGTCAGCCGCGTGTAGAACTTGTGCGCGCCCTGCGGAATGGCAGCCGCCTCGCTATGCACCATCAGAAAAGGCTGGTGCAGGCGCGGAGCAGCCTGGATTGCATCGAACCTCAACCAGCCGCGCCAGAAGGCGGGATCGGCCTCGTTGCGCCAGGCCGGGAGCATGCCGCGATCGGGTTCGGTGTAGTAGGGCACCTTGAACATGACCGCGCGCTCGTCGGTCAAGCTAGCAGCGGGCAGGAATGCCTGTTTGCCGGTGCGGCGATATTCCGCCTCGGCCGCATCGCTCGCGGCCTCGAGCCTGGCGACACCGTCCCCGCCGCCATAGGTCTGCTCGACCACTTCGGCATCCTGCAACCAGGGCGCAACGAGGGCGACCGACTTGATCGCGGCGTTTTCGGCCGCAGCGGTGACCATGTAGCCGGAGCTGGCGCAAATGCCGAGCCCGCCGATGCGGTCCTGATCGGTCTCGGGCCGGGTCGCGAGATAGGCGACCGCCGCTTCGATGTCGGCGATCTTGGCGTTAGGATCCTCGTACTGGCGGCGCTCGCCGCCGCTTTCGCCCCAGCCGCGAAAATCGAAGGTCAAGGCGATGAAACCGCGGTCGGCCATCTCGCGGGCATAGCGGGCCGGCATCTGTTCCTTTACCGTCATCCAGGCGCCGGTCACGACCAGCGCGGGCCGAGGTTGCGCCGCGTCGAGATCGTCGGGCAGAAAAAGTTCGCCGACGAGTTGCTCACCATGCGAGGAGAATGTGACGCGCTCGACGCGCGGTGCGGCGACGGCATTGGAGGCGGCGAGTGCCACGGCGGTTGCTGCAGCAAGTGTCAGGGTTTTAAGCATCGCAAGTCTCCTTTGGCTTGGAGTGAGAAGCGCGGCGCGTTGCAAGAAAGACCGCCGTCTCAGCGCTCGCCAGCCAGTCGGCCGGGCAATGGCTTCAGCGGGTAATGCGCCCAGTAAAAGGCGTCCGACTGATACATGTCGGTCAAAAAATTCTGTGCCTCGGCGATCTTGCCGCCCTTGATGCGGAACATCAGCGCATAGAGCTGGTCGATCTCGGGACCTGAGCCGACATTCGACCAGCCGCGATGGACATCGACGACGAGGTCGCCCTGCGCCTGGAAGAAGATCGGCTCGGCCTTGAATTTGCCGCCGGCCAGTCCGCGGAAGAAGGCGACCACCTGATCCGGCCCACGCTTGTCGCCGGCGAGCGGATGATGGCCGGGAATGCGCCACACGATGTCGGCCGCGAGGAAGGGCCGGACGGCCTCAGGATTGCCGGTCGCGTAAGCTGCGTAATAGTCCTTGATGAGCTGGATGTTCCTGTCTTCCAACGGGCCGCCGTTCGCTGGGGCGGCAGACACCGCCAGCAGAGCGCCGGCGGCGAGTGAAGCGAGCCTGGTCATCGGTCCTGTCTCCTTGCCCGTTCGGGCCATCGCAACAGCGAGGTCCGTTCTTCGGACCCAACATGACGGCTTTTGTTCGCCGGAAAAACCAGTAGAGTTCGACAGGGCTATTTGGAAAATCCTTACAATGCGTCTCGACCAATTCAGCGGCATCGTCGCCTTCGTAAAAGTTGCGGAGGCCAAAAGCTTCACCCACGCCGCCGCCGAGCTCGGCGTCGCTCCGGCCTCGTTGAGCGAGGCCGTCAAGGGGCTCGAGGAGCGCCTGGGGGTGCGGCTGCTCAACCGCACGACCCGCAGCGTCGGCTTGACCGAGGCAGGCGCCCAGTACCTCGACCATGTGCGCCCGGCAGCCGAAGACATCTGGGCGGCTGGTGCGGCGCTGCGCGAGACCCGCGATCGTCCTGCCGGCACGCTGCGCCTCAGCCTGCCCTGGATCGCCGCCCCGCTGCTGATCGAACCATTGATGCGGCCGTTCATGGATGCTTATCCAGAAGTGCGGCTCAATCTGATCTTCGACGACAGCTTCGTCGACATCGCCGCCGAGGGGTTCGATGCCGGCCTGCGCATCGGCGAGCTTCTCGAGAAAGATATGATCGGCGCGCGCCTGGGCGGGCCCCTGCAGATGGTCGTGGTGGGCAGCCCGGACTATCTGGCGCGCAACGGTACGCCGAAGCGGCCGGCCGACCTCGCCGCCCATCGCTGCATCGCATTCGCCCTCACCCGCACCCGCGCGATTTCGCCCTGGGAGTTCACCGTGGATGGACGCGAAGTCGCTTTCACACCGGGCGCATGTCTGGTCGTGAACACGCTTCCGCTGTGCATTACTGCTGCCGCGCAAGGGCTTGGCCTCGCCTTCGCGGTCGAGGGGCTCGCCGCGCCGCTTCTTGCCTCAGGCGCGCTGGTCAAGGTGCTGGAGCCTTTCTGTCCCGCTTACGAGCCGCTCCACCTCTATTATCCCAGCCGCCGCCTGGTACCGCCGAAGCTGCGGACCTTCATCGACTTCGTCCGCGCGAATTCTCACAAGCTGCTGATCTGATGTGGCTTTGCGAGAACCCGGCCCCGTTCAGCCCCAGGCGCCGACCATCTGTCTGGTAGTTGCGTTGAGACGGTTGAATGCATTGATCAGGGCAATCTGGACGACCAGTGCGGCAAGCGCCTTTTCGTCATAGTGCCGGGCGGCTTCATCCCAGACCGCATCCGGCACCGGATCCGGCCGGTCGGCCAACCGGGTTGCCGCCTCGGTCAGCGCCAGCGCGGCGCGCTCGGCGTCGGTGAAGTAAGGTGTTTCCCGCCAGGCCGACACGGTGAAGACGCGCTCGTCCTTTTCACCGGCCTTCTTCAATTCGCGTGCATGCATATCGATACAGACACTGCATCCGTTGATCTGGCTGGCGCGCAAATGGACGAGCTTGCGCGTCACATAGGACAGATCGGCCGTTTCCGTCGACTTGTCCAGCGCGAGCAGCGCCTGCAGGGCGCCAGGAATGAGCATCACCGGGTTTTTCAATCGTGCTTGCATAGTGGTCTCCTTCGGGCGTGTTTTCTCAAGCCCGGACGACGAACATCCGGGGTCTCGATATTTCTTGGTTCTGTCAGTTCGCCGGCCGCCGCGTTGCGGCAAGGCGAGCGCCGGGATATTCAGCTTTGCGAGGCAGTCACCCGCTCAAGCCGCTCGAGAATGCGCGGCCAACCGCTTCCCATGCCGATGTAGCCGCGCTCGTCCTCGGACCGGAACCCGGAATGCTCCATGCGCACCCGCGTCGCTTTACCTTCGGGCGTCAACGACCATGTCACCACGGTCTTCAGACCGCTGTCGGATTCGGTGCCGTCGCCCCAGCTGTAGGCGAGCAGGCGTGGCGGCTCGATCTTCAGCACCTCGCAGTTCGTCACGCCGGACCAGCCAGGCACCGGCGTCGCGCGAAAGGTAAAGCGATGGCCTTGCTCAGGCGCAAAGTCGTTCTCCATCAGCCATTCGGCAACCAGATGCCGCACCGTCAGTGCGCGCCATATCTTTTCAGCCGCATGCGGGATCAGACGCTCGACGACAATGGATTTGGTTTCGATTGTGGTTGCTTCAGTCATGACTTCGGACCCGTTGTTTGCGGTTTGGCTGGGCTATTCAACAACGCGCTCTCCATGAGAACCAATAACCCATCAGCTATGAGTTACGTATAACGCTTAAGTTATGAATGTGTCAAGCGGCGGAATGGCAGGCGCGCCCGCAAGCACATTGAGCCCACAGTTCCGGCTTTCATCGCACCATGCCCGATGCTACCGCTGGCCAGCTGAAATCATCAACGGAACTCTCATGACCGAGACCGAACGCCCTCGCCTGCCGCTGATCGAGATCTGCGTCGAAGGCATAGACGGCCTGCTGGCCGCGCAAGCCGCCGGTGCCGACCGCGTCGAGCTCTGTGCCAGCTTGGTCGAGGGCGGTATCACGCCGAGCTTCGGCACCGTGCGCACGGCGCTTGAATTAGCGACGATCCCGTTCCACGTTATCGTGCGGCCGCGTGGCGGCGATTTTCTCTATAGCGAGGCCGAATATCGTTCGATGCTCGCCGATGTCCGAGCGCTTGCCGAGCTCAGCGTGGCCGGTGTCGTTATCGGCTGCCTCGCTGCCGACGGCACGATCGATGAGCAGCGCATGAGCGAACTGGCGCAGGCAGCGGGGAGCTTGAACGTCACCTGCCACCGCGCCTTCGACATGACCCGCGACCCGACAGAGGCGCTGGAAGCGCTGATCCGCTGCAAAGTCGGTCGCGTGCTGACCAGCGGCCAGCGCGACACGGCGCTGGAGGGCGCGGACCTGCTCGCCGATCTGGTCAGGCAGGCTGGCGACCGCATCATCATCCTCGGCTGCGGCGGGCTCGACCCGCAGAACATTGCCGAGGTGCGGCGGAAAACCGGAGTGAGCGAAATGCACTTCGCCGCGCTCAAGGACGTGCCGAGCGCCATGCGCTATCGCAACCCGAAAGTCGGAATGGGCGGCACCGACCTCGACCGCGAATACCGCAACACCGTGACCGACGAGGTACTGGTGGCGGCGACCATCGCCGCTGCCCGGGCATGATCCTGGAAGACAGAAGAAAGAAAATGATTGAAACGCGATTGCCGATCGAGCTGGTTTTGCCGCGGGATGAGCCCGCAATCCTCGCGCTCAACAACGAGCACGCTGCGGAATTATCATGGCTCGAACCTGAGCGCCTTTCCTTCCTGCTCGGCGAAGCGTTTTACGCGCGCCGTATCGGTGCACTCGAAGCCTTCATCATGACCTTCGACCAGGACGCAAGCTACGACAGCCCGAATTTCCTGTGGTTTCGCGAGCGCTATCCGCGCTTCGTCTATGTCGATCGCGTCGTGGTCGGCGCCAATGCGCGCGGCCGGGGTCATGCCCGCCGGCTGTACGAGGATCTGTTCGAGCAGGCGTCACGCGCCGGCCAGGCGATCGTCACTTGCGAGGTCAATGCCGAGCCACCCAATCCGGCTTCGGACGCCTTCCACGCGGCACTCGGCTTCATGGAAGTGGGCGACGCGGTAATCCACGGCGGCAAGAAAGCCGTGCGGTATTATCTAAGACGGATCGCCGGCTGAACGGCAGCCGCCTCGCCCTACCAATTGCGGTTCAGCCAGGAGCGGGTCGGCTTTTCGACGATGTAGTAGCTGCACAGAGCGCAAGCGAACGCCGCCGCCAACATCAGCCACGGCGAACTGCCTTGTATGTCGACGAATTGATAAAAGGGCTGCTGCCAAAGATAGAGCGAATACGACCACAGCCCCAGCATCGTCATCGGCCGGGAGGATAGAAACCAGGTCAGATACCAGCTGCTGAAGTCGAGCGAGTTGACGGCGAGGGCCAACAGCGGCACCGCGACCAGATAGTGGATCGGGGTTGGCACGGCAGCCATGAACACTAGAACCGCCACGACAGCGGCCCCCAGGGCGGCATGCGGGCCCTTGAGCAGCGCCGGCAGCCTGTCATCGGCCTTGAGCAGGCATATCACCGCTGACAGCAGGATCGAGGCGATGTGCACGTCGGTGCGCCAATAGGTGGACTCGTAGCCTATTCCGAGCACCCAGTAGGAGATGGCGCCGTTTGCCATGGCCAGCACCGACAATGCGCCGAGCAGCACGATGACCCGGGACCGCCCCGAGACGACGACGCTGATCAGCGCCAGGATGATATAGGCATGCTCTTCGACGCAGAGCGACCAGATATGGTCGAGCGCGCCGGCGCGGGTGACGAGAATTCCGGCGTAGTTGTAAGTGAACGTCAGCGCCGTCAGCGCCGCCTTCCACTTGAAGGCGATGAATGTGCCGGACAAGGCAACCATCGCGGCGACGACGAAAACCATCAGTGCCGGGTAGATGCGGGAGAACCGGCGCTTGAAGAATTTCTTCAGCGGATAGTGTTCGACAAACAGGATCTCGGCCATCAGCCGGCCGCTGAGCACGAAGAAGAATTCGACGCCCAAGACGCCGAGATTGATGCCGGGACCGGGGAAGAAATGGCCGATCAGCACCAGCGCGATCGACAGGCCGCGCCAGCCGTCGAGATAGGCAAGCCTGGTTCTTGCCGAGCTGTCGGCAATAGGCCTGGACACGACAAGACGCGTCGCGGAGATATCCGTCATGCCGGTCCCTTCATTGAACCTGCGAAAGGCGGGCTGGAGGCCGCATTCCCTCCAGCTATATTGCAGCGCACCAGAACTTTGTGCAAGTGCGAGATAACGACACGCCCGAAGTACGGGGACGGACAGAAAGGGCCGTCAAGGCCCCTTCCCAAAACCGACGGTCGGTGGTCTCAGGCGTTGGTGGCAGGCGCTGCGAGCAGGGCCAGCTTATTGCCAAATAGTGTATCGCCATCTTGGCCGGCTAAAGCACAATTATAGCGATTTCCGCGGCGCCGCGCGGCGGGCGTGGCTCATCTGAGATGCAATGCCTTGCCCGGTGATCCAAATCGGCCGAATGTGCCAGGACAGATGCATTGAAACAGAGACACTGCATGACAGGCTTCGTCCTTCCCCTGCCCGCAACCCCGTCGGTGGCCGTCGCCGGCTCACTGGAGCGTTTTGCGGTGCGCCGGATCTTCTGCGTCGGCCGCAACTACGCCGCCCATGCCCGCGAGTTCGGCAATGACGAGCGCGACCCGCCCTTCTTCTTCACCAAGCCGGGTGATGCGGTGGTCGATGCAGCAATCGGATCTGGCACGACGATCCCCTACCCGCCACTGACCCAAAACCTGCATCACGAGATCGAATTGGTCGTCGCGATCGGCAGAGCCGGCTTCCGCATCCCCCGCGAGCGCGCGCTGGACCATGTCTGGGGTTACGGCGTCGGCGTCGACCTGACCCGCCGCGACCTTCAGGACGAAGCGAAGAAGGCGGCACGGCCGTGGGACTGGTCGAAAGCCTTCGACCGTTCCGCCCCTTGTGGCCCGCTGGTCCCGGCGCAAAAATCCGGTCATCCCGAAAAGGGCCGCATCTGGCTCGCCGTCGACGGCGAGATCAGGCAGGACGGCGACCTTGCCGAACTGATCTGGCCGGTTCCCGACATCGTCTCGATTTGCAGCGAGGCGGTAGAGCTTAAACCCGGCGACCTGATCTTCACCGGAACGCCGGCTGGCGTCGGCGCCGTTGGGCCGGGCGAAAAGATCACCGGCGGCGTCGACGGCATCGGCGAAATCGAATTGACCATCGGCCAACCGGACCCATGATCTGATGAGCGACATCGTCCTTCACAACTACTACCGGTCCTCGACGTCTTACCGGGTGCGGATCGCACTGGAGATGAAGGGCCTGACCTACAACTACGTGCCGCATCATTTGCGGCACGGCGAGCATCGGGAGCCCGCCTACCTCGCGGTCAATCCGCAAGGGCTGGTGCCGGCGCTGGTCCTGGGCGACGGCACGCTCCTGACGCAGTCGCTGGCGATCATCGAATTTCTCGACGAGACCACGCCAGAGCCGCCGTTGCTGCCCAAGGATGCACCGGGCCGGGCTCGCGTCAGGATGCTGGCCCAGATGATCGCGTGCGACATCCATCCGGTGAACAATCTGCGCGTGCTGACCTCATTGCGGACGCTGTTCGGCGCCGGCGACCAGGATGTCGCCAACTGGTTCCGGCATTGGGTGAACGAAGGTTTCCAGCCGCTTGAAAAGATTCTGGCTTCGTCCGCCGAGACAAAGACATTCAGCCATGGCGATAAGCCGGGACTGGCCGACATCTGCCTCGTCGCACAGATCACCAGCAATGCCCGTTTCGGCGTTGACATGACGCCCTACCCGACGATCTCGCGCATCAATGCCGCCTGCATGGCGCTGCCGGCGTTCCAGAAGGCCGCGCCGGAAAACCAGATCGATGCCGAGTAAACCGCAAATTGCATGACGTGATGAGGAACTGCCGATGAAAGCCGTCGTCTTCGAAAAATTCGGCGAGGCGCCGACGATCCAGACGGTGCCGGATCCGACGCCTTCGCCGGAAGGCGTCGTCATCAAGGTCGAGGCGACTGGCCTCTGCCGCAGCGACTGGCATGGCTGGATGGGCCACGACGACGGCATCCGCCTGCCGCATGTGCCGGGCCACGAACTGGCCGGCGTCGTGGTCTCCACAGGCAGCCAGGTGACCCGCTGGAAGACCGGCGAGCGCGTCACCGTGCCGTTCGCCGTCGGCTGCGGCCGCTGTTTTGAATGCACCTCGGGCAATCACCAGGTTTGCGAACACCAGTTCCAGCCCGGCTTCACTGCCTGGGGATCGTTCGCCGAATATGTCGCCATCGACCATGCCGACACCAATCTCGTGCGCTTGCCCGACGAGATGGAATTCGCCACCGCCGCCAGCCTCGGCTGCCGCTTCGTCACCTCGTTCCGCGCCATCGTCGACCAGGGCCGAGTGACGCCCGGCGAATGGGTGGCCGTGCATGGCTGCGGCGGCGTCGGCCTGTCGGCGATCATGATCGCCAGCGCCATGGGCGCCAATGTCGTTGCCATCGACCTGACCGACGAGAAGCTGGACTTCGCCAAAACGATCGGCGCGGTGGCGACGATCAACGCGGCAAAGACGCCGAACGTGGTCAAGGCGGTCAAGCAGATCACCAATGGCGGCGCGCATATGTCGATGGACGCGCTCGGCCATCCGACGACGTCGTTCAACTCGATCGCGAACCTGCGCCGGCGCGGCCGCCATGTGCAGGTCGGCCTGATGCTCGGCGAGCATGCCAGGCCGCAGATACCGATGGACAAGGTGATCGCCTTCGAGCTCGAGATCCGCGGCAGCCACGGCATGCAGGCGTTTCGCTACCAGGCGATGATGGAGATGATCCGCACCGGCAAGCTTAAGCCCGAACTGCTGGTCGGCAAGAAGATCAGCCTCGAGGAGGCGCCGGCCGCATTGATGGCGATGGGCGGCTTCGAAGGCATCGGCATCGGCGTGGTGACCCGATTCTAGATCAGCGACCCGAGTCTGGATTAGCGGAGAAAGGCGCAGACCTCCCGCACGCAGGCGCGTAACCAGCGTTGTGCCGGATCGGCATCGAGCCGCGGATGCCAGAGCATCGAGATCGTGACCTCGGCAACATCGACCGGCAACGGAAAGCTGAACATGCCCGTGCGCGCGCCTAGCGTGTGCCGCTCGGGGACGCTGGCGATCAAATCGGAGGCGCGCGCCATGGCGAGCGTGGCCGAGAAGCTGGAAACCATGCACACAACCGTCCGCTGGAGGCCCAGCAGTTTCAAGGCCTCGTCGATCGGGCCTTTTTCGCGACCACGCCGCGAAACGCTGATGTGGCGGCCGGCCGCATAGCGTTCCGGCGTCACCGGACCCTCGCTCAGCTCATGGCCCGTTCGCACCGCACCGATGAAGCGGTCGCGAAACAGCGCCTGAATACGCATTTCAGGGCTCGTTTCACCGGCAACCCCGATTTCGAGATCAATCCCTGCGTCGCGCAGCGACATGTCGTTCCTGTCGGATTTCGG
This sequence comes from Mesorhizobium sp. M1403, assembly GCF_040317695.1. Lineage (NCBI taxonomy): Bacteria > Pseudomonadati > Pseudomonadota > Alphaproteobacteria > Hyphomicrobiales > Phyllobacteriaceae > Mesorhizobium > Mesorhizobium sp. M1403. The sequence goes on along the minus strand of NZ_JAMYKY010000001.1, from coordinate 290,678 downwards.
CGCAAAACGCAGCCGCACGCCAGGCGCATTCGCTTCGATACGGGCGACGAGACGCGGCGCGAATTCCTCGACGAAGCTTTCATTGGCGCGCAGCGTAAAAACCCTGTCGAGACCTGAGAGGTCGAGGAGCCTGGCGGGAAGCAGGAGCGCTTCGGCTTCCTGGACGACTCGGCCTGCCTGCTGCTGCAATTCCTGCGCGCGCGGTGTCGCAACCAGGCCACGGCCGGCCCGGACCAGCAATGGATCGCCTGTCGCTTGGCGCAGCCGCGCCAGCGTCCGGCTCATCGCCGACGGACTGAGGTGCAGCCGCGCGGCAGCGCGGGCGACGCTGCCCTCGCTCAGCAGCACATCGAGGGCGACAAGCAGATTGAGATCGGGTGACGACATGGAAGGACCATAACACAGCTCAGCCGTGATGTAGCGTTTCATGCACGAATAAGATGCAAATGCTGCGCCTTTCGCCACATCAAGCAGGGGAATAGCTTCCGACAGCTCCGGTTTTGGGGGCTTGCCGGCAGAGGAGTTCACCGTGGCATCGACCGCTGAAAAGAGCTGGGCTGAAAAGGCCGGGGCTGAAAAGATCGGGAATGAAACGGCCCCGGTGAGCGTCCGCTCGGCCCGATGGGCGTTGGCCAGCCTGTCGCTTTCAACGCTGCTGTCGTCGCTCGCCACCAGCATCGCCAGCGTCGGGCTGCCATCGCTGATGCAGGCATTCGGCGCATCGTTCCAGCTCGTGCAATGGGTCGTTCTTGCCTATCTGCTCGCCATCACCACCTTGATCGTCAGCGCCGGGCGACTCGCCGATATATTCGGCCGCCGCCCGCTATTGCTCCGCGGCATTGGCCTGTTCACCTTCGCATCGGTGCTTTGCGGGCTCGCGCCGACGCTCTGGCTGCTGATTGCCGCAAGGGCGGCACAGGGGCTCGGCGCGGCCGTCATGATGGCTCTGACGCTGGCCTTGATCGCCGACACGGTCCCCCGGGAAAAAACCGGCAGCGCCATGGGCCTGCTCGGCGCCATGTCCGCGATCGGCACCACGCTTGGCCCCTCGCTTGGCGGACTGCTGATCGCCGGCCTCGGCTGGCGAGCGATCTTCCTCATCAATCTGCCGTTGGGGGCGCTGGCCTTCGCGCTCGCCTATCGCGTCCTGCCGGCTGGAAAAAAGTCAGCGGAACGAGATCGGCGCGATTTCGACGGCATCGGCACGGCCTTGCTCGCGCTGACGCTAGCCGCCTATGCGCTCGCCATGACCCTTGGGCGCGGCAGTTTTGGTTCTCTCAATGTCGGCTTGCTGGTTGCCGCCGCCGTGGGTGGCCTGCTGTTCGTCATTGCGCAGACAAGGGTCGAGAACCCTTTGATCCAGCCTGCCAGGTTCCGCGACCAGGCGTTGAACGCAAGCCTCGCCATGAGCCTGGTCGTCGCCACCGTGATGATGGCGACGCTGGTGGTCGCGCCATTCTATCTGTCGCGCGCGCTTGGGCTGGACGCAGCCATGGTCGGGCTGGTTCTGTCGGCCGGCCCTCTGGTTACGGCCTTGGCGGCGCTGCCGGCCGGGCGCCTGGTCGATCGTTTCGGGGCGCACCGGATGATGATCGTCGGCCTGCTCGATCTCGCCATTGGTATCTTCATTCTGTCGCAGGCGGAATTCGGTATTGCCGGCTATGTCGCGCCAATCATCATCGTCTGCACCGGCTACAGCCTGTTTCAGACCGCCAACAATTCAGCCGTGATGACCGGCGTCGCGTCCGACCAGCGCGGCGTCGTCTCCGGCCTGCTCAATCTGTCGCGCAATCTCGGCCTGATCACCGGTGCGTCGGTGATGGGCGCGGTGTTTGCCTTCGCATCGGCTGGCGGAGGCGAAGGCACCGGTCGGCAGGTATTGGCATCTGCGGCAGCCGCACGCGGCATGCAGGTCACTTTCCAGGTCGCGACGGCCCTGGTGGTGGCGGCTTTGATCATTGCGATTATTTCTGGTCGCCGCGGCCAGCGCGCTTAGCTGAGCCGCCAGCGACGAACTCCAGCATCAGTTCAGCAGCCCTGAGCGCATGCGTCTCCAGAAGGAAATGGCCTGCGTCGAAGACGTGGGCCTCCATCCGGGGAAGATCCATAAGCCACGATTGAACCTCTGCAATGTCGAAGAAGGCATCGTGGCGACCCCAAAGAAGCATCGCTCGGGGCTGATGTTTCGCCAGATAACCAGCCACCTCCCCGAACCGGTCGACATATCGGCCGTAGTCGGCAATGAGCGCCTTCTGCAGATCAAGTCGTCCCGGCAGGCACATGACCCGCCAGTCTTCAATCCAATTACCTGGATCGATCTGCGCCGCGATCTCGGCTGGCAAGCCGGCGACATACTGGTCGCGGGTTCCTCGAGGGTCAGATGGGCGGTGGCGGCCTGCTCATTCGCCGCATTCGGCTCAGCCCAGAAGTCCAATGTGTCTGCCCATTGCGGACCAAAGCCAGAGCGGTGGGCATTGGCATTCTGGATGATAAGGCCTTCGACGAGTTCCGGAACGCGTATGGCGAGATGAAGCGCGACCGGGGCTCCGAAATCATGCAAATAGAGGAACCTGCGGCCAACGTTGAGACGCGAGAGCAGCTCTTCAATCGCGCTGGCCAGCATGTCGAACGACGGCTCGGGCGGCAGATCGGACGCGCCGAAGCCCGGCAGGTCAGGCGCCACGACATAGACGCTGCCGCAAAGCGGCGCGATCACGTCGCGAAACGTCCGCGACGAGCTAGGAAAGCCGTGCAGCAGGACGAGCGCGGTTTTGGAAGCATCACCGGCCGTCCGGACGGCCACCTCGCCGCCCGAGGACAAGCGTATCTTCTGCACCCCAGGCACCAAATCGTCCCTTTTTCCTCCACGCCGATGCATCACGCTGGCCGATTCGGCGCCTCGGAGACATCGTTCCGCCAGGTCGGCAGCTCCTGGTATCAACTGGACGCGATTGTATCGAGTTCAAGAGTGCGCCGGCGCACCTATCTCGCATATCTCTTGGCGCCGACGACGCAAAGCACGACGGCGGCGGTGACGGCGATCATGGCGGGACTGACCTGCTCATGCAGCAGCGCTGCCGCCAGCCCAAGGCCGAAGAAAGGCTGCAGCAGTTGCAGCTGCCCGACCGCGGCGATGCCGCCTTGCGCCAGGCCGCGATACCAGAACACGAAACCGATCAGCATGCTGAACAGCGACACATACGCCAAACCTATCCACGCGCCCCTGCCGGCACTTTCGAGCGACGGCGGCATGGTGATGAACGTCAGCGCCAGCATGACCGGCAGCGACAGCACCAGCGCCCACGAGATCACCTGCCAGCCGCCGAGCTTGCGCGACAGCGCCGCTCCTTCGGCATAGCCCAATCCGCACACGATGATGGCGGCCAGCATCAAGATGTCGCCGAGCGGCGAGACCGAGAGGCCTTGCGTCACTGCAAAACCGGCAACAAGGGCGCTGCCGAGACACGAGAACAGCCAGAACGCCGGTTTCGGGCGATCACCGCCTCGAACCACGCCGAAGATCGCGGTCGCCAACGGCAACAGGCCGACGAAAATGATCGAGTGAGCCGAATTGATGTGCTTGAGCGCCAGCGCTGTCAGCAGGGGAAAGCCGACCACGACGCCAAGCGCGACGATCGCCAGCGAGAACAGATCTTGCCGCTCCGGTCGCTTCTGGCGAAAAACGAGCAGCAGCGCGAGGCCGAGAATGCCCGCCGAAGCCGCACGGGCGACCGTCACGAACACCGGATCGAAATCCATCACCGCCACGCGCGTCGCCGGAAGCGAACCGCTGAAGATCAGCACGCCTATGAACCCGTTGACCCAGCCGCTCGCCGCCCAGCTACTCGCCGCCCCACCACTCACCGCCTTGTCCATCGATGCCCCGCTCGTTTCGCCCTCTATCGGGCCGGGCGTATGGCTCCGCCAGAGACAATGAGGTACAGTTCGACAAAACCGTCATGGTAGGCTGAGCAGTACGGATGGACGAGCAGACGACAACAGATGAGGGCAGCCGGACGCTTGTCGAAATCGTCATGGCGACGATCAGGCACAGGATCGCCGCGCGCAGCCTGACACCGGGAATGCGGCTGCCTTCGATCCGGGCTTTCGCCAAGGCCATGCAGGTTTCCAAATCCACCGTGGTCGAAGCCTATGAGCGTCTTGCGGCGGAAGGCATGATCCGCTCGCGGCCAGGCTCGGGTTTCTATGCCGCCGGATCGCTGGCTCCGCTGTCACTGGCCGAGATCGGCCCCAGGCTTGACCGTGCTGTCGACCCGCTGTGGGTCTCGCGCCAATCGCTGGAAGCTGGCGACAATGTGCTCAAACCCGGTTGCGGCTGGTTGCCGGCCGCATGGATGCCCGAGGCCGGATTGCGCCGCGCACTGCGGACCATGGCCCGCGCCGACGATGCCGCGCTGACCGATTACGGCACGCCGCTCGGCTTGCCGGCGCTGCGCCATCTGCTGGCGCGGCGCATGGCCGAGCACGGTATCGAAGCCTCCCCGGACCAGATCATGCTGACGGAATCGGGCACCCAGGCGATCGACCTGCTGTGTAGGTTTCTGCTCGAACCGGGTGACACCGTGTTGGTCGACGATCCCTGCTATTTCAACTTCCATGCCCTGTTGCGCGCCCATCGGGCCAAGGTGATCAGCGTTCCCTACACACGCTCGGGGCCGAACATCGAGCTGTTCGCGCAAGCGCTGAACGAGCACCGGCCGCGCCTCTACATCACCAATTCCGCGCTCCACAATCCGACCGGCGCGATATTGTCGCCCGTCGCCGCCCATCGGCTGCTGAAGCTCGCCGACCAGTCGGGGCTGACGATTATCGAGGACGATATCTTCGCCGATTTCGAACATACGCCCGCGCCCCGGCTGGCGGCCTTCGACGGTCTCAGCCGGGTCATCCATATCGGAAGCTTCTCCAAGACGCTTTCGGCATCGGTGCGGTGCGGCTTCATTGCGGCTCCTCGCGACTGGATGGAAGGTTTGACCGATCTCAAGATCGCCACATCCTTTGGCAGCGGGCGGCTTGCATCCGAACTGGTGCTGACGCTGTTGAAGGACGGCCTCTATCGCAAGCACGTCGATCTGCTGCGCGCGCGGCTCTCGCGCGCCGTGGAAGAAACCAGCACCCGCCTGAAGGCCATTGGCGTCATGCCATGGATAGATCAGCCGGCCGGCATGTTTCTGTGGTGCAAGCTGCCGGAGGGGATAGATGCCGCGGATGTCGCCCGTCACGCTTTGTCGGCCAACGTCGTGCTTGCGCCCGGCAATGCGTTCAGCCTGTCTCGGTCGGCCAGCCGTTTCATGCGCTTCAACGTCGCCCAATCGGGAGACGACCGGATTTTCAGGGCGCTTGAACAGGCGATGTCGCGCTGATTTGCACCGCCGCACGCCTGTCTGAGCCCGTGTCCTCGGAGACTGTTTCGAAATTCGCTCTGGCGAGTCATATGGTGGTGGTTTCGAGAACCGGAGCGCAGCGGACATTTAGGTCCGTGAGCACCGGCCTACGCCGGCCGTAGCCTTAACTGCCACGACCGCTGATCAGTGCTTCGGCCGGCGAAGGCCGGAAGCGCAGAAAAGGCGATCAGATGGCCGCCAGAGTAGAGTTTCCAAACGGTCTCTCAGGTGCCGGCCCGCTTGCGGCGTGCGTAAAGCATGACGAGCGTCTCGGCGGTCAGCGCCGGCCTCTGCTCGCCTTCGATCTCGACCGTATTGGAAGCCTTCATCAGATATTGCCCCGGGCCTTTGTCTTCCATCGACAACAGCGTGGTGCGCAGCCTGATTCGCGAGCCGACCCTGACTGGCGCCACGAAACGCACTTTGTCGAAACCGTAGTTGAAAGCGGCCTGCGTGTTTTCGGGTACGATGCCCATCTCAAGCGCCAGCGCGCCGATGATCGACAGGGTCAGATAGCCATGCGCGATCGTGGTGCGAAACGGGCTTTGCCGCTTCGCCCGCTCGGGATCGACATGGATCCATTGATGATCGCCCGTGCATTCGGCAAACTGGTCGATGCGGTGCTGATCGACCAGCGTCCAGTCCGAGACGCCTAATTCCTGCCCGGCCATCGCCCTGAGTTGCTCGAAGGTCGGCGGCGTCGTGGGCCGTATCTGCGTCATTCCTGCTTTCCCGATCGCTTGCCTGTTCCGGACCACGACGGGCCGCCCCTGTCAATTCGCCAGTGCGATTCCAGCCCATAATCTTCGGCCGCGAACCGCCAGTCTTCGCCGCCGGCAAGCGTGCTGCTGGGGAACAGCTTATTTCTTGTCGTGGCCGGCGCGGATCTCCTCCATCGCCTCCTTGATGCGGCTGCGCAGGATTTCGATGGATTCGGTGCCGGACGCCCTCGCCAGTTCGGCCATCTCGCCGGCATTCTTCAGCGCGGTCTCGAAGGATCTCCTGGCGAACGCCGCCTGCTTCTGCATCATTTCCTGGGGATTGCCGGGCGCCCTGTAGTTTTGTGCCATGTCGGTGATTTCGCGCAGCGTGTCCTGTAGCATCTCGCGTTGCCTGGACAACAGCGCCGACGCTCCGGCGGCACTCGCCCTGGCCGACTTCTCCAGCGCTTCCAGGTTCTTGGCGTGGTGGGCGAGGATCGCCTCGACATCGACATTCGGCAGCTTCAGGTCGCGGCCGAACTTGCCGAACATGTCGATAAAGGACTCGGAATCCGGTCGTTTTGCCATGCTGGTGCTCTCCCCCTGTTGCCGTGAACGCCGCCACTGCACGGAAGATAGTGCAGCGAAGCTCAGCGGTCCATTCGGACGAGGTCAGCCGACGAGAAACAGCCGTTCGGCGGTGTAGAGCACGAGCCCGGCAAGGCCACCGATGATCATGCCGTTGAAGCGGATATATTGCAGGTCCTTGCCGATGTTCATCTCGATCAGCCTTGTCAGTTGCGCGAGGTCCCAGCGCTTGACCTGGTCGGCGATGAATTTGGACACGCCGCTCTTCTGGCTTTCGACGAAGGATGCCAGCGCCACGATGAACCCCTGGTTCATGTCGGCCCTGATCTGCGCGTCGTCGGCAAGATGGCGGCCGACCTCGACGAACATGGTGGCGAGATGGTCGCGGATCATCGAATTCGGCGCCTTGGCGTCCTGCTCGATGAACAGCCGCAGGCTCTCCCACATGTCGCCGGCCAGAGCGCTGAGTTCCGGCCGGGCGAGGAAATCTCGCTTCAGCTTTTCGGCGCGCCTGGCATATTGTTTGGATGTCCTCAGCCGCTCGACGAAAGTCGCGACGAAAAGGTCGAATTCGGCGCGCATTGGATGGTGCGGATCGGCGCGCACTTCATCGAGCAGCGAGCCGGCCGACGCAACGATCTTCTTCAGCAGATAGGCGTCGGCGCGAAACAGGTTGAACAGCGACGGCAGTTCCTCGCGGATCTTCTCGCGCATCGTCGCCAGCGCCTGCTCGTCGCTCAAGAAGCGGCCGACCACCTTGGTGAACTCGTCGAATAGTTTCTGGTGGCGGCGATCGTCAGTCAGCGCCGACAGCAACTCGGCGGCGAGCGGCGCCAGCGGCACCTTTTCGATCTGCTCCAGCATACGGCTGGTGACGAAGCCGCGCAGTCCGGATTGCTCGACCGCCGCCAGCGTCTGCGGCACCAGCCGGCCGACAAAACGCGACAGGTCGGCGGCGCGGTTCGGATCGGCCAGCCAGTCCGCGACCAGCGCGGAAAAATCGACTTCGGCGAGCTTTTCGCGCACCGGCTCCGGCGCCAGGAAATTGACCTCGATGAAGCGGCCGAGATTGTCGGCGATTCGGTTCTGGTTCTCCGGGATGATAGCCGTATGCGGGATCGGCAGGCCGAGTGGCCGCCGAAACAGCGCTACCACCGCATACCAGTCGGCCAGCCCGCCGATCGTCGCCGCCTCGGCGAAAGCGGCAACAAAGCCCAACCACGCATGCCGGCTCTCGAACGATTTCGCCGCCGCAAAGATCAGCACGCAAAACGCAAGTGCTGCGGTGGCAGCGAACTTGGTGCGCCTGAGCGCCGAAAGCTTGGCATCGGCGTCGGTGTCGAACCGGGCGAACGCGACGGATGCAAGAACCGGGGCTGGTCGTGACATGGTGGGCCGCTCCTGATCGATCATGCGAACTTATCTAATGTCGCTTCCCACAGAAAGCGCGCCGCTGATCCCGGTGCGCGCAATCGCGCATGCAAACTTGACGCCTGAATTCATCTATTATGCAGCGCCAGTCTGGAATTGTTCCAAACTATAGGCCATATTGACGCCAACCACTGCTATGTGAGGACACAATGCGGCTTACCCGTCAGACCAACTACGCCATGCGCATTCTGATGTATTGCGCCGCCAATACCGAACGGCTGAGCCGCATCCCCGAGATCGCCGCCGCCTATTCGGTATCGGAACTTTTCCTGTTCAAGATCCTGCAGCCACTGGTCGAAAACGGCTTGATCGAAACGGTGCGCGGCAGGAATGGCGGCGTCAGGCTCGGTCGCGCGGCCGAAACGATCAGCCTGTTTGATGTCGTGCGGGTGACGGAGGAAAGCTTTGCCATGGCCGAGTGCTTCGAGAACGACGCCGCCGAATGCCCGCTGGTCGACAGCTGCGCCTTGAATTCGGCATTGCGCGAAGCGCTCAACGCCTTCTTCGCCGTGCTGTCGCGCTACACGATCGCCGATCTGGTGGCGGCGCGCCCGAATGTGCGACACCTGCTCGGCATCGACATGCTGGTGCAACGGGCGCCGGCCGCCTGATTTTTCTGATTGCCTAAGCTGCCGATTGCGGCAAAACGAACGGCATGTTTCCTGCCGGCAACACACCGACCTTCAGCCGGCAATCGAAGACCTTTTCGATCAGCTCGTCGCTGAGTACCTGTTGCGGCGAACCTGTAGCGGCGAGCCTGCCGCGATGCATGACGAAAATCCGGTCGGCATACATCGCCGTCAAATTGAGGTCGTGCAGGATGGCGACCACGCCGCCGCCCCGTCTGGCGAAATCACGCGCGATGTCCATGATGATCAGCTGGTGTTTGATGTCGAGGCTGGACACCGGCTCATCGAGGAACAAATAGCGCGGCTTGCCGTCGAGCACCGGCGCCCAGACCTGGCAGAGTACGCGGGCAAGCTGCACGCGCTGCTGCTCGCCGCCGGACAATTCCTGGTAGAAGCGGCCGGCAAAACCGTCGAGGTCGACGCGCGCCAGCGCGCGTTCGGGCAGGCGCTGGTCCTCGCCGGGCAGCGCGCCGGAGCGCCCGCCGACCAGGCCCAGCCTGACGATCTCACGCACAGTGAACGGGAAGGACAGCGTCGTCGCCTGCGGCAGCACCGCGCGCACCGTCGCCGCCTCGACCGGCTTCATCGCCGATAGATTGCGGCCGTTGATGGTGACCTCTCCCGAATAGCCAAGATCGCCGGACAGTGCTCTGAGGAAGGTCGTCTTGCCCGAACCGTTGGGGCCAACAATGGCCGCGATTTCGCCGGGCCGCGCCTCGAAATCGACATTGGCGACAATGCGCTTGCTGCCGATCGCCACCGAGACATCGCGCGCTTCGATCATAAAACCCTCTTAGAGACTGTTTCGAAATTCGCTCTGGCGAGTCATATGGTGGTGGTTTCGAGAACCGGAGCGGAGCGGACATTTGGGTCCGTGAGCACCGGAAGCGCAGAAAACGCCATCAGATGGCCGCCAGAGTAGAGTTTCCAAACGGTCTCTCACAGGTCGATGACGCCGCGCTTACGCAGCAGGATCCACAGGAAGAACGGGGCACCGGCGACCGCGGTGACGATCCCAATCGGCAATTCGGCCGGGGCAACGATGGTGCGGGCAACGGCGTCGGCCAACAGCAGCAGCGCGGCGCCGAGCAGCGCCGATGCCGGCAGCAGGTAACGGTTGTTGGGGCCGATCAGCAGGCGCAGCAAATGCGGCACGACGATGCCGACAAAACCGATGCCGCCGCTGACGGCGACCGACGCGCCGACCGCTGCCGAGACGCCGACGATCGCGGTGTATTTCAGCCGCTGCACCGGAATGCCGAGATGGCCGGCCGTCGCCTCGCCAAGCGCCAGCGCGTTGAGGCCGCGCGCCAGGAACGGCATTGCCGCCAGCGCCAGCACGATGATCGGCCCGACGGAGCCGATTTTTTGCCAGGTTGCGCCGCCCAGCGAGCCGAGCTGCCAAAAGGTCAGGTCGCGCAATTGCCGGTCGTCGGCCATGAAGATCAGGATGCCGGTCAGCGCCATGGCAAGCGCCGCCAGCGCGATGCCGGCGAGCAGCATGGTGGCGACCGAGGTCCGGCCTTGCCGTGTCGCGACCTGATAGAGCAGCAATGTCGTCGCCAGCCCGCCGCAGAACGCAGCCAGCGGCAGAGCCAGCGTGCCGAGCGCCGAAGTCAGCGGCGCCAGCGTGGTCGAGCCAAGCACGATGACGGCGACCGCACCGAGGCTCGATCCGGCCGAAACGCCGATCAGGCCGGGGTCGGCCAGCGGATTGCGGAACAACCCCTGCATGACGGCACCGGACACGGCAAGCGATGCGCCGACCAGTACGCCCAGAATGACGCGCGGCAGACGGATGTCATGGATGATCAGATGGTCGCGGGCGCTCAATGCCGCGTCGCCGGGCAACGCGCCGAACAGCCAGTCGTGCATGACGCCGAGGGCCGAGGCATCGGATGCGCCGGAGGTCAGCGACAACAGCACGGCGATAGCCAGCCCGACGCAGAGCAGCACAATGACGAGGCGGGCGCGCCGCGAACGGTCACCCTCGGCCGCCGTCGCCATGATGCCCGCCGCATCAGCGATCGAATGATCGGCCATCGCGCTCAATCCGTGACCTGGCCGCCATAGAGCGAGACGGCGAGGTCGTGGATGGCGTCGGCCGTGCGCGGGCCGAAGCCGAGCAGATAGCCGCCGTCCATGCGGATCAGCTTGCGGGCGGCACCCGCCGGCGTCGAAGCCGCGACAGGATTCGAAAACAATTCGTCATCCGCCGTGGTCGGCCCGGCATTGTTCATCATCAGGATCACGTCGGGCCTGGCGGTGATGACTGCCTCGTCCGACAATTGCTTGTAGCCGGCAAAGCCGTCGATGGCGTTGACACCGCCCGCAAGCTTGATGATGCCGTCGGCGGCGGTGTCGCTGCCGGCGGCAAGCAGCTTGCCGCCCTGCATCGACAGCACGAACAGGATGCGCTTGCGCTCCTTGATCGAGGCGGTCTGCTTTTCGGCTGCCTTCAGCTTGGCGTCAATCTCGGCTGCCAGCGCATCGGCCTTGGCCTCGACGCCGAGCGCCTTGCCAACGATGTGGATCTTTTCGAGAATGCCTTGATTATCATAGCGCTCGGGCACCTCGATGAACGGGATTCTTGATTTCTTCAAGACGTCGACGGCTTCCTTCGGTCCGCTGCCGTGCAGGGCCAATATGCCCGACGGATTGACCGACAGCACACCCTCCGGCGACAGCTGGCGCATGTAGCCGACATCGGGCAGTTCCGCCGCCGCTTGCGGATAGCGGCTGGTCGAATCGCGCGCGACAAGGCGATCCTGTTCGCCGAGCGCGTAGACGATCTCGGTGATCGAGCCGCCGATGGCCACGATCCTCGAGCGGTCGGCGAAAGTCGCGATGCCCTCGGCGGCCTGAGCCGGCATCAGCGCGGCGAACGCCAGGAAAACAGCGGCCGCAGGACCAGGCGCCGACCTGGAGACCGATGGCAGCCTGGAGAAAAGAACCATCGTCGTTTTCCTCAGGCTGCGGTCGGGCTTGGGATGCGCGGCAGGTTCTCGGCCAGAAAGCGCCAGTCTTCGCGCTCGCTTTCGCCCTCATGCCGCTTGCCGAAGAACTGGATGATCATCTTGCCGTCGGCGCCATAGACTTCGAGCGATGTGATATGGCCGTCCTTGGTCGGCTTGCGCACGGCCCAGACCTCATCGATGTGATCGGTCCGCAGGTGCAGATGGAAGGTCTGGTCGAGCACATTGAGCCATGGTCCCATCGGCTTGATCGAGGCGACGGGGCCGGAATGGATCTGGATGCAGCCGCGATTGCCGACAAAGCACATGATCGGCATGGCGCCAGCGGCGGCGTGGTTGAACATGGCGCTCACCGCATCGTTATCGACCAGCCAGGCATAATCCTGGCCGACCAAGCGCACCGCCTGCCGGCGGCTGAGCTTCAGTGTCTTCAGCATGCCGAAGAACTGATGCACGTCGGTTAGTTGGCTCCAGCGGTCGCGCAGATCCTCGACGCTGGCCGAATTGTCCGCAGTCTCGATCTCGTCGTCAGCCGCGCCCGCTGAAATCGCCACCGTCGGTTCCTGGTTCGGTGATTCCAGCCCGGCCACCAGCTTCTGATAGGCATAGAGGTTGGATGCGGGTCTGAGATGCACCTTGTGCATCGCCTCGCCTGCGGCGTCGAAGAACTGCAGGCTGCGACGGATGTCGGCGCCGTCGCGCTTTTCCACCGCAAAGCCGTGCGCCCAGACTTTCGGGAAGATGCGCAGGTCGATGTTTTCGCCGAGCACCATGGCATTGTGATTGCCGGTGACGACCTTGTCGTAGACGCCGATCTTCTCGTGCACCGCGCTTTCGTTGCGGGTCAGCGCCATCACCTCACCGACAGCTTCGAGACCAGTCAAAAGGTCGTTGACACGCGGCTCGACCCGCACGACCCCGTCGCCGCAATGCGCGGCGACCAGTTCGGCCTCCGAAATACCGAGTTGGGCGGCGAGGTCGCGCTCGCGCATTTTCGGATTGTCTACCCGTGCCCGTCGGATCTCGTGCGGGGCGGGTTTTACGCGCTGGTCCATTTCCACCACCTACTTGTTGAGGATGAGCTTGCCCTGCCGGGTGATCTTCAGCCGATACAGCGCACCGTGATGTTCGATGCCGATCTCGTGCTCGCCCTGGAACAGCGTGTTGCTGGACAGCGTTCTCACGGCCGATTGGACCCGTTCGAAACGGACGGAATTTTCGTCGGAACGGCGGACGCGATAGCGAAAGTCGCTGGGATTGTGCGTGTTCATGGGTTCGCTCCCTGTTCTGTGCCGGGCATCTGGCTCGGCGCCTGCGTGAAATGCCGATTCAATTCTTGACTCGAATGGTCATGTTATCTAGCAGTGCAATACCGGAGTAAATGAGTCAACATTTAAGACGCCGGACGCGATGAAAAATGCCCAGCGAGCCCCAAGCCAGCCAGCATCGAACATGGATTCTTGGAGTTGCAGCATGGGGTTGGCGAATTGGGGACGGCCGGCGGGCAGCGGCCTGGCACACTGTTTTATGACAAGCAAAATGGCCGCGTTGCTGGCCGGCGCCGCGGCGATCCCGCTGCTCGCCGCACCGGCCGGCGCCCAGCAGGCTGCCCAACCGGCAGCCGACCAGCAGCAGACTGACCCGTCTCAACCGCCAGAACAGGCAAAGCCCGCCCCGGCGGGTGCCACGCTGCTCGACAAGATCCTGATCCTCAGCCGCACCGGCGAGACGGCGATCGAGTCGCTTGCTTCAGCCAGCCATGTCGACGAGGAACAGCTAGAGCGCCGCATGGCGACGACGCCCAACGACATGCTGTTCGGTGTGCCGGGTGTCGCCGTCCAGGCCGACGCAAGGCGTGTCAGCTCCAGCATCAACATCCGCGGCCTGCAGGACTTCGGCCGCGTCTCCGTCATCGTCGACGGTGCCCGCCAGAATTTCCAGCGCTCGGATCACGGCACGCAATCGACCTTCTACATCGATCCCGAATTGATCAAATCCGTCGACGTGATCCGCGGTCCGGTCGCCAATACCTACGGCTCCGGGGCGATCGGCGGCGTCGTCTTTTTCGATACCAAGGATGCTCAGGATTTCCTCAAGCCCGACGAGACCTGGGCGGCATCCGCGACCGGGCGTTACGAAACCAACGGTGAAGGCTGGACCACCAGCGCCACCGGCGCCTACCGGATAAACGAGAACTGGGACGTGCTCGGCAACATCGTCTACCGCGACTATGACGACTACAAGCATGGCGGCGGCGACACTGTAGCGGGCACTGGCTTCGACGTCTTGAGCGGCCTCCTCAAGACGACCATCCGCCCCAGCGAAAACAGCGAGCTGAAGCTCGGTTGGATCGGCTCGAACGACGGATGGACCGAGACCAGCGGCAGCGCGCCGGTGAACGACGCCGACCTGAAGGCGAATACCTTCACGGCCCGCTACAACATCACCGACGAAGACAAGAGCTGGCTCGATCTCCACATCAACGCCTCTTACAACAAGACCAAGCTCGATCTGACGACCCTTGTCGCGCAAAACCGGTTTGATCCGATCACCGGTCTGCCCGTGGTTTTGCCGGCGGGTTCGAAATCGATGTTCGACATCGGCACCTCCGGCATCGACATCTGGAACACGTCGAGATTCGAGACCGTTGGGATCGCGCATGAGCTGACCTATGGCGGCGACTGGGTTGGCGACGATGTCGAGACAGGCGGCACGGCGGGCGGCGACAGTTTCTACACGCCCTCGGGCGATAGAAACGTCTCCGGCGCATACGTCCAGGACAAGCTCACCTGGGACTGGCTCGAGGTCATCGCCGGGCTGCGTTACGACAGCTACAAGCTCGACAGCGATGTCGGCGAAACCTCTGGCGACCGCCTGTCGCCACGCATCACAGTGGGCATTTCGCCCTTCGAAAGCGCTAGCCTTTCCGGCCTGCAACTCTACGGTACCTACGCGGAAGGCTATCGTTCTCCGTCGCTGTCGGAGACCCTGATCAGCGGCAACCATCCGGCAGGCGTCAGCTTCCCGTTCCTCCCCAACCCCAATCTCAAGCCCGAAACCGGCAAGACCGTGGAGTTTGGCGTCAACTACAGCACCAACGGCGTCATCGAGACCGACGACGCGCTGCGGCTGAAGGCGGCCTATTTCAACAACAATGTCGACGATTACATCGACGGCGTGACGCTATCGGCGTTCGACCCGACCAGCGGCTGCCCGTTCGGTCCGGGCATCCCGATCTGCTTCCAGTATCAGAATTTCGCCAAGGCCAAGATCCACGGCTTCGAGATGGAGGGCGTCTATGACGCAGCGTGGGGCTTTGCCGGCCTTTCGGCGTCGTTCACCGATGGCCACACGATTTCCTATGAAGGCGAGCGGGCGGACCTTGTCACCGTCCCCTCCTCCCAGGTCACCGGGCAACTCGGCTTTCGCTTCCTCGAGGACAGGCTGACTGTCGGCGGCGAGGTGCAATACAACGGCAAGCCGCAGGGCAACGCGGTGGCCAAGGACTATACGCTGGTCAATGCCTTCGCCAGCTACCAGGCGACCGACAATTTCAAGGTCGATTTCCGCGCCGACAATCTGTTCGACGTCAAATACGCCAACCCACTGAACGCGTCGACCACGAGTGTCGTCTACGAGCCCGGCGTCACCCTGAAGCTGGCGGCGACCATGCGGTTTGGAGGCTGACGATGAGGCAAGGCGTCACAGCATCCCTTCGTCTGTTGGCCGCGGCGGTGGCTATGTCGCTTGCGGCGGCTCCGGCATGGACACAGCAGCAAGCGCCGGCGCTGATCCTCGAGCTGAACGGCGCGCAGCCATCCGACAAGGGCTGCCGCCTGACCTTCGTGGTCACCAACAATCTCGGCGCCGGTCTTTCCAAGGCGGCGTTCGAGATCGCGTTGTTCAACGAGGCCGGCGTCGTCGACCGGCTGACCGTGCTCGATTTCAAGGAGCTGCCTGCAGGCAAGACCAAGGTGACGCGTTTCGACCTTGCCGGCACCGATTGCGGCAAGGTCAGCCGCGTGTTGATCAACAGCGCCACGGAATGCGCCGGCGCCGGCGCCGAGCCGAATGCCTGCATGCGCGGGCTGAAGACGCAGACCAGGACCGGCATCGCCTTCGGGGTCTGAATTTGGGACTGGAACCGGCATTCGCGCGAAACACCCTGGCGTGGCCATTGGCCGGTTTCCTGCCGCCGGAACCGGACGATCCCGATTTCGCCATCCCTCGCGGGGTGCTGCATGTTTCGCCGCGCGACAGACCGGAAGACAGTTGCATCGCCGATGCCGACGGCGAATTGACTGCGGTGCCGGCGGAGCCATTGCGGCAGGCACGACAGATGCAGCGGCGCCACAACTGGACGGTGGCGATCGCCTGCTCTTGCGCATTTCACGCAGCGGTGGCGCTGGCCTTTCTCACCCTGCCGGACGACAGGCCAAGCATCGAAGGTGCCGACCAGCAAGGCGAAATGCTGCTCGGCGCCGATCCGCAGCAGGCGGCCGGCGATGTCGGAGACGACCCGGAAGTGACCAACGTAACGATGGTGACCATGCTCGACGCCAAGCCCGTCGAAACGGTCGAGGCGCAGGCAACCGCGGCAGAGGAGGCGCTCCAGCCGGTCACCGATGTGGCGGAAGCATCGGAAAAAGATGTGGTCGAGCCGGTTAGCGAGGCCGTCACGGAAACTGCTCCTCTTGTCGATCGCCCCGAGCCCGCGCCTGCCCAGCCTGTCGAGCCGGCGCGCCCGGATCCATCGCCCGACATTCTCGCGACCGACAGGCTGGTGCCCACTGACGACAATGCCGTGCCGCCGCCAGTCAGCACGGTCGAAAGGGCCGATCCTGCCGAGACGAGTGCTCCGGCACCAGCCGACCCGGCGCCGGCCGAAACGGTTCAGACGGTCGAGACCGTCGTCGCGGCGGAAGAACCGAAGCCGGAAAGGCCGAAGCCCAAGCAGCCGAAGAAGGCAACCGCAAAGAACAAGCCGGCCAGCAAAGCCGAACCAAACGAGCCTGAAAAGCCGGTCTCACGCAAGAAGGCGGGCAAGGCACTTGCCAAAGCCGATTCCAAGAAGAAAAAGACCGGCTCCGGCGGCCGTGACGAAATGGATGTCGCGCGCGGCACGGCCGACGGCAAGAAGGACGGCAAGATCCTGACTGCCAGCAGGGGCGGCAAGTCCGGCATCGGCAATGCAGCCGTCACAAACTACCCCGGCAAGATCCGATCAAAGCTGGTGCGGGCCTTCAATTCGACACGCACGCGCGCCACGGGCACAGCCACGGTTGCCTTTACCGTCGGTTCGAACGGCAGCGTCCGGTCGGCCAGGCTGACGGGCAGTTCAGGCGTTGCCGCGCTGGACAAGGCCGCTCTCGACGCGGTCCGCCGGGCTTCTCCGTTTCCCCCGATTCCAGACGGAGCCGGTCGCTCGGCCTGGCAGTTCGAGGTGCCGCTCGGTATCAGGTAGCGACCGTCCCCACGCAGAGTCGGCGCCGCCCTGCCCGCGATGAGCGAGCCCTGGCGAAACCCTATGCCGCGGCCAGCAGGCTGGCATTGCCGCCCGCCGCCGTGGTGTCGACGCAGACGGCGCGCTCGTGCGCATAGGCGGCCGGATAATACACTTCGCTGACCAGCGGTACGATCGGGCCGGCGCGGTCGGCGATGACCTTGCGCACGATGCGCGCGGCCTCGGGCGTACCGGAAAAGGCGACGACATCGACCCGCAGCGAGCGCGCTTCGACCGGGTCCGGACGGCCGTCGATCGCCGCCAGCGGCAGGCCCTTGCCGGTCAGCGCCGACAGTGCCGCAGGCGCGCCAGGTGCGACGGCGAGCACGGCATTGCCGGCGGCCAGCGCCTGGATCGTCTGCGCAAGCAGGGTATCCGCGTCGGGACCGAGGCACAGCACGCGCCCGCGCGGCGACAGCGACAGCGTGTTGGCCTCGCCGGTCGGCCCGGGCAGGTCGACCTGGCCGAAATCGATGCCGGCGGCGGCACCGATGGCCGCGGCACCCTTGCCGCGCAGATGTTTCCTCAGGATGGCGACGCGATCCGGCCGCGTCGACCAGCCGCCAAAGGCCGGGTCCGGCAGATTGTCGGCGAGCTCGGTCGCCATCACCTTGCGGCCTTCGGCAAGATGGGTGCCGGCCTCCGGCCCCTTGCGGAAGCGCCGGAGATAATGTGGCCCGCCCGCCTTCGGTCCGGTGCCGGAAAGCCCCTCGCCGCCGAAGGGCTGCGCCCCGACGACGGCGCCGATCTGGTTGCGGTTGACGTAGATGTTGCCAGCATGGATGCCGTCGACGAAATGCTGCGCGCGGCCTTCGATGCGGGTGTGCAGGCCGAAGGTCAGGCCGTAGCCCTTGCGGTTGATCGCGGCGATCACCGCATCGATCTCGTCGGCATCGAAGGTGGCGACGTGCAGCACCGGGCCGAACACCTCGCGTTCCAACTCCTCGATGCTCTTGACCCGAAAGACGTGCGGCGCGACGAAGCGGCCGTCCTTCGGCGCTTCGAGCTTGGCGATCAGCCGGCCCTGCAGGCCCATTTTCGTGCAATAGTCGCGGATTGACGCTTGTGCCTCGTCGTCGATGACCGGGCCGACATCGGTCGAGATCCGCCAGGGGTCGCCGAGGCTGAGCGCTTCCATAGCGCCTTTCAGCATCTCCAGCATCTTCTTCTCGACGTCCTTCTGCACGTAGAGAATGCGCAGTGCCGAGCAGCGCTGGCCGGCGCTCTGGAAGGCGGAGGCGAGGATGTCGCGCACCGCCTGTTCGGGCAGCGCCGTGGAATCGACGATCATGGCGTTGAGGCCGCCGGTCTCGGCAATCAGCATGGCGTCGGGCGCGGCGGTCTCGGCCAGCTGCTTTTCGATCAGCTTGGCGACCTCGGTCGAGCCGGTAAAGCAGACACCGGCAATGCGCGGATCGGCGGTCAGCGGGCCGCCGACCGAGGGACCGTCGCCGGGCAGAAGCTGGATGACGTCTTCCGGCACGCCGGCCTCGCGCAGCAGCTGGACGGCGCGGAAGGCGATCAGCGGCGTCTGCTCGGCCGGCTTGGCGATAACGGAATTGCCGGTGACCAGTGCCGCTGCAATCTGGCCGGTGAAGATGGCAAGCGGAAAGTTCCACGGCGAGATGCAGGCGATGGCGCCACGCGCCTCGGTGCCCGCCTCGGCATTGGCGGCCTCGGCCGCATAGTAGCGCAGGAAATCGACCGCCTCGCGCACCTCGGCAACGCCGTCGGCCAGCGACTTGCCGGCCTCGCGGGCGGCGAGCGCAAAGAACTCGACGGCGTTCGCCTCATAGAGATCGGCCGCGCGGTTGAGGATGGCGGCGCGCTCGGCGACCGGGCGTCTTGCCCATACCGGTTGTGCCTCGACGGCGATGCGCACGGCGGTCTCGACCTGCTTGGCGCCGGCCTCGCTGACCGTGCCGACCACTTCCGAAGGTTTTGCCGGATTGACCACCGGACGCTGCTTGCCGTAGCCGGCGGCGCGGCTGACCGGCTTGGCGTGCCAGCGCTCCGGCCCGGCGAACTCGGCCCTGGCCTTGTCGATCGCCGCCAGCGTCAGCGTGTCGGTGATATCGAAACCCTTGGAGTTGCGCCGGCCGGGGCCAAAGATCGCCGACGGCGGCACGATCGCCGGATTGGCGGCGGGGCCTTGTTTCTCCACCGTTTCGAGCGGGTCGCGGGCAATGTCCTCGGGCTCGACCTCCTCGTCAGTGAGCTGGTGGACAAAGGAGGAATTGGCGCCGTTCTCCAGCAGCCGGCGGACCAGGTAGGCGAGCAGGTCGGAATGCGCGCCGACCGGCGCATAGATGCGGCAGCGCGTGCCTTCGGCCCGCCGCACCGTCTCATGCAGCGCTTCGCCCATGCCGTGCAGGCGCTGGAACTCGAATGTATCGCGCTCCGTCGTCATCGACAGGATGGCGGCGACGGTGTGGGCATTGTGAGTGGCGAATTGCGGATAGATACGGTCGGTCATCGACAACAGCTTCTTCGCGCAGGCCAAGTAGGAGACGTCGGTGTTGGCCTTGCGGGTAAAGACCGGATAGCCGTCGAGCCCGAGCGTCTGCGCCCGCTTGATCTCGGTGTCCCAATAGGCGCCCTTGACCAGCCGCACCATGATGCTGCGGTCGTATTTCCTGGCCAGAGCGTAGAGCCAGTCGATGACGAAGGCGGCGCGCGGTCCATAGGCCTGGACGACGACGCCAAAACCGTTCCAGCCGGCAAGCTCCGGCTCGGCCAACACCCGCTCGATGACGTCGAGCGACAAATCGAGGCGGTCGGCTTCCTCGGCGTCGATGTTGAGCCCCATGCGCGAATGGCGCGCCGCCAGCGCCAGCGACAACAGCCGCTCGGCCATCACCGGCAGCATCTTTTCTTTCTGGGTCACTTCATAGCGCGGATGCAGCGCCGACAGCTTGACCGAAATACCGTGGTTCTGGCGGATGTCGGGGCCGTTGGCGCCGGCATCGAGCGAAGAGATGGCGTCGGCATAGGCCTTGAGATAGCGCAGCGCGTCGGCCTCGGTGCGGGCCGCTTCGCCCAGCATGTCGAAGGAATAGAGATAGCCCTTCTGCGTCATCGGCCGGCCGCGCCTGACGGCCTCGGCGATGGTGCGGCCGAGCACGAACTGCTCGCCCATCTCGCGCATCGCGGCGGCGACTGCCTTGCGGATGACCGGCTCGCCCAGCCGGCGCACCATGGCGCGTAGCGTGCCTTCGATGCCGCCCTCGCCTTCGTCGAGCACGCGGCCGGTCAGCATCAGCGCCCAGGTCGATGCATTGATGAAGATCGAGCTCGAACCGCCCGAATGCGCCGACCAATCGTGCGGCGCAATCTTGTCGGCGATGAGGTCGTCCATCGTCTCGGTGTCGGGCACCCGCAGCAGCGCTTCGGCCAGGCACATCAGCGCCACGCCCTCCTTGGTCGAGAGGCCGTAGGCGGACAGGAACACTTCCATCAGCCGCGGATCGGACGAGCCGCGCACCGCCCGCACCAGATCGGCGGCACGGGCCGAAATCGCCTTGCGATCGTGCACGGACAGCCCGGCCGCCTCGGCCAGCCGCTTCACCGCCTGGTCTTCGTCGGGCAAATAATTGGCACGGATTTGCTGGCGGATGGTGTCGAGCGCTGGCATGGCGGTCCTGTAGAGCGAGCATAAGGGAGCGGGCCGGCGGTCACCGGACCGAATGGCGCAAGCTAACATAAGTAGGGATTTCGTCCGGTCCAAAGAAATCGACAGGACAGGTCGATTGATCTATCATTATGGCCAATCACCTCCAATTCGACCAGGAATCCGATGGCAGAAGACCAATTGGACCGCATCGACAGAAACATCCTGTCGGCCCTGGGCAGCAACGGCCGGCTTTCCATGTCGGAACTGGCGGCAAAAGTCGGCCTGTCGAAGACGCCGGTGCAGGCGCGGGTGAAGCGGCTGGAGAAGGACGGCTTTATCAGGGGCTACCAGGCGATCGTCGACCGCGAGCGCATGGGCGAAGGCCATGTCGCCTTCGTCCAGGTGAAACTGTCCGACACCCGCTCGGCCGCGCTCGACGCCTTCAACCGCGCCGTGCAGACGGTGCCGGAGATCGAGCAGTGCCACATGATGGCATCGAGCTTCGACTATCTGCTGAAGGTCCGCACCACCGATATCGCCGCCTACCGCCGCGTGCTCGGCGAGCGCATCTCGGCCTTGCCGCACGTCGCCCAGACCTCGACCTTCGTGGCGATGGAGACGGTGAAGGATCGGTAGGCGCTCACTGATATCTCGTCAGCTCATCCGGCTCGTTCAAGACGCTCCTGAAATTGCTCCTCGATCGCCCTCAGGAAATGGTCGGACGTCGATGTCCATCCAAAGAGTATCTGCACGAGCGTAATCGAGGCGTCATGATTGCTCCGTGGGGCCTCCAACGCGATCGGTTCGCTCGTGCAATCCGTCAGCAGGATACAGTGATAGTCCCTGAAGAAGGCATCCCGAATTGTCGACTCCACACACACGCTGGTCGTGCACCCTGTCACGATCAGGTGTTTGACGCCTGCGGTCTTCAGGACCGCATCGAGTTCGGTCTCGTAGAAACCGCTGAACCGGGTTTTGTAGAGGACAACATCCCCCGCCTCCGGCCTTAGGTCGTTGACGATATCTGTTCCCCAGGTGTCGCGGATCAGAATCCGGCTCTCACTGCCATCCGGCGCTGTCATGTTCTCACCGACCCCAAAGATCTGGAGATGTCGGAGACGATTGGGGGCGTCCGACGTCCCAAGATCCGAAAGGTCGGGATGATATCCCATCTTCAGATAGATGACGGGCAGTCTCGATTTGCGGGCGGCCGCTATAACACTTGCGGTAGGGCGGACAGCCCGCTGAATCCCGGAGATATCGATGCCGGCTCTGTCGAACATCCCGCCTTTCGAGCCGAAGTCATTCTGCATGTCCACGACGAGAACTGCGGTCTTGGCGGGGTCAATTGAAACAGGTTGAGGCTTGGCGTCGATTTCAAGTGGCTGCATTTTATCCTCCCACAGCCTGAGGTATCGCACTTTGCGCCTTGGTTATCATGAGCAGCGACCCTGCATCGTGTCAACGTTATTTGGCGGCCCAAGACGGTGGTCCGCTCTTGTCGCACACAAACCCGGCCTCACTCCGCCAGCGTCTTCAAAAACGCCACCAGAGCCGCGCGTTCGCGGTCCGAAAGCTGCAGCGGGTGGATCTCGGATACACCTTCGACACTGGCCGGCGCCTTGGAATAATGCGCCACCACTTCGTCCAGCGAGGAAAACTGCCCGGCATGCATGTAGGGCGGCCGGGTGGCGGCACCGCGCAGCGACGGCGTCTTATACCCACGAATGAGTTCCGGCCCGGCCTTGACCATGAAGCGCAACTCGCGGCAGGCGCTGGCATCACCGTCGCGAAAGGTGCCGAAACAGTTGAACGGATCGGCCTCGACCTGCGCCACCGCGTCGACGCGGCCGCGATCCGGCGGCAGGCCCGCGACAGGCGGCACGCCGGTGTTGTGAAAACTGCCGTCGGTAAAACGCGGGCCGTTGTGGCAGGTCACGCAATTGGCCTTGCCGATGAACAGCTTCAGGCCGAGGATTTCCTCCGGCGAAAAGACGGCGTCGCCTTGCGGCTCGGCGCCCACCGCAAGATCGGTAGCAAAACGGTCGAAGCGTGTCTGCGGCGGCGCGATCGAGCGCTCGAAGGCGGCGATCGCCTTGCCGATATTGGCAAAGACGCGATTGACCTCCTCGGCTTGCGCCTCCGGCATGGCGTTCCAGGCCGCCCTCTCGGCATCGGTGCCGAGCGGGCTGGCATTGGCCGGCACACCCGAAAGGTCCGGCAGCGGCCCGAAGATGCGCTCGTAGCGCTCGCCGAAACGGGCCTTGATGTAATGCGCGAAGGCGGCGCGGTTGCCGGCCTGCTCCAGCGGATTTTCGAGCGGCGTCAGTGCTTGCGCCCACAGGCTGTCGCGCCGCCCGTCCCAGAAGAACCAGGGATCATGCGCGACGCCGGCCAGCGGCATGGTACGCCGGTTGGTGCGGCCGACGCCGACCGCTTGCGGCAGGTCGTCCTGGAACTGGCGGTCGATCTTGTGGCAGGTCGAGCAGGATACGGTGCCGCCGCCGCTCATCCCGGTGTCGAAGAACAGCGTCGAACCGAGTGCCGCGGCGGCCGGCACCTCGGCAAAGCGATTGGTCGTGTCGGGCTTCAGCGGCGGCAGCTTGGACAGCGCCAATGAGGCGACGGTTTGCTTCTCGGCGTCGGAAAACTCCGGCCTGCCGCAGCCGGCGAGCACGGCCACCATCACCAACGCGAGAAGACTGGAAAACCGGCTCATCTATGGCTCACAGCACCACGTTGAAGACGACAGTGTCCGAACCGGCCGCGGCGGAAATGGCAAAATGCAACTGCCACCACCCGCTCATCGTGAATTTCACGCCGTCGATGCGATAGCGTCCCTCGCCGAGGTAATCGGTCGCCTGCGGGCTGGTCGGCAGACCGTGCTTGTGCTGCGGCATGCCGCCGGAAATCGTTATCGCAGCACCTTCCACCGGCGCACCCTCGACGGTTTTCAATGTGAGCAGCCAGGACTCCAGTTCGCCCTGCCGGATGACGCCTTTCTCGGGCTCGAAAGTCGCCACGAACAGCTTGTTCGCCGTCGTCCTTGAACGGCCGACGTCCGAGCTTGGTTGCGGCGCATGCGGCGCCGTCAGATAGACGACGGCCAGCACACCGGCGAGCAAGGCAGCCAGGCCGAAGCCTCCAAGAAGATAACGCCATAACGATGCCAAACCCATTCCTGTTCTGCGGATAACGATTCGCTGGGCAGATCGCGTCCCACGCCCCTGTGGGAAATCGCGCCCAGCGCAAGAATCCGCCGTCGCCAAGCATGGCGCTGCCGGCCGCAAAAAGCTACAGCACCGCAATTGCACGGATGGAGGAGTACTTCATGGCAGGAAACGGCGTCGCCTCGATCGGCGAGTGCATGCTCGAGCTTTCGGGCCAGGCCGGGCCGAACTGGCGCATGGGCTTTGCCGGCGACACGTTCAACACTTTATGGGCGCTGCATGCCTTGAGCGGCGAGCGGCCGGCGACCTATGTCTCGGCCTTCGGCGACGACCCGTTCTCGGGCGACCAGATCAAATTCCTCGCCGAAAACGGCATCGGCGTCGGCGCCAGCCCGGTGATAGCGGGCGCCCGCCCCGGCCTCTATGCGATCACGCTGACCGGCGCCGAACGTTCGTTCACCTATTGGCGGGCCGATGCGGCCGCGAGGCAGTTGGCTTCGGACCCAGCCGCTTTACAGAAAAGCCTTGAAAACCAGGCGCTGGTCTATTTTTCCGGAATCACTTTGGCAATCCTCGACGAGGGTGCGCGCAAGGTACTGCTGACGGCCGTGGCCAAGGCGCGCGCGGCCGGCTCGCTGATCGCCTTCGATCCCAATTACCGGCCGCGGCTGTGGCGCCAAAGCGAGGAAGCGCAGGCCGCGATCCTCGAGGCGCTCGCCGTCGCCGACATCGCGCTACCCACCTTTCCCGACGAGCAGATGCTGTTTGGTGATACGACACCGCAGGAAACAGCCGAACGGCTGCGAAAGCTGGTCGGCGAGGTCGTCGTCAAGAACGGCGAGGAACCGGCGCTGATCGCGCAAAACGGAACCTTGCAAACCGTGCCGGCGGTACACGTCGCCACCCCGGTCGACACCACCGGCGCCGGCGACTCCTTCAATGGCGCCTATCTCGCCGCCCGCCTTGCCGGCCATGCGCCGACTGAGGCGGTGCAGCGCGCCCATCGCGTCGCCGCCGCCGTCGTACAGGTGCGCGGCGCCCTGGCGCCGTTCGAGACGCTCAGGGCTGCGTTCGAGGCAACTGCTATCTGACCTTGATGACGACCTTGCCCTTGGCGCGTCCTGTTTCGACATAGGCCAGAGCCTCATTGGTCGCTTCGAATGGAAAGACCCGATCCAGAACCGGGCGGATCGCGCCGGATTCGATTAGAGCGGCGATTTTGCTCAGCTGATCGCCCTGCGCCCACATGAAAAGGAACGAAAACTGCACGGCACGGCGCTTGGCTTTGGCCCGAATTCCGCGGCTCAGGAGGCGCAGCACCAGCCTCAGCATCAAATTCAGTCCCTTTTCCCTGGCAAACTCGGGATCCGGTGGATGCGAGATGGAGATGAGCTTCCCACCCGGTTTCAGCACGCTCAGGGATTTTTCGAGCGTCTTGGCATCCTGGCTGTTCAAGACGACATCGTAGCCCGACAGAACTTTCTCGAAGTCTTCTTGCCTGTAGTCGACGACGACATCGGCGCCGAGACTTTTCACCAGATCGGCACTCGCTGCGCTCGCTGTTGTCGCAACGGTCGCGCCGAGGTGCTTGGCCAACTGAATGGCGAATGTTCCCACGCCCCCGGAACCAGCCTGAACGAAGACCTTCTGTCCCTTCTTCAGGTTTGCCCTTTCTATGAGCGTCTGCCAGGCGGTGAGACCGACCAGGGGAATCGAGGCCGCCTCTTCCATGCTGAGATTCTCGGGCTTCAAGGCCACGTCGGCTTCATTCACGGCAATGAATTCGGCGAATGTCCCAATCCGGCCATCGCGCGGCCGCGCATAGACATCGTCGCCGGCTTTGAACTTGCGGACTTTCGATCCCACGCGAATAACCGTCCCGGCCACGTCGTGGCCCAGGATGAAGGGCTGGCGATAGGGCAGGATGAGCTTGAATTCTCCGGTTCTGACCTTGGAATCGAGCAGGTTCACCCCTGCGGCATGGACCTCGACCAGGACATCGCTGTCCTGGAGCTGCGGCTCCGGCATTTCGGCCAGCCGCAGAAGGCCCTTTTTATTATATTTATCGACAACGAATGCCTTCATGGCAGTTACTTTCTAAGAATGTCTGTTGGTGTTCCGCGACAAAACAAGCCGAACGTTTTCAGTTGCATGGCCGCCCTGCGGCAAGACCTCAGCCTCGAGGAAGGACAGGGCTTTCGGGACGAAATCGGCGTAGTTCTGAACTACCCCGCCATGCCCGGCATCCGGATAGATAACCAGATGCGCCCCTGGGATACGCCCGGCGAGATCGTAGGTATTGCTGCTCGGCACCATCCTGTCCTGGTCGCCATTCGCAACCAAAGTGGGAATGCGGATAGCGCTCAGGTCTTGCGGCGCCTGGAGTCCGTAGGCCTTGATCGCCTTGAGTTGCGCGCCGAAGGCGCTCAGCGATACCGCCTTGTCCCGGTTGGACCGGCGCTCTTTCAGCCGTTGCAGAAATGCGTTTGCGGCGCGGCGCCCATTCGGCGTCGTTGTGAAGAAGAGATAGTATTTCGGATCCCGCAAAGTCAGCGCGCCCTTGATCATGTCCACGATCGTCAGCGGCGTCACCTTGTCGATGCCTTCGCCACCGGCCGGCCCCGTGCCAGCCAGGATGAGTTTGCGCACAAGGGCCTGACCAAATGTGTTGTGGTTGCTAGTCGCATATGCGCGAAATCCCCTGGCTCTGTTGTTCAGACCGGCAAGCGGAACTGCTTGCGCAGGCTCTTGTCGAACATCCCCGCGGGGGCAAAGCGGCGCAGCAGGCTGACCTGGCGCGCTGCCTTGCCAGCGGTGTAACGCCGTCGCGGACGGGCATCGGTCGCCGCCTTGACGACCACATTCGCCACCACTTCCGGCCGATCGGCTATCGGCATCACATCGCCCAGCAACGCCTTGAGCCCGGCTCGAGCCCGATCGTATTCCTTCAACAGCGAATCCGGCTCGATGCCGTTCTGGTCGAAGACGGTGCGGACGAATGCCGGCTCGATGACGGAAACGCGGACGTTGAAGGCGCGCACCTCGTGGTCGAGCGATTCCGAATAGCCTTCGAGCGCGTGCTTGACTGCCGAATAATGCGCTGAGTATGGCGCGGGTACCAATCCCAGAATGGAGCCGATATTGATGATGCGCCCTTGGCCGCGCCGCCGCATCGACGGCAACACTGCGTTGGTCATCCGCATGACGCCGAACAGATTGACGTCGAACAGGGCTTGTACCTGTGCGACCGAGGATTCCTCGGCACCCCCTAGCAGGCCGACACCGGCATTGTTGACCAGGAGATCGATCCGGCCGGTCTGCGCGAGCACGGTGGCAACGAGCGCAGTGACGGCCGCATCATCGGTGACGTCGCATGCCAGCATGGTCACCCCTTCCGGGCCATTACTGGTCTTGCGGCGACTTGTGCCAAAGACAGTGAACCCCGCCCGCGCCAAGGCCTCGGCGCTGGCGCGGCCGATGCCCGAGGAGGCTCCGGTCACGATTGCGGTTTTTTTCAGAATTCCCATTCATTTTTGATGTTCCAGGTTCGAGAGGTCTAGCTTATTTCCACGAATTGAATTATGGTCATAATATCAGATTATGAGCATAATGCAATAGCAGGACAGGAAAGAAAGACATGCGCTACGAAAAGGGCCGAAAAGACGCGTCACGCAGCCGGATCATGGAGGTCGCCGCCGAACGTTTTCGATCTGACGGCATCGCGGCGTCCGGGCTGGCGACCATCATGAGCGACGCCGGGCTGACGAACGGGGCCTTCTATCCGCACTTTCAGTCCAAGGCGGAGCTCGTCCGTGAAAGCGTGGCGGCGGCCCTGGACGCGCAGTCGCAGCAAGTGCAGGAAGCGTTGGCCGCCGGCGGTCCGGAAATGGCCATAGAGGCATATCTATCGGCCGAGCACCGGGACAATCCTGGAAAGGGCTGCGCTTCGGCCGCGCTACTGCCGGAAATAGCGCGGCAGCCGCCTGAAACGCGGGCCCTCTATGCCGAACGCGCCCAATCCCTGGTGCGTCAGATAGCCGACGCTCTGCCGCCGACCAACGATCCAGAGGGCGTTGCGTTGGGTGTGTTTGCAACGCTCATCGGCGCGCTTCAACTGGCCCGCGCCCTGGAAGGGACGGAATTGTCGGATCGCATCCTTGCGGCGGGATCAGCTGCGGCAAAGGCGCTGATCCGGCCGGTTCAAGACGAGGTGGCCCCCTGAGGGCAGCCCGGACTATTCGGCCGGCTCGAATCTGCCTTGCACCAAGACAGTCTCCACCGGTCCAAGCGGATTGATGATCCGGCTCTCCAGGACTTCGATAAGTTTGCGTCCAACACTCGCCATATCCACGAAATGAACTCCGATCTTTGCCGGCAGGAAACGTGCCAGCCGCGTGCTGTCACGGGTGACGATGTGGACGTCGCGGCCCGGTGTAAGACCCCGCTTGCCGAGGGCGTGCAATGCTCCCAGAAGGCCCAGTTCGTTGGCGCACGCCAAGCCCGTCGGCGGATCTGACGACGCCAGCAAGCGATCGAACCAGCCTGCGCTCGATTCCATGGTGAACATGCCATGACCGATCAGCGATTGGTCGATCGGAATACCGGCCTCGGCCATTGCCCTTCCATACCCGGAAAGACGCATGGCACTCGCCTGGTCCTCCGGAACGAGAAGTTGCAGCGCAATGCGTCGACAGCCCTTATCCATGAGCCGCCGGGTCGCCTCGTAGGCAATCTGTTCATTGTCGACATCGACATAAGGATACGCGATATCCAGGTCAGTTCTTCCAAACGCGACGAATGGCATGCGTTTATCCAGAAGCAGCTTGACGCGCGGATCAGCCGACACCAGGCGTGTGATGATCAGGCCGTCTGCGCTGCGCGCCTGGAGCTGCCGCTCCACACTCTCGACGGGATCGTCGTCGGGAGTGGTGGAATAGATGGACAGACTATAACCGGCTTGCCGCGCCGCCAGCGTCATGCCTTCGATTAAAGGAAGCTTCAACAGATCGGACAGATGGTCCCGTGTCTCCATCGGGAGTACTGCCGTCAGCGTCTGCGTTCGACCGGTTTTGAGCGCGCGACCATGATGATTTGGTAAATAGCCGACCCGCTTAGCCGCCTCCTTGACGCGGGCTATGGTCGAGGGCTGCACTTCCGGCCCATCCTTCAGAGCGCGGGATACCGTGGTCACCGAGAGGGAAAGTTCCGCCGCGATCTGCTTTAGATTGGCCATTGTTCGCCCGACTTCGTTTGCGAAAGCGCCGGCTGATTTTGCTGACCGCCAACGTTACCGGATTCGACACCCCGGTCAATCCAAACTCCCGCAGGAAGCAGCTTGACTCCAGCGCATTCAGATGCAATCGTAACGTTACGATTACAAAATAATGGCACTTTTGAGCGACATTTGGATAAAGTTGGGGAGGAGAACCTATGTCCTGGCTACGCATTTCCTTAACAGCATTCGCAATCTCGGCTGCCTTGCCCGTCCATGCGCAAACAGTCACCATCACGACCGCAGGTGGCGATTATGGCAACGCCATGAAGGAAGCCATGTGGGGGCCTGCTGCAAAAGAGCTTGGCTATGATGTCCACGAGGAGACCCTAAGCGACGGCCTGGCCGCCTTGAAGATGCAGGTCACATCGGGTGCGGTCACGACCGACGTCATTCACCTGGGCTCACCGGAAGGTGCCCAGGCGGCCGCACAATCGCTGCTTGAGCCACTCGACTACAAGATCATCGATCCGAAATCCGTGCCGGAGGGTGCGAAGTCCGACTACTGCTATCCGTTCGACTCCTACGGCACCGTCATGTCGTGGAACACCAAGACCTATGGCCAGAACCCGCCGAAGACGTGGGCGGAATTCTGGGATGTTGCCAAATTTTCTGGCCGGCGCGCGTTGCGCGCCAATGCGCAAGACTCGATCGAGATCGCGCTTCTCTCCGATGGCGTGGCACCCGCGGACGTCTATTCCGTGCTCAGCACGCCGGAAGGGCTAGAGCGCGCCATCAACCGGCTTGAAGCGATCAAACCAAATGTCGCCGTGTGGTGGACCTCGGGAGCTCAGTCGGCGCAGTTGCTGAAAGATGGTGAGGCGGATTTGGTCATTACCTGGAACGGACGGGCTCAAACCGTGAAAGCAGATGGCGGCGCGGCTGACTACACGTTCAAGGGTTCGGTCATCGGCACGGACTGCCTTGGGGTGCCGAAGGGAGCGCCGAACAAGGAAGCCGCGATGAAGCTCATCGCAGCGATGACGCAGCCTGCGCGAGTTGCGAAGCTGACCGATTTCATTGCCTACGGCCCAGTCAATCCTGCGGCATATGAGGGTGGCCTTATTCCCGAGGACCGTCTGAAGACCCTTGCGACCGCGCCTGAAAATGCTGGCACTTCGGTGTTTTCGAATTCAGAATGGTGGGTCAAGAATGGCGAGGCTGCCCAAAGAGCCTTCGATGAAATGATGGCCCGCTGACTCTCAGCTCTAATGCATATCGCGCAAAAGTGTGCAGCGGTTTTGCGACAACAACATGCATGAAAACAAGAACCTAAAGCGTGTCGCGTGAGGCCGGTCGAACGCGACGCGCCTTAAGGCTGGAGCACATGATGAAGTCGCTCGCGATCACCATCGAAAGCGTGCACAAGGCTTATGGATCCTACGTCGCACTGGATGATGTTTCGCTCGACATTCAGGCTGGCGAATTCCTCACGCTGCTAGGGCCATCGGGATCGGGCAAGACCACGTTACTCATGGCTCTGGCCGGTTTTGTCCGCCCGGATTCCGGTAAACTTCTCTTGGGCGATCGAGACATCACCCGCCTGCCGCCCAACAAACGAGACATCGGCATAGTATTCCAGAATTACGCCTTGTTTCCGCACATGAATGTCCTGGCGAACGTCGCGTATCCGCTGGTGTTGCGCAAGGTACCGAGAGCGGAGGCGCGTCAGCGGGCGCTTGACACCTTGGCCCGCGTGAAGCTGGATGGCCTGGCGGAGCGCAATGTTGCCGCACTATCCGGCGGCCAACGTCAACGGGTGGCATTGGCGCGGGCTATCGTCTTCGAACCGCGCGTGATGTTGATGGACGAGCCGCTGTCGGCGCTCGACAAGAATCTGCGCGAGACCATGCAGTATGAGATCCGGCGCCTGCATGATCATCTAAGGATCACGACAATCTATGTGACGCATGACCAGCGCGAAGCGCTGATTATGTCTGACCGGATTGCGGTGATGAATTCTGGCCGCATCCAGCAGATAGATACGCCGCAGCGGATTTATGATCGTCCATCGACCCGCTTCGTCGCGGAGTTCATGGGCGAGGCTAACATTGTGGCGCCAGGCTCAGCACGCAGAATCGACGGCGCCGAACCATCACGCGAAACTCTGATGATCCGCGCCGAAAGCTTCCATCTTGATGCGAAGCTCGTCGGGGGAGACGGAGTGGCTCTCGAAGGAATACTGCGCGCCAAAGCGTTCCGCGGCGAGAATTGGCTTTTGACGCTGGCGCTTGACGGTGGGCAAGAGGTTCTTGTCTGCATTCCGGCAGCGCTGGCCGGCGGCTGCGCCGAGCTTGCCGCCGGTCAGCGGATGACTGCATATGCACCGGCAGCGAAGGTTCACGCGATACCGGGAGCGATGGCGTGATCGTCGTCCGGGATCCGGCGCTCGCGGCGGATGCACGGCGCGAGCGGCGGTTTTTTCTTTCGCTTTCGCTCCCGGCGCTGTTCATCGTTGGGCTGGCGGCGATACTGCCCATCCTTTGGATCATCCGGCAATCCTTCCTGACCACCGGGGGTGAGTACACGGTCGGCAATTACCAGAAGGTCCTTTCGAGCGGACTGACGTGGTCGGCGCTCGTCACGACCCTCGAACTGTCCTTGGGTACGCTGGCGGCCTGCATTCTTCTCGGCATCCCTCTGGCGCTGGCTCTGGCCAGCGTCAGACCAAGGGTGGCCAACGTGCTGATGGCGTTCGTCATGCTGCCGCTGTGGACCTCCATTCTGGTGCGTACCTATGGTTGGCTCGTGCTCTTGCGGCGCGATGGCCTGATCAACGCGGCGTTGACCGGTTCAGGCCTGACGGCGGAGCCATTGCCGCTGGTCTACAACTTCACCGGAACGCTCATCGGCATGGTGCACTACATGCTGCCACTCTTTCTGCTGCCTGTTTATGCTGCGATGCGCGATATCGACCCAAATCTCATTCGCGCGGCAGCGAGCATGGGAGCCACTCTCAGGCAGGTCATCCGCACAGTCATTTTGCCGCTATCGGCGGGCGGCATCTTCTCCGGTTCGATCATCGTCCTCATCTACGCCATAGGTTTTTTCATCACGCCGGCGGTGCTTGGCGGCGGCAAGGTAAATCCTCTCTCTACCCGGATCGAGCGTACACTATCGACCTTTCAGGACTGGGGGTCGGCGAGCGTCCTGGGCATTCTGCTCCTCGTTCTTATGGCGCTGATCGGTGTGATGTTGCTGGCGGCACGCCGCCTGGTGGCCCAGAACACAGTGGAAGCCCCCCATGCTTGAAGCCTATCCGCAAAACAGGCTCGCCCGCATTTTGCTCTGGAGCTTTGCCGCTCTTGTCATGGCATTTCTGATGCTGCCAACGCTCGTGGTGGTGCCGCTTTCCTTTTCGGCGTCGAATCTCCTCGAGTTTCCGCCGCACGCCTACTCGTTGCGTTGGTATGAGAACTTCTTCGGCTCGGCAACGTGGATGGCTGCGCTCAGAACGAGTTTGATCCTTGGGACATTGACGGCGTTGATCGCGGTGCCGTTTGCGCTGCTCGCCTGCATTTCAATGAATCGGCTGGGCGGAAAAACCGCTGCGATCATCCAGAGCGTCCTGCTAACCCCCTCGATCACCCCGGGTATCCTGCTTGCGATCGGTCTCTTCTTTGTCTTGGCTGCACAACATCTGATCGGAACGCTATTCGGTGTGCTGGTCGGACATGTGGTGCTGGCCGTTCCGGTCGCCTGCATTGTGTTGCTGCCGGCTCTCGCCCGCTTTGACTGGAACCAGGTCCAGGCGGCGCGCAGCCTCGGTGCAAACTGGGCCAGAGCCATTGGCGGAATAATCGTTCCGCAACTTCGGATCAGCTTGCTGTCGGCGACATTGATGGCGTTCCTGACTTCGCTCGACGAGTCTGTGATTTCGATCTTCATCGCAAGCGGTCGCAACAGCACGATGCCGAAGCTTATGTTCCTGTCGCTGCGCGATCAGATCGATCCGACCATTGCGGCGATCTCGACATTGTGGACCGTCATCGTGGTGGCCGTGGTCCTGATTGTGACCCTTCGCCAAAAATCCTGACCGAGACTGGAAACATGCCCACCAATCACCATGCAGCCGACGATCTGACGGATCATTCGACGGACATCCCTCAGGTAGGGTTGGCCATCATCACCGGGTCGGCAAACTGGGGGCTTGCCTTCCCGGAAGATGTCGAATTCGATGGTGTGCGCACGTTGCGGCGCGACATGAGTTTTGAAACGCCTTTCGGTCGCACCGACAACTGGAAGTTGCTCGAGTTCGATGCGTCGATCACAGCCGAAGGGAGAGCGAAGCGCGCGTTGTGCATGTATTCGCACGGCAATCCCCGCGACCGTATCGACCATTCCTGCCATCGCCGCGCGTTCTGGGTGTTGATGCGGGCGGGTGTACGGCAAGTTCTCGCCTGCTCGACTGTAGGCGCCGTCAACAAGGCGATCCAGCCGGGCGACATGGTGGTGACCGCCGACATCATTGAACTGACGCAGACCCCGTTTTCACTGCTTCCTGACCGCCAGAGCTTTGACTGTTCGGGCAAGCAAATCGTGTGTCCAAGATGTGCGGCGGTTCTGGTCGAAACGGCCCGCCGTCATTGGCCAGCCGAATGCCGCGTTTACGGCATCGAACAGCAGTTGGTGGCTGCCCATTGTTATGGGCCCCGACTGACAACGCCAGCCGAAGCCTTGGCGTATCGGGGCATGGGTGCGGATGTCCTCAACCATTCCATCGCCCCTGAGGCGACCTTGTCGCGCGAGATCGGCGCGTGTTTCGTGCCTTGCGCATTCGTGACGGCGGGCTTCAACGACTATATGGATCGCAATCGCCAGAAACTGCTGCAGGAGGACGTGCTGCCCAATCTCTCCATGACAGCCTCGCGGGTCGCGCTGGAGACCGCCGCGCGACTTCCCGCTGATCCGGAATGCTCCTGTCAGGGCTTGAAGTCGCCTCAGCCGAAAGAACGCTCCAGCCGGTTCTGAGACGACCCTGGTGCGCCGGATGGCTGAGGCTCTGCCGCAGACCAAGGATTCCGAGGGCGCTGCATTGGGGCGTGTTTGCAACGCTCGAGTCGTACGCTTCGGCAGGGGCACTCCAGCCCTAAGGCAGCCTGAACCGGTATTCCGTCACGTGATGGTAGATCTGGCCCGGCCACAGCGTGGCTTGCGGGAAATACGGCCGGTTGGGCGCATCCGGCCAGATTTGCGGTTCCAGGCAGAAGCCTGAAAAAGGCTTGTACTGGCGGCCGCCCAAACCAGGCGAAGACGGCGCCAGATACTGGCCGGTATAGAGCTGGACGCCCGGCTCGGTGGTCCAGAGCTCCATCTCGACGCCGGAATTCGCGCCTTGCGCCCATGATGCCTGCTTCAGCGGCCCGCGCGTCGAGGCGAGGCAGAAATTCTGGTCGTAGGGGAGCTGTTCGCCCTCGGTCTCCATGCGCAGCGGCCGCGCCTGGCGAAAGTCGAAAGG
This sequence comes from Mesorhizobium sp. M1403, assembly GCF_040317695.1. Lineage (NCBI taxonomy): Bacteria > Pseudomonadati > Pseudomonadota > Alphaproteobacteria > Hyphomicrobiales > Phyllobacteriaceae > Mesorhizobium > Mesorhizobium sp. M1403. Next base: position 255,933 of record NZ_JAMYKY010000001.1, on the reverse strand, counting down.
TGTGCCGTCGACCGGCTTGACCGTGCCTGTCGGAATCAAATCGGCGTCGACAGGAAGATAGGCGCCGGCATTCAGCATCAGCCGGTGGTCGAGAATGTCGCCGGCGCCGCCGTCATCCAGGTTGAAATAGGAATGCTGGGTGAGGTTGCAGAGCGTCGGCTCCTCGCAGGTGGCGGTCAGTTCGATGCTGAGCGTGCCGGGGATCTTCAGCCGGTAGGTGCAGGTCACGTCGAGCGCGCCGGGAAAGCCCATCGTGCCGTCGGGGTCATGCAGGGTCAGCGTGACAAAATCCCTGCCATGCAGCGAAACCGCCCAGGCTCGTCGCGAAAAACCTTGCGAACCGCCATGCAGCGTATGCTTTTCGAGGAAATTGCGCTCGGTCTGGTAGCGTTTGCCGGCAAGCGTGAAGCGGCCGTCGCGGATACGGTTGGCGTAGCGCCCGACGACAGTGCCGAAGAAGGCCTTATCCGTCTCATAGTACTGGAAACGATCATAGCCGAGCACCAATGGCGCCTCGTGCCCGGCCAGGTGCAGATCCTGGATGATCGCGCCCAGGCCGATAATGTTGGCGGTAAGGCCGCCGCCACGAATGGTGAAACGGCGGACTTCCTCGCCCGCCTGCGTCGTGCCGAAAACCTCGCCGTCCTTCATTGCCATGCTCGCAAGTTCGTTGCTCGACGCCAGCCTGGCCTTTCCAAAGCGGCCCAGGATCGTTTTCGGTATTACCGCATGAGGCTTCTAGAGACCAAGTCCGCCGATGCAGACATATTTGGTGTCGAGATAATCCTCAATGCCCTGATGGCCGCCTTCCTTGCCGAGGCCCGATTCCTTGACGCCGCCGAACGGCGCCTCAGGGGTGGTGATGAGCCCTTCATTGACGCCGACCATGCCGTATTTCAACCCTTCCATGACCCGGAAGGCGCGGCCGAGATCGCCGGTGTAGAAATAGGCGGCCAGCCCGAACTCGGTATCGTTGGCGAGTCCTACGGCCTCTTCCTCGGTCTCGAACTTGAACACCGGCGCCACCGGGCCAAAGATTTCTTCCTTCATGAAGCGCATCTTCGGCGTGGCATTGGCGATCACCGTCGGCTGGAAGAACGAGCCGCCGAGCGCGTGGCGCTTGCCGCCGGCGACGATCTTGCCGCCTTTGGCAGTAGCGTCGGCAATCAACTCCTCGACCTTCTCCACCGCCTTCTCATCGATCAGCGGTCCCTGCTGGACACCGTCTTCGAGGCCGGAACCGACCTTCAGCCCGTTGCTCGCAGTAGCCAGCTTTTCGACGAACCGGTCATAGATGCCGGCCTGCACCAGGAAGCGGTTGGTGCAGACGCAGGTCTGGCCGGAATTGCGGTATTTGGCGGTGATGGCGCCAGCGACGGCCCGATCGAGATCGGCGTCGTCGAAAACGATGAACGGCGCATTGCCGCCGAGTTCCATCGACACTTTCTTGACGGTCACCGACGACTTCTGGATCAGGATCTTGCCGACCTCGGTCGAGCCGGTGAAGGTGATCTTCTTGACCAGCGGATTGGCGCAGATCTCGTCGCCGATCTCGCCGGCGGCGCCGGTCAGGATGTTGATCACACCTTTGGGGAAGCCGACTTCCTCGGCAAGTGCGCCCCAGGCAAGCCCCGAATAAGGCGTCTGCGACGCCGGCTTGACCACGGCGGTACAGCCGGCGGCAAGCGCCGGACCAAGCTTGCGGGCCAGCATCGAGGATGGAAAATTCCATGGCGTGATGGCGGCGATGACGCCGACCGGCTCCTTGGTCACCAGAATGCGGCGGTCCGCCCAGGGTGACGGAACGACGTCGCCATAGGTGCGGCGGCCCTCTTCAGCGAACCACAATATGTAGGACGCGGCCGAGCCGATCTCGCCCTTCGATTCGAACAGCGACTTGCCCTGCTCGATGGTCAGCAGTTCGGCCAGCACGTCCTGATTGTCCATCATCGCGTCATGCAGCTTGCGCAGCAGCTTCGAGCGTTCGAGCGCGGTGGTCTTGCGCCATGTCTTGAAGGCAGCGTCGGCGGCTTCGATGGCGCGGCGGGTCTCGGCCTTGCCCGATTTTGGCACGGTGCCGATCTTGAGGCCGGTGGCAGGATTGTTGACGTCGACCGTCTGGCCTGAATCGGCCTGCACCCATTCGCCATTGATGAGATTGGCCTGCCGCATGAAATGGCTGGTTTTCTGAAGCATGATCTCGCCTCCGTTCGGCACCTGGCGGGCCGGTCGCTGATTTCGTGAATGGACGTGCGCGATAGCATCGCTAGAGCCACTGCTCTTAGCCCAGGGCAAGCCCCGCAAGCAATCACAAGATGGCATATAGGGTTTAGGCCAGCCAAAGCGAGAGCGATCCCGCCGGGCTCTTATCCAAAAATATGGACGACCACTGTCAGCCAAAACGCAGTGGTCACGACCGCACTGGCGGTGGCGATGGTCATCTGGTTCGATGCCAGCGCCTGGCCGGTGTTGAACTGCACGGCAATGAGATAGGAATTGATGCCGGACGGCAACGCCGCAACCATGACCGCCACTTTGGCGGTCAATGGCGGCAGGCCGATCAGCCAGACCAGGCAAAGAACCAGTGCTGGCATCAGGAACAGTTTCAGCGCCGACAGCGCCAGCGCCGGGCGGACATTGCCGGAAATGCCGAAACGGCGCAGGCTTAGCCCCATGGCGAACAGCGCCACCGGGGCGGCCGTGCCGGCCAGCGCGTCGGTCAGCCGCGTCGCAAGCACCGGCAGCGGCGCACCGGTGAAGCGCCACGCCAGCCCGGCCAGTATGCCGATGATCAGCGGGTTGATGAATACCCTCCTGAGAAAGCTCGTGATGACGCGAAGCGGATGCACAGGCTCGCTGCCGCCACGGCCGAACATTTCGAACAGGATGATCGAGGCCATCATCATCACTGGCAGGTGAATGGAAACGAGCAGCGACAGCACTTCGAACCCGGCTGGCCCGAACACGCCGATGATGAAGGGAGCGCCGAGCAGGACGACATTGGAGTAGGACGACGATACGCCGCCGACGACGCCGGCGCGGGCGTCCCGCCCGAAGATGCGCGTAATGACCAGATGGCCGGCGGCCCATGTGAGCGCGATCGCCGCGAAATAGGCGCCCCATAACGACCACGGCGCCACGCCGTGGAAATCCGCCTTTATCATGGTCTGGAACAGCAAAAGCGGCATTGCCACGTTGATGGCAAATTCGGATACGCCCTCGCCGCTCGCCGGCTTCAAATAGCCGGTAAGCCCGGCAAGATAGCCGAGCCCGACGAGACTGAAAACGAAGAGGACGGTTTCGGTAAGCGGAGACATTTTTGCCGTGATAGGCGAGCCCTGATCGCGGCGCAATCGCCCTTCCCTCGCGAATGTACCGGCCAACAATCCGGCCGCTCGGATCTTGCCCGAATTTGCTCATGGTTGGATGGCAGCGCTATACAGGGTTGTCGGGGGACACGCGGCGAATGGGCCTTGTCGGAAATCAGCAGGCGTGGCTGACGGCTTTCGTCGCCGCCCTGCTCTGTCTCGTGGTGACCTCGGCTCATGCCGCGGAGCCGGCGAGCCTCAAGGGCGTGGCGCTGATCGTCGGCCAGTCGAAATACCAGCACATAACGGCGCTTCCCAACCCCACCAACGACGCCCGCGACATCGCCAAGATGCTGACCGACCTCGGTTTCGACGCGCGCAGCGTCGCCGACCGCGATGCGGCAAAACTGAAGCGTGACCTCGAGCGTTTCGCCGAGGATGCCGAGGACGCCGACGTCGCCTTGATCTACTATTCCGGCCACGGCATCGAGGCGGGCGGCGAAAACTATCTGGTGCCGGTCGACGCCGACGTTTCTTCATTGAAGGACGCCGATCAGGCCCTGGTGCCGATCTCCGCCGTCATGGACGAATTGAAGAAGACCGTGCCGGTAACGATCATGCTGCTCGATGCCTGCCGCACCAACCCGTTTCCGGCGGACGCGGTGCTGCGCCGGGCGCCCACGGCCTCGGCCTCGCCGATCGGCGCCGGCGGACTGGAGCCGGTGCGCGGCGCCAAGGCACTCGCCGACGCACCCGCGAGCGAAAATCTGGGAACGGTGATCGGCTTTGCCGCCGAGCCGGGGCGGCCGGCACTCGATGGCATCGTCGGCGAAAACAGCCCCTATGCAGCGGCGTTGCTGCGCCATCTCGCGGCAATGAAGGGCACCGAGTTCGGCTCGGTCATGCGCATGGTGACCGAGGAGGTCTATCTCGACACCAAGGCCAAGCAGCGGCCATGGGTCAATGAAAGCCTGCGCCGGCTGCTCTATTTCGGCGTAGCACCGCAGGAACCGACCGGCGACGACGGGCTGATCACCGGCGAGCGGCGGCAATTGCTGCTGACGATCGCCGAGTTGCCGGACCCCAAGCGGGCACAGGTGGAACTGGCCTCGCTGCAGGACGGCGTGCCGCTCGACGCGCTTTATGGCGTGCTGAAGGCGCTCGGCACCGAAAAGATGCCGGAAGACCCCACCGACCTGCAAAAGCTGCTCGACGCCCAGGCCGAGCGCCTGAAGAAGATGATCTCCGAGCGCGACGCGCTGCGCACCGACGACCCCGAGATAAGCCGCCTCGTCGCCTCGGCCGACAAGGCCATAGGCCAGGGCGCCATCGTCACCGCGCGCAACTTCCTCGACCAAGCGGTGGGCCGGGTCGAGCAGGCCAGCGGCGCCGTCGACCAGGCGGAGGAATTGGTCAGGCAAAAGCGTCTTGCCGACGCGGCGATCTATACCAGGCGCGCCGACGCTTCGGCGCTGGTCTTCGACTATCTGTCGGCCGCCAACGATTACGGCAAGGCCTTCTCGCTGGTCGAGAAATGGGACGACAGACTGCGCTGGAACTACAAGAACCAGGAGGCGGAAGCGCTGAATGCCCATGGCAATGCCACCGGCGACAGGCAAGCGCTGCAGCGCGCCATCGACGCCTACCGCGTCATCCTGAATTTCATCCCCAATGGCGAGCAGAACCGCGACTGGGCGATCACCCGCAACAACATGGCGGTGGTGCTGCAGACGATCGGCGAGCGCGAGCGCGAAACCGACCGGCTGGAAGAGGCAGCGAAGATCTTTCGCGATTCGCTTGTCGTGTTCGAGAGCGAGAAGGACGACCTCAACTGGGCCGCCGCCCAGAACAACCTGGCCAATGTGCTGCTGAAGATCGGCGAGCGCGAGAGCGACCCGAAACGCCTAAACGAGGCGGTGGTGGCGATGCGCGCCACGCTGGAGAAGCGTCCGCGCGACAAAGTCCCGCTGGACTGGGCCGCCTCGCAAAACAATCTCGGCCTTGCGCTTTATGCGCTTTCGGAACGGGAACCGAATGGCGAGCGCCTGACCGAGGCCGAGACCGCCTACCGGCTGGCGCTTGAAGAGTACACGCGCGAAAAAGCACCCGTTCAGTGGGCGATGCTTCAGAACAATCTGGGCAACACGCTGGTGTCTCTCGGCACGCAACGCAACGACAAGGCGAAAATCGACGAAGCGGCCGACGCCTTTCGCGCTGCGCTCAAGATCCGCACCCGCGCCACCTTTCCGGTCTCCTGGGCGACCAGCCGCCTTAATCTCGGCAACGCGCTGAGCAGTGCTGCCCGTTTCGATCTCGGCACCGGCCTGCTCGAAGAGGCGGCTGCCGCCTACGGCGATGCGCTGACCATCTTCACCCGCCAGCGCTTTCCGATGGATTGGGCTTCCGCTGAGAACAATCTCGGCTCGATCTACCAGACGCTCGGCCAGCGCACCCGCGATGCTGCCAGGCTTGAGCAATCGGCCGCCGCATACCGGGCGGCACGGCGCGTCTATACCAAGAAGGGCTTTCCGCTCGACTGGGCGATGACCCACCACAATCTCGGCAACACGCTGCAACTGCTCGGCGGCGTGACCGACAATCCGATGCATTACGAAGACGCGATCGAGGCCTATCGCGATGCGCTGCGCGAATACAAGCGCGAGACGACGCCGCGGCAATGGGCGCTGGCGCAGGCAGGCCTCGGCTCGGCGCTGCAATGGCTGAGCATGAGCGAGGCCGATCCCGGCAAACTGGCCGCTTCTATCGCCGCGCGCCGGGCGGCGCTGGAGGTGCTGACCTTCGAGACCTCGCCCGTCGATTGGGCAAACGCGCAGAACGGCATCGGCATGAGCCTGATCAATCTCGGCAATCTCGAACGCACCGGCAAGTATCTGGACGAAGCCGAAGCCGCGTTCGAGGCAACGCTCAAGGTCTTCACCCGCGAAAGCCAGCCGATGCAATGGGCCTTCGAGCAGAACAATCTCGGCGACGTCCACTGGAACCGCGGCAGCTATGGCGGCGGCAATGCCGAATACCAAAAGGCGATCGAATTCTTCGAGAACGCCAAGCAGGGCTTTACCGAAGCCGGCTATACAATCCCCATCCCGCTGACCGACCGCAAGATCGATCTGGTGAAGAAGCAGATAGCGAAGAGATAGCCGTTTCGGCCGCAGGTTGCACTCGGCTTGTCTTTCAGCCGGCTTTGCCGTCCCTATATGCCGGTCACCGGGGACCTGCCTGCCGGTCACCCGAAAAGGATGTCTGATGCTTCGATTTGTGCTGGCGCTGCTGTTGCTTGCCGTTTCCGCCACAGCCCATGCGACGGAAGCCGGCTGGGCGCTGCTGCGCGACGGCGGGCATGTGGTGCTGCTGCGCCATGCCATGGTCACCGGCACCACCGATGCGGCCAATTTCGACCTCGGCAAATGTGCCACCCAGGTCAATCTCTCGGAGCGCGGCAAGCAGCAGGCACGCAAGATCGGCGCGCTGTTTGGCGCCCGCGCGGCACCGGTCGAGCGCGTGCTGTCCAGCCGCTATTGCCGCTGCCTCGAGACCGCCCGCATCGCTTTCGAAAGCGAGCCGGAGCCGTTCGAACCGCTTGACCTGCTGAAGACCGGCGAGAAGGAGAAGGCCACCCAGATCGCCGCGATCCTGGCCGAGATCCGCGGCTATTCCGGGTCAGACAATCTGGTCATGGTCACACATCTCGAAAACATCAAGGAATTGACCGGCATCTCGCCGCGTGAAGGCGAAGCCGTGGTCGTCGAGCCGCAAGGCGACGGCCTGCGCGTGCTCGGCCGCGTCACCTTCTGACCGGGCCGGTCGCTCCTCGCGTCGAGCGAGATAGGTGTTGCCGAAATGCCACTCCCACGAGAAGCCGTGGTTGGATTCCGATCTCATCTTGCTCTGCCTGGGCAGCAATCCCATCTGCGCCGGGCGTATCAGGCCTTTTCCTGCCCGGAAAAACCGATTAGACAGCCCAAAACACATGCGGACAGATTCCGCCCGCAATCGAAGGAAAAGCCCTTGTCCACCACGTTCGACAAAGTCGCCAAGATCATCGCCGACACCAGCGAGATCGACATCGAGACGATCACGCCCGAAAGCCACACCATCGACGATCTCGGCATCGACAGCCTCGACTTCCTCGACATCGTCTTTGCCATCGACAAGGAATTCGGCATCAAGGTGCCGCTGGAAAAGTGGACGCAGGAGGTCAATGACGGCAAGGCGTCGACCGACGACTATTTCGTCATGAAGAACCTGTGCGCCAAGATCGACGCGCTCGTCGCCGCCAAGAACGCCACGTAAGCACAGCGCTTGACGCGCCTTCACCCGAACAGCCGCCCATGAACCCCCACGACGTCGTCATATCAGGCATCGGCCTAGTCTCGTCGCTGGGCGAGGGTCCGGATGCGCATTGGCAAAAGCTCGTCCAGCCGCGCCTTGAGCCGGTTCTGGAGGCCTCGCGCTTCTCGCCCTATACAGTCCACCCGCTGCCGGAGGTCGACTGGAACCTGCAGATCTCCAAGCGTGGCGACCAGCGGCAGATGGAGACCTGGCAGAGGCTCGGCACCTATGCAGCCGGCCTTGCTCTCGACGATGCCGGCATCAAGGGCAATGACGAACTCTGCGCGACCATGGACATGGTGGTGGCCGCCGGCGGCGGCGAGCGCGACGAGGCGGTTGACGCGGCCATTCTTGCGGCATCGGAAAGCCGCAATGACCGCGACGTGCTGCTCAACGAGAAGCTGACCACGGAATTGCGCCCGACGCTGTTTCTGGCACAGCTTTCCAACCTGCTCGCCGGCAACATCTCGATTGTCCACAAGGTGACGGGGTCGTCGCGCACCTTCATGGGCGAGGAAGGTGCGGGCGTCGCCGCCGTCGAGACCGCGGCCGCGCGCATCCGTTCCGGTCAGTCGACGCATATACTGGTCGGCGGCGCTTTCCAGACCGAACATTCCGACATGCTGCTCGGCTATGAACTGGCCGGCTACCTGCATCGCGGTCCGTGGCGGCCCGTCTGGCAGAGGCAAGGTGCCGAGGGCGGCGGCGTGGTGACCGGATCGGGCGGCGCGTTCCTCGTCCTGGAGCAGCGCGAGCACGCGACAAGCCGTGGCCGGAAGATCTATGCGGAACTTGGCCCAGTCCTGTCCGGTCGCGCCAGGCGCCGGCGGGGCGAACTCGATGGTGAGATCGCCATGCTGCTGAAGCAGGCCGCATTGCCGGACGGCGAGTTGCTGGCGATCTCCGGCGCTTCGGGCGCCCATGACGCGACCGCCGCCGAGAAATCGGCGCTCGAGGCCAATCCGGCGATCGCCGCACGCGGCTTTTCGACGCTGACCGGCCACATGAAGGAAGCGCAGTTCCCCTTCGCCGTGGCGCTGGCGGCACTGGCTGTCGACCGCAAGGCCGCCTACCCTGTCTTCGACGCCACAGTCGAAAAACCGTTTGCCGGCGTCCCGAAGACCGTCCTTGCAACGGCGATCGGCTATCACCAATTCGAGGGCATGGCGCTGATCAAAGCCGCCTAGAGCATCGAACCGAAAAGCGTGACGCGGTTTTCGGGCGATCCGATGCTCCAAGAGAAACAGGTTTTTGGACAACAAATGGCCAATCTGAACGACCACATGGGCAGGCCGATCGTCGCCGTCACCGGCATCGGCGTGGTGACCTCGCTCGGTGTCGGCAAGGCCGATAATTGGGCGGCGCTGACATCCGGCAAGTCCGGCATCCATCCGATCACCCGCTTCCCGGTCGATCATCTCAACACCCGCATCTCCGGCATGGTCGATTTCCTGCCGTCGAGTTCCAAGGGCGCCAGTCTCCTCACCTATGAGCTTGCCGAAACCGCCGCCCAGGAAGCGATGTCGGAGGCGGGCCTCGATGCCGGCGATTTCGGCGGACCGCTTTTCCTCGCTTCGCCGCCGGTCGAACTCGACTGGAGCGAGCGCTTTTCGCTCTACAATTCCGACACGCACGATACCGGTGCAGAGAGGCTCCTGCGGGTGGCGCGCGGCCTGAGGGAACTCGACATTTTCGAGACCACCCAGTTCGGTTCGATCGCCGACCGGCTTGCCGATCGTTTCGGCACGCGCGGCCTGCCGATCACGCTGTCGACCGCCTGCGCCTCGGGCGCCACGGCGATCCAGCTCGGCGTCGAGGCGATCCGCCGCGGCGAATGCGACCGGGCGCTGTCGATCGGCGCCGACGGATCGGCAACCGCGGAGGCGCTGATCCGCTTCTCGCTTCTGTCGGCGCTCTCCACCCATAACGACATCCCCGAAAAGGCATCCAAGCCGTTCTCCAAGGATCGCGACGGCTTCGTGCTGGCCGAAGGCTCGGGCGCCCTTGTGCTGGAATCGCTGGAGGCAGCACTTGCCCGCGGCGCCACCATTCTCGGCATATTGCGCGGCTGCGGCGAAAAGGCCGACGACTTCCATCGCACCCGCTCCAAGCCGGACGGTTCGCCGGCGATCGCGGCGGTGCGCGCCGCCCTTGCCGATGCCGGCCTGAGCGAGGACGGGATCGATTATGTCAACGCCCATGGCACCTCGACGCCCGAAAACGACAAGATGGAGCATTTGTCGCTGTCGACGGTGTTCGGCGAGCGTATCTCGTCAATGCCGGTCTCGTCGAACAAGTCGATGATCGGCCATACCCTATCGGCAGCCGGTGCCGTCGAGGCTGCATTTTCGCTGATGACGATGCGCGAAAGCGTCATTCCGCCGACCATCAACTACGACAATCCCGACCCGGCGATCGTGCTCGACGTGGTGCCGAACACCAAGCGCAACGCCGAGGTCGGCACGGTCCTGTCGAACTCCTTCGGCTTCGGCGGCCAGAACACCTGCCTTGTCATGGCGCGGGAACCGGTCTAAGCGACCGTTCCGCTCTAGCACTGTTGTCGTGCGCATGGTCCTTTCCGAAACGGTTCTCGGGTCATGCGCAACCTGGGATCTGGCATGCGCGCATTGCAACTTATCGAGGATCGCCGGCTTGAAACGGTGGACCTGCCACCACCGCCGCCGCCTTCGCTCGGCGAGGTGACGCTGCGCATCAAGGCCGTGGCGCTGAACCACATCGACGTCTGGGGCTGGCGCGGCATGGCTTTTGCCAAGCGCAAGCTGCCGCTGGTCGTCGGCGCCGAGGCTTCCGGCGAGGTCGAGGCGGTCGGCCCCGGCGTTTCCAGCCTTGTGCCCGGGCAATTGGTGTCGATCTATGGAGCCCGCACCTGCGGTCTTTGCCGCGCCTGCCGCGAAGGCCGCGACAATCTCTGCGAGCATGTTTCGGGCGTGCACGGCTTCCATCTCGACGGCTTTGCGCAGGAAAAGATCAACCTGCCGGCGCGCCTTCTGGTCCCCGCGCCGCCCGGCGTGAGCGAAATCGGCGCGGCGGTGGCGCCGGTCACCTTCGGCACGGTCGAGCACATGCTGTTCGACAATGCCCGGCTGCAGCCCGGCGAGACGATACTCGTCCATGCCGGCGGCTCGGGCATCGGCTCAGCCGCCATTCAGCTGGCCAAGAAGATGGGCTGCACGGTCATCACCACCGTCGGCTCGAACGAAAAGATCGACAAGGCCAAGGCGCTCGGCGCCGACCACGTCGTCAATTACCGCGACGACCGCTTCGAAGGCGTCGTGCGCAAGCTGACGAAGAAGAGGGGCGTCGACGTGGTGTTCGAGCATGTCGGCGCCGACACCTTTGCCGCTTCGATGCTGTGCCTGAAACGCGGCGGACGGCTCGTCACCTGCGGCTCGACCTCCGGCGTGTCAACGCAGATCAATTTGATGCAATTGTTCCAGCAGCAGCTGAAGCTGCTCGGCTCGTTCGGCTGCCGCATGGAAAACATGGCCGACGCCATGCAGAAGATGGCAGCGGGTCTTGTCGCGCCGGTGATCGACACCGAGGTCGGTTTCGACGGCATCGATGCCGCACTGAAGCGCATGGAAGGCCGCGACGTGTTCGGCAAGATCATCCTGCGCGTCGGCTGAGAATGGTCGGCAAGACTTTCAGGAAGATCAGCCGGGACCTGGGATTCCGCCATGGCCGGCGGCTTCGACGGTTCAACTACTGGCTGGTCGCGCGGGTCGCGATGATCATCATCTCCGCGCTGCGCCTGCTGCCGCCCGACAGGGCGCTCAATTTCGCCGACCGCGCCGCCCGCCGCATCGGCCCTTGGGTGCAGCGCCACAAGGTTGCGATCGACAATCTGCGCAAGGCCTATCCGGAAAAGAGCGATACAGAGATCGAGGCGATCGCCTCCGACATGTGGGGCAACATGGCTCGCCTCGCCGCCGAATATATCTTCCTCGATGCTTTGTTCGACTACGATCCTGCTGCGACGAAGCCGGGCCGTGTCGAGGTCAAGGGCGTGGAGCATTTCGTGCGCATCGCCGGCGAGGACAAGCCGCATATCGTCTTCACCGGGCATCTCGGCAATTTCGAGCTGCTGCCGGTGGCTGCTGCCACCTTCGGCATGAACATCACGGCGCTGTTTCGCCCGCCCAACAACCCTTACCTCGCCGACTACATCCTCTCGACCCGCCGCTCGAGCATGGGATCGCTGCTGCCGTCTTCGACCGGCGCCTCGTTCGCGCTTGCGGCTATCCTGGAGAACGGCGGCAATATCGGCGTGCTGGTCGACCAGAAATTCACGGGCGGGCTCGAGACGACATTCTTCGGCCGCCCCTGCGAGAGCAACCGCGTACTAGGCACGCTGGCGAGGCACTACGATTGCGATGTCTACCCGGCGCGCTGCGTGCGCTTGCCGAACAATCGTTTCCGGCTCGAGATCGAGGACAAGCTCACCTTGCCGCGCACCGCAGGCGGCAATGTCGACGTCCCCGCCACCACCCAGCTTCTCAACGATGTGGTCGAGCGCTGGGTGCGCGAAGACCCTGGCCAGTGGATGTGGTTCCACAAGCGCTGGGAGATCAGCAAGCGCAAAAAGCGGCGGCCGTTGAAATTGCGCGACAAAGCCGCCTGAGCGGAAATCATAGCAAACATTTTCCGCTACTGACGTATTTTGTTCTTGCTTTGTGCCGGCAGCTATGCTACTAATTTCGGTATGGTGCTACTTGGCGCCGACGAACCTGCCGCTCCGGCGGGTTTTTTATTTTCGGGCCCAGTGACAGGCCTAATTCGTCACCAGGATCCGCGTGTTGCCGAAGCCGGCTTTGCGCACCATCGAATAGAAGGCCGCGGCGTTGCTGGGGTGGAGGCGCACACAGCCATGCGATGCCGGGCGCCCCAATTGCCGGACGGCACCGGTGCCGTGGATGGCATAGCCGCCGCGGAAGAACACCGAATAGGGCATCGGCGACATATCGTATTTGCGCGAATACCACATCCTGGCCGTCCGCTGCGGACGATAGCTGCCGCGCGGCGTGATGTAGCCTTTGCGGGCGGTGGAAACGCTCCACCGGTAATACGAAAGCCCGTATCTTACCGTCATCGTCTGTGAGGAAATATCAATGTTCGCGACCAGGCTGGCCGCCCGGCCCTCGAACGACGAACCGAACAGCATCGCTACCAATGCTGCTGCCATGAGAACAGTGTTTTTCATGCGATCAAACCCCTTTGATGCCCCTTGCCTGCCTGCCCTCACGCTGTTCTCCAGCATTTTGATGGCAAGCCAGCGAGCTAACACCTACTCCCTGACGATTTCACCAATCCAAAGCAGCGAATTTGAACGATTTCCCGCAATAGTTGCCGTAACGACACGCAATCGCCTCGCAATTCGCCATCGGGCTTGCAAAACCGCCTCATCCGCTGCTCAATTCGCCGAATGAACGAACCGAACGAACGGCTCCTCAAGGCGATCGATGACCGAGCCGATGATCTGGTTGCGCTGGCCGCGGATCTGATCCGCTTTCCGACCATCAACCCGCCCGGCGAAGCCTATCAGCCGTGTGCCGAATTTATCGGCGCGCGGCTGAAGAAGCGCGGTTTTGAGATCGAATTCATCCGTGCCGAAGGCACGCCCGGCGACACTGACCGTTATCCGCGCGTCAACGTCGTCGCCCGCTTCGATGGCCGCGCGCCGGGTGCTTGCGTGCACTTCAATTCGCATATCGACGTGGTCGAGCCCGGCGACGGCTGGAGCCTCGATCCGTTCGCCGGCATCGTCAGGGACGGCAAGGTCTATGGCCGCGGTGCTTGCGACATGAAAGGTGGGCTTGCCGCCTCGATCATCGCCGCTGAAGCCTTCATGGAGGTCTTTCCCGATTTTCCCGGCGCTATCGAGATTTCGGGCACGGTCGACGAGGAGTCCGGCGGCTTTGGCGGTGTCGCCCATCTGGCCAAGCTCGGCTATTTCTCCAGGCCGAAGGTCGACCACGTCATCATTCCCGAGCCGCTCAACAAGGACCGCATCTGCCTCGGCCATCGCGGCGTCTGGTGGGCGGAGATCGAGACCAAAGGCGAGATCGCGCACGGCTCGATGCCGTTCCTCGGCGACAACGCGGTGCGCCATATGGGCGCCGTGCTGCGGGCCTTCGAGGATGAGCTGTTTCCGGCGCTCGACCGCAAGATGACGCGCATGCCGGTCGTGCCCGAAGGCGCAAAACGCTCGACCATGAACATCAACTCGATCCATGGCGGCCAGACGGAGGATTTCCGGCCCGGCCTGCCCTCGCCCAACGTGCCCGATTCCTGCCGGCTGACCATCGATCGCCGTTTCCTGCTCGAAGAGGATCTCGGCACGGTCAAGAGCGAGGTGATCGATATCCTCGAGCGGCTTAAGCGCGAGCGCAAGAAATTCGATTACGAAATCCGCGATCTGATGGAAGTGCTGCCGCTGATGACCGAGCGCGACGCACCGGTGGTGAAGGCGGTCGCGCAAGGCATCATGGAGATATTCGACCGCGAGCCGGACTATGTGATTTCGCCGGGCACCTACGACCAGAAGCACATCGCCCGCATCGGCCACATCTATGACTGCATCGCTTATGGCCCGGGTATTCTCGACCTTGCCCACCGACCCGACGAATGGGTCGGCATTGCCGATATGCTGGACTCGGCAAAGGTGATGGCCATCGGCCTCGGCGTTCTGCTGAGGAGCGCCGGCCCGCGATGATCCGGCTATGGGCGGAAAAACATTCCTCCCGGCGGCGGCGGACGGTACGAAACGCAATTTACTCGGCGGCGAATTCACGCTTCTATCCGCCCGGGTTTGAGCACGTGTTTTAGATATGGGGAGTTGCACGATGAAATTGTGGAAAACCATTCTGGCCGCTGCGGCGCTGGCGTTGGCCGCCGGGACCTCGGCGATGGCCGCGCGCACCGACCTGGTCATCGGCATTACGCTTGAACCCCCGCATCTCGACCCGACCGCGGGTGCCGCCGCGGCAATCGACGAGGTGCTCTATGCCAACGTCTTCGAGGGCCTGACCCGCATCGGCCCGAATGGCGAAGTGCTGCCCGATCTCGCTGAAGGCTGGAGCATTTCCGACGACGGCAAGGTTTACACTTTCAAGCTGCACACAGGCGTGAAATTCCATGATGGCAGCGACTTCAACGCCGACGACGTGAAATTCTCGCTCGATCGTGCCCGCGCCGACAATTCCGTCAACGCGCAAAAGGGCCTGTTCGCCGCCATCGACAAGGTCGAGGTCGTCGATCCCGCGACGGTGACGGTCACGCTGAAGAACCCGCAAGGCTCGTTCCTCTACAATATGGGCTGGGGCGACGCGGTGATCGTCGCGCCTGAGACAGCCGACACCAACAAGGAAAAGCCGATCGGTACCGGCCCGTTCAAGTTCCAGAGCTGGGCCAAGGGCTCATCGATCACGCTGGTCAAGTCGGACAATTACTGGGGCGCCCCGGTATTTCTCGACAAGGCCGAGTTCCGCATCGTTCCGGATGCCGCCGCTGCTGTTCCGGCGCTGCTGTCCGGCGACATCCAGGCCTTTCCGTTCTTCGATCCTGACAGTGTCGCCCAGGTCAAGGACGACCCGCGCTTCAAGGTGGTGATCGGCTCGACCGAGGGCGAAACCATCCTGTCGATCAACAACAAGAAGCCGCCCTTCGACAAGCTGCAGGTCAGGCAGGCGATTTCCTTTGCGCTCGATCGCAAGGCGATCATCGACGGTGCCTCGGCCGGGCTCGGCGTGCCGATCGGCTCGCATATGTCGCCCGCCAGCAAGGCCTATGTCGACCTCACCGGCCTCTATCCGCACAATGTGGACAAGGCCAAGGAGTTGCTGAAGGAAGCCGGCCTGGAGAATGGCTTCAAGGCGACGCTGAAGCTGCCGCCGCCCTCCTATGCGCGGCTTGGTGGCGAGATCATCGCCTCCGAGCTTCGCGAAATCGGCATCGACCTCGAGATCATCCCTGTCGAATGGGCGCAGTGGCTTGATCAGGTCTTCACCAAGAAGGATTACGACCTGACCATCGTTTCCCACACCGAGCCCAACGACATCGATATCTATTCGCGCAAGGACTATTACTTCAACTACGACAATCCGGCCTTCGACAAGATCATCGACGAGCTGAACCTTACCTCCGACGAGGCCAAGCGCATGACGCTGCTCGGCGAGGCGCAGAAGGTTCTGGCCGATGACGCCGTGGTCGGCTTCCTCTACGAATTGCCGAAGGTCGGCGTCTGGGACGCCAAACTGCAGGGCCTATGGGAAAACGCCCCCATCCAGGCCAACGACCTGACCAAGGTGAAGTGGACGGATTGAGCCGCTGACAGAAGGGCGAAAGTTGCACTCCGTCACACCCCCCTCTGTCCTGCCGGACATCTCCCCCTCAAGGGGGGAGATCGAGCCCTCATCGCCGCTTTCGCTAACCACTAGCGTTGCAAGGACAGTGTCAGCGTGGAAACTGCCAATCTCCCCCCTTGAGGGGGAGATGTCCGGCAGGACAGAGGGGGGTGGGCGGGAACGCAAGCTTCGCCCGGTTTTTGCGTCCGGCAACACAGCGGTTCCTCAACGTCCATGACCGCCTACCTCCTCAAGCGCCTCGCCATCGCCGTCGTCACGCTGGTTCTGGCCTCGATGGTGGTCTTTGCCGTGCTGGAGATCATTCCCGGCGACCCGGCACGGCTGATGCTTGGCCTGAACGCCAGCGCCGACCAGATCGAATTGCTGCGCAACCAGATGGGCCTCAACGCTCCCGTCGTGCTGCGCTATCTGCATTGGGCCGGCGGGCTGCTGAGCCTCGATTTCGGCCGTTCCTATACCTATTCGGTGCCGGTCATCGATCTGGTCCGCGAGCGCCTCGTCGTGTCGCTGCCGCTAGCGTTGATGGCGCTGGCGCTGTCCACCGTCATTGCCATCCCGGTCGGGCTGTTTTCCGCCAGCCGTAGCGGCCGGGCCGGCGACACGATCGCTATGGGCGCCGCCCAGCTTGGCGTCGCCGTGCCCAATTTCTGGTTTGCGCTGATGCTGATCTATCTTTTCGCCGTCTGGCTGCGGCTGGTGCCTGGCGGCGGCTTTCCCGGCTGGAGCGCCGGCGTCTGGCCGGCGCTGAAATCGCTGCTCCTGCCGGCAATCGCACTCGCTCTGCCGCAGGCGGCGATCCTTGCCCGGGTCACCCGTTCAGCGCTGATCGAAGTGCTGAGCGAGGACTACATCCGCACCGCCCGCGCCAAGGGCCTGCCCTATCGTATTGTCTTGTGGCGGCATGCGCTACGCAACGCCATGCTCCCGGTGGTCACCATTCTAGGCCTGCAATTCGCCTTCCTGCTCGCTGGCACCGTCATCATCGAGAACGTCTTCTACTTACCCGGCCTCGGCCGGCTGGTGTTCCAGGCGATCAACCAGCGTGACTTGATCGTGGTCGAGAGCGTCGTCATGCTGCTGGTCGCCGCCGTCATCGTCGTCAATTTCGTTGTCGATCTCTCCTATGCGGTGGTCGATCCGCGCCTGAGAGGCCGGCAATGACGCTGCACATCGACATCCCCGACGAGAACCTTGCCGGCATCCTGGCCAAGGCGTTCAAAAACCGTTCGTTCCTCGCCGGCTTCGTCATCACCGCGCTGGTGGCTGCGGTCGCGATCCTCTCCTTCTTCTGGACGCCTTACGATGTCACCAGGCTGGTCATTTCCGACAAGACCCAGGCGCCATCGCTGGCGCACTGGTTCGGCACCGACCATTTCGGTCGCGACATCCTGTCGATGATCATGGTCGGCGCCCGCAACTCGATCGCCGTGGCGCTGGTGGCGGTCGGCATCGGCATGGGCATCGGCGTGCCGCTCGGCGCCTTTGCCGCGGCGCGCGGCGGCATCGCCGACGACGTGCTGATGCGGCTGAACGACCTGGTCTTCGCCTTTCCGGCGCTGCTTTCGGCAATCATGATCACCGCCATCTTCGGGCCGGGCGCGTTCAACGCCATCATCGCCATCGGCATCTTCAACGTCCCGGTGTTCGCGCGCGTCGCCCGGGCCGGCGCCCTGGCGATCTGGCCGCGCGAATTCATCCTCGCCGCCCGCGCCGCCGGCAAAAGCAGGACGCTGATCAGCATCGAACATGTGCTGCCCAACATCGCCACGCTGCTGCTGGTGCAAGGCACCATCCAGTTCGCGCTGGGCATATTGGCCGAAGCCGGGCTTTCCTATGTCGGGCTGGGCACCCAGCCGCCGATGCCGAGCTGGGGCCGCATGCTGTTCGACGCCCAGACCCGCATGGTGGTGGCGCCCTGGATGGCGATCTTTCCGGGCATGGCGATCGTCGTCACCGTGCTTGGCCTGAACCTGCTTGGCGACGGCATTGCCGACATTCTCGATCCGAAATCGCGGCGGCAGCGATGAGCCTGCTCGAAATCGACAAGCTGTCGCTGACCATCGGCAGCACCCGTATCCTCAGAGACATCGAACTTTCCGTCGCGCCGGGCGAAGTGATGGGGCTCGTTGGCGAATCCGGCTCCGGCAAGTCGATCACGGCGCTCACCGTCATGCAGCTTCTGCCCTGGGCGGCGCACACCAGCGGACGCATCACCTTCGACGGCATCGACATCCTTGCCGCCAGCGAGGACCAGATGTGCGCGCTGCGCGGCGACGATATCGGCATGGTGTTCCAGGAGCCGATGACGGCGCTCAATCCGGTCAAGACCATCGGCGAGCAGGTCGCCGAGGGTATTCGCTGGCACACCAGGGCAAGCCGCGCCGACGCCGAGGAACGGGCGCGAAAAATACTCGACCGGGTTGGTTTGCCGGCGGCGCAGTTCCCCTTGTCGCGCTATCCGCACGAACTCTCCGGCGGCCAGCGCCAACGCGTCGTCATTGCCATTGCCTGTGCACTGAAACCCAAGCTGCTGATTGCCGACGAGCCGACGACCGCGCTCGACGTGGTGCTGCAGGCGCAGATCCTCGACCTGCTGCGAGATCTCGTAGCGGAAAACCGCATGGGCCTGCTGCTGATCTCGCACGACCTCGCCGTGGTGACCGAGATGGCGGACCGCATCACCATCCTGCGCCATGGCGAGGTGATGGAGGCCGGCGACACGGCGCGCACGCTGTCCGAACAGCTTCATCCCTACACGCGACAGCTGGCGCAGGCCTCGATGCATGTGCCCGCGCGGGCCCGCACACATGACAGCGGATCGGCCAAACCGCTGCTTCAGGTGGAGAACGTAACGCGGGATTATCCGGGACGCCGTATATCGCTGTTGAAACGCGCGGCTGCCATCCGCGCCGTCGACGATGTCTCCTTCGCGATGTCGCCCGGCCAGTCGGTGGCGCTCGTCGGCCGTTCCGGCTGTGGCAAGTCGACGCTTGCCCGCATGGTTCTGGCACTGGACAAGCCGACCGCCGGGACGATCCGATTCCGTGGCGACACCCTCACCGGCAAGAGCGAGGCGGAGTTGAAGCCGGCGCGGCGCGACATGCAGGTCGTGTTCCAGGACCCGTATGGTTCGTTCGACCCACGCCAGAAGGTCGAGAGATTGGTGGCCGAGCCGCTGCATGTGCTGGAGAAGAAGCCGGCGCCCGCCGCGCGGCGCGAGATGGTGGCGCATGCGCTGCACGAGGTCGGCCTGTCGCCTAAAGACATGGACAAATATCCGCACGAGTTTTCGGGCGGCCAGCGTCAGCGCCTGTCGATCGCCCGCGCCATCATCACCCGGCCGAAGCTGATCATCGCCGACGAGCCGGTCTCGGCGCTCGACGTCTCGATCCGCGCGCAGATCCTCGATTTGTTCGCCGAACTCAACCAGAAGCTCGGCATTGCCTATCTGTTCATCACCCATGATCTGACCGTCGCCCGCGCCATCACCGACGAAGTGATGGTCATGCATGACGGCAAGATCGTCGAGCGCGGCAGGACGAGCGAAGTGCTCGACCACCCGCAATCCGAAGCGGCCAAAGCGCTGGTCGCCGCCGCTCCCGATTTGCATCGGGCGATCGCGAAACGGCTGCAGGAACAGGGGTGAGCAGCTTCGTGGCACGGCTTGATCCACAAAGCATACCTACCCCCTCACGTGAAAACTACACCGATCGCGGTCAATCAGGCGAGCGGAGTGTCGAGTCTAGCCACAAAGAAAGCAAGGATTCGACCGGCAACAATGGCGGACATTAGAATGGCTAAGGAGGCGGCGAAACGGGGCGTCGGGACCCTGTAAAGCCAAATCCCAACAAAGGAGGCGATAAACCTCCTTCTGTTCCAAACGACTAACAGGAGGGGCTAATGGTCGACCTATCAATGCTCGAGTGGTTAGAGGAGTGGTACCAAGGGCAGTGCAACGGCGATTGGGAACACCAATACGGGATAAAAATTGATACGATCGACAACCCTGGATGGGAAGTTTCAATAGATTTGCACGGGACGCAGCTCTATGGAAGAAAGTTTACAGACGTAAGCTTTCAGTATGGCGACGAAATAGATTGGTTTTTTGTAACAGTAAAGGATGGTACTTTCAAGGGATTTGGAGGGGCAAGGAACTTGTCGAAGATTATCGAACAGTTTAAAAAGTTTGCGATGGATACGCAAAGGTAAATAGAGCAATTAGATGCCTAAAGATTTTTTTCGCCAGATGTACAAAACGGGGAACTACGGTGACAGTGCTGGACTTCACCACATAAGTGAGACACGGCAATTTCTGTGACAGGTTATCCTGGAGGATGACCTATTACAGACAAAATGACGCTCAGAACGTCAGCAGTCAGCCGATGACTCAGTCTTGCGGCTTCACCACATCGGCCGGGCTGATGTCGAGCAGGTCGAGGGTGCGGCGCAACAGCTGCATCTCGCTTCCGGCAAGTTGCGAATCGGCCTTGGCGATCTCGGCCATGTGACGGGCGAGCAGCTTGCGCCGCTCGACATCGAGGTCGCGAAACTGAGCGACGGCTTGCGAGCCGTTGGTCTCGTAGCCGAATTCGTTGAGATACTCGATGACGCTGTCGATGCTGGTTTCGGGAATGCCGAAGGCGTCCCGGCAGATACGCCTGAAGGCGGTCATTTCGCTCTCGCTGACCGACCCGTCGGCCAGGATCATGCGGAACAGCATCAGCAATTCCGCCGACAGCACCGGATCGTCCGCCACCTTGCGCACGCCGGGGTCGCCGTCGAAGATCGAGCGTATCTGGTCCAGCAATCCCATCGCCATCTGCCCCTTCCGATTCGTCGGGAAGGTAGCGCGGAATCGGCTTTGCGCAAACGGGGTGCGAAGGGTGGAACTGGGCAATCGCTTCAGGTTTTGAATTCGTCTCCTCACCCCTTTAGGGCGTTGGCGCTGCCCCTCACCTGCCTGCCGGCATCCTCTCCCCGTTTAGTGACGGGGAGAGGGCGCTCTCGTCACCGGTTTCGCCAATCGCAGACGCTGCAAGAAAAGGCGCCGACGTTGCGACCAACCCTTTCTCCCCGTCACTATACGGGGAGAAATGCCCGGCAGGGCAATGAGGGGCGGCGGCGACATCGACAATTGGTGGTCTCCGCCACAATTTGGAAACTGTCATTCGTCTGAAGCGATTGCCCTTCGTGATCGAACTCGCGGCACCGTTCTGGCCACTCCCATAAAACTGCCGGCCAATCCGGCAAGCCCGCTGCGCTCATTGGTGTGTGACCGCGCGGCTGATACTATGCGGCTGTACGAATCATGTTGAGGAGGGACCGGACATGAATCTCAGTGCGCCTACCCAGCTTATTTTCATCATATCCCTTGTCATCGCCATCATCGGCGTTCTCGCCGCGCTTGGCGTTCTTGCGTTTATCCCTTTGAATGCCGCGTGGATTGTCGTCATCGCCTACATCGTGCTGGCCGCCGGCTGCCTGATGCGCGGCGCTTAAACACGTCCAGACAATTCAGAATCTCAGGCAACTCGGAGCGCCCGGCCAAAAGCCGGGCGCTTTTGATTCTGCAGGATGGTCTGTTAGAATTCCTGGACGAGGGAAGCACATGCCCGCCAGCGAAGACGGCAGCCGCCACGACGGCCCAGGGCTCGATCGGTTCGAGATGGTGCGGCGCGCGCCCAGTCATCGGCTTCAAGGCGCCGTCACCGACATGTGCGGCTTTCGCGAAACCATGCCAGGCCATTTCCGCGTCATCGAATATGCCTCGCTGACCGTGCCGCTGGTCATCAGCTTTGCCGAACCCTTTGCCATCGGGCTCGGCAGGGACCCCGGCGACAATGACCGCTTCGCCAGTTTTGCCGCCGGCCTCTACGCCGGGCCGGTGGTGATCGAATCCTTCGGCGGCGCCTGCTGTGTGCAGATCAATTTCACCCCGCTCGGCGCTCGTCGCTTCTTCGGCCGGCCGATGAGCGAACTGACCGACCGCATGGTCGGCCTGGATGACGTGCTCGGCGTTGGAGGCGTCGCGCTTCGCGAAAGGCTTGGCAATGCGCCGGATTGGAGCTCACGCTTTGCCATCGCCGAGGCCTTCGTCGCCGACCGGTTGGCAACCACAGACGGCACTCAAGCCGAAATTGTCTGGGCCTATGAGACGATCGTCTCGACGAGTGGTCGGACCCGCATCTCGACGCTGGCCGAAAAGCTTGGCTGGAGCCGCAAGCATCTCGCCGGAAAATTTTCGGACGCGGTCGGCGTTGGACCCAAGACGCTCTCGCGCATCGTCCGCTTCAACCACGCGCTTTGCCTGTCGAGAAAGGCCAACAGCGATTGGGCCGACATCGCCGCCGACTGCGGCTATGCCGACCAGGCGCATCTGGTGCGCGAGTTTCGCGACCTCGCAGGCGTCACGCCGACGACTGTCGCCGTGAGGTAACATTTCTTCAAGACGCTCGACCGGCCTTCGCCCAGACTGGGTTGATCGACCAACACAGCGAAGGAGATCAGCCATGCCGAACACCACCGAAGCACCGCGGCTTTACCCGGCGCTGCGCTACAGAAATGCCGGCAAAATGATCGACTGGTTGTGCGAGGCCTTCGGCTTCAGCGTCCGCACCCGCTATGGCGAAGGCGACGTGGTGCACCATGCCGAACTCGCATTCGGCTCCTCGATCATCATGCTCGGCACGGCCCGCGACGATGCCTATGGAAAGATGGTCGGCGCGCCCGGCTCGGGCGGCGGCAAGTCGATCTATGTCGCGGTCGCTGACGCCGACGCGGCATACGCTCGGGCAAAAACCGCCGGCGCCGAGATTCTGGAAGAACTCACCGACCGCGACTATGGCAGCCGCGAATTCATCTGCCGCGATCCGGAAGGCAATGTCTGGTCGTTCGGCACCTACTGGCCGAAGGCTGACGAAGCCGCCAGCTAACGCGCCAGCCCGAAAATCGCGTCGCAGTCGAGGTGGGTTTCCAGTTCGGCTGCGATCTCGTCCAGTGCCCGTTCGACCTCGGCGCGGTAGTCGATGCCGCCGCCCATGACGCCGAGGCTTTCGAGGAATTTCGCCCGGAAGGCGTCGGCGGAAAACAGCCCGTGCATGTAGGTGCCTGACACCTTGCCGTCGGCGGAGATGGCGCCGTCATCGACGCCGTTGATAACGGCGGATGGCCGCAGCGTGTCGGGACCGGTGGTGCGGCCGAGATGGATTTCGTAGCCCTCGAGCGGCAGATCGAACGGCACCGAGCGCGCGCTGACATTGCGCACCGTCTTTTCCGGCTCCATAACCGTTTCGACGTCGAGCAGGCCGAGGCCTTGCGTCTCGGTAACGCTGCCCTCGATGCCGTCGGGATCGCGCACGCTATGGCCGAGCATCTGGAAGCCGCCGCAAATACCGACGATATGGCCACCGCGTTTCCTGTGCGCGGCAAGGTCGCGGTCCCAGCCATTCTCGCGGAATTTCACGAGATCGCCGATCGTCGACTTCGAGCCGGGAATGACCACCAGCCCTGCATCCTGCGGCAGGCGTTGGCCAGGCGGCACGAACACCACCTCGACCTGCGGTTCGGCCTTGAGCGGGTCGAGGTCGTCGAAATTGGCGATGCGCGAGAGCACCGGCACGGCGATCTTCAGCGCGCGCCTCTGGCCGGACGCCAGCCGTTCGAGCACGACGGAATCCTCCGACGGCAGCCGCGCCGCCGCCTTCAGCCACGGCACGATGCCAAAACAGCGCCAGCCAGTGAATTTTTCGATCGCCTCGATGCCGTCATCGAACAGCGAGACATCGCCACGGAACTTGTTGATGAGGTAGCCGACGATCATACGCCGGTCCTCCTCCGGCAGGATCAGATGGGTGCCAGCGACCGAGGCGATGACACCGCCGCGATCGATATCGCCGACCAGGATCACCGGCACGCCGGCGCGCGTCGCAAAGCCCATATTGGCAATGTCTCGGCTCCTGAGATTGATCTCGGCCGGCGAGCCGGCGCCCTCGACAATGACCAGATCGGCGCCCTCGCCGACCTTCGCCCAGGAGTCCAGCACCGCATCCATCAACCGGCCCTTCAGCGCCTGGTAGTCGCGCGCCCGCGCCTCGCCGAACACCTTGCCCTGCACGACAACTTGAGCGCCGACATCGGTCTGCGGCTTGAGCAGCACCGGATTCATGTGGATGGTCGGCGGCACGCCGCAGGCGATCGCCTGCAGCCATTGCGCGCGGCCGATCTCACCGCCGCCTGAAACGCCTGGAATATCGGCTACAGCGGCGTTGTTCGACATGTTCTGCGGCTTGAACGGCCGCACTTTCAAGCCGCGGTTCTTCGCCGCGCGGCAAAGACCGGCGACGAGCACCGTCTTGCCGACATCCGAACCCGTGCCCTGCAGCATGATTGCCTTGGCCATATCAGCCCCTGCCCTGCGCAACGGTTCCGGTGATCGTCGACTTGGCTGCCAGCGGGCCGCCGCGCCAGAGATAGAGCGCCAGCAGCGGCTCCTTGCCGGTGCGCATGGCATGGCTGACGTCAGAGGCATGGTGTATCAACTCGCCCGCCGCTCGAAGGCGAAAACCGCCATCGCCCATGCGCCATTCGGCGCCGCCGGTCAGCGGGATATAGATCTCCTCCGCGACATGATGGTGATCGGGGTAGACAATGTCGGGCCCAAGGATCAGCAGGCCGGCCGCGACCTCTTCATTGACGAAATGACCGCGCGTGCCGAATACCTCCAGCCAGCCGTAATTGTTGATGAAAATCTTGCCGAAATCCGCTTCGCCATAGGTCTGGCCCCAGCGCAGATCGCCGCGACGCTGCGCAACCAGCCGCGCCAGCGGCTTGGCCGCAGCGGGAGCGAGTTCGACGATACGGTCGAGCAGGACGAGACAAGGCAGTGCATGCGGTTCGAGCGGCCGGCTTGGCATGTCCCAGCCGATTCGGGCCACGGCGTCGCGCACCAGCGCATCATCGAACGTCTGGAGATAGGCATGGAAGCGTCCAAGCAGTTCGTCGAAATTTGTCGTCACACTTTGCTCCAAAGCGCATTCGCACACAGCGGCTGCGCAGACGGTCGGGTTGCGCGGCGGCATCATTGGTCTAGATTGGACGGCGCGCAAAGCCAAAAACGACAGGCCAGCAGGCCGGAAACATCAGGGAGCACGCCATGGACGCCGCTGTCGATGCGGGCACCAGCCAGTTCGAACTCAACGAGGACCAGCGCGCCATCCAAGAGATGGCCGAGGCCTTCGCCGCCGATCGTGTGGCGCCGAACGCACTCGACTGGGATCGCAACAAATATTTCCCCGCCGACGTGATCCGCGAGACCGGCCCGCTCGGCCTTGGCGGCATCTATGTCCGCGACGATGTCGGCGGCTCGGGGCTCGGCCGGCTCGACGCCGTGCTGATCTTCGAGGCGCTTTCGCGTGCCGATCCGGCGTTTTCCGCCTTCATCTCGATCCACAACATGGCAGCATCGATGATCGACCGCTTCGGCAGCGACGAGCAGCGCCGGCGCTTCCTGCCCAAACTGACCTCGATGGAATGGCTGGCAAGCTACTGCCTGACCGAGCCGGGCTCGGGCTCGGATGCGGCGGCGCTGAAGACGCGCGCGGTCAAAAGCGGCAGTGACTATGTGCTGAACGGCGCCAAGCAGTTCATCTCCGGTGCCGGCGACAGCGACCTCTATGTCGTCATGGCGCGCACCGGCGCCGACGGGCCGAAAGGCATTTCCACCTTCGTCGTGTCGAACGATGCGCCCGGCCTTTCCTTCGGCGCCAACGAACACAAGATGGGCTGGCACATGCAGTCGACCCGCCAGGTCGTCTTCGAGGACTGCAAGGTGCCGGCGGAAAACCTTTTGTCGGCAGAAGGCGCCGGCTTCGGCATCGCCATGGCCGGGCTCGACGGCGGCCGCTTGAACATCGCCGCCTGTTCGCTCGGCGGCGCGCAATCGGCACTCGACAAGGCTCTCGCCTACACCGCCGAGCGCAAGGCCTTCGGCTCGAAGATCAACCAGTTCCAGGCGCTGCAGTTCAAGCTCGCCGACATGGAGACCGAATTGCAGGCAGCACGCATCTTCCTCTACACCGCCGCCTCGAAGCTCGACCGCAAGGCGCCGGATGCCGGAAAATGGTCGGCGATGGCCAAGCGCTTCGTCACCGACACCGGCTTCAACGTCGCCAATGACGCCCTGCAGCTGCATGGCGGCTATGGCTATCTGCACGATTACGGCATCGAGAAGCTGGTACGGGACCTGCGCGTCCACCAGATCCTCGAAGGCACCAACGAGATCATGCGCGTCATCATCGCTCGCGCGCTGATCGGACGGTAAGGCAGTAGGCAGTAGGCAGTAGGCAGTAGGCAGTAGGCAGTAGGCAGGAAGATGACCGGCAAGATCAATTCGTACAAGGATCTTATCGTATGGCAGCAGGCGATGGATCTGGCCGTCACCACCTACTCCTTGACCAAGGCATGGCCAAAAGAAGAATTGTATGGGTTGACCAGCCAAATTCGCCGCTCAGCAACCTCTATTCCTGCAACATCGCGGAAGGTTATGGTCGAGACAACAGAGGCTCCTATCAGCAATTTCTCAGGATAGCCCAAGGATCGTTGAAGGAGTTCGAGACACACCTTCAGATCGCTGAACGCATTGGCCTTGCCACGCATGACCAAGCTTATCACGTACTGTTAGCGACCGAGGGCATCGGAAAAATGCTTCGCCAACTTATTAGCAAACTTGCGCCCGAATAGGTCGCCTACTGCCTACTGCCTACTGCCTACTGCCTGCTGCCTACTGCCTGCCTTACCCAAACCGCGGAGTGCCATTATGACCACCATCGCCTTCATCGGCCTCGGCAATATGGGAAATCCGATGGCCGCCAACCTGGTCAAGGCCGGGTATGCCGTGCACGGCTTCGACCTGGTGCCGGAAAACCTCGTCATCGCCAGGGAGCACGGCGTCGTCATCATGGCCAATGCCGTTGCGGCGGTAAAGGATGCCGATGCGGTCATCACCATGCTGCCGGCCGGCAAGCATGTGCTGTCGGTTTACGCAGACATCGCGGCCAAGGCGAAAAAGGGCGCGTTGTTCATCGATTCCTCGACCATCGACGTCGAGTCGGCGCGAAAGGCCCATGCCACCGCGGCCAAGCACGGATTGCTGACGATCGACGCGCCGGTCTCCGGCGGGACGGGCGGTGCGGCTGCCGGCACGCTGACCTTCATGGCCGGCGGTTCGAAGGACGCCTTCGCCAAGGCCGAACCGATCCTCAAGCCAATGGCCGGCCGCATCGTTCATTGCGGCGACGACGGCGCCGGGCAGGCGGCGAAGATCTGCAACAACATGATTTTGGGCATTTCGATGATCGGCGTTGCCGAGGCCTTCGTGCTGGCGGAAAAGCTCGGCCTGTCGCACCAGGCGCTGTTCGACGTCGCCTCGACCTCGTCCGGCCAGTGCTGGTCGCTGACCACTTACTGCCCGGTGCCCGGCCCTGTGCCGACATCGCCCGCCAACAATGGCTATAAGCCCGGGTTTGCAGCGGCACTGATGCTGAAGGACCTGAAACTGTCGCAGGAGGCCGCACAGAGCGTCGGTGCGGCAACGCCGCTCGGCGCCGAGGCAGCCCAGCTTTATGCGCTGTTCAACGCACAAGGCAATGCCGGCGCGGATTTTTCCGGCATCATCAATTTCCTGCGCGGTGACCCTGCGTAAGGTCAAATTTCATAGTTTTCGATCTGCCCAAAGCGGAAAGTCGGCAAATTTAGGTTTGCTTAAGCTCTTGCTAACCCTGCAGTAACGATGTGCGTTTAAAACGGATTGCGAGGCGGACATCCGCCCGGCGCTCCGGATCAGGTCTCGCGTACCGGAGCCCGTAAGTTTCGCCGTAAGTTTCGCAAGTGTATTGTTGGCGAAGCACCATGCGTATCTGGCAAAGCCGCGTTCCGATGGAGCGCGGTTTTTGCGTTTTCGCCATGTCGTCGGAGCTATATTCCGATTGCCGCGTCGCTGATGCGGCCCTTCGGTGCTGTCTCAGTTTGAATTTCCGCTCACGACCCCCACATGAATTTCGGCTCGCTACCATTTCCACCGAGCGGGCTCGAAAGCTTGAAGGCAACCCAGTTGCAGACATAGTCGCGAAGACTATTTCATTAGAGGCTATACGGCCGCACGAATCTCTTCACATATTGAGGTCCCGCAATGGCGCACGAGCCTCGAAAAAGACCATTATTCCGCAAGCTCGATAATCATCTATTGCGCGTGAGCGACCTCGATGCAGCCGTATCGTTCTATGGGGATCGTCTCGGTCATGCGCTCGTTTGGCGGGACGATGAAGCCGCCGGCTTTGCGCTGCCTGAAACAGATGCGGAGCTGGTTGTCCATCTTCATATCGGTCCCGAGACCGACATCCTGGTCGATAACGTGGACGACGCGTTTGAGGAATTCTTGGCCGCCGGCGGTGAGGCTGTGCAACCGCCATTCGAGATCGCGGTCGGGCGGTGCGCCCGTGTCCGCGATCCTTTCGGCAACATTGTTGTGATCTTGGACCAATCGAAAGGGATGTTGGTCACTGACGCGAAGGGGCACGTCATCGGTGTCAAGGCGGGCCAGTGATCACGCGTGGTCGTCGATACTGCCAACAGCCTCGCCTGGCGAACTCTTCGCCATAAAGCGGCATTCAAACTCCGGGCGCCCGATTACCGGACGCCCGGCGATCGTTCCATCTTACCGCTTGCGCAAATCTGCTTCGGCCAGGTCGAGCGCCCTGGCGATGCGGTCGCAGGCCATGTCGATCGTCTCGCGCGTCCAGATCAGCGGCGGCGACAGGATCATCGTGTCGCCGGTGGCGCGCAGCATCATGCCTTGGGCAAGGGCGTGGTCGCGAACCATCACCGCCGCGCTGCCGGCCGGCAGGAAGCGCTCCTTGGTCACCTTGTCCTTGACGATCTCGATCGCCCCCATCAGCCCGAACGAGCGCACCTCGCCAACCAGATCATGCCCACCGAAACGTTCCTGCAGCGCCTTGGCGAAGTAAGGCCCGGTGTCGTTCCTGACGCGCTCGATCAGGCCCTCGCGCTCGATGATCTCGAGGTTCTTCAGCGCCACCGCGCAGGCCACCGGATGCCCGGCATAGGTGTAGCCGTGATAGAATTCGCCGCCCTTTTCGACCAGCGTCGCCGCGATGCGGTCGCCGACAAGCAGCGCCGACAGCGGCTGATAGCCGGAGGTCAGCGCCTTGGCCGTGGTGATGGTGTCGGGCTCGACGTCGAAGGCTTGTGCGGCGAACCATTCGCCGGTGCGGCCATAGCCGGTGATAACCTCGTCCAGCATCAGCAGTACATCGTATTTGCGGCAAATGCGCTGCACTTCCGGCCAATAGCTCATCGGCGGGATCTTCACCCCGCCTGCCCCCATCACCGGCTCGCCGATGAAGGCGGCGACCTTGTCGGCGCCAGCTTCGAGGATCGCGTCCTCGACCGCTTTTGCCGCGCGCAGGCCGAAATCATGGTCGCTTTCGCCAGGCAGTGCCAGCTCATAGGCATAGGGCATCATCACATGGACGATGTTGGGCACGGCGCCGCCGAGCTGCTTGTGCATCAAATCCATGCCGCCGAGCGAGGCGCCGGCTATGGTCGAGCCGTGGTAGCCCATCTTGCGCGAGATGATGCGGTTCTTCTCGGGCCTGCCTTCCAGCACCCAATAGTGGCGGACGAGGCGCAGCGCCGTGTCGTTGGCCTCCGAACCGGATGAGCCGTAGAACACCTGGTTGATGTGCCTTGGCGCGATCTCCGCCAGCTTTTTCGACAGCAGAACCGGCGTCGGCGTCGAGCATTTGAAGAAGGAGTTGTAGTAGGGCAATTCCTTCATCTGGGCGTAGGCGGCGTCGGCAAGCTCGTCGCGGCCGTAGCCGACATTGACGCACCATAGCCCGGCCATGCCGTCGAGGATTTCCGTCCCTTCGGCATCGTAGATGAACGGACCGTTGGCGTGAGTGATGATGCGCGAGCCGGTCTCGCGCATCTCCTTGTGGTCGGTGAACGGATGAAGGTGATGCGCGGCATCGATCTGCTGAAGCTGCTTCAGCGAATAATTCTGGTAGGTCATGTCTGGTCTTTCCTCTTGAACCAATCCGGCAGCTTTCGCGCCGGGGCGGATTCGTTAGAGGACAGCGGGCGGCGAATAGCCGATACGGGCGCACAGCCGCAACAGCTCGGCGCGAAGCGTGCGCGGCGACGGCGTCACCGCCACCCCAAATGCGCACCCCGATTTCGCCAGCCGAGCCATGCATGTACCTTAGGCTGCCTCCAGCCCTCAGTTCAAGCCGTACCGGTCAAGCGATGTCGGTCAATTGGTGCCAGTCAGGGCCCGCTGCAGGAAGACGTACTTCATCGCCGCCTGTGCGGCCTGCGGCCGCCGATCGCCGCGCCCGCCATGCCCGCCCTCGGTCTCTTCGAAGAACAGCGTCTTGCCATGGCCCGCCGCCTGCAGCCGCGCCGCCATCTTGCGGGCATGGCCGGGATGGACGCGGTCGTCGGCAGTCGAGGTCGTCAGCAGTACCGGCGGATAGGCTGCATCCGTGTCTACATGCTGGTAGGGCGAATAGGAGGCGAGCCAAGCTGCCTCTTCCGGCTTCGCCGGATCGCCATACTCGGCCATCCATGACGCACCGGGCGGCAGCTCGGTGTAACGCAGCATGTCGAGCAGCGGCACGTCGATGATCACCGCGCCGAACAATTCCGGGCGTTGCGTCAGCGAGACGCCAGTCAGCAAGCCCCCGTTCGAACCGCCCTGGATGCCCAGCGTGGCCGGTGTGGCGATGCCGCGTTTGACCAGATCTTGCGCCACCGCTGCGAAATCGTCGAATGCATTCTGGCGATTGGCCTTGAGCGCCGCCTGGTGCCAGTTCGGGCCGAACTCGCCGCCGCCGCGGATGTTGGCCTGCACATAGGCATTGCCCTTCTCCAGCCACAGCCTGCCGCGCACGCCGGCATAGCCGGGCAGCAGCGGCACTTCGAAGCCGCCATAGCCGTAAAGCAATGTCGGCACCGGCCCGTCCTGGTCGCGCCGCCTGACGACGAAGTACGGGATCATCGTGCCGTCCTTCGAGCGCGCCTCGAACTGTTCGGAGACCAGGGACGACGCATCGAAGCGCGCCGGCTGCGACTTCACCGTTGCCAGCGCCGCGGCATTATCGTCCGACCAGATGATCGAGCTCGGCGTCAGGAAATCGGTGAAGGAGAAGGAGACGCTGGAGCCGAAATGCTCGGCATGGCTGATGCCGACATTGCCGTTTTCGGGCAATGCAACGGGCTTGAACTCCCAGCCGCTGTCGCTGCGCTCGCCGGCGATGACCTTGCCGCGCACATTGTCCATCAAATTGATGAACAGCCGGGCCTGCGTGCGGGCGATGCCGGCGATCGAGACACGGTGCGCCGGCTCGAGCACGATATCGATGGATCCGAACAGACCGGTTTCGATCCAGCGCTCGAAATCGAGTGAATAGAGCCCGTCGGGCTTGCACAGCGTGCCGTCCGGCGCCGTCCACGGGGTACGCACGCCGAAGACAAGCTGGCCCTTGAACAGCGCCGTATCGGTGACGTCGTCCGGCAACGGGATGCGCCGGTTCTCGCCAGAAGGCAGCCGCAGGAAACTGTGCGAGGCGAAGAAGTCGAGCGTCCGGGCCAGGAAGACGTGGCGCCTGTCACCGTCGAATTCGACGGATCCGCCGGCGGCGAGATCCTGCTTCAGCGCCTCGAAGATCGGCATCGCCGCTTCCAGTGGCGTGCCGCGCCGCCAGAGCTTGACCACGCGCGGATAGCCGGACTGGGTCTTGTCGTCCTCCTCGAAGGCGGCGGAAACGATGACCGTGTCCTCGTCCAGCCAGCTGAAGTTCGATTTCGAGGCGGGAGCACGAAAGCCACCCTCGACGAAGGACCTGCTTTCGATATCGAATTCGCGCATCTCGCTGGCATCGCCGCCATCCGGCGACAGGCTGAGCAGGCAGCGGCTGAAATCGGGGTAAAGCCGGCTGGCGCCGCTGAACACCCATTTCACCCCCTCTTCCGCCGCCAGACTGTCGAAGTCAATGATCGTCTGCCAATCCGGCTTGTCGGTCTTGTAGGACGCGACGGTGGTGCGCCGCCAGAGGCCGAGTACGTTCGTGCGGTCCTGCCAGAAATTATAGACATGGCCGTTGATAGCGGCCCCGACGGCGATGTTATCCTCGGCCGTCATCAGGTCGAGCGCGGTCTGGAACGTTGCCTGGTAGGACGGGTCACCCTGCAATTCGGCGACAGTGATTTCATTCTGGCGATGAACCCAGTCGAGCGCTCGCTGGTCAGTCCTGCCCTCCAGCCAGAGGAAGGGATCTTCGGCCGCCGGATCCGGTTGGGCCTGGCTGTTCAATTTGGTCATGAGGTCTCCGGTTGAGTCGGGCGTCGGCATCGCCAAGATCGACACGGGGCCGCTAATATTCAAGTCATTGCGTCAGAACGGCGACTTCAGGCATTCACACCATCCGCCTTCGAATGACCGTTACAAGCCCCAGCGCCAGGCAAATGGCGCCAAGCGTGAGCGGCAGGCCGCCTGCGCCAACAACATCCATGGCGCCGCCCGCCAGCGGCGGCACGGCGATGCCGCCGACGCCCCACATCAGCGAAAAGGCGGCGTTGCCGGCGACCAGCGCCGAGCCGGTGAACCGCTCGCCGAGCTCGATGATCGACATCGTGTAGATGCCGTAGGAAACCGCACCCCAGATGAAGACGCATGGCCATATGAGCGGCGTCTCGATGAGAACCGGCAACAGCACGCATCCGAGCACCGTCACCGCCACACAGATGAACCGCACCAGCCGCGCCGTCAGTCGTTCCGCCAACAGGCCGAGCGGCACCTGCATAGCGATGTTGCCGGCGATCATCACCGACAGCAGCGCCGACATGCGCGCTTCGGCGATGCCGTAATGCGTTCCGTAGACCGGCAGCAAGGCGAGCACTGCCTGTTCGAAACCGGCGGCCACCACGACTGCCGACAACAGCAGCCACGCCTGCGGCACGAATCCCAGCACCGAAACCCGGTGCCCGCTCTCGTCGACCCTCGGCAGCCGTGCCAGCACCGAGGCAAGGCAGGCGCCGCAAAACAGGAATGCGCCGATGCCGACCAGAAACGGCGGCCATCCCACGGTGCCGACCGCAAGCAGGCACAGCGGCCCCGCCGCAAAGCCCGCCGAAATGATCGTCGAATAGATGCCCATGACGCGGCCGCGGCGTGCTGGCGGCGCCAGTGCAATCACCCAGACTTCGCTCAGCACGTAGAGCGGGTTGGTGACCCCACCGATCAAAAAGCGCAGCGGAAACCACAGATAGACATTTTGCGTCCAGCCGATCAGCGCCAGCACCAGCGCGGAAAGTGCCGCGCAAGTAAGCGCGGTGCGCCCGGCCCCGAAACGGCGCGCCAGCGCTGGAACCAACGGCGAGGAGACGATGAAGCCGATCGGCGTCATTGCCGCCGACAGGCCGATCATGGCCGGCGAGACGCCCTGGCGCTGCAGGATGAAGCTCAACAGCGGGTAGCTCAGCCCTTGCGCAATGGCGAACACCGAGACAGTCGCGATCACGCCGGTGATCGCCGCCCATTGCACTGCCTCGCCGCTGTTCTGTTCCGCCCGGTCCATGATGCAGGATTAGCGTTTCGGTTCCGTCGCAGTAAGCACCGGCACCGAAAACCGCTTGCGCCAGCCGGAACGCGATCAAGAGGCTGACGATCCCGCCGGCTGCCCCCAGGGCATGTCGCTTCCCTCGTCCTAGTGGTCGCCGCCTCCGCAATGGCCGGACGGCCGGCAGTCCATTATGCCGCCGCATTGCCGCAGCGTACGAGGACTATCATGACCGCCGCCCTTCAGCCCGCCGAACCGGCACTGGCAAACGACCGCGCCCGTCGCGGCGGCCGCGCGGGGAAGCGTGCCGGCGGATCGGCGGTGTTCGAGCAGCCGCCGTTTCGCCAGTTGAAGAACCCGCTGACGCCGACCCGGCTGGTTTCCGACGACGAGCTGGAATCCATCCACCTCGCCTCTCTGCGGGTGCTGCGGGAAATCGGCGTCGACGTGCTGCATGACGAAGCCCGGCGCATCATGAAGGCGCATGGCGCCGATGTCCGCGAAGGCAGCGAGCGGGTGCGCTTCGACAGCGACATGATCCTGGAACTGGTTGCGCACTGCCCGCCGGAATTCACCATCCACGCCCGCAACCCGGCGCATAATGTGCGCTTCGGTGGCGATAATCTGATCATCTCGATGATGGCGTCGGCACCCAATTGCTCCGACGTCGACCGCGGCCGCCGGCCGGGCAACCAGCAGGACTACCGCAACTTTCTCAAGCTTGCGCAGATGCACAACATATTGAATTGCACGGGCGGTTATCCGGTCGAGCCGATCGACATCCATCCGTCCGTGCGACACCTCGAATGCACCCGTGACCTCGCCACGCTGACCGACAAAATGTTCCACATCTATTCGCTCGGCAAGGAGCGCAACGTCGACGGCATCGAGATCACCAGGATCGCACGTGGCATTAGCCACGAGCAACTGCTCGCAGAGCCGTCGGTATTCACCATCATCAACACCAATTCGCCGCTCAAGCTCGACGTGCCGATGATGGAAGGCATCATCCAGATGTCGAGCAAGGGTCAGGTGGTCGTCGTGACGCCGTTCACCCTGTCCGGCGCCATGGCACCGGTGACGATTGCCGGCGCGCTGGTGCAACAGAATGCCGAGGCGCTGTCCGGCATCGCCTTCGCGCAGATGGTGCGCAAGGGCGCTCCTGTCGGCTACGGCGGCTTCACCTCGAATGTCGACATGAAGTCCGGCGCGCCGGCCTTCGGGACGCCGGAATATATGAAGGCGCAGCTGGTCGGCGGGCAGCTCGCCCGCCGCTACAACATCCCCTACCGCACCTCCAACACCTGCGCCGCCAACACGGTCGACGCGCAGGCCGCCTATGAAAGCGTGTTCTCGCTGTGGGGTGCCATCCAGGGCGGCGGCAATCTGATGATGCATGCCGCCGGCTGGCTCGAAGGCGGCCTGCGCTGCTCCTACGAAAAGACCATCCTCGACATAGACCTGTTGCAGATGGTCGCCGAGTTCCTGACGCCGCTCGATCTTTCCGACGAGGCGCTCGGTTTCGACGCCATCCAGTCGGTCGGGCCCGGTGGCCATTTCTTCGGCACCCAGCACACGCAGGACCGCTACAAGACCGCCTTCTATGCGCCGATCATTTCGGACTGGCGCAATTTCGAGAGTTGGGCGGAGGCCGGATCGCCGACCGCGCTCGAAAAAGCCAATCGCGTCTGGAAGGAGCGGCTGGCCTCCTATGAAGAGCCTTATATGGACCCGGCGATCCGCGAGGAGCTCAACGCTTTCGTCGACAAGCGCCGGGCCGAAGGCGGCGCCCCGACCGATTTCTGATCATCTGATGAGTAGTCGACCCCCACTCCGTCGAGCTTCGCTCGACACCTCTCCCCCGATCGACGGGCTAGAGGAAGCGCGCGAAACGATTCCAGTTGGCGCCCTTCCTTTCCCCCCGGAGGGGGGAGAGGTGGCGCCGCGAAGCGGCGACGGAGTGGGGGAAGCCGTTCATGAAACGCGCAGCCGCCGCAAAACAGGCACAACCCAGCGAACGCGTAGCCTGCGGCAAGCAGGCAATCAGGCGGAAGCACTGCTTTGGCTTGAACTAAAGGCGCGCAAGCTTGGCGGCTATCGCTTTACGCGTCAGTTCTCCATCGGCGCCTTTTTCGCAGACTTCGTCTGCCGCGAAAAATGGGTTGTTGTTGAAGTCGACGGACAACAGCACGCCGGCAGTTCATATGACCGCCGCCGCGATGATTTCATGCGCGCCCAAGGCTACTCGATCCTGCGTCTTTGGAACCATGACGTCCTGAAACATCGTACTTCCGCCTGTGAAACCATTCTTGCCGCGCTTGATGGCAGGCTGGCCGAAAACATCGCTGTATTCGATCTCCGCTTTGTTTTTGCGCCCCGCTCACTCGATTCAACCTCTTCAAAAACGGATCTCTCTTCATGAAATCTCATGCAAAAACGGTTGTCATCGGCGGCGGCGTCGTTGGCTGCTCGGTGCTCTATCATCTGGCCAAGGCCGGCTGGACCGACATCATGCTGATCGAGCGTTCGGAGCTCACCTCCGGCTCGTCCTGGCATGCGGCGGGCGGCTTCCATACGCTGAACGGCGATCCCAATGTCGCCAAGCTGCAGGCCTATACGGTGCAGCTCTACAAGGAGATCGAGGAGATTTCCGGCCAATCCTGCTCGCTGCACCTGACCGGCGGCGTCATGATGGCCGACACGCCCGAGCGCATGGACTTCCTTCGCCTCGCCCACGCCAAGGGCCGCTATCTCGGCATGGACACAGAGCTGATCACGCCGTCCGAGGCCAAGGCGATGTTCCCGTTGATGGACGAGACGAATTTCGTCGGCGCCATGTGGGATCCAGTCGAGGGCCATCTCGACCCTTCCGGCACCACCCACGCCTATGCCAAGGCCGCCAGGAAGCTAGGCGCCGAGATCGTGCTGCGCAACCGCGTCGTCGAACTGACGCAGGAGGTCGACGGCACCTGGAACGTCGTCACCGAGCAAGGCACGATCAAAGCCGAGCATGTCGTCAACTGCGGCGGCCTTTGGGCGCGCGAGATCGGTCGCATGGTCGGCGTCGAGCTGCCGGTGCTGGCGATGGAGCACATGTATCTCCTGACCGAGCCGATGCCGGAGGTCGAGGAATTCAACAAGTCGACCGGGCGCGAGATGATCGGCGTGCTCGACTTCAAGGGCGAGATCTATACCCGCCAGGAACGCAACGGCATCCTGCTCGGCACCTATGAAAAGGCCTGCAAGCCGTGGTCGCCGGTCAACACGCCTTGGGATTTCGGCCACGAGTTGCTGCAGCCCGACATCGACCGCATCGCGCCGTCGCTCGAGATCGGCTTCAAGCATTTTCCCGGCATCGAGAAAGCCGGCATCAAGCAGATCATCAACGGCCCCTTCACCTTCGCGCTCGACGGCAACCCGCTGGTTGGCCCCGTGCAGGGCCTGACCAATTTCTGGTGCGCCTGCGCCGTCATGGCCGGCTTCAGCCAGGGCGGCGGCGTCGGCCTGGCGCTGTCGAATTGGATGGTCCATGGCGACCCCGGCTTCGACGTCTGGGGCATGGACGTTGCGCGCTTCGGCGAATGGGCAACGCTGCGCTATACCAACGCAAAGGTGCGCGAAAATTATTCGCGCCGTTTCTCCATCCGCTTTCCCAACGAGGAATTGCCGGCGGCAAGACCGGCGCAGACGACCCCGCTTTACGACACCATGCTCGCCAACAACGCCGTCATGGGCGACAGCTGGGGTCTCGAAACCCCGCTCTGGTTCGCGCCGAAAGGCTCGGAGCCGAAGGACATCGTGTCCTTCCACCGCTCGAATGATTTCGGCGCGATCGGCGAGGAAGTGTGCGCCACCCGCGAGAGGGTCGGCGTCACCGAGATCGCCAACTTCGCCAAATACGAAGTCTCCGGACCTGGGGCCGAGGATTTCCTCAACCGGCTGATGACCAACCGCATGCCGAAGACCGGCCGCATCGTGCTGACGCCGATGCTGAACGAGTTCGGCAGACTGATCGGCGACTTCACCATCGCCAAGGCGGGCGAAGAACGCTTCATGATCTGGGGTTCTTCGGCCGCGCAAAAATATCACATGCGCTGGTTCGAGAGGCATCTGCCGAAGGACGGTCCAAGGGCGTCGGAGGTGCGCATCCACCGCTTCGACCAGACGCTGGTTGGCCTCTCCATCGCCGGGCCGAAATCGCGCGACCTGCTGCAGAAACTGGTCGACGTCGACATCTCGACCAAGGCCTTCCGCTTCATGGATTTCCGCGAGATGGCGGTCGGCGGCGCGCCCTGCATGGTCAACCGCATCACCTACACCGGCGATCTCGGCTATGAGATCTGGATGGCGCCGGCCTATCAGCGTCTGGTCTACAAGGCGATCAAGGAGGCCGGCGAAGAGTTCGGACTTGTTGATTTCGGCATGCGCGCCCTGCTCTCGATGCGGCTTGAAAAGAACTTTCCGACCTGGTTCCGCGAGCTACGTCCGATCTACGGACCGTTCGAAGGTTCGATGGACCGCTTTATCAAGCTGGAGAAGAACGATTTCATCGGCCGCGAGGCAGCGGCCAAGGAACAGGCGGCAGGGCCGAAGCTGCGCCGCGTTTCCTTTATCGTCGATGCTGCGGATGCCGACGTCATGGGCGACGAGCCGATCTGGGCCAAGGTCGGCGACAAGGATTTCGGCACGGTAGAAAAGCCGCATGGCTATGGCGCGCCGCGCTTCGACGCGGGCGGCAAGGAAGTGCGCGGCTCGAACGCCGCTGAAGGCGCGTCTGCCGTGCGCGGTATTGTCGACGGCAACTGGCGCGTGGTCGGCTGGGTCACCTCCGGCGGCTATGCGCATTATGTCGAGAAGTCGATGGCGCAAGGCTACGTACCGGCAGTGCTTGCCGAAAACGAGAGCGCCGGGCTGTTCGAGATCGAGATCCTTGGACACCGGCGGTCGGCGCGCATCAACGTCGAGCCGCCCTTCGACCCGAGTGGCGAAAAGATGCGAACGTAGGTGCAGCCAGCCGGTCGCATTGTGCGGAGCACGCTCTTCATGCTAGCCCAGCCGGCAACTGTGCCGGCAGGGGCGATGAGACTTCCTTGAAGTACGACATGAAATGGGCCGAGTGGCTGGCCGAGGGACGGATCGGCCCCTTCCCGGCGGCGATCGTCATGGTCGCGGCTTATTTTGCCTTGCAGACCATCATACTGTCCCTGTTGAGCTCTTGGGCGGGAACCGGCGTCGGCATCGACGATGCGGAGCAGCTGATCTATGTACCGTATCTCTGGGCTGGATATGGCGGCTCGCAACCACCTCTCTACACCTGGATCAATTGGCTGGCCGCGCATGTTTTCGGCACCAGTATCTTCACGTTGAAGCTCGTCAAATACTCAGTGCTGTTCCTCGCCGCCTGCAGCGTGTTCGCCGCCATGCGGCGGTTCGGCTACACCAAGGCGACAGCGGCGGCGGCCATGTTCGGCCTGTTTACGATCCCGCAGGTCGTCTGGGAATCGCAGCGCGCTTTGTCGCATTCCGTCGCCGTCGTCGGCTTCTGCTCGCTGCTCCTGCTCACCATGGCCTATCTTCTCGAGCGGCGTAGCATGATTGCCTATGCGGCGTTTGGCCTGGCCACGGCGGCGGCAATTCTTGCCAAGTATAACGATGTCTTCCTCGTGGTGGCCCTTGTTGCGGCAGCGCTGTCGCTGCGCGAATTGCGCAGCGCCATCCTTGATCCAAAGTTCGCAATCAGCATAGCGGTCGCGATATTGGTGCTGGCACCAACCACCTATTGGAGCCTCATGCATCCCGCCGATTTATTGTCGAGAGGCGAGAAGTTCGGAATAGACCCGCAACAAGGGCGCATCGCGGCGGCCTTTGTCGGCGCCGGCAAGTTTGTCATGGGGACCTTCAATTTCGCGGTCTTGCCGGTGCTCGTTTCCGCGCTGGCCTTCGGGGTGGCGAAGTTCCGTTTCTCCGAGCGGCACCCGAAACGTCCGGCCAGGGAAATTCTGTTGTGGCGTAGCTTGGCGCTCGGCTTGGCTATGCTGGCAATACTTGTGCTGGCCACCGGCGTGACGGTTGTCAAGGACCGCTGGCTGCTGCCGGTCCTGTTCATGTTGCCGCTGGCCATCGTCGCCACTATGGAACGGCTGGCGCCGCGCGGCAGGAATGCGCAGCTCCTGGTGATCGCGGCTGGAGCGATCATCGCCGTGTTGCTCGCGCCCGCCACTTGGTACGTCCAGATAAACGGGACCAGTGGCCTCTCCCGCATGATCCGCTTGGATTACCCGGCCCTCTATCGCCAACTGACCGCGGACGGACCGGTGAAAACTGCAATATCCGACGGTGCATGGGTCGGCAACCTGCGGCTGGTCGACGAAAAACTGGTCGCACTTGACCAGGAAGTGCCTAATTTCGAAACGCTGATGCGGGGGCCGGCCGTACTCGTCTGGCTTGATCACGACGATCCGCGGCCGGTCATTTTGGACCAGCTCAAAGCGGCCGGCTATGAGCCGGACGGCCAACCGCGGCAAATCATGGTTCCGCTGTTGCGTGGCACCGACAAGTCCGCCCGGCCCGGCGCATTCGTCCGACTGAAGAGAATGGAAGGAGCCATGGCGCCCAAGGAAGGCGCTGGCGAAGGAGTCGAGGGTGGACAGGAATCCGACTGACCGGCCCCGTCATCATCGCAAGATCATGCCGTTCGAGCCGGAGGACTCGATCGATGCGCTGCGCAAAAAATCGCGCCTGAAGGCCGCTGAACTCAACCAGCATCTGCTGGGCTATGGTGCGCTGGCGGAAGCCGAGTGGCAGGCGGCGGGTATTGACGCTCCTGACTTGCCCGCCATGCGCCGATACCGGCTCGAGCGCATCCGCGCCGAGCTGAAGCGCCGCGACTATGCGGGAGCCCTGCTCTACGATCCGGTCAACATCCGCTACGCGACCGATGCGACCAACATGCAGCTCTGGGTCGCGCACAATCCGACCAGGCATTGTTTCGTCGCCACCGATGGGCCGGTGGTACTGTTCGACTATTTTTCCTGTGAGCACCTTTCCGACCATTCCGGCGTCGTCGACGAGGTGCGGCCGGCGGTGTCGTGGGCGTATCTCTACAGCGGCGAGTTGACCGGGCAAAAAGTCCGCCGCTGGGCAGCCGGCATCGCCGAGCTGGTACTGGAACATGGCGGCGGCAATCGCCGTATCGCGGTCGATCACATCAATCCCGAGGGCATCGAGGAACTCGCCCGTCTCGGCATTTCGACCGGCAATGGCGAGGCGGTGATGGAAAATGCGCGGCTGATCAAATCGCCCGACGAGATCCTTGCCATGCGCCGGGCGATCGTCGCTTGCGAGGCGGCGATGGGCGAGATGGAGCAGGCGCTGAGGCCTGGCATCTCCGAGAACGAATTGTGGGCCGAACTCCATCGCGGCAACATCGCGCGCGGCGGCGAATGGATCGAAACCCGGCTCCTGTCGTCGGGTCCGCGCACCAATCCGTGGTTCCAGGAGTGTTCGTCGCGGACGATCGAGGCCGGCGATCTCGTCGCCTTCGACACCGACCTGATCGGTCCTTACGGCTTCTGCGCCGACCTGTCGCGCACCTGGCTTTGCGGTGACGCGCCGCCGTCGCAGGAACAGCGTGACCTGTTTCAGATCGCTGCCGACCAGATCGCCCACAACACCGAGCTGATGCGGCCGGGCATATCCTTCCGCGACCTCGTCGAGGGCTCGTCGGTGCCGCCGGGAGACTGCTTCCCGGCGCGCTACGGGGTGCTCTATCACGGCGTCGGCCTGGCCGACGAATACCCGACATTGCCGCATGCCGGCGACTGGACCGACGACACACCGGACGGCGTGCTCGAACCGGGCATGGTGCTGTGCGTCGAGAGCTACATCGGCAGGCTTGGCGGCTACGAAGGCGTCAAGATCGAGGAACAGGTCCTGATCACCGACACCGGCAACGAGAAGCTTTCGACCTACCCGCTCGACAATCGGCTGCTTGGCGGCTGAGCGAAGCTAATGCATGTCGCGCAAAAGTGTGCAGCGGTTTTGCGATAACGGCATGCGTAAAACAAGAATCTAAAGCGCGTTGCATGAGGCCGACCGAACGCGACGCGCTTTACGTGAGCGTAGCGATCGCCTTGCGCATCGCGGCGACGATCGTTTCCGGCGTCGTCCTGGCCGTGATGAACGGCAATCCTTTGCGCCGCCTTGTCCAGCCGACGACCGTCATCTTCTGCGCTGCAGGCTCGAAACGCTGCGCCAGCGCCCAGCTCTCGCAGTCGATCGCCGCGACGTCCGCCCTGCCCTCGGCAACAGCAACAATCGAAGCGCGGTGCCCCCAGCTTTCGCTCAGCGCGGAAAAGATATCCAAACTCTCGCCCAGTGCTTGCAGGTCGCGTGTCGGCGCGATGATGCCCGACATGGAATCGAGGCTGTTGAAGGTGAAACGTTTGCCGCGAAGCTGATCGAGCGGAATGACGGCGCCGCCGTCGGCCGGCGACCTTGCCGGCGGTG
Organism: Mesorhizobium sp. M1403; assembly: GCF_040317695.1. NCBI lineage: Bacteria > Pseudomonadati > Pseudomonadota > Alphaproteobacteria > Hyphomicrobiales > Phyllobacteriaceae > Mesorhizobium > Mesorhizobium sp. M1403. Next base: position 213,747 of record NZ_JAMYKY010000001.1, on the reverse strand, counting down.
CCTCGCCCGCCCTCATGACGATGGCGCTCGAATAGAGTTCGCCCTGTCCGCCTTCAAAGGCGTCGTAGCGCGGCTGGCCGACGAGGTGGACACGCTGCGACAGGCCGAGTTCCATCGGTCCCCAGCAGGTTTGCGCAAAGAGCAGCGCCGGGTGCAGCCAGAGCCGGTGAAAATCCAGCTCGTCCGGCGGCAATGTCGCCGGATCAGGCGCGATGAGTTTTCCCTGATCGTCGCGAATACCGCCAGGCACCGGGGGCAAATCGCCGTTGCGGCGGATGATCGTCTCCGGCGCATCGATGCCTTTTTGTCTGAAAGCATCGCGCAGCCGCGCCCATTCTGCGTCGACCTCGTCCCGCGCTTCCGGCCAGTCGTACATCGGCAAAGCCGCAATGAATTCGCCCATGCTGGGATTTGACCGTTATGTGGGGAAATTGACAAGGTCAAGAAAGCGTTGCCGCGCGGCAGCTCCTACAATGCCGCAAGGATCATTCCTTCGGCGGCTCGGCGGGTACCGGTGCGCTGCCAAGCCCATTGAGGCTGCGTGCCCTGACGCGCGGCTTGAATGCGCGTCCTGGTTCCGGCATGCGCCGCAGCACGGGATGGACGATCGGTTCCTTCGCCTTGAAGGCATAGGCCTTGAGCAGCGCGAAATAGTTCGGATAGGCGTAGCCATTGTTCATCCGCAGCCACTCGTCGCGGCGGTCGCGAAACAGCTTCGGCAGCCTGTACCAGGCCACCGTCGGGCTCTTGTGATGGACGAAATGCAGATTGTTGTTGAGGAACAGAAAGGATAGCGGCGAGCGCTCGACGATGATCGTGCGGCCTTCCGGATGTTCAGACCATTGATGCTCGGCGTAGGTGCGGATCGAAATCAGCGACTGCCCAAGCCACACCGGCACCAGTATGTAGAGCCACAACGGCATGCCGAAGCCGAACTGCACGACAGGCAACACTACGGCGAGGCCGATCGCGTGCAGCAGCCATGCCTTGCGGATGGAATTGTCGCCCGCGGCAACCTGCCTGGCGTCGTCGATGAAAAAGCCGATGCAGGAAAGCCACGGACCGAGCACCAAACGCCCGAGCATCGTGTTGTTGACCTTCAGCAGGAACTTCATAGCCGACGGCAGCTCCTCGTGCTGCCAGAGCGCCTTGTAATAGCTTTCGGGATCGTCGAGCGGATCGGTCAGGCGCTCGTCTGCATGGTGGCGCAGATGAATGGTCTTGAACCTGCGAAACGGCCAGACAAGGCCAATCGGCAGGAACACAACGGCTTCGTTCAGCCGCGCGTTCCGGGTTGGGTGGCCGTGCAGGGCCTCGTGCATCAGAGAGGATTGCAGCGCCGCAACCAGGGCCAGAAGGGCGAGCGCCAACAGCGGGTAGGATGGCCAGAGCAGAAAGCCGGTAGCGAGCCAGCCGCCGTAGCAGAAAAGTGCGAGAAACACCGTCGGCCATTCGATGGTCGCCACGCCATGTCGCCTGTTGCCCATGCTCGTCATGCTATCGACCACTGCCTTCCAGTCGCCGGAACCCGTTTGATTCCTGACAGCATTGTGTCAGGAGCGTTGCATTGCTGCAACGCGATAAAGCGCACAAACTGCTGCGATTGCGCATTTTCAGCTGCATATGTTATGCATTGTAAACAACGCACCGGATTCATTTACGCCTGAAGCTCCGCGTTCGCGGCTTCAGCGCAAATTTTTCCTCCTATCGGGTGGGGTGGCGATTTGGACAAGCGCGACCTGTCGACGATCTTTCGCGAGCGCCTGAAAATGCTCTTGACAAGGTCCGATCTGAACCAGTCGGCCTTCGCCGCCGCGGTTGGCATCGACCGTTCGGCGCTGTCGCAGCTGCTCTCCGGCGCCTCGACCCGCCTTCCCCGCGCCGAAACGCTGCTCAACATCGCCGCCGAATTCAAAGTCTCGCTCGACTGGCTGCTCGGCCTCAGCCAGGACGAGGGCGTCACCGGTGAAATCCGCGAGAGCCTTGAGATCGAGGAGGCGCCGGACGGCTTCGACCGCACGCTGCTGGCTCGCTGGCATGCCGAGGCGGCGGGAACGAAAATCCGCTACGTCCCGGCCGGCATTCCCGATCTTCTGCGCACCGAGGCGCTTGTCGACTATGAAGCCGTCATCGCCAACAAGAGCCGCGAGGCACAGGCCGGCGAAACGCAGTACCGCATCGACTACAACCGACGGCCCGAAACCGACATGGAAGTCTGTATGCCGCGCCACACGCTGGAGATCTTCGCGCGCGGGCTGGGCGTGTGGGACCGCTTTCCGGAGGCCGACCGCCACCAGCAGCTCCTGCACATGGCGACGCTACTCGACGACCTCTATCCCACCTTCCGCCTGTTTCTCTATGACGGGCGGATGCGCTATTCGATCCCGTACACCATCTTCGGGCCCTATCGCGCAGCCATTTACGTCGGCGACATGTATCTGGTGCTGAACGCCACGCAGCCGATCCGCATCCTGACCAGCCATTTCGACAATCTGATCCGTGCCGCGGACGTCAACGCGCATGAAGCGGCCAGCTTCACACGAAAGCTGGCGGAGATGCGATTTTGACCGGTTGCTCTCCGTGTCGACATTGACGGCACATAAAGAATTCTTTATATCCTTATCTCAGTTATTCTTCCGGGAAGGCGTATTTCACATGACCAATCCGATCGACGCTCTGCTTGCCGAAAAGGGCGTCCTGCTCGCCGATGGCGCCACCGGCACCAATCTGTTCGCGATGGGCCTTGAGGCCGGAGAGGCTCCTGAGCTCTTGAACGAGACCGCGCCCGACACCATCACCAGCCTGCACCAGAACTTTGTCGATGCCGGCGCCGACATCATCCTGACCAACTCTTTTGGCGGGACCCGCCATCGGCTCAAGCTGCACCATGCGCAGGACCGCGTCCACGCACTGAACAAGCGCGCCGCCGAGATCGCAAGCGCCGTCGCCGGCAAGGCCGGCCGCAAGGTGATCGTGGCCGGCTCAGTCGGCCCGACCGGCGAATTGCTGGTGCCGCTCGGCGCCATGACCTATGACGAGGCGGTCGAGGCCTTTGCCGAGCAGATCGAGGGCCTGAAGGCCGGCGGCGCCGAAGTCGCCTGGATCGAAACCATGTCGGCGCCGGACGAGATCCGTGCCGCCGCCGAAGCCGCCATCCGCGTCGGCTTGCCCTATACCTATACCGGCTCTTTCGACACCGCCGGCCGCACCATGATGGGGCTGCTGCCGAAGGATATCCACGGTGTCGTCGACGGCCTGTCGCAAATGCCGCTCGGTGTCGGCGCAAATTGCGGTGTCGGCGCCTCCGATATTCTCGCTTCGCTGCTCGACATGACCGAGGCGAAGCCGGAGGCGACGGTGATCGTCAAGGGCAATTGCGGCATCCCCGAATTTCGCGGTGCCGAGATCTACTATTCGGGCACGCCCGAGCTGATGGCCGATTATGTGCGCTTGGCCGTCGATGCCGGCGCCAAGATCGTCGGCGGCTGCTGCGGCACCTCGTTCCAGCACCTTGCCGCCATGCGTAAGGCGCTCGATGCGCACACCAAGTCGGATCGCCCGACCATCGAGCAGATCGTCGAACGCATCGGTCCGATGCGCAACAAGCAGGCGACGGTCAACGTCGCCGAGACCAGCGAAGCCCGCCGCGAACGGCGCCGCGGACGCGCCTGACGCTTTCGGCTGCGACGCGGTCCGCGAAGCGGTGCAGCCACGAAAAAAGGCCGGCAAGGTTTCCCTCGCCGGCCTGCCTCACCCGCCCGTAGGCCGGTTCCCCCTGTCAGAACGATCCCATCTGAAAGAAACCGGCCATCATTGCCACTACCGGTTACCGCCGAGCGCCGAGGCAAGGCGCACAAGCGAGAGGAACTCGGACCGGTACCCAAACGGGTCGGCTCCTCTGGCGGCGGTGGCAATCTCCATGATCTTGTCGTAGCCGAACTTCGCGGTCGCGTCCTCGTCGCGCAGCTTCTGGCCGAAGGCAGCGACGGCAACGGAGAAACGCTGGTCGGTGCTGGCCTGGTCGAACGACGCCACCTCGTTGGCTGATGTCACCGGCGTGGTGATCAGCTTCGAAGTGTCCTCGTTCGGCAGCTTGTAGCGGATTTTGACGAAGGCATATTCGTCGGCATTGGCGACACCGCCATTGTTCACCGAGGCCTGGCCATAGCGCAGCTGATCGATCTGTTCGCCGCCGCTGCCCTTAGGCGTGATCTCGTAGATCGCGGTGACCGAATGGCCTGAGCCGATCTCGCCGGCGTCGACGCGGTCGTTGTTGAAATCCTCGCGGTTCAAGGCGCGGGTCTCGTAACCGATCAGCCGGTATTCCGAGACCTTGTTCGGGTTGAACTCGACCTGGATCTTCACGTCCTTGGCAATGGTGAACAGTGTCGAGGAGGCATCCTCGACCAGCACCTTCTCGGCCTCCGCCAAAGTGTCGATATAGGCGGCGGTGCCGTTGCCGTTCTGGGCGATGGTCTGCATCATCTGGTCGTTCAGATTGCCGCGGCCGAAGCCGAACACCGACAGGAACACGCCTGTCTTGCGCTCCTTTTCGATCAGCCGCTTCAGATCGTCGTCGTCGGTCTGGCCGACATTGAAATCACCATCAGTGGCGAGCATCACCCGGTTGATGCCGTCCTTGACGAAGGATTTCTGCGCCAGCCTGTAGGCTTCCTTGATGCCCGCCTCCCCTGCCGTCGAGCCGCCGGATGTCAGATTGTCGATGGCAGCGAGGATCTTGTCCTTTTCCGAAGCCTTGGTGGGCTCCAGCACGGTACCGGCATCGCCAGCATAGGTGACGATCGAGACGGTGTCGTCGGATCTCAGCTTATTGACCAGCAGCCGGAAGGCCGACTGCAGGAGCGGCAGCTTGTCCTGCTCGTTCATCGAGCCCGACACATCGATCAGAAAGACCAGATTGGCCTTGGGCTGCTCGGCCGGCTTCACGTCGAAACCCTTGATGGCGACATGCATCAGCCTGGTGTGCTCGTTCCACGGCGTCGGCATAATGCTGACGGTCGAGTTGAACGGCGTCGAGGCGGAGTCCGGGCCTTTCCAATCATAGGGGAAGTAGTTGACCATCTCCTCGACGCGCACCGTATCGGCCTGCGGGATAAAACCTTCCTTCAGCGTGCGCCGGACGAAGGAATAGGAAGCGGTGTCGACATCGATAGAGAACGTCGAGACCGGGTCTTCGAGTGCGGCATGCACCGGATTGGTCTTGAAATCCTCGACCCGGTCACGGTTTTCCTCTCGCGGCAGCATCTGGTCGGCCGGCGCAGCGGCAGGCTGCTGTGCCATCAGCTTGGACTCGGCAACCGTGCCAGGCATGCGTCCGACCCGCGCGCCACCATCGACTGCCGGAGCCACGGAGTTTGCACCGCCATCCAGCGCAAACTCGCCGCTCTGCGCCGGTTCGGGTGCATTGCGGGTGAGCACATCCTGCTGCGTCAACCCGCCGACCGCGGTCGATTCCGCTTTCGGCGGCGATGTCGGCGCCACAAGCGCCTCGCCGGCGTCGCGGCTTTCGCTGTCGGCGTCCGCCTTCTTCTGCTTATCTGCTTCGGCAACAACCGGCGGTTTGACGGTCGCCGGCTTGTCAGCCAGCGTTTCGGTGATCTTATCGTCGCCGCCGAATTCGGGCCCGCCGAATTTGGATTCCCCAAGCATATAGATGGTGGCGTATCCGGCGATCGGCAGGGCAACGAGCCCGGCAATGGCCGGCGTGGCGAAGAGTTTCTTTTGCATGATTTCGCTCCAGAGCCTTTGTGCTCGCTCTGTGAGACGAAGCCCGCCTGCCGATCCTTGGGCGGCCGGTAAAGTTTTTTCTTCCATGTCATAGGCGCGCAGCGCGGCCTGGAGGGCACGCGCCTTTGCATCCGCGTCAGGCGCCGGTGCTGCGATATCGCGCAGCCTGTTCAGTTGCTTGTCGTCGACCATGGTCACACTTCCCCGGCTGAACGCATCAGCGTCTTCAACCGTTTCTTCGCCTCATGGATGTGCCAGGAAACCGTCGTCTCCGAGATCGCCATCGCCTCGGCGGCGGCTGCGTGGCTCAGCCCTTCGCCATAGACCAGCAGCACCGCGTCGCGCTGCTTGTCCGGCAGCTTGCGCACCGCTGCCCACAGCGCCTCGGCCGGGTCTTCCGCCTCGGACGACGCCTCTCCTGAAATCAGTGCATAAGCGCCATAGGCATCGGTCTTGACCGTCTCGCGGGCGGTCTTGCGCATCATGTCGCGCGCGGCATTCAACGTCATGGTGTAGAGCCATGTCGTGAAGGCGCCGCTGCCGTGATAGTCGCGGATCGCCCGGCCGAGCCGAACGCACACTTCCTGGGCGATATCCTCGGCGTCGGCCTTTTTCCCGCACCAGCGATAGGCGGCGCGATAGACGAAACCGTAGTGCCTTTCGAGCAACTTGCCGAAAGCACCCCTGTCTCCGCCCTTCGCCCGCCCGATCAGTTCGGCGTCGGAGGCTTCGCTTTCGTCCAGCATCATCGCCATCATTTGCCTGTTGGACGAAGGCTAATGGCGATTCCTTGGGTGATGGGAAGAATTTTTTGGCGGGCAGTCACGTCGTAATGGTTGGCGCGCCTTGGCCGAGCGTCTCCGCAAACAGCATCGTCAGCCGCTTCCAGTGGCGTTCGGCGCCGGCTGCATCGAAGGCACTATGTGGAGCCGCCACGTTCACAAATGCGTATCGGGGTTGCTTTACGCTGGCTTTGTGCACAATTTCGCCGACTGCCTGCCATGCTATGGCGGCCTGAAGTGAACGGCGCGCTTCAATTTGCCAAGGGACGGAGCTCATATGTGGCTGACGGCATTCCTTGCTTTTTTCGCGGGTGTTTTTGGCGCCAATGGCGTCCCACATTTCGTGAGTGGGATAACCAAGGGTTCCTACCCGTGCGTCTTCGGTAACTCCGCCGTGCCCAATCTGATAGCCGGCTGGGCGAGCTTCGTGGTGGCAACCCTCTTCGCGTACGGGGCCAACTTCGCACAGTATCCCATCGTCTCGTTGGTCTCTGGTGCCATCGGGGTGCTGCTGATGGGTCTCTTTCACGCGGCGGGGCTGGCTTTCGGCCAAAAATCCTGAGATCGGAACGGTCGACGTCTTTGCGTGCAGCGGGGTCTTGTCTGGCTAGCGCGCGAATGCTGCCATGTGAAAGGCCTGAACCTCGGCCGGATAGCGATAATCGATGCCGTAAGGACAGGCGTTGCGATCAAGGCAGCCGCCGGTCCGGCAAGGTCCGCCGTTTTGCCCACGCACATGCGCCAGACAGGTTTCATGCACAAAACCATCCGCAGAATAAGCCGCGACCGGACAGGATTTCAGGCAAGGTTTTTCCAAACATGTGTCGCAAAGGTGAATCACGTCGCGACGTTCGTGGAGCGCAATCTCGTTCTCGAACAACAGCGCGCCGCGATAGGCATGCCAGAGCCCGTATTGCGGATGCATGAGGATGCCGAGCGGCGACGGCTTCAGCCCCTCCGCCTGCATCGCCCATTGCTGGAACGGCAGATAAGGCCTGTCGGACGGTGACACCGCGCGTGCCCCGAATTTTTCGGCCACAGCGCCGATCACTCGGCGCGACCATCTGTCGAGCGGATCGTCGATCGGCTGTGACTGTTTCTCCAACCAGCGCAGGAAGTGCGGCCAAGGTGCGGCGCCTGCCTGCCCCACCAGCAGGACGGATCTGGCGGCGGCGCCGGAGAGACCGGAAGGTGTCCCCTCACCGCCCGCAAAATTGAAGCCGCCGCGCAGGATGAGGCCGTGGGCGGAAAGCGCGGCCGCGATGGTTTCGACCATGCCGCGCTCGAGAATCATCCCTTCTTGTCGGGGTCGGAGAAGGCGCTCCGCCAGACTTCCTTGTGGATGATGTTGGCGACTTTAGCCCCGCCTGATTCGGGCTCCTTTCAGGTGAAGGCGTCGGCCATCGACGCCTTCTTCCTGGCGATGAAGTCCTTCAGCCCGTCGTCGATGCCCTGGTCGAGATAAGGCGCCTCGTAGCTCTCCAGCCAGCGGCGGGCGAGCTCGTTGGCGCGCTGCGGCGCGGTTTTTTCGCCTTCGGCCAGCCACTGCTCGTAGGAATTGTTATCGGCGATGTTGGAGCGGTAGAACGCGGTCTGGAAATTGGCCTGGGTGTGATCGCAGCCGAGGTAATGGCTGCCCGGACCCACCTGGCGGATGGCATCCATCGCCTGACCGTTTTCCGACAGGTCGACACCCTCGGAGAACTTCTGCGTCATGCCGAGTTGGTCGATATCCATCATGAACTTTTCGTAGCAGGAGGCGAGCCCGCCCTCGAGCCAGCCGGCCGAATGCAGCACGAAATTGGTGCCGGCGAGGATCGTCGAATTCAGCGTGTTGGCGCTCTCATAGGCCGCCTGCGCATCGGGGATTTTCGAAGCACAAAGCGAGCCGCCGGTGCGGAACGGCAGCCCGAGCCTGCGAGCAAGCTGGGCGGCGCCATAGGAGACCAGCGACGGCTCCGGCGTGCCGAAGGTCGGCGCGCCCGACTGCATCGAGATCGACGAGGCGAAGGTGCCGAACAGTACCGGCGCACCCGGCCGGATCAGCTGTGTGAACGACGCCCCGGCCAGAACCTCGGCCAAAACCTGGGTCAGTGTGCCGGCGACCGTCACCGGGCTCATCGCGCCGGCAAGGATGAACGGCGTGACGATGCACGCCTGGTTATGGCGCGAATAAACTTTCAGCGCTCCCAGCATGGTCTCGTCGAAGACCATCGGCGAGTTGGCGTTGATCAGGCTGGTCAGCACCGTGTTGTTCTCGACGAAATCGTCACCAAACACGATCTTGGCCATCGCCACCGTATCTTCGGCGCGCTCGGGCGCGGTCACCGAGCCCATGAACGGCTTGTCCGAATATTTGATATGGCTGTAGACCATGTCGAGATGGCGCTTGTTGACCGGCACGTCGACCGGCTCGCAAACCGTGCCGCCCGAATGGTGGATCGATGGCGCCATATAGGCAAGTTTTACGAAATTCCGGAAATCCTCGATCGTCGCGTAGCGCCTGACGCCGTCGAGATCGCGCACGAAGGGCGGTCCATAGACCGGCGCGAACACGGTCGCGTTGCCGCCGATCTGCACCGAGCGCTCGCCGTTGCGGGCGTGCTGGGTATAGACGGACGGAGCGGTCTTCAACAGCGAGCGGCAGAGGCCCTTGGGGAAATGCACCCGCTCGCCCTTGACGTCGGCGCCCGCCTCTTTCCAAAGCTGCAGTGCCTCGGCGTCGTCGCGGAAGATGATGCCGATCTCTTCCAGCACCGTGTCGGTGTTCTTTTCGATCAGCGCCAGGCCTTCCTCGTCCAGCACTTCATAGACGTTGATCTTGCGCTTGATATAGGTGAGCTGTGTACCGGGGCCGCCGCCCGAACGTGCAGCCCGGCGCGCTGCGGCGCCACCGCTGGCAGCGCGCCCGCGCCGTGCGTTTGACGCTTCCTGATCGACCGGCGCGTTCTCACTCATAATCGTTCTTCCCTGGCTTTCGTTCTGGCCTGATTTGCTTTGGCCGGGCTCTTGTTCCGGCCTGAAATCCATTTGCAGCCGCATATTGCGGTCTCTGGCCGGATCGTAGCCATGCACCTTATTCGAAACGGCCCGCCAGCGCCAACGCCTGTCGCAAAATCGACAAGAATTCCAAGAGATTTACGGTCGCTTTCGTTTTGCGGGAAGTCGCAAATCAGCTATGGACAACTGGCCCGCGCGGGTTAGGTAATGGCGCGATATTTTTAAGCTGCCGCGATAGTTGTAGCCGGCAAGGAGCCTGAGAAAAAATGGCCGACGACGAGATCATCCTTTCGGAACTCTCCGACGACGAGTTGGTGCAGCAGATGCACGACGACCTTTATGATGGGTTGAAGGAAGAAATCGAGGAAGGCACCAACATCCTTCTCGAGCGCGGCTGGGCGCCTTACAAGGTGCTGACCGAGGCTCTGGTCGAAGGCATGCGCATCGTCGGCGAGGATTTTCGCGACGGCATTCTGTTCGTTCCGGAAGTGCTGCTGTCGGCCAACGCGATGAAGGCCGGCATGTTCATCCTGCGTCCGTTGCTTGTCGCCACCGGCGCGCCGAAGCAGGGCAAGATGGTGATCGGCACCGTTAAGGGCGACATCCACGACATCGGCAAGAACCTCGTCGGCATGATGATGGAAGGCGCCGGCTTCGATGTCATCGACCTCGGCATCAACAATGCGGTCGAAAAATATCTCGATGCCATCGAAAAGCATCAGCCCGACATCATCGGCATGTCGGCCCTGCTGACGACGACCATGCCTTACATGAAGGTCGTCATCGATACGATGAAGGAAAAAGGCATTCGCGATGATTATGTCGTGCTGGTCGGCGGCGCGCCGCTCAACGAGGAATTCGGCAAAGCCGTCGGCGCCGACGCCTATTGCCGCGACGCCGCGGTGGCGGTCGAGACCGCCAAGGACTTCATGAAGCGCAAGCACAACGTCCGCGCTTCGGCCTGAGTCAATAAATTCGGCACCGACGAGAAAAGCCGCGCCTTGCAGTGCGGCTTTTTTATTCCCAAATGTTTGAAATCGTGCAGATCAGGGTTTCTTGACGGTATCGTCAACCGCCTTCGCAGTGGATTTGATATCCTTACCGACGCCGCGCACCGTGTTGGCGCAGGCCGAAACAGCCAGGGCGCAGGCGAGAATAGCGATTGGCGCAACGCGGAACAATTTCATGATTGGTGTCTCCCTCAGAATATAAATTCGCTGGACAGCAACGAAGATGGATTAGACTGGTTCCATGACTACAGCGCGAAAACAACAATCCGATCAAGGCGACAGGCTGCTCGTCATCGCCTGCGGGATGATTGCGCGCGAAGTTCTGGCGGTCAAGGAGCAGCTCGGGCTCGACCATCTCGACCTGACCTGCCTCCCGGCGGAGTTCCATTTCTATCCGGACCGCATTGCGCCGGCCATGGACAAGGCAATCGCCAAGGCCAGGGCTGACGGCTACAAACACATCTTCGTCGGCTATGCCGATTGCGGCACGGGTGGCCTGCTCGACCGGATCTGCGAGAAGCATGGCGTCGAGCGCATGGCCGGGCCGCATTGCTTTGCCTTCTACCAAGGCATGGATGCCTATGCGAAGGTTGCCGATGACGACATGATGTCGTTCTACATGACCGATTTCCTCTGCCGGCAATTCGATGCCTTCTTCATGAAGCCGCTCGGCCTCGACAAGCACCCGGAGCTGATCAAGGACTATTTCGGCAATTACGAGAAGCTGATCTACATCGCCCAGACCGACGACCCGGAACTCGACAAGGTCGCCGAAAAGGCGGCGAAAATGCTCGGCCTCGCCTATGAACGCCGCTCGACCGGCTACGGCGACCTGACAAAGGAACTGGCTGGGGCCTCAGCCCTGGCCTGACACTTTAGGCACCGTTTTCTTCAGCTTCGAGCCCAGCGAGCACATCGGCAAAGCTCGTCTTGCAGACGAAATCCAGCCGGTCCCTCGCCCGCGACGCATCGTAGACCCGGTCGATCGACGAAAACATCGTCCAGCCTTTCTTCAAGTAGAGTGCCGGATAATCCGGAAAATAGCGCGCGACGATCGACGGTGCGTCGGCGATCAATGCCGCGCAATCGTCGGGCTGGAAAGGTGTCGGTGCCGAGATGATGAAGGTGTCGAAGCCCAATTGCGGCGCTTTCTCCAAGGCAGCGATGTGGGCGTCGGCAGCATCCTCCACCGTCAGCCGGCGAAACAACAGCTCATTGGCCTTGGTGTTGGCGTCCGACTGTTCGATCACATGCGCCATATCGTCTGCTTCGGGAAAGAAGCGGGCGGTGCGCAGTACGATCACCGGCAGGCCGAACTGGATATGGTAGAGCCGACAAAGATGTTCCGCCGCAAGCTTTGTCACGCCGTAGATGTTGCGCGGTTCAGGCGACATGTCTTCCGTTAGCCAAGCCGCCCTGCCGGGCAAGCCGGCGCGGATGGCCTGGGTAATCATCAGCGATGTCGTCGACGTGAAGATGAAGCGCTGAACGCCGAAAGTTGCCGCCGCATCGAGCAGGTTGAGCGTGCCGCGCACATTCGTCTCGACGAAATCCTCGTTGCGATGATGTTCGATGTCAGGCTTGTGCAGCGCGCCACTATGGATGATGGCCTCGATGCGGTTCTCCTCGACCGCCCTCATGACCAGGTCGCGATCGGCGACTGAGCCGACGATTCGCGTTTCCGAGGATGGGACGGGATCGAGGCCAGTGACGTCATGGCCGAGAGTCCGCAGGCGTGGCGCCAAGGCCCTGCCCAGCCAACCCGACGATCCCGTCAGCAAGATCCGCATTCTTTCCACCTCGTTTCTGCTGTCGATGCTCAAGCAAGGATGACAGAGCGCGGCGAAACATTAAGGTATGCGCCAGACAAGAAAACAGGCTGCTCCAGTCATCAAAAGGGAAAACGCCACCAATGATCGCTCGCCTTATGTTTGCCGTAGCAGCTGTCCTCTGCTTGACGTTGCCCGCGTTCGCCGATGGCGAAGTGCAGAAGCTGATCACCGCTGCCGACAAGGCGCGCCTCGACAAATATGGCGAGACGCGCAAGGCAGCGCTTGACGAGGCGAAGGCCGGCGATCCCGCCGAGGTCAAGCAGCTCGACGCCTTGCTGGCAAAGCCGCTGGTTTCCTTCTCCGACAAGGACCTGACCGGCAATTGGCAATGCCGCACCATCAAGGCCGGCGGATTGAGCCCGCTCGTCACTTATGGCTGGTTCAAATGCAAGGTGAGCGACGACGGTTCCGGCTGGAGACTGGAAAAGATCACCGGTTCGCAGCGCACCAAGGGCCGCTTCTTCGACGATGGCGAGAAACGCGCGATCTATCTAGGTTCCTTCTACGTCAACGACGATCCGGCAAAGCCCTACGGCAGCGGCCCGGAAAGCGATCAGGTCGGCTATGCCTTCCGCCACAGCGCCAGCGAATGGCGCATCGAGTTCCCGGCGCCCCACTACGAATCGAAGCTCGACATCCTCGAATTCAAGCGCTGAGCCCGCCCCCGATCACCAAGGGTTAACCCGGTCAACCTAGCATTCGCGCACAAAGAACAGCTCTTTGCGGGGGTCGCGAAGCATGGCACGGTCGAAAACAAACCAACGGCCGATCGTCGTCGTCACCGAAGGCGGCCCGCAGATCTGGGCGATCGTCAACGCCATCGCCGACCACCTCGCGCCTGTCAGCGTCATCCTCGAAACCCCTGAATCCAAAAAGCAATTGCTTCTCGGGCGGGCGCGGCGGCAAGGCTGGACCTCGGCCATCGGTCAACTCGGCACGATGATGCTGACCCGGCTCGGCAAGCGCTTCTTCGCCGGCCACGCAGCACGGCTCGCCGCCGAGCAAAAGCTGCAAACCGAACCGAAGCCTGGGCAAAAGATCGTCCAGGTCTCGTCGGCCAACGCGCCGGAGTGCCTGCAGGCGATCGAGAAAATCCAGCCGGGTGTCGTGCTGCTCGCCGGCTGCCGCTTGCTGTCGCGGCAGACGCTGGCGAAAATCCCTTGCCCGGTCCTCAACTACCATGCCGGCATCGCCCCGAAATATCGTGGCATGAACGGCGGCTATTGGGCGCTGGCTTCAGGCGATGCGGAAAACTTCGGCACCACCGTGCATCTGGTCGACGCCGGCGTCGACACTGGCGGGGTGCTGCGGCAGGCACGCGGCAAACCCCAACCTGGCGACACTATTTCAAGCTACGCGTTGCGGCAGGCGGCATTCTCGCGCGACATCTGCGTCGAGGCGGTCAGGGATGCGCTGGCCGGCAAGCTCGGCACGGTCGATCCCGGTCTGCCTTCGAGACAATGGTATCATCCGACGGTCTGGTTCTATCTCTGGACCGGGATAAGAAACGGCGTCTGGTGACACGCGCGCCGATTTACCCGACAGCCACCCGCCGCTAACATTGCATCGTGAGCGACATCGACCACCGCACCATCATTGCCGGCCTTTCGGTTGAGGAACGTCGCGACCTCACCGCCCGGGTCGACGGGCCAGGCATTGTCCGGCTGGCCGTCCATGGCGGGCTGGTTGTCGTGCTGGGCGCACTGATCGCCGCCCGCATCCCGTTCTGGCCGCTTCTCGTCTTGCCGCAGGGGATCCTGATCGTCTTCTTCTTCACGCTGTTGCACGAGACCATCCATGAAACGGCGTTCAGAACGGCGTGGCTCAATCGCGCTGTTGCCGCCGTGGCCGGCTTCTTGATCCTGCTGCCGCCCGCATGGTTCCGCTATTTCCATTTCGCCCATCACCGCCACACCCACGACCCGGACAACGACCCCGAACTGATGGCCCCGAAGCCGGAGACCATCGGCCAATATCTGCGCTATCTGTCCGGCGGCCCCTATTGGATAGGCATGGCTCGTGTGTTCGCAACCAATGCGGCGGGCCGCAACCGCGACGGCTTTGTGCCGGAAAAGGGCCGCGGCAAGGTGGTTATTGAAGCGCGGCTGTTCCTGATCGGCTATGCGGTGTTGCTGGCCGGATCGCTCGCGGCACAGTCGGCGCTGCTGTTGTGGGTCTGGATCGTGCCGGTGCTGGTCGGACAGCCGTTTTTGCGGGCCTACCTGCTGGCCGAGCATGCATTGTGCCCGCATGTCGCCAACATGCTCGAGAACACCCGTACCACCTTCACCTCAAGGCTGGTGCGCTTCGTGGCTTGGAACATGCCGTACCATTCCGAGCACCATTCCTATCCGGCCGTTCCCTTCCATCGCCTGCCGCGCTTCCATGCGATCATCGCGGAGCATTTACGCACGACCGAGCGAGGTTACATGCGCTTCCACAGGAAACTGGTCGGCAGCTTCGATGGCCGCGCCGGCTGACCAGTGCTGGAAGAGACTCCGCTTTCGGCCGCGGCCGTCGATTGCGTCGCTTTTGAAGGCCCCCGCGTCGTCCCATAACAAGCAGCCCAACAGCGCTTCCGGCAATGCTCGAAACCACTGCATCGGCCAAAAGGATCGGAATCGATCTTCGGAGGGCACGATGCAGCGGAGTTAGATGGTAGAGCATCGTTTGTGTGTTCGATTGGACGCGCGGCGCTCTCCAGGAGCAGGAATTCATGGCCGATCTGATCGTCGTCTACTGGCGCGACATCCCCGCCCAGGTCATCGTCAAGAGGGGCCGGCAGAACGCCAAGCGCGAACTGCCGCTGCGCTTCACCGAGGCGATCGACATGTGCGCCATGCGCACCGGCGCCGGCGGCACCGACGACTACCTTGCCGAATGGCGCAAGGCAGAGCCCATCCCAGTCAGTGACGATCTTGAAGTCGAGGCCGAGAAGGCTCTTCGGGAGCTCGATGCGAAATACGACCGTGAGCGGTTGGTCGCTCTGGTCAAGGCGGGCGGCAAAGAAAATGTCTGATCCCCAATCAATGCCGGCGACGACGGCTCAAGCCGGCGTGACCCAGGCGACAATCGTCAAGAAGGCGGCGCCGAAATCCGACTACAAGCCGGCTGACGTGTCGCCGCAGCGGCGCGTGCAGCGCTCGTTTGCGGTGCGGCTTTGGTCGGTGCGGCATTCGCGGCTGCTCGAATGGTTCTACGCCAAATTCGCCGACATGTTCCTGACTCTCCACCCGCTATGGAAGGGCATCGGCTACAGCCGTGTCGAAGGGCCGGTGAAATTCGTCGAGAAGCGCGTCAAGGGCTTCATGTTCGACTGCCGCATGTGCGGTCAGTGCATTCTTTCCTCGACCGGCATGTCGTGCCCGATGAACTGCCCTAAGCAATTGCGCAACGGCCCTTGCGGCGGTGTGCGCGCCAACGGCAATTGCGAGGTCGAGCCTGATATGCCTTGCGTCTGGGTCAAGGCATGGGAAGGCTCGCAGAACATGGTGCATCGCGACAAGATTTTGGACGTGCAGAAGCCGGTGGATCAGTCCTTGCGCGAAACCTCCGCCTGGCTGCGGGTGACCGCGCAGGCCGCGGCCGCCCGCAATGCGGCCCAGAATACTACGAACACCGGAGCGTCGGCATGATCGGCCGTCAGCCAGACGAGAATCCGGCCGGCATCCATTTGCCGCTCGATCCCCTGCCCGGCCACACCTCGCGCGGCCGGCTTGAGCGGGTTCTGCGGCGCGGCGAGTTCGCAGTGACGACCGAGCTCAATCCGCCCGACAGCGCCGATCCGGAAGACGTCTACAACCGCGCCAGGATTTTCGAGGGCTGGGTCGACGCGATCAATGCCGTCGACGCTTCCGGGGCCAACTGCCACATGTCGTCGGTCGGTATTTGCGCGCTGCTGACCCGCATGGGTTATGCCCCGATCATGCAAATCGCCTGCCGCGACCGGAACCGCATCGCCATCCAGGGCGACGTGCTGGGGGGTGCCGCGATGGGTGTTGCCAACATGCTGTGCCTGACTGGCGACGGCGTGCAGGCCGGCGACCAGCCCGGCGCTAAGCCGGTGTTCGATCTCGACTGCATGTCGCTGCTCGAAACCTGCCGCATCATGCGCGATAACGGCAAATTCCTGTCCGGCCGCAAACTCACCACGCCGCCGCAGCTTTTCCTTGGCGCGGCCATCAACCCGTTCGCGCCGCCGATCGATTTCCGGCCGTATCGGCTGGGCAAGAAGATCGCCGCCGGCGCGCAGTTCGTGCAGAGCCAGTACTGCTTCGACGTACCGATGTTCCGCACCTACATGCAGAAGGTCCGCGACCTCGGCTATACCGAGAAATGCTTCATCCTGTGCGGAGTCGGGCCGCTGGCCTCGGCCAAGACGGCCAGATGGGTCCGCTCCAACGTGCCGGGCATTCACATTCCCGATCAGATCGTCAAGCGCCTGGAAGGCGCTCAGGATCAGAAGAAGGAAGGCAAGCAGCTCTGCATCGACATCATCAATGAGGTGAAGGAAATTCCAGGTGTGTCCGGCGTCCATGTGATGGCCTATCGCCAGGAAGAGTATGTCGCCGAGATCGTCGACGAGTCCGGCGTGCTGAAGGGCCGCCGGCCGTGGAAGCGCGAAATCCGCCGCGACGACCAGCTCGTTGCCGACCGGCTCGACCACATACTGCATGACGACCTCACCGAAACCCAGGTCGACATGGTCAAGACCGCGCATTGACAGCGCGAATCGTCAGCATTCGCTTGATCGGAAACAGATAACGATATAAAGAACTCTTTATATCACGATGGAGAGATTTCATGACCCGGACCATCGTCGCCTCGGCGACACGAGAAATCATCATCGGCTTCGATCAGCCCTTCTGCGTGATCGGCGAGCGCATCAACCCGACCGGCCGCAAAAAGCTGGCCGCCGAAATGATCGCGGGCAATTTTGAGACCGTCATCAGGGATGCGCTGGAACAGGCCGCCTGCGGCGCAACCATGCTCGACGTCAATGCCGGCGTCACCTCGGTCAACCCGAACGAGACCGAACCCGGCCTGCTGGTGCAGACCCTGGAGATCGTGCAGGGCCTGGTCGACCTGCCGCTGTCGATCGACTCCTCGGTGACCGCGGCGATCGAAGCGGCGCTGAAAGTCGCCAAGGGCCGACCGCTGGTCAACTCCGTCACTGGCGAGGAGGAAAAGCTCGAGGCCATCCTGCCTCTGGTCAAGAAATACAACGTTCCGGTCGTCGCCATTTCCAACGACGAGACCGGTATTTCGATGGACCCCGACGTGCGCTTCGCCGTCGCCAAGAAGATCGTTCAGCGCTGCGCAGACTTCGGTATTCCGGCGCATGACGTGGTCGTCGACCCGCTGGTCATGCCGATCGGCGCGTTGGGCGATGCCGGCCGCCAGGTGTTTGCCTTGCTACGCCGGCTGCGCGAGGAGCTCAAGGTCAACACCACCTGCGGTCTTTCTAACATCTCGTTCGGCCTGCCGCACCGTCATGGCATCAACGCCGCCTTCATCCCGATGGTGATCGGCGCCGGCATGACCTCGGCGATCATGAACCCGGTGCGGCCGCAGGAAATGGAAGCGGTGCGCGGCGCCAACGTGTTGAACGGCACCGATGAGAACTGCACCAACTGGATCAGGACCTACAAGGATTACAGGCCTGCCGAAGGCGGCCAGGCCGTTGCCGCCCGGGCGCAGGTCAACGCGCCGGGCGATGGCAATGGCAATGGCGGACGCAGGCGCGGCGGCCGCGAAGCGCGGATGGCCCGGGGTTGAGCCATGGCTTGGCCGACACGATATGGGGCCTAGGACTGGAGAGGAACCGAAACACTGCGGCATCGCTGCCGCGGCCAAGACCTGAGCAGCGTAGAAAGTAAAGTCTGGAACGTATGAACTCTCCCGTCAACATCACCGATCCGCTCGTGCTGTTCATGCCGTCTGGCAAGCGGGGGCGGTTTCCGGTCGGCACGCCGGTGCTGGATGCCGCGCGCCAGCTCGGTGTCTATGTCGAGAGCGTGTGCGGCGGGCGTGCCACTTGTGGGCGTTGCCAGATCGAGGTGCAGGAAGGCAATTTCGCCAAGCACAAGATCGTTTCCTCCAACGACCACATCTCGCCCAAGGGCGCAAAGGAAGAGCGCTACGAGCGCGTTCGTGGGCTGCCCGAACGCCGCCGCCTGTCCTGCTCGGCGCAGATTCTCGGCGATCTCGTCGTCGACGTGCCGCAGGACACCGTCATCAACGCGCAAACCATCCGCAAAGACGCCGACACCAGGGTCATCGCCCGCGATGCGGCAATCCGCATGTGCTATGTCGAGATCGAAGAACCCGACATGCACAAGCCGCTCGGCGACCTCGACCGCCTGAAAATCGCGCTGATGAAGGACTGGGGCCTCAAGAGCCTCGATTTCGATTTCCATCTGTTGCCGCAGGTGCAAGGCATTTTGCGCAAAGGCAACTGGGCCGCGACCGCCGCCATCCACAAGGACACCGACAGCGAGACCGCACGGGTCATCGCCTTGTGGCCAGGCCTCAAGAACGAGGCATACGGGCTTGCCTGCGATATCGGCTCGACCACGATCGCCATGCATCTGGTGTCGTTGCTATCGGGCCGCGTCGCCGCCTCGTCGGGTACATCCAATCCGCAGATCCGCTTCGGCGAGGATCTGATGAGCCGCGTCTCTTACGTGATGATGAACCCGGACGGCCGCGAAGGCATGACAGTCGCCGTGCGCGAGGCCATTTCGGGCCTCGTCGACAAGGTCTGCGCCGAAGGCAGCGTCCAGCGCAACGACATACTGGATTCCGTTTTCGTCGGTAATCCGATCATGCACCATCTGTTCCTCGGCATCGATCCGACCGAGCTCGGCGGCGCTCCCTTCGCGCTAGCGATCTCCGGCGCCGTCCACATCAAGGCATCGGATATCGGCCTGAAGCTCAACCAGGGCGCCAGGCTTTATATGCTGCCTTGCATTGCCGGCCATGTCGGCGCCGATGCGGCGGCGGTGACGCTGTCGGAGGGGCCGCACCGCCAGGACGAAATGATGCTGATCGTCGATGTCGGCACTAATGCCGAGATCGTGCTCGGCAATCGCCAGCGGGTCGTGGCGGCATCCTCGCCGACCGGCCCGGCCTTTGAGGGCGCGGAAATCTCCGGCGGCCAGCGCGCCGCACCGGGTGCCATCGAGCGCGTCCGTATCGATCCCGAAACGCTGGAGCCCAAATATCGCGTCATCGGCTCGGAACTCTGGTCCGACGAGCCGGGCTTCCTCGACAGCGTGCAGGCGACCGGCGTCACCGGCATCTGCGGCTCCGGCATCATCGAGGTAGTCGCCGAGATGTATCTCGCCGGCGTCATCTCCGAGGACGGTGTCGTCGACGGATCGCTGAGCGCCCGCTCGCCGCGCGTCGTCGCCAACGGCCGCACCTTCTCCTATGTGCTGAAGGAAGGCGGGCCCAAGATCACCATCACCCAGACCGACGTGCGCGCTATCCAGCTTGCCAAGGCCGCCCTTTATGCCGGCACCAAGCTTTTGATGGAAAAGCAGCACACTGATCATGTCGACCGCATCCACTTCGCCGGCGCATTCGGCTCGTTCATCGACCCGAAATACGCAATGGTGCTGGGCCTGATCCCGGATTGCGACCTCGACAAGGTCTCGGCCGTTGGCAATGCGGCCGGCGCCGGTGCCCGCATGGCGCTGTTGAACCGCGGCTATCGCCGCGAGATCGAGGAAACCGTCAGCAGGATCGAGAAGATTGAGACGGCCCTGGAGCCGAAATTCCAGGAGCATTTCGTCTACGCCATGGCGCTGCCGAACAAGATCGACCCGTTCCCCAAGCTTTCGGCGGCGGTCAAACTGCCGCCGCGCAAGACGGTGAGCGAAGACGGCATTGCCGGCGACGCCGCCCCGCGGCGGCGTTCGCGCGAAGGCCACGCCGCGCGGCGCGGGCGGGGATGACTCGCCCCCGCTAGGCCTGTCATACCTTCCATTTTCATTTGTATGCAAATGTTTCCAGATCGCGCCGATCTGGAAACGAAATCGCGTTTTCGTGAAATCCGCCAGATACATAGGCGGTGCATTTAACCGGCATCGAACGGCAGGCAGAACCAGTTTCCGGCCACCGCAACGCTCCAAAGGAGATCAAGATGTCGATGTTCGAAAGCCTCGGCCGCTATGGTGCGGCCTTCAAGAAAGCACGCGAAGCGCGCAAGTCGCTGCGCATCCTGAACAGCCTGCCGCCTGAGATCCAGAAGGACATTGGCTGGCCGGTGTCGCCGCGATCGAGCAAAAAGCAGCTTTCGGTCGGCTGGGGCATGCAGCGCGGATGAAATTCACCGACAAATGCAAGCTGCTCGGTATTCGCCGGGGCCGCAATGCGGCTCCGGCTGCACCCAGCAATTGGCTGCGCGCCGCATTACTGCCCCGGCGTTGAGCTGCGCCGCTGGGCCAGGGACTCCATAGGCCGGACGCTTTGTCGCCGGCCGGGATCAAACCACCGTGTTGAGATCGCATAAATCTTGACTTTTTTGGTGGCGACACAATCTTCGAAATAGTCGGGGGTTCTCTTAGTCGGCTCAGCGGAAGTCCGTGTATCTGTATGCCCAGCCTCAAAAGCCACGTCGTGTCGTTCGTCCTCAGGTACAGCCGCAAGAAGGCGTTTTCCAGCCCGGAGAACCTGCAGCGCTGGATCGCCTATGCGCGCAAGACTGAAAACCATCAGCCGCCTGCGTCGCTGCAGTCGCGCCTGGAGATCACAACCCGCACGATCAGCGGCTTCCCCGTCTACGAGATCGCGCCCAAGGCTGGCGAGCGGCGGCGGATTCTCTACCTGCACGGCGGCGCTTACGTCTTTGAAATCACACCCTATCATTGGCGGCTGATCGCGGACATGGCCGACCGTCTCGGGTTCGGCATCACTGTGCCGATCTATCCCATTGCTCCCGAACACGATTTCCACGCCATGTTCGGCATGGTCGGCGCCGTCTACCGCCAGATGTTCGGCGAAACCGGGGCGAATGACATCATCTTCATGGGCGATTCCGCCGGCGGAAATATGGCCGTCGTGCTGACCATGATGGCTGCGCAAGACGGCCTGCCCTTGCCATCACGCCACGTGCTGATTTCGCCCGGCCTCGACGTGTCGCTCGCCAACCCAGAAATGTATGAGGCTGAACGCAACGATCCGTGGCTGGGCATTGCTGGCGGCCGCGAGGCGATCCGGCTTTACAGCGCCGGTATAGATCCCACCGACTGGCGCATCAGCCCGGTTTACGGCGACCTGTCGGTGCTGCCCAAAACGTTGCTGCTGACCGGTTCACGCGATCTGCTCACCCCCGACAATCTGATCTTCGCGGAAAAGGCACGCGCGGCCGGCGTCGAAATTGAGGTCGTCCACGAGCAAGGCATGTTCCATGTCTGGCCGTTGATCGACATGCCGGAGGCGCGACGCGCGCGGGACAGTATAGTGGCCTTCTTGACCAACGAAACTGACAGTTATCATGCCACGGCAGGCGTGTTGTCGCTGCAGAGGACAGACCGCGACGGAACCCCTCGCGATCTGGTTGCGCCGCTCAGGTCGTAGTTTGGGTCAGAACTTCCCAGTTTCCCTGAACATCTCAAACGTCGCGCGGATATGGTCGGCGACTGCCTTCACCGGCGCGCTGGCGTCTGGCGTCACCACCATGGCGAGATTGTAGGTGCCGATGTCAGGCATGCCGTCCTTCGGGCACAACTCGACCATGTCACTGCCGAGGAATGATTTCGGCAGCGGCGCGACTGCAAGATCCGCCATGATCGCGGCGCGCTGGCCGGCCGTGTGTGCGCTCATATAGGCGATGCGGTAGTTGCGGCCCTCGCGGCCAAGCGCCTCCAATGCCCCTGCCCGCCAGGCACAGCCCTCTTCCCACAATGAGACCGGCAGCGGCTCGCGCAGATGCGCGCAACCGCCCTTGGCACCGGCCCAGACGATCGGCTCTGTGAGCAGCACTTCGGCTCCGATCGCGCTGGTCTTGTAGGAGTTGGTGAGCAGCGTGATGTCGAGCGCCCGGTCGTCCATGCGCCGGCGCAAATTGACGCTCTGGTCGATGGTGACGTCGACTGCGATCGATGGATGCGATTGTGCGAACCGCTTCAGCACATGCGGCAGCACACGTTCGCCGTAATCGTCCGGCGAGCCGAGCCGCACCACCCCGACAATGTCTGGAATGATGAACTTCGACACCACCTCGCGATTGATCGACAGCAGCCGGCGCGCATAGCCGAGCAGCATCTCGCCATCGGTGGTCAGCGTCACCGAACGGGCGTCGCGCGCGAACACCGAGCGGCCGAGAATGTCCTCCAGCTTCTTGATCTGCATGGAGACGGCCGACGGCGTGCGGAAGACCGCATTGGCCGCAGTGGTGAAACTGCCGGTCTCGGCGATTGCGACGAAAGTGCGCAGAACATCGAGATCGAGCAGCGGCAGTGGATGATTGAGTGGGGCGTTCATGGGAAGCGACCTTCAATTTTTCTGATGCAAACCATCATTCCATTTCGTTTGATTGAACATCAGTTTGGGAGGATAGTCAACTCCATCGAAGGCAAGACACGTAGAAGTGGTCCCGAAACAACCATGACACGGACCTGCAATCGACACGAAATGAAGCTGAAACAAACCCGGTGTACCGCCTGACGCTGCAAGCGCCGGGACAATCCCGGCCCAACGCGAAGGAGAATGAGATGTCTATCCTGTCATCCATCGGTCGGATCGCGACCGAGTTCAGCGAGGCCCGTGCCCGCTACCAGACGGAACGCGCCATCCGCGCGCTGCCGATTGAACTGCAGAAGGATATCGGCTGGCCCGAAGCTGCTGATGCCAAGACTGGCACTCGCCATGGTGTGGGATCTTGGGCTGGAGCAAAGTAACCGTGTGTATCAACAGCTGAAGGCCTGCCGCGCAGATCAGCCCGGCAGGCCTTTTTGTTTGTATTCAAATGATTTCCCCGAGCCATGTCGCCATCGCATGCCGCATATGAGCAAGTCGCATAGCAGCCCGCGCCGGCAGTCAACACGTTGTAAATAATTGCAAATCCCTGGGCAGAATGCCCAAATTTGTCGCATTCCGTGTCGCTTTTCATATCAAGTGCTTCGCTTTTGCGATTTAGTTTCCCCTCACCTAAGCCTATATCATCATCAACAAACGAGCTGCCCCACTCCATCAAGCGAAGGCGACCCGTCTGAGCAACCGAATGGAGATGATCATGAAGCTTTTTGCCCGCCTCTTTGCCCGCCGCGAAATGAACCTGACGACCGCGCTCGAGCGCCAGCGCCTGGCCAACACCATGCCTGGCCAGACCGGTGCCATGGCCGCCGCGCGCCTCGGCTTTGTCGCCTGAGACAGCAAATCTTGGCAGAAGCAGCCTAGCGCTGCTTCGAAGTCGATCCAGCGCCGCTTCGGCTTTGCCGAGGCGGCGTTTTCGTGTGCGCAGGCCGCGTCGGCTCGTTTGGACAATCCGGCGGCACGCTGTGCCCTTCGCCGCATAGCGATTGCCCATTTGCGACCCATGTCGCAAATAAAGTTTTTCCGTTGCCATCTAGCCAATTGACAGGAAACGTTTTTCCTGATGTCGCTATGCTGATCGCGACATCCTGTTCGCGCCATTGCAGCGTGAGGATCTACCCGTGAACGTCGTAAAGCACCCGATCCGGCGATCGTTTGTATTCTTCCTGGTCCCCGATTTCACCATGATCGCCTTCGCGACGGCGCTTGATCCGTTGCGTTCGGCCAACCGCATGCTCGGCTATGAAGCCTATCGCTGGCGGCTCGCCAGCATAGACGGCAAGCCGGTGCGCGCCTCGAATGGCGTCGAATGCGCCGTCAACACCTCGCTGGAGGAAGAGCGCAAGAAAATGTCCGGACCGGATCGGCCGAACATGGCCATCGTCTGCAGCGGCATCAATGTCGAGCGCTACCAGAACAAATCGGCCTTTGCCTGGTTGCGCGAGGAGTACAATCGCGGCGTTGCCGTCGGCGGCCTGTGCACCGGCGCGCATATCCTGGCCGCCGCCGGCCTGCTGTCCAACAAGCGCTGCGCCATCCATTGGGAGAACCTGCCGGGCTTTTCCGAGGCGTTCCCCAAGGCCAATGTCTTCGCCGACCTCTTCGAGATCGACCAGAACATCTACACCTGCGCCGGCGGCACCGCCGCGCTCGATATGATGCTGAAGCTGATCGGCGACGATTTCGACGAAAGCCTCGTCAACCGCGTCTGCGAGCAGGTGCTGACCGATCGCGTGCGCAGCCCGACCGACCGCCAGCGCCTGCCGCTGCGCGCGCGCCTTGGCGTGCAGAATTCCAAGGTTCTGACCATTATCGAGCTGATGGAGGCCAATCTCTCCGAGCCGCTCTCGCTGATCGAGATCGCTGACCATGTCGACCTGTCGCGCCGGCAGATCGAGCGCCTGTTCCGCACCGAGATGGGGCGCTCCCCTGCCCGTTACTATCTCGAGATCCGCCTCGACCGCTCCCGGCACCTGCTGATCCAGTCGTCGTTGCCGGTGGTCGAAGTGGCAGTCGCCTGCGGCTTTGTTTCCGCCTCGCATTTCTCCAAATGCTATCGCGAACTCTATGCCCGCTCGCCGCAACAAGAACGCGTCGACCGCAAGCAGCTTCTGGCGGCTTGATCCGAGTCATCAGCTGAAGAAAGTCCACCGAGTTAATGCGCTTCGGCCGTGCGCATCGCCTCGACGCGGATGTCTTCCGTCAGCCGCGCCTTCAGTGCCGAAAACTCCGGGCTGGTCTTCAGCGTATAGTGGCGCGGATGCGGCAGGTCGACGGCAACATCCGACTTGATGCGGCCGGGCCGCGCCGTCATCACCACCACGCGCGACGCCATGAAGATCGCCTCCTCGATGTCGTGGGTGACGAACAGCACCGTCTTTTGCCGGCGCTCCCAGATGCCGAGAAGCAGTTCCTGCATCAGCCCGCGGGTCTGGTTGTCGAGTGCGCCGAACGGCTCGTCGAGCAGCAGGATCTCCGGATCGTTGGCCAGTGCCCGGGCAATCGCCGTGCGTTGCTGCATGCCGCCGGAAAGCTGCTTCGGCCAATGGTTCTCAAAACCTCTCAGCCCGACGAGATCGACATAGGACGCGACGATGTCGCTGCGCTCGCGGTCGGCCATTCCGCGTTCGCGCAGGCCGAAGGCGATGTTCTCGGCGACCGTCAGCCACGGAAACAGCGTATAGGACTGAAAAACCATGCCACGGTCTGGACCCGGCCGGTCCACCACCCTGCCGTCGAGCAACACGCGGCCCTCACTCGGCACTTCGAGGCCGGCGACGATCCTCAGCAGCGTCGACTTTCCGCAGCCGGACGGCCCGAGGATGGTGATGAAGTCGTTGGCGGCGACCGCCAGATCGATCGGCATCAGCGCCTGGACCGGTTGCCCGCCGCCGACACCGGCAAACGTGCGCGAGACGCCTTCAATAAGAAGCTTGCTCACGCCAGGCTCCATGGAAACAGCCAACGGTTGAGCGCCTTGAAGGCGAAATCGGACAACAGCCCAATCAGGCCGATGACGATGATGCCGAAGATGATCTGCCCCGTCGCCAGCCGCGATTGGCTGTTGATGATCATGTAACCGATGCCCGACGACGAGCCGATCAGCTCGGCGACGATGACATAGGTCCAGGCCCAGCCGAGCACCAGGCGCAGGGTCTCGGCAATCTCCGGCGCATTGGCCGGCATGATCACGCGCCGCACGATGCCGTTGTCGGACGAGCCCAGCGTGTAGGCCGCCTCGACCAGGTCGCGCCGTGTGCCGCCGACCTTGACCGCGATGATCAGAATGATCTGGAACACCGAGCCGACGAAGATCACCAGCAGTTTTTCGAGTTCGCCGACGCCCGCCCACAGGATGAGCAGCGGGATGAAGGCCGATGCCGGCAGATAGCGGGCGAAGGAGACGAACGGCTCCAGGAACGCCTCCACGGGCTTCCAGGCGCCCATCACGATGCCGAGCGGGACGGCAACGATGGCTGCCATCAGAAACCCGCCGAAGACGCGCCAGATGGTGATGAGGATGTCGAGCCAGAAGCGGTCCTCGACCAGCAGCCGCCAGCCGTCTCTCAGCATCGAAAGCGGATCGGCAAGGAAGATGCGATTGACGTGGCCGCCAAGCGTGATCCACGCCCAGAACGCCACGAACAGCACGAAGAACGAGATGCCGAGCACGGTTCGAATGCCGGGCGAGACCGGATGCAAGGGGCGCGGCATCGTCAACCGTCCTTTGATCTGAATGAAAAAGCGGCGGCGCAGGGCACCGCCGCCGGGCGACAATCCTGCCGGTCAGTCGGCGACGGCGCTGGTGTCGGCCAATGTCGAGACGTCGGGCGCTTCCTTGATCAGGCCCATCTGCAGCAGAAGCTCGCCGGCGGTCTTGGAAAAGTCCTGGAACTCCTTGGTGAAGAACTGCTTGTTTTCAGCCTTGTCGGCCCATTTCAGGTATTTGGCCGACTCTTCGAACTCCTTGGCCGACTGCTTCACGTCGGCGCCCATCGTCTCATAAGATTTCGCCGGATCGCTCTTGATCAGGTCGAGCGCCTCGAAATAGCTGTCGGCAAGCGCCTTGGCCGCATCCGGATTGGCCTTGAGGAACTCCGGCGTGCAGCCGACGGTGTCGAGCACCATCGGATAGTCGAGAGTGGTCACGAGGATATGCCCCTGCTCGGATTTTTCGCGCACCGCCGAGATGAACGGCTCATAGGTGACTGCCGCATCGTTCTGTCCGGCAAGAAACGCCTGCGCCGCCGCATCCGGCTCCAGATTGACGACCGTCACGTCCTTGGTCGACATGCCGTTCTTGTTGAGCACCCAGGCCAGCATGAAATAGGGCGACGTGCCCGGCGCCGATGACGCAACCGACTTACCCTTGAGGTCGGCAACGGTCTTGATGTCGTTGCGGGCGACGATGCCGTCGGCGCCGTAGGACTTGTCGAGCTGGAATATCTGCTTAGTCGTCACACCGTTGGCGTTCCAGACCAGCCAGGTCTCGACCGTGGTGGCGGCGCATTGCAGGTCGCCGCTGGCGATGGCGAGCGGCCGGCTGGCTTGCGGCACCTTCTTCAAGGTGACGTCGAGGCCATGCTTTTCGAAGATGCCGGCCTGCTTGGCGAGCGTCAGCGGCGCAAAGCCCGTCCATCCGCTGATGCCGATGCTGACCGATGTGGCGGCTATCGCCGGCGCGCACAACCCAGCGGCAAGCGCCAAGCCTGTGGCAAGAATTCCGATCCTGTTCATGTCGGTTCCCCTTTTTTGTTCGGATGGGAATTGTGTCACAGACGCCCGCAGGCTTGTCAATGAAGCCGATGCTGCACTGCGGTATGTGGCCGCCGGCAGCAAACTTCGCCATTAGCGGCTGTTGTACATCCAGCTGCGGTCGCGCCACATTTTTTCGCCGACCAGGCAGTCGGTGACGGGGATGTCCTGTGCCAGCACCAATGGCGGATGCGCCGCCTCTTCCGTCGCTCGCTGCGGCGAGGCCGGACCGGCAAGCTCCAGCACCAGCTTGCGGCGGATGGCCTCCGGAAACTGCGTCCAGTCATTGACCGGGATCATGAAGGAACCTGGCCCACCGATGACGCAATCGCTGTAGTAACGGTCGAGATTGTTGACATCGTAAGCGCTGCTGAACCCGCCGCCCTTGGTCATCAGCGGCAGGCCGTTGACAGTGATGCCCTGCTTGATCACGGCGTCGCGTGTGATGTCGACGGGTGCGCCCTGGTTGTTGGGGCCGTCGCCCGAAATGTCGATCACCCGCTTGACGCCCTGGAAGCCGCTTTCGGCAAAGAGATCGCTGGCGAATTCTAAGGCGCCGGAGATAGAGGTGCGCCTGGCACTGGCCGGCGGATGAGCGGAAAGCTGCGCTGCCAGCCGCTCGGCGTCGGCACGGTTGGCGATTACCGTCCACGGCACCACGACCTGCTGCCAGGTCGCGCCTGCCCATTCGACATAGGTGACGGCAATCTTGCCGTGAGCGCCGTCGCCGATTGCCTGCAGCACGTCGTCGTGCGTCAGCGCCGCCGCATAGCCGTGGCGCTGGATTTCGAGCTCGTCGGGCGACATGGACAAGGACACGTCGACTGCCAGCACCAGTTCGACGTCAACCGGCTCGGCGGCGCGGGAGATTGCCGTTGGCCATAGCACCGACGCCAGCGCGGCGGCACCCGAGACGAGATGTCTTGCACAGGCAAAAGCAGACATGCCGCACGGTAAGCGAAAATCGTCGACCGACAAAGAGGAAAGCCCGGCCGAGAGCGCGGCTATTCCAGTCACGTTTTTGCGAGCATGTCTCTAAGTTCAGCTGCGCGGATTGAGGTTCTCCGGGTCGTAGAGCGGCCTGTAGCCGACGGCGGCCACTTCAACCGGGTATTTCTCGCCGAAATATTCGACGCTCAGCTTGCTGCCCTCCTGGCAATACGCCCAGGGCAGGTAGGCGAGCGCGATATTCTTGCCGAGGGTCGGACCATAGGCCACCGAGGTCGTGAACGACCGACG
The DNA here is from genome assembly GCF_040317695.1 of Mesorhizobium sp. M1403. NCBI lineage: Bacteria > Pseudomonadati > Pseudomonadota > Alphaproteobacteria > Hyphomicrobiales > Phyllobacteriaceae > Mesorhizobium > Mesorhizobium sp. M1403. The sequence continues at coordinate 184,839 of NZ_JAMYKY010000001.1, read as the reverse complement.
GCCGAGCTCGTCGACCAGCGTCTCACCGGTTTGCGGGTCCATCACCGGCATCGTGCCGACCGGATAGCGGGGAACGCCGTTGGAATCGGTATTGTCCGTCATCACAAGGGTGCAAAGCATGGCCGGCTGATGCGCCCGGGCGCGATATTCCAGATGCTTTGCCTTGCCGCAGAAATCGGCCTCCTTGACCTTCGGCCGGGCAAGATCAGCCTCCAGCAGATTGTACTCGGTCAAGAGATCCGCGTTCTGCAGGCGCAGGCTCTTCTCCATGCGGCGGCTGTTGGCATAGGTCTCGACGCCAAAGGCCATTACGCCGGTCGACCGCAGGGCGTCCCAGACGGCCAGGCCGTCCTCGTAGCGCATATGCAGTTCCCAGCCTTGCTCGCCGACATAGGAGATGCGGAAGGCGGTCACGTCCTTGCCGGCGATCCTGACAGGCTTGATGGCGGCAAAGGGAAAATTCTCCGGCGTCAGTCCGTCGGGATTTTCCACGACCTTGCTCAATGCCGCCCGCGCATTCGGACCCCAGATGCCGACGGTCACGTACTTCTCGGTCACGTCGGTGACGGTAACGTCGAAGCCTTTGTCTTCTGCCGTCCGGCGCATGTACTGGAAGTCGCGCGGTCCGGCATCGGCGCCGTCGATCACGCGGCAGCGGTCGGCCATGCGGATGACGGTCAGGTCGGCGCGCACCATGCCTTCCTCATCGAGGAAATGGGTATAGATGCCCTTGCCGATATTGCCGTCGCCGCCGATCTTTGCCGCGCACAGCCATTCCATCAGCGCGACGTGATCGGGGCCTTCGACGTCGTACATGGCGAAATGCGACAGGTTGACGATGCCGCAATCCTCGCTCATGGCGAGATGCTCGGCATTCGAGACGCGCCAGAAATGGCGGTTGTCCCACTCGTTTTGACGCATCGGCACCCGGTTGCCGTATTTCTCGAGCAAATGCTCGTTGGCGGCGTAGCCATGGGCGCGTTCCCAGCCGCCGAGCTCCATGAAATAGCCGCCGAGTTCCTTCTCGCGCTCCCAGAAGGGCGAGCGGCGGACATTGCGGGCCTTGGAGAAGGGTTCGCGCGGATGCACCGCCGGGTTGTAGACCTTCATCGCCGTTTCGGTGCAGCGGTCCCAGATGAACTGCTCTTTCGTCTGGTGCGGATAGAAGCGCGAATAGTCGATGGCGTGGTGGTCGATCGCCGTGCGGCCGTCCGTCATCCAGTCGGCGATGAGCTTGCCCATGCCCGGGCCATCCTTGACCCAGATGGCAACGGCATACCAGAGGCCCCTGACCTTCTGGCTTTCGCCCATCGACGGGCCGCCGTCCGCCGTCACCTGCAGCAGGCCGTTGAAGGAATGGCTCTCATTGTAGCCCAACTCGCCCAGGATCGGCGTCAGTTCCATGGCGCGCTCGAGCGGCGCCATGATCTGCTCCATGTCGAGATCGCGCTGCGACGGCGAAAGCCGTGCCTCGTTTTTCTCGAGAATGTCGCGCGGATGGCAAAGGCGCGGATTGGTCTCTTCGTAGTAGCCCCACTCGATCTGCCCGCCTTCGGCCGTCTTGGGATCGCCGGTATCGCGCATGTAAGCCGAGTTGCCCTGGTCGCGCAGCAGCGGCCAGCCGATCTCCTTGCCGGTGCCGGCGAACTCGGTGTACGGCCCGAAGAAGGTAAGCGGATGGTCGATCGGCATCACGGGCAGGTCCTCGCCCGCCATTTCCGCAATAAGCCGTCCCCAGATTCCGGTGCAGACCACGACATAGTCGGCTTCGATAGTGCCGCGGTCGGTCACCACGCCCTTGATGCGGCCGTTCTCGATGACGAGCGACTTGGCGGAGGTATTGGCAAACGCCCTGACTTTGCCGGAGGCTTCCGCCTGGTCGACCAGCTTGCCGGCGACCGTCTGCGAGCGCGGGATGACGAGGCCGGCGTCGGGATCCCACAGGCCGCCCTGTACCATCTGTTCTTCGATCAGCGGGAATTTTTCCTTGATCTCGGCGGGATCGATCAGGCGGGCGCGTGTGCCGAAGGCCTTCGCCGAGGCGATCTTGCGCTTGATCTCCGCCATGCGGGCGTCGTCGCCGACGCGGGCGACCTCGAGGCCGCCGATGCGCGCGTAATGGCCCATCTTTTCGTAGAAATCGATGGAATAGAGCGTCGTCCAGCACGACAGGAAATCGTGGCTGGTCGTGTAGCAGAAGTCGGAGGCATGCGCCGTCGAGCCGATATCCGTCGGGATGCCTGATTTGTCGATGCCGACAATATCGTCCCATCCGCGCTCGATCAGGTGATGGGCGACCGATGCGCCGACGATGCCGCCAAGCCCGACGATGACGACCTTCGCCTTTTCCGGAAACCCTGCCATTGCCCGCGACTCCAAGATGCTATTGCGCCAGACTATAGGGCGGCGCCGCGCCGCGCTTGCAGCCTGTTTGCGACATCGCCAAAAAAGCCCGCGCCACCAGCCCGTCGAATGCAGTTAGACCTACGCCTTCGCCCTGCTCAGTACGAAGGCGCTGCTAGAGCCCGTCCTGCGCAGCTTCGAAGAAAAGTGCATACCTTCATCGCCGATTACCGGAAGCAAATAAAAGGCCGGGCGTTTGCCCGGCCTTTAAAAAATCATGGCGTCGACTTTACTTGATGCGCGCGACGCCGCCCGAGATCTCAATGGTCTCCGAACCGGTCAGCGCCTCGAGGTCGCCATTCGGCAAGGTAACAAAACAGCCGCTCGGGCAAAATTCCACGGTTTCGCCGGCGGCCAGCGCCAGCTCGGTCTTGCCGCCGCCTTCGGTCACGATCAGCGTGCGGGTCTCAGCGTCCTTGTTGACCGCGCTGGCGGCATGGGCCGAACCGCCCACGGCCAGAAAAGCGATGGCGGCGACGAGAGACTTCCACATTTTGCAGTATCGGTGTTGCCACCGCCTCTGTTGCATTTTGCAAGGCATTCTCGCCGTTTGCAGGTGAGCTTATATGCAATGCAAGCTGAACGGCAACTGAATGCCGCATTCATGCCGCAATTGGTTTCCGAAGGCTTGAAGGCAAGCTCCAAACAGCTAGTCAGGATCAGGCTTCCGCACCTTGCGTCCCGACTTGGCGAGACGTTTCGCCTCCGCCACTGCCAGTGCTTTTGCTTGCTCTCGCTCGGCGAATTCGACTTCGATCTTGTCGTCGTCGATCGGCCACGCCTCGTGCTTTTTGGTCTCGACGACGGCGCGCGGCGCCGACGGAATTTCGATATGCTGGTCGGCGAACACATCGAAGATTGCAAAGCGGATGTCGTTCTGGACGATATTGCCACTAAGAACGTCTGCCAGGAACACGCGAATCTCGAATTCGAGCGCGGCCGGGCCGAAATTGGAAAACAGCACAAAGGGTTCCGGGTTCTTCAGCACCAGCGGATGGCTGCGTGCGATCTCCAAAAGGACGCCATGCACGTGCTTGACGTCGCTACCATAGGCAACGCCGACCTTGATGTCGACGCGGCCGAGCTTGTTGCGGTGCGTCCAGTTGCCGACCGCATTGTTGATCAGGTTTGAATTGGGCAGGATCACCGATTGCCGTTGGAACGTCTCGATCTCGGTGGCGCGCACGCTGATCTTCTTGACAGTGCCGCTGATGTCGCCGGCGACGATCCAGTCGCCGACCTTGAACGGCCGCTCGGCCAACAGGATCAGGCCCGAGACGAAGTTCGAGACGACATTCTGCAGGCCGAAGCCGATGCCGAGGGACAGCGCACCGGCGACCAGCGCGAGGCTGGAGAGGTCGATGCCGGCGGCCGAGATGCCGACCAGTGCCGCGACGGCGACGCCGGCATAGCCGACCGCCAGCCGGATCGAATTGCGCACGCCGGTGTCGACGCGGCCGCGCGCCATCACCGAGCCGTCCAGCCATCCCTGGAACCAGCGCGTCAGGAAATAGCCGATGATGAAGACAACGACGCCTGAGAGGATGCCGGTGATCGAGATCGTCACCGAGCCGATGGTCAGCCCCGTTGCCAGCTTGTAGGCCCAAGCCTGGATGTCGCCGGGCTGGAAGCCCCACGTCAACAGGATCAGCGGCAGGAACACCAGCACGATCATCACGTTGATGGCGACGCTGACGACCAGGCCGAGCTGGTCGAGCGCGGTCGGCTCATAGCTTGAATTGGCGGATAGCCAACGGCCGATCGAGCTATTGGCGAAGCCGCCTTCCTCGCCGATCGCCCGCGCCGACAGGAAGCCGATATAGGCGGTGACCAGGATGGTGCCGGTGATCACGACCTGCACCGAGACGAACATGGCAAGGCCGATATAGCCGAACAGCGCCGACGCGATGGTGAACAGCCCCAGCGCCACGGCGGTGTAACGCAGCCATGCCGGCCACGGCCGCCAGATCCCGTCGGCGGCCTTGAACGGCTTCAGCAGGCCCATCAGGATCAGGATGACGCCGACGATGATGGTGGCGACAAAGCTTCTGGCGATGGTCAGCGACAGCGGCGAGCCCATCTTGTCGTTCACGACCGACAGGAAATAATTGATGCCGATGGCGACGGCCATGGCCGTCGTCAGCCGCACCAGCCAGCGCGCCGGGCCGGTTTCGACAGGGATCAGACGCCAGTTCGGCAGTCGCGGCTCAAGCGCCGCATTGGTCAGCCGGTTGACGCAGAACACACCCGCGACAACGGCAGCCAGCGCATTCAGGAAGATGCCGATATCGCCGCGCAAGACGTTGTAATAATTGAAAAAGAAAATGGTCGAGGCAAGGAAGACGCCGACTGCCAGCGTCGGCAGCAATGTCGACCAGAACGCCACCGACAGCCGGCTGAGATAGGAGGGATCCTCCACCGAGGGGTCCGCTTCGAACACACGGCCGAACAGGCGCCGCCCGCCGACGAAAAGCACGGCGGCCAAGGCAAGCGCCATCAAGGCCGCGGCAAGAACGGCCTGGAACTTGAACTTGAAGGCAAAGCTCAGCCAGGACGACACCGCCTTGTAGAAACTGGTAAATTCGTTGTTGGCATCGGAAATGACCTCCGGGCTCAATGCATCGGACAGCACGTAACGCTTGGTGAGCTGGTTGCGGAAAAGCTCGCTGCGCATATTGCCGATCTTCTCGATCAGCCCGCTGATGCGGATCGACAGGTTTTGCGCCGTGGCGATGACGGCATTGATCTCGGCTTTTTCGGAGGCCAGCGCCTGGCGTTCGCCGGTCACGATATCGGGCTCGGCCGGCTGGCCCGCGGCCGGCGGCGGGCCTAGCTGCTCTAGCCGGCTGTTGATCTCGCTCAGCCGCGGCCGGAAAGCGAGCGCGCTGTTGAGCGAGGCACGCGACATTTCTTCCAGCTGCAGCCGAATATCGACAAGGCTGGCGTCATCGTCGCCGTCCTGCTGGAACTTCGTTTCGAGATTGTCGGTCTTCGTCGTCAGGTCCTGGAGGATTTTCTGCTGATCACTGACCAGTCCCGCGGGCGCCTGGCCAAGCCCTTGCGCCACCGCTCGCAACGAAAGCGGCGCCGAGGCGACAAGCATCAGGACCAGAACGAAGCGGAGCAGTCGGAAAAACATGATTGTCTGGCGACTCACGGGCGATAAGGCGTTCTAAAGGCCTGCTCTTGATAAAGACCGTCATATCTGGGGGCAAGCCGTCCCTGACGGCCCGCTTTCGAAGTCGGCCAATCCAATCGAAGTCGGGGAGTCGAAAAGCGATGGCGCAATCTTGGCTTTGCGTTGGCGGCCTGCTCTATAGTCTGCCGCAAAGCCTGAAATGGATGACAATAAGAATGGCGGAATATTCGGCCTTTTCGCTTCTCAAGAACGCGCTGACCGGAAACAAGGACTGGAAGCCGGCCTGGCGCAAGCCCGACCCGAAGGCGTCCTACGATGTCATCGTCATCGGCGGCGGCGGCCATGGCCTGTCGACCGCTTACTATCTCGCCAAAGAGCACGGCATCACCAATGTCGCGGTGCTGGAGAAGGGCTGGCTCGGTTCCGGCAATGTCGGCCGCAACACGACGGCCGTCCGCTCCAACTACCTGCTGCCCGCCAACACGCGCTTCTACGAACATTCGATGAAGCTGTGGGAGAACCTGTCGCATGACCTCAACTATAACGTCATGTTCTCGCAGCGCGGCTGCCTGAACCTCGCCCACACACCTGCCCAGCTCGACGACTATGCCCGGCGCGGCAACGCCATGCGCCATCTCGGCGTCGACGCGGAACTGATGACCACGGCGGAGATCGCCCGCCTGGTGCCGGCGCTGGACGTCTCCGCCACGGCGCGTTTCCCGATCGTCGGCGGCCTGATGCAGCGACGCGCCGGCACCGCCCGCCACGATGCGGTCGCCTGGGGATATGCGCGTGGCGCAGATCGCCGCGGCGTCGACATCATCGAAAACTGCGAGGTCACCGGCTTCCTGCGCGACGGCGACCGCATCACCGGCGTCACGACGACCCGCGGCGAAATCCGCGCTAAAAAGGTAGCGGTCGCGGTGGCCGGCAGCACCGGGCGGGTCATGCGGCTTGCCGGCATCGAGACAATGCCGATCGAGAGCCACGTGCTGCAGGCCTTCGTTACGGAATCGCTGAAACCGTTTATCGATACGGTCCTGACCTTCGGCATGGGCCATTTCTATATGTCGCAATCGGACAAGGGCGGCCTTGTCTATGGCGGCGACCTCGACGGCTACAACAGCTACGCCCAGCGCGGCAGCCTGCCGATCGTCGATGAGGTGATGAGCGAGATGCTGGCGCTGTTCCCGGGGCTCGCCCGCGTCCGCATGCTGCGCTCATGGGGCGGCGTCTGCGACATGTCGATGGACGGCTCGCCAATCATCACCACCGGTCCGCTGCCGGGCATGTATCTCAACTGCGGCTGGTGCTATGGCGGCTTCAAGGCGACGCCGGCTTCCGGCTGGTGCTTTGCCTGGACCATTGCCAAGGACGAGCCGCACGATCTCAACGCGGCCTTCACGCTCGACCGCTTTTACCGTGGCATGGTGATCGACGACAAGGGCCAGGGCGCCACGCCCCGGCTGCATTAGGCCATGATCCCGAACCGCAGGTCCGCGTCAGCGAAAAGTGGAAACCGGTTTTCGGACAAGATCATGGTCAAACGAGAAGTTTAAGAGATCCATGCTGATCACCTGCCCCTATTGCGGCCCGCGCGACGTTATCGAATTCACCTATCAGGGCGACGGCAATCGCCAGCGCCCACAGCCCGCGTCGCAAAACCTCGACGCCTGGAACGCTTATGTCTACGACCGGCTGAACCCCGCCGGCGACCACAATGAGATCTGGCAGCATTCCGGCGGCTGCCGCGCCCATCTCAGGGTGGTGCGCAACACGCTGACGCACGAGATCTCCAGCGCTGCCTTTGCGCGCGGCGACCACAACTCGGTTGCGCGGCACAGGGCCGAGGACAAGTCATGAGCCCGCGCCGTACTGAGGCCGGCGGCCGCATCGACCGGCTGCGGACCATTCGTTTCACCTTCGACGGCGCGCCTTATACCGGCCATGCCGGCGACACGCTGGCTTCGGCGCTGCTGGCCAACGGCGTCACCCTGTTTGGGCGTTCGTTCAAATATCACCGCCCGCGAGGCGTGCTGACTGCCGGCGTCGAGGAGCCAAACGCGCTCGTGACTGTGTTGAGGGGCGAGGTTCGCGAGCCGAACATTCCCGCCACCGTGGTCGAGATCTATGACGGGCTGGCCGCAATGAGCCAGAACCGCTTCCCCTCGCTTGCCTGGGACGTCAATGCCATCAACCAGCTCGGCGGCAAGCTTTTGTCGGCCGGCTTCTACTACAAGACCTTCATGGGACCGGTGGTCGGTCCGCTGAAGGGCACGCGCTTCTGGATGTTCTGCGAGCATTTCATCCGCCGTGCCGCCGGCCTGGGCAAGGCAGGCACGGCTCCCGATACGGCGCGCTACGAACGCATGAACGCGTTTTGCGACGTGCTGGTGGTCGGTTCCGGCCCGGCCGGGCTGATGGCCGCCAGGGCGGCCGCCGATCAGGGTGCACGCGTCATCCTGGCCGAGCTCGAGCCGCATTTCGGCGGCTCGGCCAATTGGTCGGGCGAGACGATCGATGGCATGCCGGCCGCCGATTGGGCGGCGCGCGCCGCCGGCCAGCTCGAAGGCCATGACAATGTTCGCCTGCTGCCGCGCACCACCGTCTGGGGCTATTACGACGGCAACACGCTTGCCGCGATCGAACGCGTCACCGACCATAAGGAAACGCCGGACAAAGGCGAGCCGCGCCATCGCTACTGGACCATCCGCGCCAAATCGGTGGTGCTGGCCACCGGCTCCCTGGAGCGTCCCTTGGTCTTTCCTGGCAATGATCGGCCAGGCGTGATGCTGGCGCATGCGGCCGAGCGCTATGCCAATGAATATGGCGTGCTGCCGGGTCACAGGGTCGCGCTGTTCACCAACAATGACAGCGCCTATCGCGCAGCACTGGCGTTGAAGAAGGCCGGTGCCGCGGTCGTCGCCATCGTCGACGTGCGCCCGGAGCTTTCGAGCGAAATGCGCAAGCTGGCCGGCGAGACCGAGGCCGAGATCTTTTCTGGCCACGCAGTGATCGCCACCGAGGGCGGCAAGGCGCTTTCCGGCTTCAAGGTGCAGCGCTTCGACATGGCCAACGGCGCGCTTTCCGGCGATGCGCGCAGCATCCACGCCGATTGCCTGCTGATGTCGGGCGGCTGGTCGCCGACCATCCATCTGGCCAGCCAGGCCGGAGCCAAAGCGGAATGGAACGAAGGGTTACAAGCGTTCCTGCCGCCGAAACCGACAACACGGCAATGGATCGGCGCCGGCGCCTTCACCGGCAGTTTCTCCACCGCCGAGGCGATCGCCGACGGTCGCGCCGCCGGCCTTTCCGGTGCGGGCGCAACAGCCACGCCGGCGGCCTTGCCTGCCGTCGAGGCAGCACCTGGCGATCCCGATCCGGCACCGGTGTTCGAGATCAAGGCCGCAGGAAAAAGCTTTGTTGATTTTCAGCACGACGTGACATCAGAGGATGTGCGGCTGGCGCATCGCGAAGGCTTCGTCTCGGTCGAGCATCTGAAGCGCTACACCACGCTCGGCATGGCGACCGACCAGGGCAAGAGCTCCAACATACCAGGCCTCGCCATCATGGCCGAGGCGCTGGGCAAGCCGATCACGCAGGTCGGCACGACGCGCTTTCGTCCGCCTTTTTCGGCGGTGTCGATCGGCTCGCTTGCCGCCGAACGCTTCGGCGATCTGAAGCCCGAGCGGCTGACGCCGATGCATGACTGGCACGTCGCCAACGGCGCCACCATGTATTCGGCCGGCCTCTGGTACCGGCCGATGATCTACGGCCATCCCGGTGAAACGATCGAGCAGGCCTATGTGCGCGAGGCGAGAGCCACGCGCGAGAGCGCCGGCATTGTCGACGTCTCGACACTGGGCAAGATCGCGGTGCAAGGCCCGGACGCGGCGGAATTCCTCGACCGCGTCTACACCAACATGTTTTCGACGCTGGCCGTCGGCAAGGCGCGTTATGGGCTAATGCTGCGCGAGGACGGCCTCGCCTTCGACGACGGCACCACCTGGCGGCTTGGCGAGCAGGATTTCCTGATGACCACCACCACCGCCAATGCCGGCAAGGTAATGCAGCATCTGGAGTATTTTCTCGACGTGATCTGGCCGGAGCTGAAGGTCCACGTCACCTCGGTCACCGACCAATGGGCCGGTGCCGCCATCGGCGGGCCGAACGCCAGGCAGATATTGGCTGCTTGCGTCAGCGGCACCGCTGTCGACAATGCCGCCCTGCCCTTCATGGGCATCGTCCACGGCGAAATCGCCGGCGTGCCGGTGATGATCTGCCGGCTGTCCTTCTCCGGCGAAATGGCCTTCGAGGTCTATTCCGGCGCCGGTTACGGCACCCATGTCTGGGAGGCGCTGATCGAAGCCGGCAAGCCGTTCGGGCTGGTGACCTACGGACTGGAGGCGCTGGGCACCCTGCGCATCGAGAAGGGCCACGTCACCGGCGCCGAGATCGACGGTCGTACCACGGGGCGCGACCTGCATCTCGACTGGATGCTGTCGAAGAAGAAGCCGTTTATCGGTTCGGCGATGATGGATCGCGAGGGGCTGATCGCGCCCGACCGCCTGGAACTCGTCGGTATTGTTTCGCTCGACAACCAGCCGCTAAACGGCGGCGCACACATCGTCGAGGAGCTTGACGAAGCCAATCCGCACGGCTCGCTCGGTCACATCACCGCTTGCTGCTATTCGCCGGCGCTCGGCAAATATATAGCGCTTGCCTTGGTCAAGGGCGGCAAGGCGCGGCGCGGCACGCGCGCTTATGTCTCCGACCCGTTGCGCAACCGGTTCGGGCCGGTCGAGATCGTCTCCAACCATTTCTTCGATCCGGACGGGAGCCGCATGCATGGTTGAGCGCCAATCACCGCTTGAGCCGGTGCTGCATCCAGGCTCGCATGGCAATTTCGAGCACGGTGTCGAAATCATCCTCTCCGAAACCAGGCCGGGTTCGATCCTGCAGCTCGCCGCCTGGCCCGGCCAGGAGAAGGCGTTGATGGCCGGCATCCATGCGGTCACCGGCCTGGCTCTGCCCGACGGCGCCGGCGGCGGCGTCACGGACGGCGTCAGATCGGTGTTCGGCTTTGCGCCGGGAAAGTTCACAATGGTCGATGAGGCCGAGGGATTGGCGTCGGCCTTTGCCGACGTCGTCACTCCGGCTATCGGTACGGTGACCGACCTTTCGCACGGCCGCACCGCGATCCGTATCGCCGGGCCGAAGGCCGAGTGGGTCCTGGCAAAATTCTTCGCCATCGACTTCGCGCTGCCGGCCTTCCCGATCGGCGCCGGCCGCTCGACCATGCATCACGACGTCTTCGCGCAGATCCAGCGCACCGGCGCCGATCAATTCGACATTTATGTGTTCCGCTCGTTCGCACGCTCGTTCTGGAAGGCGCTCTGCCACGCCAGCGAGGAAGTCGGTTACGAAGTGCAGTAGCTAGACGGCGCGTCGTCACCCTACTCCGCGAACGTAACCCACTCTTCCAGCGGCGCGCGGTCGGTGCGGAAGGCATTTTCGGGCTTGGACGTATCCTCATGGCCGAGCGCCATGCCGCAGACGACGATCTCCTCGTCGGGGATGTCGAGCACCGGCCTGATCTGCCGGTGATAGGGCGCGAAGGCGGCCTGCGGGCAGGTGTGTAGGCCCCTGCCCCGCGCCGCGACCATGATGTTCTGCAGGAACATGCCGTAATCGATCCACGACCCTTTGTTCAGCCGCCGGTCGACGGTGAAGATCATGCCGACCGGCGCATCGAAGAAGACGAAATTGCGGTCGTGCTGGGCGCGCATCCTGTCGACCTCGCGCCGGCCGATGCCGAGCACGCCGTAGAGGCCGAAGCCGTTGGCCCGCCGTCGCGTCAGATAGGGTTCGAAGAACTGGTCAGGATAGTAGCGGTACTCGTCCCACTCCGCCTTTTCGGCGCGGATGCCCGAACTGAGAATGGCGTCGGTGATGCGCTGCTTGACCTCGCCCTTGGTCACATAGACCTTCCAGGGTTGCATGTTGGTGCCTGAAGGCGCGCGCGCGGCAACGGCGAGAATATCGCGGATGGTGTCGTCATCGACCATGTCAGGCAAGAAGGCGCGTACGGACCGGCGCGAGGTGATCGCGTCATCGACGATCGCCGCCGCAATCCGGGAGTTGTTTTCCAGCATGGGCCGTCCCTTTGCGCATAATCCTGGAACCCGGCTTTTCCGGAAAGGATCATGCGCCGACTAGAAGTGATGGAGCATCCTTGCGAGTTTCTATGAACGCTCGACGCCCTATCCGCCTCGACCGGACGCCCCACTCGCCGCTCGTGTGCCGAGCCTTTGCCTGAACCGTCAAAATGGCGCAAGTAAATCTTGTGGGTTCATGAAAATCATCTTGATTTTTTCACAGACCTGCGGTCACATGAAATTTGCTGGGAATTTTTCATCGAGACAGGGATGGCTTTGCCCTCAACCGCCGCAACACCGGAACAAGATAACGGCGAACGGCTGCTGGCCGGCGACATTCGCGCGTTGCGCAAGGCGCGCGGCCTGACGCTTGCCGAAATCGGGCTGAAGCTCGGCCGTTCCGTCGGCTGGGTCAGTCAGGTCGAGCGCGGCCTGTCGATCCCGTCGCTCGGCGATCTCAGGGCCTTCGCCGAATTGTTCGGCGTGCCGGTCAGCCTGTTCTTCAGCCATGACGTGCCTGTCGAGACCGAACGCGGCGTGGTCGTGCGCGCCGGCAACCGGCGCACCCTTGGCACAAGCGATTCCGGCCTGGTGGAGGAGCTTCTGTCGCCGGATCTCGGCGGTAGCTTCGAGATGCTGCGTTCGGTCTTCGCCCCCGGTGCCGAGCTGAAGACCGAGGCCCGCCGGCCGACCGAGGAAGCCGGCTACGTCGCGTCCGGCAGCTTCGACATCGAAATTGCCGGCGTCTGGCACCGGCTTGGAGCAGGCGACTCCTTCCGCTTTGACGGCAAGCCGTTCCGCTGGCGCAATCCTGGAGCGGAACCGGCTGTGGTGATCTGGGTGGTTTCGCCGCCCGTCTATTGATCTGGAGAAGAACATGGCCAGTTTGCCGACCACGGCACGCGTGGTGATCATCGGAGGCGGTGCCGTCGGCGCCTCCTCGCTCTATCATCTCGCCAAGGCGGGCTGGACCGACTGCGTGCTTCTGGAGAAGAACGAGCTGACTTCCGGCTCGACCTGGCATGCCGCCGGCAACGTGCCGACGTTCTCCTCGTCATGGTCGCTGATGAACATGCAGCGCTATTCGACCGAGCTCTATCGCCGGTTGGCCGACGAGGTCGGCTATCCCATGAACTATCATGTCACCGGCTCGCTCAGGCTCGCCCATACGATCGAGCGTATGCAGGAATTCCAGCGCGCCAAGGGCATGGGCCGCTATCAGGGCATGGACATCAATGTCGTCGGCCCCGACGAGATCAAGCGCCGCTACCCGTTCATCGAAACGCATGAGGTGAAGGGCGCGCTCTACGATCCGAGCGACGGCGACATCGACCCGGCGCAATTGACCCAGGCGCTGGCCAAGGGCGCGCGCGACATGGGTGCGAAGATCATCCGCTTCTGCCCGGTCACCGGCGTGCGCCGCGAGAACGACGAGTGGGTGGTCGAGACGCCGCAAGGCGAGATTCGCTGCGAGATTGTCGTCAACGCCGCCGGCTACCGCGCCGCCGAAGTCGGCAGGATGTTCGGCCGCGAGGTGCCGATGATGGTGATGAGCCATCAATACATCCTGTTTGAGGAAATCCCCGAACTGGCGGCGTGGTCGAAGGAACAAGGCAAGAAGCTGCCGCTGCTGCGCGACGTCGATACGTCCTATTATCTGCGCCAGGAAAAGAACGGCATGAACCTCGGCCCCTATGAGCGCAATTGCCGCGCCCATTGGGTCGGCCACAACGACCCGATGCCGGACGACTTTTCGTTCCAGCTGTTTCCCGACGACCTCGACCGGCTGGAACATTACCTGGCCGATGCCGTCGCCCGCGTGCCGATCCTCGGCACCGCCGGGCTGTCCAAGGTCATCAACGGGCCGATCCCCTATGCGCCGGACGGCAACCCGCTGATCGGCCCGATGCCTGGCGTGCCCAACGCCTTCGAGGCCTGCGTCTTCACCTTCGGCATCGCCCAGGGCGGCGGCGCCGGCAAAGTGCTGGCCGAGTGGGTGACCGAGGGCCAGACCGAATGGGACATGTGGTCCTGCGATCCACGCCGTTTCACCGCCTTTGCGTCGGCGCCGGATTACTGCGTCGCCAAGGGCATGGAGATCTACGGCAACGAGTATGCCATCCAATTCCCGCGCCACGCCTGGCCGGCTGGGCGCGACCGCAAGCTGTCGCCGCTCCACGGCCGCATCAAGGCGCTCGGCGCCCAGTTCGACGCCTATAATGGCTGGGAACGCGCCACCTGGTATGCGAAGCCAGGCGACGACATCTCCGAACAATCCACGCTGACCTTCCGCCGTGACGGCCCCTGGCAGCGTCGTGTGCGCGAGGAATGCCTCGCCGTCTGCGATGCCGCCGGCATTCTGGACCTGCCGGGATTTTCCCGCTTCAATCTAGACGGTTCGGGTGCCGCCGAATGGCTGAGCCTCCAGGTGACAGGCCTGGTGCCGAAACCCGGCCGCATCGGCCTCGTCTATTTTGCCGACGACAAGGGCCGCATCGTCACCGAAATGTCGGTCGTCCGCCACGACGAAGACCTGATGACGCTGATTACTGCCGCGGTGGCGCAATGGCATGATTTCGAATGGCTGAAATCGCGCACACCGAAGGACGCCACATTCAAGCTGGTCGACAGGACGGAGGAATACTCCACCCAGATCCTCGCCGGCCCCAACTCGCGAAACATCCTCGCCGAACTCTGCGCGGCCGACCTCACCCAGCCCTGGCTGACGCACCAGGAGACCAGTATCGCCGGACGTTGGGCAAGGCTGGTGCGCGTGTCCTTCGCGGGCGAACTCGGCTGGGAAATCCACAGCAAGGTCGACGATACCGCTGTCATCTTCGACGCTGTCTGGGCGGCCGGCCAGAGGCACGGCCTGAAACCGTTCGGCATGTACGCGCTGGATTCGCTGCGGCTCGAAAAAGGCTACCGCACCTGGAAGGGCGACCTGTCGACCGACTACTCGATCCTGCAGGGCGGGCTGGAGCGCTTCGTCAGATGGGACAAGCCCGACTTCCGCGGCAAGGCGGCGCTGCAGAACGAAAAGCAGCAGGGCATCAAGAAGCGCTTCGTCACGCTGGTCGTCGAAAATCCCGGCGACTGCGACGCACCTTACATGTCGACGCTTTGGCATGACGGCCACATCGTCGGCGAGACGACATCCGGCGGCTGGGGTCATCGCATCGACAAGTCGATCGCGCTCGGCATGCTGCGCGCCGACCTCACCGAGCCGGGAACCGCGGTCGAGGTCGAGATCTTCGGCGAACGTTTTCGGGCGATCGTGCAGAAGGATGAGCCGTTATGGGATCCGACGAACGAAAGGCTCAAAGCATGAAGAAAGTCATCCTCACCGATGGCGGCATGGGCCAGGAGCTGGTCCGCCGCAGCAGCTCCGAGCCGACGCCGCTCTGGTCGGCCAGGGTGCTGATCGACGAACCGGATCTGGTGCGCGACCTGCATGCGGAATTCATCCGCGCCGGCGCCCGCGTCATCACCATCAACACTTATTCCGCCACGCCGGAGCGGCTGGCGCGCGAGGGCGCGGAAGAGCTGTTCAAGCCGTTGCAGAAACGCGGCATCGAACTGGCAAGGCAAGCGCGCGACCAGGCCGGCGACGCAGCGATCGCCGGCTGCCTGTCGCCGCTGTTCGGCAGCTATGCGCCGGCGCTGACGATATCGTTCCAGGATACACTCGATATCTATCGCCGCATCGTTGCCGAGCAGGCGGACGGCGTCGATCTGTTTCTGTGCGAAACCATGGCGTCGGCCGAAGAGGCGCGCGCCGCCGTCACCGCGGCATCGGAAAGCGGCAAGCCCGTATGGGTGTCGTGGACGCTTGCCGACCACGGCACGCCGCGCCTGCGCAGCGGCGAAGCCATTACGACGGCGTCGAGCGCTCTTGACGGACTGCCCGTCGCGGCCCGGCTGATCAATTGCTGCCGGCCCGAAGCGATCGCTGCAGCGCTGCCCGGACTGATCGCTCTCGGCGGTGCGGTCGGCGCCTATGCCAATGGCTTCACCTCGGTCGAGGCGCTCAAGCATGGCGGCACCGTCGAAGTGCTGCACGCCCGCCACGACCTCGATCCGGACGCCTATGCCGGCCAGGCGATCGGCTGGGTCGAGGCCGGCGCCGGCATCGTCGGCGGCTGCTGCGAAGTCGGACCGGCCCACATCGCCGCCTTGCGCGACCGGCTCGAACAGGCCGGCTACGAAATTTCGGGAGTAGCATAATGCCCAGGCCATCATCGCGCATTTCCGGCATCGTGCCTTCGGGCAAGGATGGCTGGGAGGTTCATTCCGCTGCCTGGGCGCGCAAGCAGGCCGGCGAGGACATCATCATGCTGTCGGTCGGCGACCATGATTTCGACACGCCGAGCGAGACGATCGAAGCCTGCGTGACGGCGGTCCGCGCCAGCAATCACCACTACACCCCACTTGCCGGCGTTCCGCGGCTGCGCAAGGCGATGGCGGCGGCCTCGACGCTCTGCACCGGTGTTGCGACCAGCCCCGACCAGGTCATCGCCACGCCGGGCGGGCAGGCCGCGCTTTACGCAGCTATTCAAGCTGTTCTCGACCAGGGCGACCATGCCATCGTCGTCGCGCCCTATTACGCCACCTATCCCAATACCTTCAGCGCGGCGGGCGCCGCGTTCAGCGTCGTCGAGACACCTGCCGAAGATGGCTTTCAGCCGCGCGCCGCCGAGATCCGCGCCGCACTTCGGCCGAACACCCGCGCCATCCTGATCAACACGCCGAACAATCCGACCGGCGCCGTCTATTCGCGCGAGCGGCTGGAAGATCTGGCGCAGATCTGCCGCGAGCATGACCTCTGGCTGCTGTCGGACGAGGTCTATTGGACGCTTGGCGGTGGCGAGCACGTCTCGCCGCGCTCGCTGCCCGGCATGGCAGAACGTACGCTGGTCATCAATTCGATGTCCAAGAGCCACGGCATGACCGGCTGGCGTATGGGCTGGCTGACCGGGCCCGAGGAGATGATCTCGCTGCTGACCGACCTCAATCTGGTGATGACCTACGGCCTGCCGGCCTTCATCAGCCTGGCTTGCGCCGAGGCGCTCGAAAACGGCTACGGCGTCAAGGAGATCGCCGAGCGCTATGCCGCAAGGCGCGCCGTCGTTCTCGATGCCATGCGCGGCATGAACGACGTCACCGTGCGCGGCTCCGAAGGCGGCATGTACGTCATGCTCGACATATCGGCGATCGAGCCGGACGACGAGAAATTCGCCTGGGCCTTCCTCGACCAGGAAAAGGTCGCCGTCATGCCCGGCTCGAGCTTCGGCGAGGCCGCAGCAGGCCACATCCGCTTCAGCCTCTGCCAGCCTGAGGCGGTACTGATGGAAGCTGCCACGCGTCTGCGCCGCTTCGCCTCCAGCTATCGCCGTGAGGCCGCATGAACGCCCCGCCCGCCAAAACCATTCCGACCAAGGCCATTCCTCCCAAAGCGAGGGCGGTCATCATCGGCGGCGGCGTCTCCGGCTGCTCGGTAGCCTATCACCTGGCCAAGCTCGGCTGGACCGATATCGTCCTGCTCGAGCGCAAGCAGCTGACATCGGGCACGACATGGCACGCCGCCGGCCTGATCGGCCAGCTGCGCGGCTCGCAGAACATGACGCGGCTGGCGAAATACTCGGCCGACCTCTACGTCAAGCTCGAGGCCGAGACCGATGTCGGCACCGGCATGCGCCAGGTTGGCTCGATCACGGTGGCGCTGACCGGGGAGCGCAAGCACGAGATCTATCGGCAGGCGTCTCTCGCCCGTGCCTTCGATGTCGACGTGCGCGAGATTTCGCCAGGTGAAGTCAAGCAGATGTATCCGCATCTCAATGTATCCGATGTGGTCGGCGCCGTGCATCTGCCGCTCGACGGCCAATGCGACCCCGCCAACATCGCCATGGCGTTGGCCAAGGGCGCACGTCAGCGCGGTGCGACGATCGTCGAGAACGTCAAGATGACCAAGGTGCATACCAAGGCAGGCCGCGTCACCGGCGTCTCCTGGGCGCAGGGCGACGAGCAAGGCACGATCGACACCGACATCGTCGTCAACTGCGCCGGCATGTGGGCACGCGAACTTGGCGCCCAGAACGGCGTCACCATTCCGCTGCACGCCTGCGAGCACTTTTATCTCGTGACGGAACCGATCCCCGGGCTCTCCCGCCTGCCGGTGCTGCGCGTGCCCGACGAATGCGCCTACTACAAGGAAGATGCCGGCAAGATGATGCTCGGCGCTTTCGAGCCGGTGGCCAAGCCGTGGGGCATGAACGGCATAAGCGAGGAGTTCTGCTTCGACCAGTTGCCGCAGGACATGGACCATTTCGAGCCGATCCTCGAAATGGGCGTCAACCGCATGCCGATGCTGGCCACCGCCGGCATCCACACCTTCTTCAACGGCCCAGAGAGTTTTACCCCCGACGACCGTTATTATCTCGGCGAGGCGCCGGAGCTTTCCGGCTACTGGATGGCGACCGGCTACAATTCGATCGGTATCGTCTCCTCCGGCGGCGCCGGCATGGCGCTGGCGCAATGGATCAATGACGGCGAAGCGCCGTTCGATCTCTGGGAGGTCGACATCCGCCGCGCCCAGCCGTTCCAGAAGAACCGCCGCTATCTCAAGGAGCGCGTCTCCGAAACGCTCGGCCTGCTCTATGCCGATCATTTTCCTTACCGGCAGATGGCAACCTCGCGGAACGTGAGGCGTTCGCCGCTGCACGAGCATCTGAAGGCGCGCGGTGCGGTGTTCGGCGAGGTCGCCGGCTGGGAGCGCGCCAACTGGTTCGCTAGGCCCGGCCAGGAGCGCGAATACCGCTATTCGTGGAAACGGCAGAACTGGTTCGACAACCAGCGCGAGGAGCATCTGGCGGTCCGGAACAGCGTTGGCCTGTTCGACATGACCTCGTTCGGCAAGATCCGCGTCGAGGGTCGCGACGCCTGCGCTTTCCTGCAAAGACTCTGCGCCAACGACATGGACGTGGCGCCGGGCAAGATCGTCTACACCCAGATGCTCAACCAGCGCGGCGGTATCGAGAGCGATCTGACCGTCTCGCGATTGTCCGAAACAGCCTTCTTCCTCGTCGTGCCGGGCGCCACGCTGCAGCGCGATCTGGCCTGGCTGAAAAAACATCTTGCCGACGAGTTCGTCGTCATTACCGATGTGACCGCTGCCGAAGCGGTGCTTTGCCTGATGGGCCCGGATTCGAGGAAGCTGATCCAAAAGGTCAGCCCGAATGATTTCTCCAATGACAACAATCCGTTCGGAACGTTTCAGGAGATCGAGATCGGCATGGGCCTGGCCCGCGCCCACCGCGTCACCTATGTCGGCGAGCTCGGCTGGGAGCTTTATGTCTCGACCGATCAGGCCGCCCACGTCTTCGAGGCGATAGAAGAGGCCGGCGCCGATGTCGGTCTGAAGCTATGCGGCCTGCACACGCTGGACTCCTGCCGCATCGAAAAGGCGTTCCGGCATTTCGGCCACGACATCACCGACGAAGACAATGTGCTGGAGGCCGGCCTTGGCTTCGCCGTGAAGACGGCCAAGAGGTATTTCCTCGGCCGCGATGCGGTGCTGAAGAAGAAAGAAACCGGCCTGTCACGCCGGCTGGTGCAGTTCCGCCTGAACGACCCCGAGCCGCTGCTCTTCCACAACGAGGCGATCCTGCGCGACGGCAAGATCGTCGGTCCGATCACCTCGGGCAATTACGGCCATCATCTCGGCGGCGCAATCGGGCTTGGCTACGTGCCTTGCAAGGGTGAGAGCGAGGGGGATGTGCTGTCGTCGTCCTACGAGATCGAGATCGCCGGCGAGCGCTTTGCCGCCGAGGCCTCGCTCAAGCCGATGTACGATCCGAAGGCCGAGCGAGTGCGGATGTAGCTCAGAACGCATCCATCTCGGCCGCGACCTTCGCCACGAACCTCGTCCGCCTCTCGTCGGTCGATAGGTTCATCGAGTACTGCGCGAGGTAGGAAACCGACCCGCCAGGCTTGATGGTCGCACGCAGCACCCGCTTGACCAGCTTGCGCGGCGGGTCGCCCATCAGCATGGCTCGGAACCGACTGCCGCCATAGGTGGCGACCGCGGCGACCTTGCGAATGTTGTGCAGCGACGGCTGCACCTTGCCGTCAACCAATTTGAACGACACGCCGGGCAGGAAGACGCGATCGAAAAAGCCTTTCAGAATGGCCGGATAGCCGAAGTTCCACACCGGAAACGATAGCACCAGCGCCTCGGCCCGCAGCAAGCGCTCGACGTAAGCCGCTGCAGGATCGCCGTCACTGCGCGCGTCGTGATAGGAGAGCCGTTCGGCCCGCGTCAGCCTGGGATCGAACCCCTCGGCATAGAGATCGCAATCGTCGACGGCATGGCCGGCGGCCTTCAGCCGCTCGACAATGGTCCGGTGCAGACCGGCATTGAAGCTGGTCTCGACCGGATGAGCGTAGAGGACGAGGATGTTCAACCCGTCTTCTCCAGCCCCTTGAACAGGAACGACTTGCCTGAGCGATAATCATAGTCCGGGTTTTCCCAGGCGATCATCTTGCCCGGATTGAGCAGCCCTTGCGGGTCGGTCTCACGCTTGAAAGCCAGTTGCACTTCATCCGTCCGCTTCATGCCGCCTTCTTCCAGCGTGTAGCGGTGCGGGTTGAAGATCCAGCAGCCATTGTCTTCGTGGATGCGGATGATCTCGTCCAGCCGCTCCGCCGTGGTGAAGCGCACCAGCGGCAATCCGGCGATGCCGATGGCGCCATCGAAGCGGATAAATTCGAGATGCGCCGGCACCTCGTCGCCGAAGCGTTCGACCATCGCCTTGACGTGACCGAGGTGGTCCGGCGACGGGTAGCGGGTCTGCAGATAGGTGATCGTCGGGTCGACCCGGATGGCGCGCAGCGTGGTGTGGTTCCAGGTCAGCTCATAGGCCGGCGGCAGCCCCTTGAGATCGGCCTCCTTATCGGCGCGAAAGACGATCTCGCCCTTACTGCGCGCAGTGAAGGCGAGGAAGGCATCCATCGCATGCGGCGCGATCATCAGGACGACGATGCTTTGGCCGCGCCGGAAAAACCGCTGGTGGCGCTTGAAGTAATCGTAGGGGATGGGTGCTGCTATCGGCGTGATCAGCTTCGCCAGGATGCCGTCCTGGATGGCGAGATCGTTGCCGAAGCCGGCCGCATCCATGAAATCGTCGAAGCCGACGATGACGTCGATCCAGTCATAACTGGCGGTTAGCGGCATCTCGACTTCGGTGATGATGCCGTTGGTGCCGTAGGCGTGCATCACTTTCAGCACGTCCTCGCCGGTGAGCTCCATGACGCGGGGCTGTGCCTCCATCGTCACGGTCCTCAGCCGGATGACGTTGCCGAGGTCGCGCAAGCCGCCCCAGCGGATCGAGCCAATACCGCCGGAGCCGCCGGCGACGAAGCCGCCGATCGATGCCGTGTTGTAGGTCGACGGCGACATGCGGAGCTCCTGGCCGGAATGCGCCCGCGTCGCCTTGTCGATGTCGGCGAGCACGGCGCCGGGACCGGTGACGACACGACCGGGCGCGATCGCCTTGATCGCGTTCATCTCGGCGAGATTGAGCACGACGCCGCCGGACAGGGGCATCGCCTGCCCGTAATTGCCGGTGCCGCTGCCGCGCGGCGTCACCGGCACGCCATGCCGGTGGCAGGCGGCGAGCACGCGGACGACCTCGTCTTCCGTTTTCGGCGTCACGATCAGGTCGCCGGTGACATGCTCGAGCTGCTGCTTCAGCACCGGGCTGTACCAGTAGAAGTCGCGGCTCTTCTGCTGGACGATCGCCGGATGGTCGTCGACCTTGAGGCCGTCCAGGTCGCGCTTGAGCGCCGCAATATCCATCATTCCACCATCAGATCATCGAGTTCGGCATAATCGGGCAGCTGGCGTTCGATCGCCTGGCCGTCGCGCACCACGATGCGATCCGATTCGGGCCGCGACAGCAATTCCGTCCAGCTTCGCCCCTTGAAGACGACGAAATCGGCCGGCCCTCCGGCGGCAAGCGTGCCGAAACCATCGAGCCGCATCACCTTGGCCGGCGTCGCTGTCACCGCTTGCGGCCAGTCAGCGACGGGATGGTCGAGATGCAGGATGCGCGTCGCCATGCGATAGACCTCCAGCATGTCGAGATCGCCATAGGCGTAGAACGGGTCGCGCGTATTGTCGGAGGCGATGGCGACGGCAATGCCGCGCGCCTTCATCTCGTGCAGCAGCGTCACCCCGCGCCAGCGCGGCGTGGTGTTATCGCCGCGCCGGTCCTGCAAATAGAGATTGCACATCGGCAGCGACACCACCGCCAGGCCGGCCTTGGCGACCTTGTCCAGCGTGTCGAGCACCTCGAGATCGGGCTGGCGCGCCAGCGAGCAGCAATGGCCGACCAGGATGTTCCCGTCAAAACCGTTCCAGAGGGCGGCTTCGGCAATCTTCTTGAGCGAGATCGCCGAGACATCGTCGGTCTCGTCGGCATGGAAATCGAGGTCGAGGCCATGCTTGATCGCCTGCGCAAACACCTGGTCAAGCAGTTCCTCGAGGTCCGGCACCATATAGGTGACGACGCCGAGCACGCCCTTGGCGGCAGCCACCCGCTTGGCCAGCCTCTCGAACCATTTCCTGTCGCGCACGCCTTCGATGCCGAGCAGGCAGGCCGCCTGCAGCTCGATGCGGCCGCGCCATTTCTCCCGCATCGTCTCGAACACCGGCCAGGAGATCTCTTCCTGCGGCGCAACGCTGTCGAGATGCGTACGCAGCGCCTTGGTGCCATGCGCATAGGCAGAGCGCAGCGAAAAATCCATGCGGCGGGCAACGTCGTCGGCGCTCCAGCGCGCCGCGCGGTCGGCGCCGGTCGCGTTCAACGCGCCCATGAAAGTGCCGTCGGGATTGGGCTTTCGCGGCCAGATATGGCCCTTGTCGATATGGGTGTGGCAGTCGACGAAGCAGGGCAAGACGATCCGGCCGCCAAGGTCGATGGCGCCTGCCTGTGCGTTGGATCGATGCGCCGTAATCCCGGAGATCTTGCCATCGGCGATGGCGATATCCGCGAGCCCAAACCCGTCGGTATCGAAGGCTCCAGAAAAGCCCGGCGTCAGTGAGGCATGAAGCCGAACCTTGGCGAGATGGTAGGAACCAGAAGCTGGTATCAAGGCGGCGCTGCCCACCATCACCGCTCCTGCCTCAGCGCGCTCTCGTGCCAGCGCCGCAAAATGAGATGCGAAATCAGCGACAGCACCAGGAAGATCAGGATGCCCGTGAGCGAGATCAGGATCAGCGCCGCGAACAGCCTTGGTGCGTTGAGCCGGTAGCCGGCCTCGATGATGCGCGAGGCTAGGCCGGACGACTGGCCGGTGGCGCCGGCGACGAACTCTGCCACCACCGCGCCGATCAGCGACAGGCCGCCGGCGATCTTCAGCCCGCCGAGGAAATAAGGCATCGCCGCCGGCAGCCGCAAATAGCGCAATTGCTGCCAGCGGGTGGCGCCGTTGAGCTTGAACAAATCGCGCAGATTGCGGTCGACGGAATTGAGGCCGAGCGTGGTGTTGGAGAGGATCGGGAAGAAGGCGACGATCCAGGCGCAAAGCAAAAGCTTTGTCGTCTGGTTGTCGACATAGATATTGATCAGCGGAAAGATCGCGACGATCGGCGTCACCTGCAGCACGATGGCGAAGGGAAAGAACGACATCTCCACCCATTTCGACTGCGCGAACAGCACTGCCAGCCCGACGCCGCCGATGACGGCGAGAAGCAGGCTCAAGAAGGTGATCCTGAGTGTCACCAGCAGCGAGGAGAACAGCAGCCCGGCATCGTCGTGCAGCGTCTGCAGCACCACGCCGGGACGCGGCAGGATATATTTCGGGATGTCGTTCCAGACGCAGACGCGGTCCCACAGCCAGATCGCCAGGATCATGATCGCCAGCGGCAGCAGCCATCTGCCGATGCGCTCGAAGCGCTCTTGGCGAACGCGACGCGCCTCCTCCGGGTCGAGCGCCAGGATTTGTTCTTCAATGGCCGTCATGATGCGGTCCGGCAGTTGAGTTGATGGCGCCGATCAGCACGTCGGATGCCTGGCGGCAGAGCGCGGCATAGTCGGGCGAGGTGCGAAACGCCTCGTCGCGCGGATAGGACGCATCGACGGCGAGCTCGGCAAACACCCGGCCCGGCCGCGCCGCCATGACGACGACGCGGTTGGAGAGGAAAACGCTTTCGAAGACGCTGTGGGTGACGAAAACGACGGTGAAACGTTCATCCTGCCACAGCTCCAGCAGATCGTTGTTGAGCTTGAAGCGGGTGATCTCGTCGAGTGCTGCGAACGGCTCGTCCATCAACAGAATCCGCGGCTTGGTCACCATGGCCCGGGCAATCGAGACGCGCATCTTCATGCCGCCCGACAATTCGCGCGGCACGGCATTCTCGAAGCCGGTCAGGTGAACCCTCGCCAGCATCTCCATCACCGCCGGCGCCGCCTTGGCCCGCGACACGCCCTTCAGCCGCAGCGGCAGCCAGACATTGTCGAAGACATCGGCCCAGGGCAGCAGCGTCGGCTCCTGGAAGACGAAGCCGATATTCGAACGGTCGCCGATAGTCGAACGATCGAGGGCGCCGCTGCCGCGCCAGTCGAGCACACCCGAGGTCGGCGTCGACAGCCCGGCGATCAGCCGCAGCGCCGTCGATTTGCCGCAGCCCGACGGCCCGAGCAGGCTGAGGAAATCGCCTTCCCGGATCGTCAGCTCGACATTGCTGAGCGCGGTGACGCCGTTGGAAAACACCTTGCCGACGCCACGCAGCGCCAACAGCGTCGGCCCCGATACGCTTCCTGGCTGTTGCGCCACTTTCTCCAGCTTCACGGCCTACTTCTTCAGGTCGAGCCCGACGCTCTTGTTGACGAAGGCCAGCGTGTAGGCCTTCTTGATGTCGATGCCCGCCGGTGTTACCTTGGCCTTGACCATCTTGTCGTAAAAACTCTGGATGCGCGCATCGGTCATGGCGCCGATGCCGAGCTTTTCGCTGTCGCCGGAATCGACCACGCCGAACTTCTTCAGCTGCTCGATCGAGAACGCGATCTGCTCATCCGTCATGTCCGGATTTTCCTTCTTGATCATCTCGTTGGCGGCCTTGTTGTCGCCGTAGAGATAATTGTACCAGCCCTTGGCCGAGCCATCGACGAAGCACTGGACCACCTCGGGCCGCTTGTCGACCGTCTCCTGCATGGTTTCGACCGTCGTTGCATATGTGTCCCAGCCATAGTCGGCCAGCAGGAACTGGTTCGGCGTGAAACCGCCCTGCTTCTGGACGGCGAATGGCTCCGAGGTGACGTAGCCCTGCTGGATCGACTTCTTGTTGGCGATGAACGGAGCCGGGTTGAAAGTGTAGGGCACGCGTTTTGCGGCATCGAAGCCGAGGTCGGTGACCATCCACTGGAAGAAGGTCTGCGCACCTTCGTCGCCGAGGATGTACTGGTCGGCGTTCTTCAGGTCTTCCCATTTGTCCAGCCCCTGGCCGGGATGGGACATGATGACCTGCGGGTCCTTCTGGAAGTCGGCGGCCACGACGCGCATCGGTATGCCTTGCTGCACGGCATCGAAGGCCGACAGCAGATTGCCGCCCATGTAGAAATCGATCTTACCTGCGAGCAGCAGCGGCCGGCCGCTGACCTGTGGGCCGCCCTGCATGATCGTCACGTCGATGCCGCATGCGGCATAGGTACCATCCACCACGGCTTGGTAGTAACCGCCATGTTCCGGCTCGGCCAGCCAGTTGGTGCCGAAGGTGACTTTTTCGTTCGCTGCCGCGGCAAGCGTACCTGCGCCAAGCAGCACGATCACGCCCGCCGAAATCTTGAGTCTTCCGTACATCCACACCACCCTTTGTTCGCTCCGGCGCATCACGCGCCGGGCTCGACACCATTGTTTCAAGAAGCAAGACACATGCCACCGGCGCGTTGCGTCGGGACCGCCCGCTTGTGCAATGCCCGCCTGTGCAATGGCGGCGCGAAGGCCGGACGGGTCATGCTGTACGGAAGGCATCGTGCCTATTTTTTGATCGCCTGTCCACAATCGCCCTCGTGACATGCACCGCCATCTTGATGCCCGCCTACATCCAGCTTTACGCTGCCGTGAACGGAGATTGCCATGTTCAAATTTCTCACGCCGAAGTCTATCAAGCCGCCCTTCGCCCGCTACAGCCATGGCGTCGAGCTGCCGCCCGGCAAGCGGCTGGTGCTGTGTTCGGGCCAGGTCGCGATCACAGCGGACGACCAGATCCCCGAGGAGGCCGGCGCACAGGCCGAGCTCTGTTTCCAGAACATAGCGGCGATTCTCGGCGAGGCCGGGCTCGGCCTGTCCGACATCGTCCGCATCAACGCCTACGTCACCGACCGCGCCTTCCTGCGGCCCTATATGGAGGTTCGCGACCGGCTGTTCGCCAGTCCGGCGCCGGCCTCGACGCTGATGATCGTGTCCGGCTTTGCCCGGCCGGAGTTTAAGGTCGAGATCGAGGTCATCGCGGCGGGTTGAGGAGCGCTGGCCAGCGGCTGGAATCGACAGGCCGATGATCTCAAGTTACACGACAAAGGTTGGTGCCGCCCCTCATCAAGCGCGCATCCAGTCTCTTCGAGGTAAAAAATGGCCGGAACAAAAAAACGCGTATGGTGGGGTGACTACCGGACCACCGAATACGCGACCGTCGATCCTGAGGCGACCATTGCCGTTCTGCCGCTGGCGGCGATCGAGCAGCACGGGCCCCATCTGCCGGTTTCGACCGACACCTCGATCATGAACGGCATGCTGGAAACGGTGATCGCGCGCCTGCCCGGCGATCTCGACATCCGCATCCTGCCGGTTCAGGCGGTGGGCAAGTCGAACGAGCATTTGCATGCGCCCGGCACCCTCACTCTGCCGGCGACGACCCTGGTCGAGGCGTGGACCGAACTTGGCCTGTCGGTCGCACGCGCCGGCGTCCGAAAACTGATTGTCGTCAACTCGCATGGCGGCAATGAGGAGATCATGGGCATCGTCACCCGCGAATTGCGCGTGCGGGCAAAGATGCTGGCGGTAAAGACCAGCTGGCAACGGTTTGGCCGGCCGGCCGGCATGTACACCGACCTCGAAGACCGCCACGGCATTCATGGCGGCGACGTCGAGACCTCGCTGATGCTGCACTTCCGGCCCGACCTCGTCGACATGGCCAAGGCCGATAATTTCGTGTCCAAGGTCGCCCGCGCCGAAAAGGAATTTTCGCTGCTGCGCCACACCGGAACACACGCCTTCGCCTGGATCGCCAGCGACCTCAACCCGAATGGCGTGGTCGGCGACGCCAGCATTGCAACCGCCGAAAAAGGCCGGCTCACCGCCGAGCATCAAGCCGACGGCTTCATCAGCTTGCTGAAGGACGTGCGCAAGGCAAAGCTGGCGGATTGGCTGGCGTAACTAGCCCTCGATCCTCAGCGCAAACGGCGTGCCCTCAAACGCTTCGGCGCCGCGCCCGATCGCCTCGATGGCGCGGCTCATGCGGCCGTCGCGCTCGAGCAGTGCGTCGGCAATTGCGATCAGCCGCGGATTGGGTGTCGCCGTGGGCGACAGCGCGCGCAGCGTCTTGGCCAGTTCGGCTTCGTCGCGCTTCGGCGCCAGCGCTGCCGCGATAATGTAGGCCGAGGCGGTCGACCGGCTGATGCCGGCATAGCAATGCACCACCAGCGGCCGCGAGCGATCCCATTGGCGGGCGAAATCGAGCAGGTTCAAGACATGCTCCTCGCCCGGCATGGTCATGCCCTCCTGCGCTACCGCAATGTCGTGCATGACCAGGTGCAGATGGTTTTCCCTGGTGATCGAGGCCGGCCGCATCACCTCCGTGCCGGCAGCGAGCAGCGAAAGCAGCCGCCCGGCCCCGGTCTTCGTCACCGTTTCCTCGACTTTGGACAGCGAGCAGACATGGATCATTGGATCGTTTCTCCCTTGGCATCATCGTCGCGCCGCGAGGCCCAGCCGGCAAGCGCTGATTCGAGCCGCCGCCATTCTTCGTCGGCTCCCGGTAGGCCGGCGCGCAACACATCCGGCCGGTCGGCGAAATGCCGAAGCAGGATGCCGCGCTGGCCGAGCACCGAAAACAGGCGGGCGGCGTTCGCCAGCCTGATATAGCGGAACAGCGCGGTGCCAGCGGCGACAGGCACGCCGAACCGGCCGAACAGCGCATCGAGCCGTGCGGCATCCTCGGCCAATCGGCGCCGCATCCCGGCCTGCCAGCCGGTATCGGCAAGCGCCCTTATGCCATATTCGAGCGCCGGCCCGGAAATCGCCCATGGCCCGAATTGCGCCTGCAGCCGCTCGACCGTCAGCGCGTCGGTCAATGCAAAGCCAAGCCGCAGGCCGGCCAGGCCGAAGAACTTGCCGAACGAGCGCAGCACGACGATGCCGCCCTGGTCGACGTCGCCAGCGAGACTTTCGCTGCGTGGGCCGACATCCATGAAGGCCTCGTCGACGACCAGCAGCCCGCCTCTGGCGCGCAATTTTGCGGCAAGTCGAAGCAATCTTTCGCGCTCGACGACGCGCCCGTCCGGGTTGTTGGGATTGACGACGACGGCAAGGTCGGCCGCCGCCAAGGCTTCGAAATCATCGACTTCAGCCGCCGCATGGCCGGCGATCGCCGCTGCCCGCCGATGCTCGGCATAAGTCGGCCCGAGCACCAGCGCCCTGCCCGGGCTGACCAGCGAAGCGACGCGCGGCAACAGGATCTGCGTGCCGGGCGCCGCTGCGACATTCGCCGCCGATGGAGCGCCATAGGCGCTTGCCGCGACTTCGGCCAATTCGCGGGCACGCGCTGCTTCCGGCAATCGCGACAGGGCGGTGGCGGGCAAATCGAAAAGCGGGTAGGAGTGCGGATTGATCCCGGTCGAGAGGTCGACGAAAGGCAGCGGCGCGTGAGGGAAAAGCGCCCTCGCCCGGCCAAGGCTTCCGCCGTGGTCCACTGCCGCCGTCACTCCATCAAGAGACTTCATGTCGATCCTGATCACTTTCCTGTCGCTGGCCATCGAACTTGTACTCGGCTACCCGGCCCAGCTCTTCGATGCCATTGGCCATCCCGTTACCTGGTTCGGCAGGCTGATATCCTTTCTCGACGGCAGGCTCAACCGCGCCACTGATTCCGACGCCCACCGTCGCCGCTGGGGCGTGCTCGCGCTGCTGGTCATCGTGCTGGTGCCGGCCGCCCTCGCCTTCTGGCTCGAAACCATGC
Organism: Mesorhizobium sp. M1403; assembly: GCF_040317695.1. Classification (NCBI taxonomy): domain Bacteria; kingdom Pseudomonadati; phylum Pseudomonadota; class Alphaproteobacteria; order Hyphomicrobiales; family Phyllobacteriaceae; genus Mesorhizobium; species Mesorhizobium sp. M1403. The sequence goes on along the minus strand of NZ_JAMYKY010000001.1, from coordinate 155,906 downwards.
TTTGGAGCATTCCCCTCGGCTTGTTGGTCATCGCAATCCTGGCGACGTCGCTGCTGTCGCAGAAGAGCCTGGCCGAGCATGTCGAAGCGGTGGCCGACGCCCTCGACAGCGGCGGACTGGACATGGGCCGCATTGCCGTCTCGCGGATCGTCGGCCGCGACCCGGAAAAGCTCGACAGGGCCGCTGTCTGCCGCGCCGCGATCGAAAGCCTGGCCGAGAACTTCTCCGACGGCGTCGTCGCGCCGGCGTTCTGGATCGGCGTTGGCGGGCTCGCCGGCGGCGTCGCCTACAAGGCCGCCAACACCGCCGATTCGATGATCGGCCACCGCACCCCGCGCCACGAGGCCTTCGGCTGGGCGGCGGCGCGCTTCGACGATTGGATCAACCTGCCGGCATCACGGCTGACGGCGCTGCTGATCGTGCTTGCCGCTTTCCTGGTCAAGGGCGCCGATGCCAAAGCCGCCTGGCATGCTGTGCGGCGCGATGCGAAAAAACACCGCTCGCCCAATGCCGGCTGGCCGGAAGCAGCGATGGCCGGTGCGCTCGGCCTGGCGCTCGCCGGCCCCCGTTCCTATGACGGCGTCATGGTCGAAGACGCGTTGATAGGCGAAGGCGGCCGCCGCGACGATATCGAGAGCACCGACATCCGACGGGCGCTGAAACTTTACCGGGTCGCCGACTTACTGCTGATCGCGCTGTTCGGGGTGGTCGCAGTGGTTGTTATCTTGGCGTGACCTGCGCCCGAGATCGAGCGGAAACAAAAAACCCGCCAAGCGGCGGGTCGTTGGAGCCAGTTAGCACCATAGCGAGATTAGTACCATAGCTGCCGGCACAAAGCAAGAACAAAATTGCTGTGCCCAAAGAATAATCGCCCCAGCTTTGCGCTTCTCATTCCCTGCCTTTGACGTTCGAGGTTGGCGAAATCCGAAGCGCCATCCAATCTCCCCCCTCGTGGGGGAGATGTCCGGCAGGACAGAGGGGGGCGCGAAGGATCGCCAGCCTCTTGACCGTTCACCTGCTAATGACGGTCTGACGACGTAGTTGTCTCCGACTGACAGGCCGAGGGACAGTGCCCCCCTTTGCCCTGCCGGGCATCTCCCCCACAAGGGGGGAGATCGGCAGCTTCGCCGGCGCCGCCTGCTCCGAAACGCCCTTCCCCGATCGCCAAACCCCTCAGAACTCTATCCCTTGCTGCGCCTTCACGCCGGCGGAGAAGTGGTGCTTGGTCACGCCCATCTCGGTGACCAGATCGGCTGCCTCGACCAATACCGGCTTGGCATTGCGGCCGGTGACGACGACATGCAGGCCCTCGCGACGCGCCTTCAGCGCTGCGACCACCTTTTCGAGGTCGAGATAATCGTAGCGCAACGCGATGTTGAGTTCGTCGAGCACCACGAGGCTGATCGACGGCTCGGCCATCAGCTCGAGCGCCTTGGCCCAGGCGGCCTCAGCGGCCGCGATGTCGCGCTTCAGGTCCTGCGTTTCCCAGGTAAAGCCCTCGCCCATGGCGTGCCAGACGACGCGGTCGCCGAAGCAGGCAAAAGCATCCTTCTCGCCGGTGTGCCATTTGCCTTTGATGAACTGGACGACGCCGACGCGCTTGCCGTAGCCGAGCATTCTGAGCGCCAGCCCGAAGGCGGCCGTGGTCTTGCCCTTGCCCGGACCGGTGTTGACGATCAACAGCCCTTTCTCGACCGTCTTGGCTGCAACCTCGGCGTCCTGCACCGCCTTGCGCTTGGCCATCTTCGCGCGGTGGCGTTCCTCGTCCTTGGGATCGATGTGGTCGGTATCAGCCATGTCATTTCACCCTGAGCGGCAGCCCCGCCACCATCAAAAGCACGGTGTCAGCGACGGCGGCAACGTCCTGGTTCAACCGGCCGGCCGCGTCGCGAAACCGTCTTGCCAGCGCATTCTCCGGCACGATGCCCTGGCCGACCTCGTTGGACACCACGAACCAGGGTCCACGCGGCCGCGACAGCACATCTGCCAGCCTTCGGCATTCGGCCTCGACATCATGTTCGGCCAGCATATGGTTGGTCAGCCACAGCGTCAGGCAATCGATCAGCACCGGCTGGCCGTCAGGCAGCGCCTCGATCGCGCCGGCAAGGTCGAGCGGCGCCTCTATGGTCGTCCAACCGGCTCTGCGGCGCGAGCGGTGCAGCGCGATCCGTTCGCGCATCTCCTCGTCATAGGCTTGCGCCGTCGCGATATAGCTCCACGGCGCCGGACAGGCACTCACCAGCCTCTCGGCATGCGCGCTCTTGCCGGAGCGCGCACCGCCGATGATCAGGGTCAGCGCCCCGGCAGCGCGGTCAGGCAAAGCTGTCGCGCAGGCTGGTCGCCGTGCCGGTGAAGCGGCCGCGCACCACGCCGACGACTGCGCCGAGCACCAGCCAGAACACCAGATTGGTCAGCGTCACCGCCACCACGAACTGATGATGCAGGCCTTCCGGGATTGTCGTCTCGAAGCTGTCGGGCTGCGGCGCGCCGACAATATGCGGCGCCACGATCAACGCCACCGCAAGGACCGCCAGCGGCAGCGATCTGCGGAACGCAAGCAGGCCGAGACCGGCCGCGGTCGCCACCACCGTTGCCCACCACCAGATCTGGCGTTGGACAAGGTCGGCCGCCGGCATCGCTGGCAGTTCCGGCGGCAGGCCGAGGCCGGGCGCCAGCGTGAACACGGCAAAGCCGGCAAGCCCCCAGAACAGCCCCTGGCGCCAATTGCCGATGCCGCCGGCGAATTCCGAAACCGCAACCAGGATCAGTGCGAAGCCGATGCCGGTGACGATATTGGCAACGACGCTGAAGGCAAAGCGTTCGAAACCGTCGGCCGGCGCCCAGCCTTCGTCCTCAGCCGGAGCCATTGCTTCAGCCGGTGCCGGCGCGGCGCTGCTCATAGCCATCGTGCCCGTGGCGGCCGGTGCCGCAGGTGCGGCGGCATGGTCATGGCCGCCGCCGGCCTGTTCGTAGACTTCCGCCTTCAGGATCAGTGGCACCGTGGCATAGGCCTGCATGCAGGCGAGAGCGACGCCGGCCACGAGCCCTGCGATCGCCGCGATGAACACGACGTTGCGAAAAAATGTCATGATGTCAGTCCCTTGTCAGTGGCAGGGAAAGCCCATCGAGTGGCGATAGTCGTGGGCGGCATTGTGGACCGCATCGATGTGCGAGAAGCCGACAAAGCCCATGACGAAAATGCCGAGGAATGCAGCAAGCGCCAGCTGCATGAAACGCGACTGCGAGGAGACGGAAGCGCCGAGCGAGACGGAAGCGGTATTCATGTCTTGTCCTTTCGCCCTCCACCCGAGGGCATAGAAATCAGTTTCCTGTCGCCGGCAGGTCTCCTGGCTCGCGGATCAGCGCCCTTCCCCACCTTCCCGAAGAACATCTTCAGTGGCATATGGAGAGGACTACCGCACACAGTTGCGGGGGCAGCCACGGCATTGGGCAAGAATTTCGCCCGCACCGCATTCCCTCTTGGTTCCAAACGGAACCGACGACATCAGCGACTATAGGCAGAATCGCCGCGCCCGGCAAACCAAATTCCGCCGGATCGTGTGGCGAATGCGCCGCCTCGCCAAGCTCGCCGGCCGGCGCCGCAATTGACAATTCTCACAGCCGGGTGTCGGCTGGCGGATGGGGAGGAAGCCGGCATGCAACCCAGCCCGAATGAGCGCGGTCCCTATAACGGCCTGACGCGGGCCGAGCCGACGCTGCCGTCATCGGCCTATTGGGACATCGCAGGCTATCAGCGCGATCTCGAGGCCATCTGGTATCGCAATTGGCTGCTGGTCTGCCGCGAGGCCGACCTTGCCCATCCGCTGGCTTTCAGGACGTTTCGCATAGGCACGCAGGAGGTCGTCGTGCTGCGCGACGAGACCGGCGAATTGCGCGCCTTTCACAACACCTGCCGGCATCGCGGCTCGCAGCTTTGCCAGCAGAGCGAAGGACGGCTGAAGGCGCGGCTCATCACCTGCCCCTACCACGCCTGGTCCTATTCGCTGCGCGGCGATCTGGTGCGCGTGCCGTCGAAATCGCTGCCGGACGGTTTCGACAAGGCCGATCATCCGCTCTACCGCGTCGCGCTTTCGGTGTGGCGCGGTTTCGTTTTCGTCAACCTCGCGCAAGACGCTGCCGGTTCGGCTGAAACATCCTTCGATCCGGCATCCGGCAACCTCGCCAACTGGCCGCTGGAAACGCTGCTGAGCGGCCATGTGCTGCGCAAGGTTATGAACTGCAACTGGAAGATATTTTGGGAGAACTTCAACGAGTGCCTGCACTGCCCTGGCGTCCACAAGGACCTGTCGCGGCTGGTGCCGATCTATGGCCGCGGCCTGATGGGCCGGCACGACGACCCCGAATGGGCGCGCCACGCCGACAATGACGCGCCGGAATTTGCCGGCGGCTTGCGGGCCGGGGCCGAAACCTGGTCGCGCGACGGGCGCGTCCACGGCTCGGTCTTTTCGAGCCTGACGCCGGCCGAGCGTGCTGCCGGGCAGACCTATGCCACCAACTTGCCGTCGATGTTCGTCGTCGGCCATGTCGACTATGTCAGGACCGTGCGGCTGGTGCCGCTTGGGCCGGAGCAGACCGAACTCACCGCCGAATGGCTTTTTTCGCCCGAAGCGCTCGCCGATCCGGCAGCGGATATCGACAACATCGTCGCCTTCGGCACCCAGGTGCTGGAGGAAGATGCTGATATCTGCGAGGTCAACCAGAAGGGCCTGCGCTCGATGCGCCACAAGGCCGGCGTGCTGATGCCCGAGGAATATGACTTGCACCGCTTCCACAACTGGGTGCTCGAGCGGCATGCGGCGCTTGAACATCAAAGCGATTTGGGCAGATAGCGCCAGGTGACGAAGCCGCAGACCGCCGCCAGCAGGCCGAGCGTCGCGAAAACCGCGCCCAGGCCGCAGAACGCCAGCACCACCGAATAGACCAGCGGCGGCGTCAGGTCGGAAAAGTCGAGATAGGTGCGGTAGACCGCCGCCATCTGCGCCCGCTCATACGAGCGCACCGAGCGCATGAACGCGGTCGAGCCCAGCGCATCGAGCGCGATGGTGAAGAAGGCACCGCAAAGCAGCAACGCGCCGGTGACGAGCGGCGCGGCCTCGCCGACGGCGCCGGCCGCCAGCAGCGTCGCCGACATGGCGAAATAGGCAAACGTCATGGTGCGCCGGCCGCCGAAACGCTTTCCCGCCCTGCCCCAGAAGATGGCCATGAACAAAAGCGCATTGCCGGCCGAAACCAAGAGGCCACCGGCGAGCTCGCCCTCGCCGGTGATCACCATGAACAGCGGCCCATAGACAAAGAACGTCGTCCAGAAGCAGGAACGGCCGAAGGCGATCAGCCAGGCCAGCCTCAGCCTTGGCTGCGCGACGAAGCGGCCGATATTGGCCAGCGGATTGACCGGCCGCGTCTTGCCCGGGCGGATCGACGGGTTGTCGCCAAGCCGGTAGGTCCAGAACAGCGCCAGCAGGGCCATGGCGAAGACGGCCACCGCGCTATGCGCGGCATAGATGCCGAAACGCGTGTAGAGGAAAATGCCGAGCGTCGGCCCGGCGGTCCAGGCAAGCATCGACCACGCCATGCGCAGCGACTCGGCCTGCATGAAATCGGTCTTGCGGATGTGGTCCATGATGTAGAGGTTGAGCGTGATCGCCAGCGCGCTGGCGCCGATGACGCGGCAGAGCATGCCGACCGTTTGGCCAGCAAGCGTATGAGTGACGAAGAACAGCGAGCCGACGGCCAGCAGGCAGGCACCGGCGGTATAGACCCAGCGCCGGGCAAAGCGCCGGATCAACATCGGCATGAACAGCGTCGCCGAGAGGCCGAGCATTGCCACGACCGTGTAGAGGATCGAGACGATCTGCTCGTTGTGCAGGATCTCATAGGCCTGGATCGGGATGACGCTGGAGACGGTGGCGCGCGCGAACGATTCGACCGCATAAAGCGAGGCGAAGGTGCGTGCATCCGCCGGCCGCAAGGCCGCAAGCCAGATAGGATGGCGCACATGGGTAGCCATTGCTTTCCCCGAAGCAGAATCGCCCAAAGCAGGGTTTGGAGCACAAATCTGCCGCGGCGATTCCTGGCCGGGTAACAGGAAACCGACGCCTTCACGGCAAAAAGCGAAGCCGGCCAAAGGCTTTCCGGCTCTGGCCTAAAGCGAGTTCTAATGCTGACCCGCGCCAACGCGACGCGAGGACTGCTTCTTTTGACGGTGGCAACCGTGATAGTCGTCTTGCCGGGGCTGAACCAAGACAGCGAGACCGATGAGCATCGCCACGCCGACCACCGCCGTTCAGGATCAACCGAAGGCGAAGCGCATCGCCGCCATCGACATCGCACGCGGCATCGCTTTGCTTGCCATGGCGAGCTATCATTTCACCTGGGATCTCGAATTTTTCGGCTACACCGATCCCGGCCTCACCGCCTTCGGCTGGTGGAAAATCTACGCGCGCTGCATCGCCTCGAGCTTCCTGTTCCTGGTCGGCGTCAGCCTCTATCTCGCCCATGGCAAGAAAATCCGCTGGACAGGCTTCTGGAAGCGCTTCGCCATGGTTGCCGGGGCGGCTCTCGCAATATCGCTGGTCACCCGAATCGCCACGCCCGACGGCTTCATTTTTTTCGGCATATTGCACGAGATCGCGCTCGCCAGCCTGCTCGGCCTGGCGTTCCTTCGGCTGCCGGCGCTGCTGACACTGCTTGTCGCGGCGTTTGTCATCGCGGCGCCCTTCTACCTCAGATCCGAGGCCTTCGATCATCCGGCTTTGTGGTGGGTCGGTCTATCGGCGACCAATCCGCACTCCAACGACTATGTTCCGCTGCTGCCCTGGTTCGGCGCCGTGCTTGCCGGCATCGCGGTTACCAAACTCGCCGCCACCTCCGGCGTGCTGACCCGGCTGTCGGCCATGACGCCAGGCCGCTGGGCAAACCCGCTGGTCTTCATCGGCCGGCACAGCCTTGCCTTTTATCTGATCCATCAGCCGCTGCTGATCGGCTCGGTCTGGCTGTTTTCGCAATTCATGCCGGCGCGGGTCGAAAGCAGGGAGGTGAACTTTCTGAAATCCTGCCAAATATCCTGCGAGCAGGCGCGCGACACCGAGTTCTGCTCCAGCTATTGTGCCTGCATGCTGGACACTCTCCAGGGCGAAGCCTCGCTTGACCGGCTCTACAGCAACGACCAGTCCCCGGAGTGGAAGGCGCATATTGGCGAGCTCGCCGGCACCTGCACCGCCCAAACCGAGACGGCGGAACCGAGAACGCGCTAATCGAGGGAGCACAACAATGACCGACAGTCACCCGAAACCCGTGCAGCAAAATCCTGGGCAGCCGAAGCTGGGGCACATCCCATGGCCGCCGCTGATCTATGTCGCCGCCATCATCGTCAGCGTCGCGCTAGGGTTTTTCTATCCACTGCCGTGGATCGGCGATCTTCTCGGCGACATCCTGTTCGCCGCCGGCCTTGTGGGGTTGGTGGCGGTCGCCGCGCTCTGGTTCACCGCGATCCGCACCATGATCCGCGCCAAAACGACGCTCAACCCCAACGGCGTGCCGGACCATCTGGTGACCACCGGACCCTTCGCCGTCAGCCGCAACCCGATCTACCTCGCCAACACATTGCTGCTGGTCAGCCTCGCCTTTGTCTCGGGGATCGCCTGGTTCCTGCCGCTCGCGGTCATCGCGGCGTTCCTGACGCAGAAGCTGACGATCGAGAGCGAGGAGAAGGTGCTGACGGCCAAATTCGGCAAGAAGTACCGGGACTACGCCAAAAGGGTGCGGCGCTGGATTTGAGCCGGGGCTGACACCGCGCTTACGTGGTGACGCCGAGTTCAACCAGCCGCTCGACGCAGGATTCCTCGGCCTGGTCGAGCTCGGCCAGGGTCTCCTCGAGGTCGCGGCGTTTCTGGCGAAGATCCTCGCGCTTTTCCTCGATGCGCTTGATCATCAGCTTGAGTTGGCCGACCTCGCCGGGCGGCTCCCTGTACATCTGGATGATTTCGCGGATCTCGTTGATCGAGAAGCCGAGCCTCTTGCCGCGCATGATCTGGCGGATGAGATGCCGGTCCGACGGACGGAACAGCCGGGTGCGGCCGCGCCTTACCGGCTGCACCAGCCCTTCGTCCTCGTAGAAGCGCAACGTCCGCGTCGACACGTCGAATTCGCGGGTCAGCTCCGTGATCGAATAATATTCCCGCATCGCCACTCCAATGCCCCGGCCACGCCGCGAGTTCCAACTGGCCGGCGCCGCCGGCATCCAGGCGCGTACCAGAATCGGCGGACAAGGCACCTTCCAAAGCCTCGCACGGCATTTACGTAAAAGTCAATTGAGGTGCCGTTCAGCCTACGCCGAACCACCATGTGGCAAGCCCGAGAAAGGCAAAGAAACCGACGACATCGGTGACCGTAGTGACGAAAACCGCCGAAGCCACAGCCGGATCGATCTTGAAGCGGTCGAGCAGCAGCGGGATCAGGATGCCCGCCAGAGCCGCCACGAACATGTTGATGATCATCGCCGCCGCGATGATGCCGCCGAGATTGCGATCGTGGAACCAGGCAGCCGCGACGATGCCGATCAGGATGGCGAAGATGATGCCGTTGATGAAGCCCACCCCGATTTCGCGGCGGATGATGCGGCCGGCATTGTAGATATCGAGGTCCCTCGTCGCCAGCGCCCGCACGGTGACGGTCATGGTCTGCGAGCCGGCATTGCCGCCCATGCCGGCGACGATCGGCATCAGCACCGCCAGCGCCACGATATGCTCGATGGTGCGGTCGAACAGGCCGATCACCGAAGCCGCGAGGAAGGCCGTCAAAAGGTTGACCAGCAGCCAGGGCACACGCGAGCGCGAAGTCGAAAGGATGCTGTCCGAGAGTTCTTCGTCGCCGACGCCGCCCATGCGCAGCAGATCTTCCTCGGCCTCCTGCTGGATGACGTCGACGACGTCGTCGATGGTCAGCACGCCGACCAGCCGCTCGTTCTCGTCGACGACGGCAGCGGACAGAAGATCGTATTGTTCGAATTCGCGTGCCGCCTCCTCCTGGTCCATGGTGGCCGGGATGGCATGCCTGGTCTCATGCATGACCTCTTCCACCTTGACCGAGCGCTTGGTGCGCAGGATCTGGTCGAGGTCGATGGCGCCGAGCAGCTTGAAGCTCGGATCGATGACGAAGATCTGGCTGAAACGATCGGGAAGGTTGTTATCCTCGCGCATGTAGTCGATGGTCTGGCCGATCGTCCAGAATGGCGGCACCGCGACGAACTCCGTTTGCATGCGGCGGCCGGCGGTCTCTTCGGGATAGTCGAGCGAGCGCCGCAGCCTGATCCGCTCGGTGAACGGCAGTTGCGACAGGATCTCGTCCTGGTCCTCCTGGTCGAGGTCCTCGAGGATGTAGACGGCATCGTCGGAATCGAGCTCCTGCACCGCCTGGGCGATCTGCGCATTGGGCAGATTGTCGACGATGTCACGGCGGATCGCCTCGTCGACCTCGGTCAGCGCGGAGAAATCGAAATCCTTGCCCAGCAATTCGACCAGGGCGCGGCGCTGTTCCGGGTGCAGGGCCTCGAGCAGGTGGCCGAGTTCCGACTGGTGCAGATCGTCGACTTCGCGCTTCAGCGTCAGCGTATCGCGATCGACGATCGCGGCACCGATCTGAGCCAGAAACGACGACAGGATGACGCCGTCCTCGTCATAGATGTCGGCGCGGCGCTCCTCGGCGGCCCTGGTGCCGGTCATGTGTTCGTCCTGGCCTTCCACCAGCGCCTCCCGCCATCGGATTTCCGGATAAGGTGCCTGTCAGGTCTAGACCATGATCCTGAAAAGTGGAAACCGGTTTTCCGAAAAGATCATGGTCAAACACAAAGATGGAGCGGCGGCGCGATTGGCTTGAGAATCGGCCTCTCCGTGCGCAACGGACGGATATCAGACGACCTTGCGAGCTGCCGGTTGCCCAAGATTGATAATTAAAGATTGATAATTAGAGAATTCTAATTTAGTATCTCTATAATTACCGGTAATAAATGGAGGGTGTTTATGGGGAAGTATCTGTTTACCAGTCTTGCGCTGGTTTGTTCGGGAATACTTTTGAACCCGATTGCCGCCGATGCAAAGGCCTTCAAATCTTTTCAGGGCAAGGAATGCAAGCCTGACTACAAACGGCTTTGCCCAATGACACCGATCGGCAAATGCGACCTTCAGAGCATGATCGAGCAGTTGTCACCCGCCTGCAAGGCTTTCGTCGAGAAGCACCGGTAATCCAGCTCTGCCATCGCCGCCGACCAACCGCCGGGTAGTCCGCGACAACGCCAGGTGTGGTGTGCCCCGGTCGGGGAATCGGTCGCCCAACAACAACAGTCCCGGTGGTCGGGCAGAACGGCATATGCTGCACCGGGAATGAGGCGAGGCCGACGGTGCGACGGCCTCGCTGGATATCGGGCTTAGAGGCCTGCCGATCAGGCAGCGTAGCGTTTGGCCTCAGCCGCGTAGGCGCCAAGGACACCGCTCCAGCCACGCTCCGATTCGAAGGCCTGGCGCGCTGCTTCTGCGGTCTCGCCCATGTTCTCCAGAAGCCGGTGCTCGAGTTCCACCCGCGTCGAATTCTCGCCGAGCGCGACAAAGCGGATGTCGACCTCGGTCAGCAATGCCGGATCGTAGCGCCAGTCGGCCCCGATACGCCAGGCGAGCGTCAGCCTCGACGGCGGATCCCAGGCGAGAACCTCGCCCCAATCGCATTCTGACCCATCCTCGCCGATCTCGTACCAGCGGCCGCCGGCTTTCGGTTCGATCACCGCGGTCGTCAGGGCGGATTTGCCGATCGAGTGCGAAGCCGGCCACCACCGTCCGAACCCTGTCGTGAACACATCGAATGCCTTGTCGAGTGGCACCTCCACGGTCACCGACTTCCTGACCGGTGCGGGCTTGATCATGGTCGTCATTTCCTCTTCTCCTTGCTGTTGTCGACTTCCCGTTTGAAGGCGTCGAGCGCATCGCCCCACATGCGATCGAGCCAGGCGCGCATCTCGCCGAGCCCATGCGGGTCGAGATGATAGATATTGCTGGCGCCCTTGGGCTCGGCACGGACCAGTCGGGCTTCCTTCAGCACTTTGAGGTGCTGCGATACCGCCGGCTGCGAGACCGGAAGCACCCGCGTCAGATCGATGACCGAGCGCGGCCGATCGGCGATGAGCTCGAACACCTTGCGGCGTGTCGGATCGGCCAAGGCCACCATTCCTGCGTAATCATAAACCATGACTTATGATAAGCTAAAACTTATGATAGGTCAACCGAGGGAGTGGCGGGCCTGTGTTTAAGCAACGGGCCGGTTCGGCCCGAGGCTCCGGGGTAATTCCTTCGCGCGGGGCATGGGCAGCAATGCGGATGCAAGATTGCTCAGGGAATCAATCCACCGCATGCGAGCCGGCAGGTATCGACCACCGGGGAAAAGTAAACCTGACGGCAAGGTTTTTACCTTATCGGTGTATATGTCTCTGCGGCGAAACATTAAGAACGGGTAAATTGGCTTGGCCCTAACTACGGAAGCCTCTCGCCACAGGCCCTCAGCCATATGGCAATTGCGCCTCTCCTTGTTTATGGCAATGTACGTGTTAGGTGCATCTGCACTATATCCAGAAGTATTCCGTACATCAGCCCTAATCTATTCTCACAAGTTTCTTATTGGCATGCCGGTCTTGTTTATCGGTGGCGTCTGTTGTGCCGCGCTCATCCATGGCCGACGGCAACCGGTTCGCTACGCCCTGGAATTGGTTCAAGGGCGCTGGCGCGGCTGTCTGTTGGTGCTGCTGTTCTTCTTTGCCAGCTTGACCGCGTTCTCCACCTACAAGATCGCCATCCCGTCCGTCGTCCCATACTATGCCGACCACTGGTTAGCCGACGCTGATGAATGGTTGCACGGGATGCCGCCGTGGGAGATCGCCCATAAGCTCGACAGCAACGGGTGGTCGCTCGTCGTCTTCAACAGCTATGAAGTCATTTGGTTCTACCAGTGGTTCGGCACCATCCTTTTCGTGGCGCTCTGGTCGGACGAGATTGCGCGCATCCGCTATCTCAGCGCGGCAGCGCTGACGTTGTGCATCCTCGGAACTGTCTTGGCTTTGGCGCTGGCATCGGTCGGGCCGGTTTACTACCACCAGTTTGTTGGCGTGGATCGCTTCCACGGATTGAATGCCGCCTTGGACAGACTGGACCATAATTACATGGTGCGGGAACCCGCAGCATATCTCCTGATGGCTTACCGGAGTGGCCGGCCAAGCCTTGGCGGCGGCATCTCGGCCATGCCAAGCATGCATGTCGCCTTTGCCGCACTGAACGCCTATTTGCTGTCCTCGATCAATCTCTGGCTGGGCGCTCTGGGTTGGGCGTTTGCAGCCCTGATCCTGTACGGATCGGTGTACACTGGATGGCACTATGCCCTGGACGGCTACGTATCGATCGCTGCTGTATCTGTGATCTGGCGGGCAACCGGACGCCTGGTGCGCGAATAATTATCCACGCAAACCGCATATATGGCTACGCGCCGATGGCGTTTTCGCATCGGCCAAACTCGCGATCGCAGTCAGGCAAAAAAGCCTCGCGCCTGACAAAGACGCTCTTTGCCGTGCTCGAACTCAACGGGGCGCTTTCGAATTAAATGGTGCGGTCGAGAAGACTCGAACTTCCACGGGTTGCCCCACAGCGACCTCAACGCTGCGCGTCTACCAATTCCGCCACGACCGCACGTGGTAGGAGCCAGAACGAACCGGCCCGCGGCGTGTAGCAAATCGTTTCCGGTGAAACAAGTGCGCGGCCAGCAATAATCGGCCGGATATCGGCTTAACTCTGCAAAGCGCCGAACGTGCCCGGAACTGGACGTTTGTACCGATTGCCGCCATATGAGGGGCGAGACGAGATATCATGACAGAACGCAGCCAGATCGCCACGTCGTTCCTGCCCTCGCCCGGCTCGGCGCCGGTCGAATGGCGCATTGAGCCCGGGCTCACCGCCTATCCCGATGCGCTCGCCGTGATGGAGGCGCGCGCCGAAGCAATCCGCAGCGGCGCGGCTGGCGAGATGGTCTGGCTGGTCGAGCATCCGCCGCTCTATACCGCCGGCACCAGCGCCCGTTTCGAGGACCTGATCGAGCCGGACCGCTTCCCGGTCTTTGCCGCCGGGCGCGGCGGCGAATACACCTATCATGGGCCGGGCCAGCGCGTCGCCTATGTCATGCTCGACCTCAAGCGGCGGCGCGAGGATGTCCGCGCCTTCGTCGCGGCACTCGAACAATGGATCATCGGCACGCTGGCCGCCTTCAACGTACGCGGCGAACGCCGCGAGGACCGCGTCGGCGTCTGGGTGGTGCGGCCGGATCGCCCCGCTTTGCCCGACGGCTCGGTCGCCGAGGACAAGATCGCTGCCATCGGCATCAGGCTGAGGCGCTGGGTGAGCTTTCACGGCATTGCCATCAATGTCGAGCCGGATCTCGGCCATTTCAGCGGCATCGTGCCGTGCGGCGTCCAGGATCACGGCGTCACCAGCCTCATCGATCTCGGCCTTCCCGTAACAATGGCCGATCTCGACCTGGCGCTGAAATCAGCCTTCGAAGATGTCTTCGGCCCGGCAGCGCCTTTGCAGGTCGAGGCGGCCCGCAAAGTCGGCTGACAGAACCTCACTGAAGACCGTAGTCCTACGCTGCGCCCCTCGCCTCCGCGAAGAACGGGTCGTCAGCGTTCGAGCCATGTCTTTCAGCGCATCCTCACATCGCGCCGATCCAGATTGCCATGGAAATGAGGAACGTGCTCATGCACACCAGCGAAACGACATCCTGAACAAGATCGGTCATAACTCTCTCCTGTTGTTAGTATGTTCGTATTTTGTTCTAATTTTGTTCGAATGTCAACGATCGCAATCCCGGCATGGCCGGAATTGCGTGCGGTCAATTTCGGCAGGGTTAAGAAAGGGTTGAGAGGCAGATTGCCCACGGTTTCGGGCCGAGAGCGCGCACGAAAAATAGCGGACGGCGCACGCCAGTTCGCAGGCCGGCATCACCTCGGTCTTAGCACACCCTAAAGCGGGACGACCTTGCCGTCGGCAAGCGTCACGCGGCGATCCATGCGCGAGGCAAGCTCGTGATTATGGGTGGCGATCAGCGCCGCCAGGCCGGATTGCCGGACCAGCGCTGCCAGCGCCTCGAACACATAGGAAGCAGTCACCGGGTCGAGGTTGCCGGTCGGCTCGTCGGCCAAAAGCACCAGCGGCGCATTGGCGACGGCGCGCGCAATGGCGACGCGCTGCTGCTCACCGCCGGAGAGCTCGGAAGGGCGATGATGCGCCCGCTTGCCGATCTGCATGTAGTCGAGCAATTGCGCCGCCCGCTCGGCCGCCTCCTTGCGCGCCAGCCCTTTTATCAGCTGCGGCATCATGATGTTTTCCAGCGCCGAGAATTCCGGCAGCAAGTGATGGAACTGATAGACGAAGCCGACATCGTTGCGGCGGATCGCCGTGCGCTCGTCGTCGGAAAGCCGACCGCAGGCGCGCCCCGCCAGGATCACGTCGCCGGCGTCCGGCCGCTCCAGCAGCCCGGCGGTGTGGAGCAGCGTCGACTTGCCGGTGCCCGACGGCGCCACCAGCGCCACCATCTCGCCACGCTTAAGCGAAAAATCGGCGCCGTTCAGGATGGTCAGCTTGCGCGGCCCCTGCACATAGTGCCGTTCGACGCTCTTCAGCTCGATAATGGCCTCGGCCATCATTCGTACCTCAGCGCTTCGACCGGATCGAGCCTGGCCGCCCGCCACGCCGGAAACAGTGTCGCCAGGAACGACAGCGCCAAAGCCATGAGAACGACCGAGATCGTCTCGCTGGCATCCATGCGGGCCGGCAGCTGGCTTAGGAAATAAAGCTCGGGATTGAACAGCCGCTCGTCGGCCAGCCAGGAGAAGAACTGGCGGATGCGCTCGACGTTGAGGCAGATCAAGATACCGAGCAGCACGCCGGCGATGGTGCCGACAACGCCGATCGCAGCGCCTGTCATCAGGAAGATGCGCAGGATCGCGCCGCGCGTCGCTCCCATGGTGCGCAGGATGGCGATGTCGTGGCCCTTGTCCTTCACCAGCATGATCAGGCCCGAAATGATGTTGAGCGCCGCCACCAGCACGATCAGCGTCAGGATCATGAACATGACGTTGCGCTCGACCTGCAGCGCGTCGAAGAACGTCTTGTTGCGTTGCCGCCAATCGACAAGGCTGATCGGCCGCTGCGCCGCCTCTTCGACCTTCGGCTTCAGCGCGTCGATATTGTCGGGATTGTCGGTGTAGATCTCGATCGTCTGCGCCCGGCCGTCCATGTTGAAATAAAGCTGCGCTTCCGAGAACGGCATGTAAACGATGGAGCTGTCATATTCCGACATGCCGACCTCGAAGATCGCGGTGACCGGATAGCCCTTCATGCGCGGCGTCGTGCCGAGCGGCGTGACGTCGCCCTCGGGCGAGATCAGCGTGATCGTATCGCCAAGCACAAGGCCGAGATTCTCGGCCATGCGGCTGCCGATGGCGACGCCCTCGCCGGTGTCGAAGCCGACGATCGAGCCCTCCTTGATGTTGTTGGCGACGATGGTGATCTTGCCGAGGTCCTCGCCGCGTATGCCGCGCACCAGCGCGCCGGTGCCGCCGCCGACATTGCCTTGCGCCAGCACCTGCCCGTCGATCAGCGGAATGGCGTATTTGACGCCGGGCACGCCGTTGATGCGGCCGGCGACCTGGGCATAGTCCTCCAGCGGCATGTCGAGCGGCTGCACGATCAGGTGCCCGTTGACGCCGAGGATGCGCGTCAGCAGTTCGGCGCGAAAGCCGTTCATGACCGCCATGACGACGATCAGCGTGGCAACGCCCAGCATGATGCCGAGGAAGGAGATCGAGGCGATGACCGAGATCACCGTCTCCTTGCGGCGCGAGCGCAGATAGCGCCACGCAACCATACGCTCAAAGCCGGAAAAGGGTCCTGCCCCCGAAGGTTTGGCTGCTGCCGCTTCGTTCATGCGGCGGCACCGAAACGCTTTTTCACGTCGCCGATCGGCAGCGTCTCGCGCTCGCCGGTCCTGCGGTTCTTGATCTCGACCTCGCCGGCTGCGACGCCGCGCGGCCCCACGATCACCTGCCACGGAAGTCCGATCAGGTCGGCGGTAGCGAACTTGCCTCCCGGCCGCTGGTCGGTGTCATCGTAGAGCACCTCCTTGCCGGCGGCGGCAAAGGCGGCATGCATCTCACCGCAGACGCGGTCGCATTCGGCATCGCCAGCCTTCATGTTGATCAGGCCGATGTCGAACGGCGCCACCGCTTCCGGCCAGATGATGCCGTTATCGTCATGGCTGGCCTCGATAATCGCCGCGACCAGCCGCGACGGACCGATGCCGTAGGAACCGCCAGAGACGAAATGATCCTTGCCGTCCGGCCCGGTCACCTTGGCGCCCATCGGCTTGGAATATTTGTCGCCGAAATGGAAGATATGGCCAACCTCGATGCCGCGCGCCGAGACCTTGTCGGCTTCGGAGAGCTTTTCCCATGCCGCCTCGTCATGCATTTCGTCGGTGGCGGCATAGGGCGTCGTCCATGTCTTGACGATCTCGGCGATCTCGGCGTCATTCGAAAAGTCGGTATTCGCCCCTGGTACATCAAGCGAGAGATAGTCGCGATGGCAAAACACCTGGCTCTCGCCGGTGTCGGCCAGGATGATGAACTCATGGCTGAGGTCGCCGCCGATCGGCCCGGTGTCGGCGCGCATCGGGATCGCCTGCAGCCCCATGCGCGTGAACGTCCTGAGATAGGACACGAACATACGGTTATAAGCGGCCTTGGCGCCTTCATAATCGAGGTCGAAGGAATAGGCGTCCTTCATTAGGAATTCGCGCGAACGCATGACGCCAAAGCGCGGGCGCACCTCGTCGCGAAACTTCCACTGGATATGATAGAGGTTGAGCGGCAGGTCCTTGTAAGACTTGACGTAGGAGCGGAAGATCTCGGTGACCATCTCCTCGTTGGTCGGGCCGTAGAGCATGTCGCGATCTTGCCGGTCCTTGATGCGCAGCATCTCCTTGCCGTAGTCTTCGTAGCGGCCGCTTTCGCGCCACAGCTCGGCCGATTGGATGGTCGGCATCAGGATTTCGAGCGCGCCGGCGCGATTCTGCTCCTCGCGAATGATCCGGCAGACCTTGTCCAGTACCCGCTTGCCGAGCGGCAGCCAGGAGAAGCTGCCTTGCCCCTGCTGGCGGATCATGCCGGCGCGCAGCATCAGCCGATGCGAGACGATCTCGGCCTCGCGCGGATTTTCTTTGAGGATGGGCAGGAAATAGCGCGACAAACGCATGAACTGGTCCGTGAGAGAGGATGGCGGCGCCGGAATCGGCGCAGCGCAGGCTTGCTTGCCCCGGCTTCATAGCCATTTCATGGCGGAATGGAAACCCGGCCCAGGCGCTGCACAGACGCCGCAATTGCCGCACACGGCTTGCTGGGCGTTTCGCAAGCAACGCCTGCCGTACTATTGTGCACTGCAGCACGAGATTGCCTGTTTCCGGGCAAAATTCTTCGTGACATTTTCACCCGCCTTAGGCTAGTGTGCCCCGATAACCGAGAGGGCGGAGAAAAATCTGCCCTCCTACGCGGTCAAAGTCTTGGGAGGATGCGATCTAGGCGCGGTAACTCGCTGCCGCCGGACACCGGAAACAGATCGGACGCGTTTAAATTGCAAGGCCTCGCGCCTTGCATTTTTTTTGTGCAATCATTTGGTTAGCAAGACAGATTGCCAAACTACATGACGTTGCGTCAGCCCAAATCCGGCCCACGGCCTTTACTTGGGTTGACCTTGCTGGCTGAGCTTGATTTCAGGGCGTCGGCATAGGTCTTGGATAGCCGGACATTGGGTAGCCGGCTAATGCGCTGGGCTCTGGTTGAAATCCGGCACGATGTGCGGGATGTCGTCGATGCCGAGACCAAGCCCTCTCGTGATGCCGTAGAAGATGCCCATCAGGACCAGTGTGGCGATCGTCGTGCGCAGTGCGGCGCGCAGCATATGCGGTCCGCGCGGCGCGCTCGGAACCGTACCCAGCGTCACATCCTGGTCCTCGTCCTGCGTCCGCATGCTGAACGGCAAGACGGCGAACAACACCACCCACCATGTGGCGAAGAACAGGGCGATGAAAGAGACCCAGCTCATGCTTGCTCCAGTTCGACCAGCGTGCCGAAAAAGTCCTTGGGGTGCAGAAACAATACCGGTTTGCCATGCGCGCCGGTCTTCGGATTGCCATCGCCCAGCACGCGCGCGCCGCTGGCCTTGAGACGGTCGCGCGCCGCAACAATGTCGTCAACCTCGTAGCAGACATGGTGCATTCCGCCGGACGGATTCTTCTCGAGGAATGCCGCGATCGGCGAGCCTTCGCCGAGCGGCTCCAGCAACTCGATCCTGGTATTGCCGACGTCGACGAACACCACCGTCACGCCATGCTCCGGCAGCGCCTGCGGCGCGGTCACGCGGGCGCCAAGCGTATCCCGATAGGCCGCCGCCGCCGCAGCCAGATCCGGCACGGCAAGCGCGACATGGTTGAGGCGTCCGAGCATTGACTGCGTCCTTAGGGCAGTAAGGCAATAGGGCAGTATGGGAGTAGGGAAAACTACTTTCTCCCCTACTGCCGTACTGCCCTACTCCCCTATTCCCTTACCGCGTGACGAACACCGTCACCAGCGGCTTCTTGCCCCAGGCTTCGTTGGCCGCGCCGCGCACCGCGCGCCGCACCGCCTCCTGGACCAGGTCGAGGTCTTTTCGGCGCTGGCGGGGGATGGAGTCCACGGCGCCGATTGCCGCATCGATCATCAGGTCTTCCAGGCTCTCGCCGCTGCCATCGGCCTCGGCGACGCCGATGGCGACTAGATCGGGATCGCCGGCGAGTTCGTATTTGTCGTCGAGCACGACATTGACGGCGACGTGGCCGGCGAAGGACAGCTTGCGCCGGTCGCGAATGCCCATCGCCTGGTCGGTGCCGACCAGCCTTCCGTCCTTGTAGATGCGGCCGAACGGCACCTGGTCGATGATCGCAGCCGCACCCGGATAGAGCCTGAGCATGTCGCCGTCGCGCACCTGCGCCACCTGGCCGATGCCGGACGTCGACATCAGCGAGCCCTGCGCCACCAGATGCGCCGCCTCGCCATGCACGGGAACGCCGATCTGCGGCCGCACCCATTCATACATCTTGCGCAATTCGCTGCGGCGCGGATGACCGGAGACATGCACCAGCGCATCGCCGTCCTCAATGATCTTGATGCCGAGATCGATCAGGCGGTTCTTGATCTCGAGGATCGCCTTCTCATTGCCGGGAATGGTGCGCGAGGAAAACACCACCGTGTCGCCGGCAGTCAGCGCCACCGACTTCATCTCGTCGCGCGACAGCTTGGCGAGTGCGGCAAGCGGCTCGCCCTGGCTGCCGGTACAGATGATGACGAGGTTTTCGCGCGGGATGAAGCCGTAATCTTCCTCGGCGATGAATTCCGGCAAGCCGTCCATATAGCCGAGTTCATCAGCCACATCGATGACGCGCTTCATCGAGCGGCCAAGCACCAGGCACTGGCGGCCGGCATCCCGCGCTGCCTTGGCGATGGAGACGATGCGCCCGACATTGGAGGAGAAGCTGGTGACGGCGACACGGCCCTTGGCGTTCTGGATGACGCTCTTGATGCCCTCGCCCACCGCCACTTCGGACGGCGATTCCCCTTCCCGCAACGCATTGGTGGAATCGCAGATCAGCGCCAGCACGCCCTTGTCGCCATAGGCGCGGAAGCGTGACTCGTCGGTCATCGGCCCCACCGTCGGCGCCGGATCGATCTTCCAGTCGCCGGTATGGATGACGACGCCGGCCGGAGTGGTGATCGCCAGCGACATCGGCTCGGGAATGGAGTGCGCGACGGGGATGGCCTCGATCTCGAACGGACCGACGGTGAATTTCTCGCCGGCCCGGTAGATCGTCACCGGAATTTTCGGCGCCCCTTGCTCGCCCTGCCGCTTGGCTTCCAGCAGGCCGGCGCTGAACGGCGTCATCCACACCGGCGCCTTGAGCTTCGGCCAGATGTCGTGCAGCGCACCGTAGTGGTCCTCATGCGCATGGGTGATGACGATCCCGCGCAGATTGGCGACATTCTCCTCGATGAAGCGCGTGTCGGGCAGCACCAGGTCGACGCCGGGCAGGGTTGCATCGGGAAAGGTGACGCCGACATCGACGACGATCCATTCGCGCGCATTGGCCGGGCCATAGCCGTAGAGGGCGAAGTTCATGCCGATCTCACCGACACCGCCGAGCGGCACGAAGACAAGTTCGGCGTTTTCCGCTTTCGCCATGATCTTTCCTTCCTTGCCCGTCAAACTCTTGGGCCGGTCAAATTCAAGCTGGTCAAATACAGGCCAGTCAAACGTATTGGCCAGTCAACCGCCGGCCGAGGCAACCGCGCCGAAATGCACGTCGCCGGCGGCGATCGTCAGAACCGAACCTTCATCGTCGCGGATCACGAAACGGCAGTCCTCGTCAATGGTCTCGAAGGTGCCGCGCACCACATTACCGTCAATTCTGACAGCAACCTGCCCGCCAAGCCCCGCCGCACGCGCCAGCCACCGCTGCCTGACGGCGGCAAGCCCACGCCCTTCGTTCCACAGCCGGGCATTCTCGCTCCATGCATCCGACAGCGCCAGAAACAGCGTCTCGGCATCGCAAGCAGACCCCAGCGCGTTGAGCGACGTCGCTGGATAGGGCAAATCCCTGGGATAAGCCACCACATTGACGCCGATGCCGACAGCCACTGCGGAACGGCCCCCCTCCAGCATCGCCGATTCCAGTAGGATGCCGGCGAGCTTGGCGCCCGAGGCAAGCACATCGTTCGGCCATTTCAGCTCGAAACGGTTCTTGCCTTGGCTCGCACCATCGAGGCCGATCGCGATCCTGCCCTTCGGCACGACAGCGTCGAGCGCGTCGGCCAGCGCCAGTCCGGCAACGAAGCCGAGCGTCGCGGCAAGCCGAAGCTCGGTGTTGGTGATCACCAGCAGCGTCGCTGCCAGATTGCCTTCGGGCGTCGCCCAGGCGCGGCCACGGCGGCCACGCCCGGCTTCCTGCTTTTTTGAGACGACCCAGAGCTTGCCCGGATCGCCGGCCCGCGCGTGCTCCAGCGCCAGCGCATTGGTGGAGCCGACCGTGTCGTGCGCCTCGAGCCGGAACCCTTCCGAAGCCGCGGTTGGAGCCAGCCTGAATGTCATTCCGTCAGAAGAAGGTCTTGGCTGCGGCAGCGGCGTAGGTTCCGATCGGGCCGCCGATCAGCACATAGAACAGCACGAAGGCGCCGCAGACGCCGAGCACGACGCGCAGTTCGGTCGCCATCGGAACGAAGCCGCCGACCGGTTCGTCGAACCACATGATCTTGATGATGCGCAGATAATAATAGGCGCCCACCACCGAGGCCAGCACGCCGATGATCGCCAGCGCGTAGAGATTGGCATTGATGGCGGCAAGGAACACGTACCATTTTCCCCAGAAGCCGGCGAGCGGCGGGATACCGGCCAGCGAGAACATCAGGATGGTGAGGATCGTCGCCATGATCGGGTTGGTCGCCGACAGGCCGGCGAGATCGCTGATCTGCTCGACATTGCCCTCCTTGCGCCGCATGGCGAGGATGAAGGCGAAGGTGCCGAGCGTCATCACCAGGTAGATCAGCATGTAGATGGCGACGCCGCGCACGCCGTCCTGGCTGTTGGCGGCAAGGCCGACCAGCGCATAGCCCATATGGCCGATGGAGGAATAGGCCATCAGCCGCTTGATGTTGGTCTGGCCGATCGCCGCAAAGGCGCCGAGCGCCATCGACGCGATCGAGATGAAGACGATGATCTGCTGCCAGTCGGCGGCGATCGGCTTGAAGGCGCCCATGGTGACGCGCACCATCAGCGCCATCGCCGCCATTTTGGGTGCCGCCGCCAGAAAAGCCGTCACCGGCGTCGGCGCACCTTCATAGACGTCGGGCGTCCACATATGGAACGGCACCGCCGAGATCTTGAAGGCAAGGCCGGCCAGCACGAAAACCAGGCCGAAGACGAGGCCGAGCTGGCGCTCGCCGCCGCTCAGCGCCGCGGCGATCTCCTGGAAGCCGGTGTTGCCGGTGTAGCCGTAGACCAGCGAGATGCCGTAAAGCAGCATGCCCGACGACAGCGCGCCGAGGACGAAGTACTTCAGCCCGGCCTCGGTCGAGCGCAGATTGTCGCGGTTGATCGCCGCCAGCACGTAGATCGCCAGCGACTGCAGCTCGAGGCCGAGATAGAGCCCGATCATGCCGTTGGCCGAGATCATCAGCATCATGCCGAGCGTGCAGAGCAGGATCAGCACCGGATATTCGAACTTGTCGAAATGCTCCGCCTGGGCAAAACGGACGGACATGACCAGCGTCACCGCCGAGCCGATCAGCGCCAGCACCTTCATGAAGCGGGCGAACGGATCCTGGATGAAGGCTTCGCCATAGGCGTTGCCCTGCCCCGGGGAAAAGATCAGCCAGGCGCCGGCGACCACCAGCGCGGCGACGGCAAGGCCGCTCACTGTGACAGTGGTGTTGGCGCGCGAATAGGCGCCGAGCATCAACAGCGCCAAGGCGCCGATGGCGAGGATCAGCTCTGGCGTCGAGAGCGACAGGCTGGAGAGAAGGTCCGGCGTCATGGTTCGCAAAACCCCCAGTCAGTTCGCCGCCGCGGTCTGCGCGGCGCCGATGGATGCAGTGACATTGGTAACGAGCGCCTTGACTGATTCGGCCGTCGCGTCGAAGATCGGCGCCGGATAGACGCCGAAGAAAATGACCAGCGCGACCAGCGGATAGATGATCACCTTCTCGCGTGTCGACAGGTCGAGCAGTCCTTTCAGGCTTTCCTTGGTCAGTGCGCCGAAGATCACCTTGCGGTAGAGCCAGAGCGCATAGGCCGCCGACAGGATGACGCCGGTGGCGGCGAAGAACGCCACCCAGGTGTTGACCCGGAACACGCCGAGCATGGTCAGGAACTCGCCGACGAAGCCGCTGGTGCCGGGCAGACCGACATTGGCCATGGTGAAGATCATGAACACGGTTGCATATTTCGGCATGTTGTTGACCAACCCGCCATAGGCGTCGATGTCACGCGTGTGCATGCGGTCGTAGACGACGCCGACGCAGAGGAACAGCGCGCCTGAGACCAGGCCGTGCGACAGCATCTGGAAGATCGAGCCCTGCACGCCTTCCTGGTTCATCGCGAAGATGCCCATGGTGACGAAGCCCATGTGAGCGACCGACGAATAGGCGATCAGCTTCTTCATGTCCTCCTGCATCAGCGCCACCAGCGAGGTGTAGATGATGGCGACGACGGGGAGCGTGAAGATCAGCGGCGCGAACATTTCGGAGGCGATCGGAAACATCGGCAGCGAAAAACGCAGGAAGCCGTAGCCGCCCATCTTGAGCAGGATGGCGGCCAGGATCACCGAGCCGGCCGTCGGCGCTTCGACATGGGCGTCCGGCAGCCAGGTATGCACCGGCCACATCGGCATCTTCACCGCAAAGGAAGCGAAGAAGGCAAGCCATAGCCAGGTCTGCATATTGGCCGGGAAGTTGTGGGTCAGAAGCGTCGGGATGTCGGTGGTGCCGGACTGGAAGAACATCGCCATGATGGCGAGCAGCATCAGCACCGAGCCGGCCAGCGTATAGAGGAAGAACTTGAACGAGGCATAGACGCGCCGCTTGCCGCCCCACACGCCGATGATGATGAACATCGGGATCAGGCCGGCTTCGAAGAAGACGTAGAACAAGACGATGTCGAGCGCGCAGAACACGCCGATCATCAGCGTCTCGAGCAACAGGAAGGCGATCATGTAAGCCTTGACGCGCTTCTCGATCGATTCCCACGAAGCGAGGATGCAGAGCGGCATCAGGAAGGTGGTCAGGATGACGAACAGCATGGAGATGCCGTCTACGCCCATATGGTAGGAGATGCCGGAATCCAGCCAGGCAAACTTCTCGACGAACTGGAAGCCGGGCTGCGAATTGTCGAAGCCGGTCCAGATGAACAGCGAAACCACGAAGGTGAACGCGGTCGTGAACAGCGCAATGGCGCGGATGTTGCGGCGCGCATTGTCGCTGTCGTCACGCACGAAAAGGATGAGCAACACACCAACCAGCGGCAGGAAGGTGACCAGCGATAGGATCGGCCAGGCGGTCATCAGAGCATCATCCAGGTGACGAGTGCGGCAACGCCGATCAGCATGGCGAAGGCATAGTGATAGAGATAGCCGGTCTGCAGCTTGACGACGCGGTTGGTGACGTCGACGACGCGCGCCGAGATGCCGTCCGGCCCGAGCCCGTCGATGATAGTGCCGTCGCCGGTCTTCCACAGGAAGCTGCCGAGGCGCTTTGCCGGCCGCACGAACAGGAAGTCGTAGAGCTCGTCGAAATACCATTTGTTGAGCAGGAAGGCGTAGAGCAGGCGATGGTTGGCCGCGACGCTCCGAGGCATTTCCGGCGCGCGAATGTAGAATTGCCAGGCTATCGCAAAGCCGATCAGCATGGCGATGAACGGCGCGAGCTCGACCCAAAGCGGCAGTTCGTGGATCTCGTGCAGGATGTGGTTGTCAGGCAGCGTGAACAGCGACACCTTCCAGAATTCGGCATAGCCCTCGCCGATGAAGGCGCCGTGGAAGATCACGCCGGCGAACAGGGCGCCTGCCGCCAGGATGAACAGCGGCACCAGCATGACCGGCGGCGATTCATGGACATGGTGCATCACCTCATGGCTGGCCCGCGGCTCGCCATGGAAGGTCATGAAGATCAGCCGCCAGGAATAGAAGGAGGTGAAGCAGGCGGCAATGACCAGCAATATGAAGGCAAACCCGGCGACCGCATTGTGGCTGGCAAAAGCGGCTTCGATGATGGCGTCCTTGGAGAAGAAACCGGCCGTGCCGATGATCGTCACCGGGATGCCGACGCCGGTCAGCGCCAACGTGCCGATCACCATCATCCAGTAGGTCGTCGGGATGAGCGTCCTCAGGCCGCCCATCTTGCGCATGTCCTGCTCGTCGGAGACGGCGTGGATGACCGAACCCGAGCCGAGGAACAGTAGCGCCTTGAAGAAGGCGTGCGTGAACAGATGGAAGATCGCCGCGCCATAGGCGCCGACGCCGAGCGCCACGAACATGTAGCCGAGCTGCGAACAGGTCGAATAGGCGATGACACGCTTGATGTCGTTCTGGACGAGGCCAACTGTCGCCGCGAAGAAGGCGGTGAAGGCGCCGATGAAGGTGACCACGGTCAGCGCCGAATGCGACAGCTCGAACAGCGGCGACAGCCGCGCCAGCATGAACACGCCTGCCGTCACCATGGTGGCGGCATGGATCAGCGCCGAGACCGGCGTCGGGCCTTCCATGGCATCCGGCAGCCAGGTGTGCAGCGGCACCTGCGCCGACTTGCCCATGGCGCCCATGAACAGGAGCAGGCAGACGACTGTCATCGCGGCTTGCTTATCAAGCGCATAGCCGAGGAAGGTCAGTACGGCCGGACCCTGCTGCGCGCCTTCGGCCGGAATGAACGTCGCCGCATTGGCGAAGATGGTGCCGAGATTGACCGAGCCGAAAAGCACGAACACGCCGAATATGCCAAGCGCGAAGCCGAAATCGCCGACGCGGTTGACGACGAAGGCCTTGATCGCAGCCGCATTGGCCGACGGCTTCTTGTACCAGAAGCCGATCAGCAGATAGGAGGCCAGACCGACACCTTCCCAGCCGAAGAACATCTGCACGAGGTTGTCGGCCGTCACCAGCATCAGCATGGCGAAGGTGAACAGCGACAGATAGGCGAAGAAGCGGGGCCGGTCCGGGTCGTGATGCATGTAGCCGATCGAGTAGATATGGACCAGCGCCGACACCGTATTGACGACGACCAGCATCACTACGGTCAGCGTGTCGATCCGCAGCGCCCACGACGCTTCGAGGCCGCCCGACTGGATCCAGCGCATCACCGGCAGGGTGAACACCTCGCCGCCGCCGAAGCCGACCGAGAAGAAGGCAACCCACGACAGCACAGCCGCGATCACCAGGAAGCCTGAGGTGATGTATTCGGAAGCCTTGGCGCCGAGCGAGGTGCCGAACAGGCCGACGATCAGGAAGCCGAGCAGCGGAAGGAAGACGATGGCCTGATACATGGTGGTTCCGTCAACCCTTCATCATGTTCACGTCTTCGACCGCGATCGAGCCGCGGTTGCGGAAGAAGACGACGAGAATGGCAAGGCCGATCGCTGCTTCGGCCGCCGCAACGGTCAGCACGAACAGTGCGAACACCTGGCCGACCAGGTCGCCCAGCGCCGCCGAAAAGGCGACGAAATTGATGTTGACCGCAAGCAGGATCAACTCGATCGACATCAGGATGACGATGACGTTCCTACGGTTCAGGAAGATGCCGAACACGCCAAGCGTGAACAGGATCGCCGATACGGTCAGGTAGTGCGCGATGCCGACGACCATCTCAGACTCCTTCGCCCGTCTTGACCTTGCGAATTTCCACTCCGGTTGCCGCCGTGCGGCCGACCTGGGCGGCGATCGACTGCCGCTTGACGCCCGGCTTGTGGCGCAGTGTCAGCACGATGGCGCCGATCATGGCGACCAGCAGCACCAGCCCCGCCACCTGGAAGTAATAGAGGTAATCCGTATAGAGGATGTCGCCGAGCGCTGCCGTATTGGAGCGCGCGGCCAGGTCCGGAATGGGCTTGGCGACCGTCGCCGCCAGTTTCGGCGCGAATGTATAGCCGCCGAGCACGACGATCAGCTCCGCCGCCAGGATCAGCCCGACCAGCGCGCCGATCGGTGCATATTGCAGGGCGCCTTCCTTCATTTCAGCGAAATCGACGTCGAGCATCATGACGACGAACAGGAACAGCACCATGACCGCGCCGACATAGACGACGAGCAGGATCATCGCCAGGAACTCGGCGCCGGTCAGCATGAACAGGCCGGCGGCGTTGAAGAAGGTCAGGATCAGGAACAGCACCGAATGCACGGGATTGCGCGCCGAAACGACCATGAACGCCGACGCCACCGCGACAAAGGCGAAGAGGTAGAAAAAGGCCGCCTCTAGTCCACTCAGCATGGGTTCCCCCGGGTTTCCTGTCCGAACAGGACGTTCGTCCTGTTTTTTGCCACCGCCTCCGGTCGGCAAGTTGCGTGTTCCTTAAACGAGGCCCCTCGCCCCGTCCATGCGTCAAATATCAGCGGTAAGGCGCATCCAGCGAGATGTTGCGCGCCAGCTCACGCTCCCAGCGGTCGCCATTGGCCAGAAGCCTGTCCTTGTCGTAATAAAGCTCCTCGCGCGTCTCCGTCGCGAATTCGAAATTCGGCCCCTCGACGATAGCGTCGACCGGGCAGGCTTCCTGGCAGAAGCCGCAATAAATGCATTTCACCATGTCGATGTCGTAGCGCACGGTGCGCCGCGTGCCGTCATTGCGGCGCGGGCCGGCTTCGATGGTAATGGCCTGCGCCGGGCAGATCGCCTCGCACAATTTGCAGGCGATGCAACGTTCCTCGCCGTTCGGATAGCGGCGCAGCGCATGTTCGCCACGGAAGCGCGGGCTGACCGGCCCCTTCTCATGCGGATAATTGATCGTCTCCTTCGGCGCGAAGAACTGGCGCATCGACAGGAAGAAAGCACTGACGAAATCCTGCAATAGCAGTGACTTGGCGGCCTGGGACAATGCTGACATCAGGCAAACCCCGTGATCTTGAGGAAGGCGGCGGTGGCGACCACCATGAACAGCGAGATCGGCAGGAAGACCTTCCAGCCGAGCCGCATCAGCTGGTCGTAGCGATAGCGCGGCACGAACGCCTTCACCATCGAGAACATGAAGAACACCAGGCAGACCTTGAGCACGAACCAGATCAGCCCCGGCACCCAGGTGAACGGCGCGAAATTGAAGGGCGGCAGCCAGCCGCCAAGGAACAGGATGGTGGCCAGCGCGCACATCAGGACCACGGCGACATATTCGCCGAGGAAGAACAGCAGGAACGGCGTCGAGGAATATTCGACCATATGGCCGGCGACGAGTTCCGATTCGGCTTCCACGAGGTCGAAGGGCGGCCGGTTGGTTTCGGCCAGCGCCGAGATGAAGAAGACGATGAACATCGGGAACAGCGACAACCAATGCCAGTCGAGGAAAGTGTTGGGCAGGCCGATCCGCGTGCCCAGCCCGTCCTGCTGCGACAAAACGATATCGGTCAGGTTGAGCGAGCCGACGCAAAGCAGCACGGTGACGATGACGAAGCCGATCGAGACTTCGTAGGATACCATCTGCGCCGCCGAGCGCAGCGCGCCGAGGAACGGGTATTTCGAATTGGAGGCCCAACCGCCCATGATCACGCCATAGACCTCGAGCGAGGAGATGGCGAAGACGTAGAGGATGCCGACATTGACGTTGGCGATGGCCCAGCCCTCATTGACCGGGATCACCGCCCAGGCTGAGATCGCAAGCACCGCCGACACCAGCGGCGCCAGCAGGAAAACGCCCTTGTTGGCGCCGGACGGAATCACCGGCTCCTTGAAGACGAATTTCAAAAGGTCAGCGAAGGCCTGCAGCGTGCCCCATGGGCCGACGACGTTCGGTCCGCGGCGCAATTGCACCGCCGCCCAGATCTTGCGGTCGGCGTAAAGCACATAGGCGACGAAGATCAACAGAACGACGATCAGCACGACCGACTTCAAAAGGATCAGCAGCGCCGGCAGCACGTAAAAGGAGAAGAAGGTGTCCATGTCTACTCCGCCGCCTGCCTGAAGCCGTTCTTCGCCAAAGCCGAGCACTCGGCCATCACCGCGGAAGCCCGCGCGATCGGGTTGGTCAGGTAGAAATCCTTGACCGGCGAGGTGAAGGTGCCCTTGTTCAGCCGCCCGCCGAGCTTGGCCACCCTGGCGATGTCGGCCGGGTCGCCGGCCGCGACATGGTCGATGCGGGCAAGATGCGGGTATTCCGCATAGAGCTTAGCGCGCAATTGCGGCAGCGAATCGAACGGCAGCTTCTTGCCGAGCACATCCGACAGTGCCCGAAGGATCGCCCAGTCCTCGCGCGCCTCGCCGGGCGCGAAGCCGGCCCGGTTGGTCTGCTGCACGCGGCCTTCGGTGTTGACGAAGGTGCCCGACTTCTCGGTATAGGCGGCACCCGGCAGGATGACGTTGGCGCGATGCGCGCCCTTGTCGCCATGCGTGCCGATATAGACGACGAAAGCGCCGCCGGTCTTGGCCATGTCGATTTCGTCGGCGCCGAGCAGGAACAGCACATCGGTCTCGCCCAGCATGCCGGCGACGTTCCTGCCGCCCTCGCCCGGCACAAAGCCGACATCGAGGCCGCCGACCCGCGCCGCCGCGGTGTGCAGTACGGCAAAGCCGTTCCAGTCGGCCCTTGCGGCGTTGACGGCGACGGCGAGCTTCGCCGCCTGGCCGAGCACGGCCGCGCCGTCCGGACGCGCCAGCGCACCCTGGCCGACGATGATCAGCGGATGCGTCGCCTTCTTCAGCAGTTGAAAGAATTTGCCGTTGCCATCGGCAAGATCCTTCAGCGATTCCGGCCCGGCGCCGAGCTGCTCGTAATCATAGCGCGTATCGCCGACATCGCCGATGACGCCGACCGGCAGATTGCCGGCCCGCCAGCGCTTGCGGATGCGGGCGTTGAGCAAGGACGCCTCGAAGCGCGGATTGGCGCCGATGATCAGCACCGCATCGGCCTGTTCGATGCCTTCGATGGTCGGGTTGAAGACATAGCTCGCCCGGCCGAGCGACGGATCGAGTGCGGCACCGTCCTGGCGGCAGTCGGTGTTCTTCGAGCCAAGCGAAGCCATCAGAAGCTTCAGCGCGTAGATCTCCTCGACGGCGGCAAGATCGCCGGCAATGGCACCGATCTTTTCGGGTGCGGCATTCGACACCGCTTCCTTGATCGCGGCAAAAGCCTCGGCCCAGCTTGCGGGGGCCAGTCTGCCGTCCTTGCGCACATAGGGCCGGTCGAGGCGCTGCGTGCGCAAGCCGTCCCAAATGAAGCGGGTCTTGTCGGAAATCCATTCCTCGTTCACCGCCTCGTTGGTACGCGGCAGGATGCGCATCACTTCGCGGCCTCGGCTATCGACGCGGATCGCCGAGCCGACGGCGTCCATGACGTCGATGGATTCGGTCTTGGTCAGTTCCCACGGCCGTGCCTGGAAGGCGTAGGGTTTGGAAGTCAGCGCACCGACCGGGCAAAGGTCGATGACATTGCCCTGCAGTTCCGAAGTCATCGCGCTTTCGAGATAGGTGGTGATCTCGGCATCCTCGCCGCGGCCGATCAGACCGAGTTCCGATATGCCGGCAATCTCGGTGGTGAAGCGGACGCAGCGCGTGCAATGGATGCAGCGGTTCATGATCGTCTTGACCAGCGGCCCGATATACTTGTCTTCGACCGCCCGCTTGTTCTCGTGGTAGCGCGAGGAATCGACGCCGAACGCCATCGCTTGGTCCTGCAGGTCGCACTCGCCGCCCTGATCGCAGATCGGGCAATCCAGCGGATGGTTGATCAGCAGGAATTCCATCACGCCTTCGCGCGCCTTCTTGACCATCGGCGTGTTGGTGAAGATTTCCGGCGGCTCGCCATTCGGACCGGGGCGCAGGTCGCGCACGCCCATGGCGCAGGACGCCTGCGGCTTGGGCGGCCCGCCCTTGACCTCGATCAGGCACATGCGGCAATTGCCGGCGATCGACAGCCGCTCGTGGAAGCAAAAGCGCGGAACTTCCGCGCCGGCGTCCTCGGCCGCCTGCAGCAGCGTGTAATGGTCGGGTACAGTGATCTCTTTCCCGTCGACCTTGAGCTTTGCCATTTCGCCTCAAACCCCTGCGGACGTTCCGCAATCTTTCCTTCCGGACGCAGCCGAGACCGCGCACGATATTGAATTCACTTTTTGACCCCGGCCAACGCGGCCGCCTGACCGATCCAGCCGTCACGGCCGATGCGGCCCTTCAACGACAGGTAATCTTCGACCCAGGCGATCTCTTGCGGCGTCCACGCGGCGATCTGGGCGTATGTCCAGATGCCAAGGCCGTTCAGCACCTTTTCCAGTTTCGGCCCGATGCCCGATATCGCCTTGAGGTCGGCCGGCTCAGCTGGCCGGTCCATCGCTTTGGGCTGCTTGAAATCTTCCGGCATCAGCCCGGCCGAGGCATCCGCTGCAACGGTGCTCGCATTCGCCAAGCTCCGCGCCGCGGTGCTCGTCGCAATGTCGGTCACGTCATTGGCGAAGGACTGCGCCTCGGCAATCAGGGTTTTGGTCGCTGCGCGCGCCTTTGTCGAGGAGCTTTTGCCGGTCGCGGAAAAGCGTTCCGTCCTGGCCTCGAAATCCTCGGCGACCGGCTGCCAAAGCCGCTGCGAAGTTTCGGCCGCGCCCGAAAGCACGCCCATCCAGATGCCAAAGGCGTGGTTGGCAAGACCGATGCCGAGTGCCGCCATCGCCGCCGCACTCGCGACAGGATGCGCCAGGAGATTGACGGCATTGGCCATCTCCTTCGGCATCATCCTGGTCAGATCCTGGTTCATCTTCAACAACGGGTCCATATCGGGCGTAAAATCGTCGGGTGTCGAAAACAGCGACATAGGTGGTCTCCTGGTCGTTTCCGTCTGCCCCGCGCTCGTTTCCTCGTCTCGGACATTCGCCCGCATTTTTGAATTCTTCTATTCTGCCGCCGCCAGCACCGGTTCGGCGCGGTGTGCGTTGCGCGAAAACTCGTCGATGCGCCGCTCCACCTCGCCGCGGAAATGCCGCATCAGGCCCTGGATCGGCCATGCCGCCGCGTCGCCAAGCGCACAGATCGTGTGGCCCTCGACCTGCTTGGTCACATCGAGCAGCATGTCGATCTCGCGCTTCTGCGCCTCGCCGCGCACCAGCCGTTCCATCACCCGCCACATCCAGCCGGTGCCCTCACGGCAGGGCGTGCACTGGCCGCAGCTTTCGTGCTTGTAGAAATAGGAAAGCCGCGCGATCGCTTTCACGATATCGGTCGATTTGTCCATGACGATGACAGCTGCCGTGCCGAGGCCCGATTTCAGGTCGCGCAGCGCGTCGAAATCCATCGGCGCGTCGATGATCTGCTCGGCCGGCACCAGCGGCACCGACGCTCCGCCCGGAATGACCGCCAGCAGATTATCCCAGCCGCCACGAATGCCACCGCAATGCGTCTCGATCAGCTCGCGGAACGGGATCGACATCGCCTCTTCGACGGTGCACGGATTGTTGACGTGGCCGGAGATGCAGAACAGCTTGGTGCCGACATTGTTGGGCCGGCCGAAGGACGAGAACCAGGCGGCACCGCGGCGCAGGATGGTCGGCGCGACAGCGATGGACTCGACATTGTTGACCGTCGTCGGGCAGCCATAGAGGCCGACATTGGCCGGAAATGGCGGCTTAAGCCGTGGCTGGCCCTTCTTGCCCTCGAGGCTTTCGAGCAGCGCCGTTTCCTCGCCACAGATATAGGCGCCGGCGCCATGATGCATGTAGATGTCGAAATCATAGCCGGAGGTGTTGTTCTTGCCGATCAGCTTGGCCGCATAGGCCTCGTCGATGGCGCGTTGCAGCGCCTCGCGCTCGCGGATGAACTCGCCGCGCACATAGATGTAGGCGGCGACCGCGCCCATGGCGAAGCCCGCAAGCAGGCAGCCTTCGACCAGCGTGTGCGGGTCGTGGCGCAGTATGTCGCGGTCCTTGCAGGTGCCGGGCTCGGACTCGTCGGCATTGACGACGAGATAGCTCGGCCGGCCGTCGCTTTGCTTGGGCATGAACGACCATTTCAGCCCGGTCGGGAAGCCCGCGCCGCCACGTCCGCGCAGGCCGCTGGCCTTCATCTCGTTGACGATCCACTCGCGCCCCTTGGCGATGATGCCGGGCGTGTTGTCCCAGGCACCGCGCGCCATGGCGCCGGCCAGCGACTTGTCGAAGCGGCCGTAGATATTGTTGAAGATGCGGTCTCTGTCCTGAAGCATTGCTCGTTCCTCAGACCGGCTTCTTGCCGGTCGGCCGGCTTTTGTTTCCGGGCGACGGCGTGGCCGCCTTGGCGGCAGTCTTCGCCGGTTTAACCTTGGCCTCCGGCGCTTTGAAAGCAGACGCCGGCTCGGCCTTGTTCTTGGGGCCTTTGCGCTGTTTCGAGACGTCCTCGACCTGCGGCTCGGCCTTGTTGGCATTGGCGGCCGAATGCAGCGGCGCTGCAACGCTCGCCGCCTTTTCCGCCGCGGGCGCGACTTTTGTCACCGACGGCGATTTCAGCGCCGGGCTGGTCTCGACCGCGTCGGTCTTCGGCTTGCTGGCATTCGAGGGCGCAACCGGCGCCGGTGCAGGCGCGGTCGAAGCCGCAGACGGAACTGGTGCTGCGGCGGCAGCCGCCGGCCCCGCCTTGGTCGCCGCCTTGGTTTCCCGGTCGCGGGTTACCTTGAGGATCGCCTTTTCACTCTTGAGGGTCGTCAGGCCACTGGCCGGCTCTGAGGTGACGCGGCCGTTTTGCGGTCCTGGCGTCACCGAAGCACCCTTGCCGGCGTCATAGAGGTCGATGATCTCGGCAAGCCGCTCCGGCGTCAAATCCTCGTATGTGTCCTTGAAGACCATAACCATCGGTGCGTTGACGCAGGCGCCGAGGCATTCGACCTCCTCCCACGACAGCGTGCCCTTGTCGTTGGTGTGGAACTGGTCGTGATGGATCTTCGAGCGGCACACATCCATCAGCGATTCCGAGCCGCGCAGCATGCAGGGCGTGGTGCCGCAGACCTGGACATGCGCGCGGGTGCCGACCGGATTGAGCTGGTATTGCGTATAGAAGGTGGCGACTTCTAGCCCGCGAATATAGGGCATGCCGAGCATGTCGGAGATCGTCTCGATCGCCGCCTTGGTCACCCAGCCTTCCTGCTCCTGCGCCAGCATCAGCAAGGGGATGATCGCGGATTGCTCGCGCCCCTTCGGATATTTCTTGATCCACTGCTTCGCCGCTGCCGCATTCGCCCGGTTGAAGGCGAAGGAGGCTGGCTGGAGGCTGGCTTCTGCGAGACGGCGGACTGACATTTAGCGATCGACCTCACCAAAGACGTATAGGTTCGTCATCTTGCTGCGGCCTCCTTACAAAGTTTCGCCGTACCGTCGAAACATTGGAAAGTCGGCGAATTTGTCATGACAGGCGGGCAAACGCCGGATTTACCAGCCAAGCGAGCAACAAGCCGCGCGAACCCTGTTTTGCCGGAAGCGGCTGCCGATACCTCCGCCTTAGAGAAACTCGCGCCATCCGGCGCTGCGACGCTACACTCGCATGTATCTCTCTTGAAATAGAAAGCATCGACATCGGCGGATTCTGCTGTCGCACTTTCTTGCATGCCAAGCGTGACGTAGCTCAGCTTGAAGTGCTGCTTCACAAGATCGGAAGCATCGATAGACGCTCCGCACTCGATTGCATATGCAGGGTGCATTGCGACAGCAATGACGATTAACGTGAGGCTCAGAATGCGATTCACCGATCGACCTCACCAAACACGATGTCGAGGGAGCCGAGAACGGCGGTGACGTCGGCCAACATGTGGCCGCGGCACAAAAAGTCCATCGCTTGCAGATGCGCAAAGCCGGGGGCGCGCAGCTTGCAGCGGTAGGGCTTGTTGGTGCCGTCGGAGACGAGATAGACACCGAACTCGCCCTTCGGCGCCTCGACCGCGGCATAGACCTCGCCGGCCGGAACGCGGTAGCCTTCGGTGTAGAGCTTGAAGTGATGGATCAGCGCTTCCATCGAGCGCTTCATCGCCGCGCGCTTCGGCGGCACCACCTTGCCGTCGAGGTTAGACACCGGCCCGCTGCCCTCCTTACCGAGCAACAGGTCGACGCACTGGCGCATGATTTTCGCCGACTGCCGCATCTCTTCCATACGCACCAGATAACGGTCGAAGCAGTCGCCGTTCTTGCCGATCGGAATGTCGAAGTCCAGCTCGGCATAGCATTCGTAGGGCTGCGATTTGCGCAGATCCCACGGCGCACCCGAGCCGCGCACCATGACGCCGGAAAAGCCCCAGGCCCAAGCGTCGGCCAGGGAGACGGTAGCGATGTCGACATTGCGCTGCTTGAAGATGCGGTTGCCGGTCAAAAGCGCGTCGAGGTCGTCGACCGACTTCAGGAACGGGTCGATCCACTTGCCGATGTCCTCGATCAGCTTCTGCGGCAGGTCCTGGTGGACGCCGCCCGGCCGGAAATAGGCCGCGTGCATGCGCGAGCCCGAGGCGCGCTCATAGAACACCATCAGCTTTTCGCGCTCGACAAAACCCCAGAGCGGCGGCGTCAGCGCGCCGACATCCATCGCCTGCGTCGTCACATTGAGGATGTGCGACATAATGCGGCCGATCTCGGAGTAGAGAACTCGAATAAGCTGCCCGCGCTTCGGCACCTCGATACCGAGCAGCCGCTCGGCGGCGAGCGCAAAGGCATGCTCCTGGTTCATCGGCGCGCAATAGTCGAGCCGGTCGAGATAGGGCACGGCCTGCAGATAAGTCTTGTGCTCGATCAGCTTTTCCGTGCCGCGATGCAAAAGCCCGATATGCGGATCGACGCGATCGACGACTTCTCCGTCAAGCTCCAGCACAAGGCGCAAAACGCCATGCGCAGCAGGGTGTTGCGGGCCGAAATTGATATTGAAGTTGCGAACGGAGGTTTCAGCCATTTACTGCTTTGCCTTCTCATCTCCCGGAAGCACGTAATCCGTACCTTCCCACGGAGACAGAAAATCGAAATTGCGGAATTCCTGCTTGAGCTCGACCGGCTCGTAGATGACGCGCTTGGCTTCGTCGTCGTAGCGCACCTCGACGAAGCCGGTCAGCGGAAAGTCCTTGCGCAGCGGATGGCCCTCGAAGCCGTAGTCGGTCAGGATCCGGCGCAGATCGGGATGGCCCGAAAACAGCACGCCATAGAGGTCGTAGGTCTCGCGCTCGAACCAGTCCGCGCCGGGATATATGCCGGTGATCGACGGCACCAGCGTCTCTTCGTCGGCCTGGACCTTGATGCGGATGCGGATATTCTGCCTCGGCGACAGCAGGTGATAGACCACGTCGAAGCGCTTTGCCCGCGACGGATAATCTGCGCCGCAAACGTCGATGATCGAAATGAACTGGCATTTCGGGTCGTCGCGCAGGAAGGTCACCACCTCGATCAGGTCGCGCGGCTCGACCGAGATAGTGAGTTCGCCATAGGCGAGCACCGCTTCGCCGATCCGGCCGGTCAGCTTCTCGCCAAGATAGGTCGAGAGGTCATTCAACGCCTGGGTCATGCCGCTCACCGTTCGATCGTGCCGGTGCGGCGGATCTTCTTCTGCAGCAGAAGGATGCCGTAGAGCAGCGCTTCAGCGCTCGGTGGGCAGCCGGGCACGTAGATGTCGACCGGCACGATGCGGTCGCAGCCGCGCACCACCGAATAGGAATAATGATAATAGCCGCCGCCATTGGCACAGGAGCCCATCGAGATGACGTAGCGCGGCTCCGGCATCTGGTCGTAGACCTTGCGCAGCGCCGGCGCCATCTTGTTGGTCAGCGTGCCGGCAACGATCATGATGTCGGACTGGCGAGGAGACGCGCGCGGCGCGACACCGAACCTCTCCGAGTCGTAGCGTGGCATCGACGTATGGATCATCTCGACGGCGCAGCAGGCGAGGCCAAACGTCATGAACATCAGCGAGCCGCTGCGCGCCCAGGTGATCAGCGCCTCGGTCGAGGTGACGAGAAAGCCCTTGTCGGCGAGCTCGTTGTTGATCTCCAGGAAGAATGGGTCATCTTCCCCCACCGGCCGGCCGGTGTTGGGGTCGATGAGACCCTTGGGCTTCGGCGCGACGAGCGTGCCGGAACTGTCGTTCAATCCCATTCCAGCGCTCCTTTTTTCCATTCATAGGCAAAGCCGATGGTCAGCACCGCCAAAAACACCATCATCGACCAGAAACCGAGCATGCCGATCTGACTGAACGACACTGCCCACGGAAACAGGAAGGCCACTTCCAGATCGAAGATGATGAACAGGATCGACACCAGGTAGAAGCGGATGTCGAACTTCATGCGAGCGTCGTCGAACGAGTTGAAGCCGCACTCATAGGCGGAAAGCTTTTCCGGATCGGGGTTGCGGTAAGCCACCAGGAACGGTGCGGCGAGCAGCGCCAGGCCGACGACCAGCGCCACGCCGATGAACAGGACGATGGGCAGGTACGAACCTAAAAGTGCGTTCATGCTGCAGTTTTCCGTTGGCGGCCAATCCACTCTGATTACAGCACCGGACCCACTTGCGGAAGCGTGACAGATTAACCACTGAACCGTTTTAAGGGGGCTCTATGCTGCAACGCGGCGAGGGTTAGCGCAGCGCTTTCGGCGAAGCAAGTCAAACCTTGTTCAAATCGCGGTGCTGGACGGCATATCCGGGAAAACTGGTCCGATCCGCTCCTGTTTGATTTCCTTCACTTTTCACTCCACTTTTCTCTCCTGACATAGATGCCGCCAAAACCTTGCTAGCATGGGGCGGAATCGCAGGTCATTTTCTCTGTCTAACATCGTCCGGATACCGCCTTCATGAAGGAAAAAATCTCGCTTGCCCTGGCCCGTCGCATTGCGCTTGCGGCACAGGGATTCAATGACCCGCGCCCCAGCGGCACGCCTGACCGCCGGCATCTGGCCCGGGTGCTTGCCCGTACCGGCCTGCTGCAGATCGATTCCGTCAGCGCCGTGGTTCGCGCCCATTATATGCCGCTCTATTCGCGGCTTGGCCCCTACAAGCTGGCGCTGCTCGACGACGCCGCGGTGACACACAAGCGCATGGTCTTCGAATATTGGGCGCATGAAGCCTCGTTCCTGCCCGTCGAGACCTATCCGCTGATGCGCTGGCGCATGCAGCGGGCCGAGCGCGGCGAGGAAATGTACAGCGGACTGGCAAAATGGGGCCGCGAGCACGCCGCCTACATTGAGGACATCTATCGCGAGGTCGCTGAACGAGGCCCGATCGCGGCGTCGGCTTTCGAAGGCCAGAAGGGCTCGGGCGGCTGGTGGGGCTGGAGCCATGCCAAGCATGCCTTCGAATGGCTGTTCTGGGCGGGCCGCATCACCACGGCGCACCGGCGTGGTTTCGAGCGGTTCTACGATCTGCCGGAGCGCGTGCTGCCGCCAACGGTACTCGCTTTGCCAGTTCCGTCCCCCGCGGACGCCCACCGCGAACTGCTGCGCATCTCCGCCCGCGCCCATGGCGTCGCCACGGCGGGCGATCTGCGCGACTATTTCCGCCTCTCGCCCGCCGACATCAAGGGCCGCATCGAGGAACTGGTCGAGGCTGGCGACCTGTTGCCGGTGAGCGTCGAAGGCTGGAGCAAAACAGCCTATCTCCACAAGGACGCCCGTTTGCCGCGCAGGATCGAGGCGCGCGCCTTGCTTGCGCCGTTCGATCCCGTCGTCTTCGAGCGGTCGCGCACCGAGCGGTTGTTCGACTTCCACTACCGCATCGAGATCTACACGCCGGCCGAAAAGCGCCAGTATGGCTATTATGTGCTGCCGTTCCTGCTCGGCGACAGCATCGTCGGGCGCGTCGACCTCAGGGCCGACCGCCCGGCCGGCGTATTGCGCGTCCATGCCGCCTATTCGGAGCCCGGCGCCCCGCCGCAAACTGCCGCCGCCCTTTTCGAGGAATTGAAGCAGATGCAGGGTTGGCTCGGGCTCGAGCGCATCGAGGTGACGGCTGCCGGCGACCTCGGCCAGCCGCTCGCAGATATCGCCGCGTCATAGACGTGCGTTGACACGACTGCCTTCACAAGCCTAAATCCGTTCCAGACGGTCCCCTGCCCGCAACGGCAAGGGCCAAGAGGGAATGCGGTGCGAAATCTCGATTTCAAATCCGCGGCTGTCCCCGCAACTGTAAGCGACGAGCCAAGGCCGAAAACCACTGGGATATTCCCGGGAAGGCGGCACCCAGGCGATGACCCGCGAGCCAGGAGACCTGCCGTCTAGGACATAAGAATCCGATCGCCTGGCGGGTTTTCCGGGCAAGGAGCCTGATTTGGAACGCGACAGCAGTTTTCCGGCTGAGACAGCGGATTTATTGTCCGGCCATGGTGATTCCCCGGCCGGCGTCACCGTCATCGTCTGCTCGTCCTGCCGTGACGAGACCGGTTCGGACGCTCATCCCCGCGCCGGCGAACTGCTCGCCGAGGACACGCGCCGCGCCGCTTCCAGCGAAAACATTAAAATCCGCACCGTCGAATGCCTCGGCAATTGCAAGCGCCGGCTCAGCGCCGCGATGCTGCGCGACGGCTGCTGGAGCTATGTCTTCGGCGACCTGACCACGACCAGCGGCACCGATCTGGTGACGGGGGCAAAGCTGTTCGCTACTTCGACGGACGGCCTCATTCCGTGGCGCGGCCGTCCCGATTGCCTGAAGCGCGGCTTGGTTGCCCGCATCCCTCCCCTCGACCTTTTGAAGGACTTGATATGACTTCCCCAGATTCGGCCGCCAACGTTTCGCGCGTCCCCTGCACCGTCGTCACCGGCTTTCTCGGCGCCGGCAAGACGACGCTGATCCGCCATTTGCTCGAAAACGCCAAAGGCAAGCGCCTGGCCATCATCGTCAACGAGTTCGGCGATATCGGCATCGACGGCGAGATCCTGAAGGGCTGCGGCATCGACACTTGCCCCGAGGAAAACATCGTCGAGCTGGCCAATGGCTGCATCTGCTGCACTGTCGCCGACGACTTTGTCCCCGCGCTCGACCAGATCCTGTCGCTGACGCCGAAGGTCGACTACATCCTGATCGAGACGTCCGGGCTGGCCCTGCCCAAGCCGCTGGTCCAGGCCTTCCAGTGGCCGTCGGTGAAAAGCCGCGTCACGGTCGATGGCGTCATCGCCGTCGTCGACGGGCCGGCGCTGGCTGATGGCCGCGTTGCCAACGACATGGACGCCCTGCAGGCGCAGCGCGCGCAGGACGAGACGCTCGACCATGACGATCCTGTCGAGGAGGTGTTCGAAGACCAGCTCGCTTGTGCCGACCTGATCATCCTGTCGAAGAGCGACCTGCTGGACGCAGCCGGCGCGGCGCGCGCCAATGCCGTCATCGGCAAGCATGTTGCGCGGGCGGTGAAGATCGTGCCGACCTCGCAAGGCAAGGTCGATCCGTCGGTGCTGCTCGGCCTTGGTCTCGCCGTCGAGGACGACATCGAGAACCGCAAGACCCATCACGACGACGAGCTCGACCACGAACATGACGACTTTGACTCGTTCGTCATCGACATTGCGTCGGTGTCCAACCCGGACGAGCTGGCACAACGCGTCGCCACGGCGGCGGAGGAAGAAAACGTATTGCGCGTCAAGGGTTTCGTCGACGTCGGCGGCAAGCCGATGCGGCTCTTGCTGCAGGCCGTCGGTCCGCGCGTCAACCACTATTACGACCGCGCCTGGACCGCTGAAGACGATCGCCGCTCGCGCCTCGTCGTCATCGGCCTGAAAGGGCTGAACCGCCCGGCGATCGAGCGTATCCTCGCCGGCTGATCCCAGGTACGAGCCGCGATGCACATCCTCACCACCACATCCGCCTCGCTCGACGATCTCGCCGAGCCTGTCGATCTCAGGCAAACGCCTGCGGATGTCGTGGCGCTGTCCTTCACCGACAGCGACCTCGCCGGGCTGGCGGCGGCGTGGAAGGCAGATGCGGACCGCCTGCCGTCGATGCGGCTCGCCGCCTTGCGCGACCTGCGCCACCCGATGTCCGTCGACCTCTGGATCGACAGCGTCGCCCGCCACGCCAAGGTCGTCCTGGTCCGCATCCTCGGCGGTTACGACTGGTGGCGCTACGGCTGCGACCAGCTTGCCGTTGTCGCGCGAAATCGCGGTATTAAGCTGGCGCTCCTACCGGGCGAGAGCCACGACGAGGATTTGCGGCTGATCGAAGGCTCGACGCTGCCGCGCCAGGAACTTGATGGTCTGCTCGACTATTTCCGCGAAGGTGGCCCGGCGAATATGACGGCGCTGGTGCAGAGGTTGGCAAGTCTCGCCGGATCGGGTGCGGCGGTCGCTGAACCTGTCAGCGTGCCAAAGGCGGGATTTTACGAGCCGGGACGCGGCGTTATAGAAAGAATGGACTTATCAAGCGTCGGCATTCCTTCGCGCCCCCCTCTGTCCTGCCGGACATCTCCCCCACAAGGGGGGAGATCGGCTGTCACTGACCGTCTCGCGACTTCTGCAACATCGAACATTGACGAAGGCGACGATGACCAGGCGATCTCCCCCCTTGTGGGGGAGATGTCCGGCAGGACAGAGGGGGGCGCGACGGAACGCAGCCTAAACCTACCGTCCGCCGAACCCGCCCCCATCATCCCCATCCTGTTCTACCGCTCGATGCTGCTCGCCGCCGATGTCGCGCCCATCGATGCGCTTGTCGAGGCGCTCGGGCAGCGTGGCATAGCGCCGGTCCCCATCTTCGTCTCCAGCCTCAAGGACGCGGCATCGCTCGCCTTTGTCGAAACCGCGTTTGCCGCGCTGAACCCTGCCGCCATCATCACCGCCACAGCTTTCGCCTCGGGCGCCGAACCCGGCGTCGAGACGCTGTTCGACCGCGCCGGAGTGCCGGTGTTCCAGGTCGTCGTCGCGACCACCCGCCGCGACATCTGGCAGAACAACCAGCGCGGCCTGGCGCCCGCCGACCTTGCCATGCATGTCGTCCTGCCCGAGCTCGACGGCCGCATCCTGGCCGGCGCCATTTCCTTCAAGAGCGAAAGCGAGATCGATCCGGCATTGGCCTTCCGCGCCTTCGCCAACCGGCCAGAGCCTGACCGCGTGGCGCAGGTCGCGAACCGTATCGAGGCCTTCGTGCGTCTGCAGCGGACGCCGCGTGCGGAGCGCAAGCTCGCCATCCTGATCCCCGACTATCCGAGCGCGCCCGGCCGCACCGGCTATGCCGTCGGTCTCGACGTGCCGTCCAGCGTGCTGGCGATGCTGCACGACCTGAGCGAACAGGGCTACGCCGTTGAAGGGATTCCGCAAACGCCGCGTCAGTTGCTGGAGGTGCTGGAGCCAGCCGACCAGGGACTGGCTTTGCAGGATTATCTGACCTTCTCGAAGGAATTGCCGCCGGCGGCCATCGCTGCGGTGGAGGCCGCATGGGGGAATACGGATGATGAGACAGGTTCGCGCGAGGCACCCCCCTCTGTGCTGCCGGACATCTCCCCTTCAAGGGGGGAGATTGCGCTGTTGTCTCTGCTTTCGCCAACTACCAAGGGCGTTAAGGGAGAGCCGGCAGCCGAACTGCCAATCTCCCCCCTTGAAGGGGAGATGTCCGGCAGGGCAGAGGGGGGTGTCCAAGCGCCCACCACCGCAAAATTCCCCTTCCGCGCCGCCACCTTCGGCAATATCACCGTAGCCCTCGCCCCTGATCGCGGGCGCTCAGTCAACCGCCGTGCCGATTATCACGACCCGACATTGCCGCCGCGCCATGCACTGATCGCCTTTGGCTTGTGGCTGCGTAAGTCGCTCGGCATCCATGCAATTGTCCATGTCGGCGCCCACGGCACGCTGGAGTGGCTGCCCGGCAAGACCGTGGCGCTCAGCGAAAACTGCTTTCCCGAAATCGTCACCGGCCCCCTGCCCGTCATTTATCCTTTCATCGTCTCCAACCCCGGCGAGGCAGCACAAGCCAAGCGACGCATTGCCGCCGTCACGCTTGGCCATCTGCCGCCGCCGCTGACCGGCGCCGGGCTGGACGAAGAGCAGCATAAACTCGAGCGACTGGTCGACGAATATGCCCAGGCCGACGGGCTCGACCGCCGCCGCCGCGACCGCCTGGCGAAGCTGATCGTCGAGACTGCGGAAAAGACCGGCCTCGCCTCAGAGGCCGGCGTCGCCAGGACCGACGCAGCCGACGAAGCCTTGCGCCGCATCGACGCCTGGCTCTGCGATCTCAAGGATTTCGCCATCAAGGACGGCCTGCATATCTACGGTCGCTCGCCTGAGGGCGAAACCGACCCTTTGCGCGAGCAGAGTGCGGCAGCCGAGAAAGTAGCACTCATCGCGGCCCTCGACGGC
Source organism: Mesorhizobium sp. M1403 (assembly GCF_040317695.1). Classification (NCBI taxonomy): domain Bacteria; kingdom Pseudomonadati; phylum Pseudomonadota; class Alphaproteobacteria; order Hyphomicrobiales; family Phyllobacteriaceae; genus Mesorhizobium; species Mesorhizobium sp. M1403. Next base: position 112,800 of record NZ_JAMYKY010000001.1, on the reverse strand, counting down.
CGCCATGTCGCCGCCGGTCCGGCCGGTGCACCGGCGCGTGGCCGGCGCGATGTGCTGCCCACCGGCCGCAATTTGTTTACCGCCGACCCACGCACCATGCCGACGCCGACCGCCTATGATCTGGGCAAGGTGGCAGCGGAAGAAGTCGTCCGCAGCTACATGCAATCGCATGGCGACTGGCCGCGCTCGCTGGTCATCGACCTCTGGGGCTCGGCCTCGCTGCGCACCGGCGGTGAGGAGATCGCGCAAGGCCTGGCGCTGATGGGCTGCCGGCCGCAATGGGATTCCGCCACCGGCCGCATCACCGGCATCGAGGTGCTGCCGCCGGCAACGCTCGGCCGCCCGCGCGTCGACGTCACCTGGCGCATATCCGGCCTGTTCCGCGACATGTTCCCAACCCAGATCGCGCTGATCGATGCCGCCGCCAACGCCGTCGCGACCCGCGACGAGGACGATTCGGAAAACCCGCTGGCGGCGAGAACCCGTGCAGACGGCAAGATCAGCCCGCGCATATTCGGCACCTCGCCCGGCACTTACGGCGCCGGCATCGAGGACTTGCTATCAAGCGGCGACTGGGCCGCGCGCGAAGAGATCGGCCGCGCCTATCTCGCCGCCACCTCGCATGCCTATGGCGGCGCCGAGGGCGAAGGCATTTCGGCGCCCGGCGCTTTTGAGGGCCGCATCGCTGAGGCCGACCTTCTGGTTCATACCGGCGACGATCCCGGCCGCGACATCCTCGAAGGCTCGGCCGACGTCGCCTTTATCGGCGGCTTTTCGGCAGCGCTTGCTGCGCTCGGCAAAAACGCTGACGTGATCGTGCTCGACACCACGGATCCGCAAAAGCCCAAGCCACGCTCGGTTGGTGACGCCGTATCCCGCGTCGTACGGGCACGCGCCGTCAATCCGCGCTTCATTGCCGGCCAGATGCGCCACGGGCCGCGCGGCGCCTCGGAATTCGTCGAGACGGTCGACCGGCTTGTCGGCTTTGCCGAGACCACTCATGCCATATCTGGCGCGCTGATCGAGGCCGTGCACGACGCCTATCTCGGCGACCCCGTTGTCCGCGCCTTCATCCTGCGCGAGAACCCGTCGGCGGCGAAGGTCATGGCCGAACGTTTCATGTCGGCACGACGGCGCGGTCTGTGGCATCCGCTGCGCAATTCGATCGATGACGATCTCGCCGCACTGATTGCCGAAGCCCAGGCGCTTGGGGTGGCGGCATGAACGCTTTCTCCCGACGCGGCGCCTGCCCTGCTTTGTCGGCACCGATGCAAACCGGCGACGGGCTGCTGGTGCGGCTCAATCCGGTCGCTGGAGGACTGTTGCCGAAGTCGTTGATCGGACTCTGCGAATCCGCCCTGCGCCACGGCAACGGCATTATGGAAGTGACCGCCCGCGGCAGCTTGCAGATACGCGGCCTGACGCCCGAAAGCGCCCGGCTGCTGGCGATGGAGGTCGATGCGCTGGGTATTGCCGTTCGCACCGGCGTGCCGGTCGAGACTGGTCCGCTGGCCGGGCTCGACCCGCAGGAAATCGCCGATCCGCGCCCGCTAGCGGAGCGGATTCGGGCGGCAATCGAGGACGCCGGCGTCACGCAGCGTCTTGGCCCGAAGGTCTCGGTGATTGTCGACGGTGGCGGACAGCTGACCTTGGATGCAGTGACGGCCGATGCCAGGCTGGCTGCGGTGCGGACCGATGCGGGGACGCAATGGCAGGTGGCTATCGCCGGCGGCGGTCAGACTGCGACGCTACTCGTCATGGCCGAGGAAGATGCGGCCTGCGACATCGCCGTTGCGATCCTAAGGATGGTTGCCGAAAAGGGGCGCGATGCCCATGCGCGGGATTTGACAGAAAGACAGCTGAGATCTCTGGCAAATTGGCGATCCTTGGCGCCCCCCTCTGTCCTGCCGGACATCTCCCCCACTTGGGGGGAGATTGCGCCCTCATCTCAGCTTTCGCCAATCGATAAGCATGCTAAGAGTGAGCCACCGGCGAAGCTGCCGATCTCCCCCCAAGTGGGGGAGATGTCCGGCAGGACAGAGGGGGGCGCGAAGGATCGCCGGCCCATCGGAGTTTTCGACTTGGCTGCAGCCGGAACCGCCCTCGGCATCGGCCTACCCTTCGGCAGCATGCCGGCGAACCAGATCATCGCTCTCGCGCAGAGCGCGCTGGCCCTTGGCGCCACCGAAATCCGCCTGGCGCCGGGCCGCGCGCTGGTTTTCCTCGACCTCGCGCCAGCGGCCTGCCCGCCGCTCCACCAAGCCGCCGCAACCCTCGGCTTCGTCACCGACGCCGCCGACCCGCGCACCAGGATCGCCGCTTGCCCGGGTGCTCCCGCCTGTGCCTCCGGCCGCATCGCGACGCGCGAAATCGCCGAGACCATCGCCGTGGAAAACCGCGACATCTTCGATTCTTCCTTGACGCTGCACATCTCCGGCTGCGCCAAGGGCTGCGCCCATCCCGGTCCGGCGGCGCTGACATTGGTCGGTAGCGAAAACGGAGCCGGACTTGTCGTGGACGGGACGGCTAAGATGCTTCCTGCCGGATACAGGCCGGGCGATGACGCCTCGCGCGGCATCGGCGGCATTGCAGCGGCAATCCGCAGAAAACGACTCCGAGGCCAGACTGCCGCGGCCTGCCTTGCAAGGCTTGGCACGGCCGGCGTCGTCAAAGCTTACCGACAGGAATGAGCATGCCCGCCCAGAACCCCATCACCTACGACTATATTCATGATGGCACGGCGATCTATGAGCGCTCCTTCGCCATCATCCGCGCCGAGGCCGACCTGTCGCGCTTTTCCGAAGCCGAGGCCGACGTCGCTATCCGCATGATCCATGCATGCGGCCAGGTCGAGGCTGCGCGGCATTTCGTTTTCTCACGCGATTTCGTCGCCGCTGCGCGCACAGCGCTGAGCGCCGGCGCGCCGATCTTCTGCGACGCACAGATGGTCTCGCATGGCGTCACGCGCGCCCGGCTGCCGGCCGGCAACGAAGTGATCTGCACGCTGCGCGATCCGTGGACCGCCGACATCGCGAGAAAAATCGGCAACACCCGCTCGGCCGCGGCGATCGATCTGTGGGGCGAGCGCATGGCCGGTTCGGTCGTCGCCATCGGCAATGCGCCGACCGCCCTGTTTTATCTGCTGGAAAAGCTGCGCGATGGTGCGCCGAAGCCGGCGGCGATCATCGGCATGCCGGTCGGGTTTGTCGGTGCCGCCGAATCGAAGGATGCGCTGGCCGAAAATTCCTATGGCGTGCCTTACGCCATCGTGCGCGGCCGGCTGGGCGGCAGCGCCATGACCGCCGCCGCACTTAACGCACTGGCGAGGCTGGGCCTATGAATGCGATCGCAAGAGGTCGGCTGGTCGGCGTTGGCACCGGTCCTGGCGACCCAGAACTCTTGACGCTGAAGGCAGTGCGCGCGCTGGCTGAGGCCGATGTCGTTGCGCATTTCGCCAAGCGCGGCAACAACAGCAACGCGCGTGCCATCGTCGGAACCCATTTTCGCCCTGATTTGATAGAGTTGCCGCTGCTCTATCCGGTGACCACCGAGATCGCCAAGGATCATGGCGACTACCGCTCGCAGATCACGGATTTCTACGAGCAGTCGGCCGAAAAGGTTGCCGAGCACCTCAGCGCCGGCAGGATGGTTGCGGTGCTCTCGGAAGGCGACCCGCTTTTCTACGGCTCCTACATGCATCTGCATGTCAGGCTGGCGCATCGCTTTCCGACCGAAGTCATTCCCGGCGTCACCGCCATGTCCGGCTGCTGGTCGGCGACCGGCCTACCGATCGTCCAGGGCGACGACGTGCTGACTGTGTTGCCGGGCACGATGAGCGAATTCGAGCTGACGCGCCGCCTCGCCGACACCGATGCCGCCGTAATCATGAAGGTCGGCCGCAACTTGCCCAAGATCAGGCGTGCGCTGGAGGCGACCGACAAGCTGCCGCGGGCCATCTATGTCGAGCGCGGCACCATGCCGGGCGGCGTCTCGATGCGGCTTGCCGACAAAAAGGACGACCAGGCGCCTTATTTCGCCATCGTGCTGGTCGCCGGCTGGTCGGGGCGGCCAAGCGCATTGGGAGCCGAAGCATGAGCGGCCGCCTGACCGTCATCGGCCTGGGGCCTGGCAACGCCGACCAGGTGACGCCGGAAGCGAACCGGGCCGTCGCCGAGGCGAAATTCTTCTACGGCTACAAGCCTTATCTTGACCGGCTTGATCTGCGTCCCGACCAGATTCGCGTCGCTTCCGACAATCGCGAGGAGCTAGCGCGCTCCAGGGACGCGCTGCTGAAGGCTGCGGAAGGCCACAATGTCGCGGTCGTATCGGGCGGCGATCCCGGCGTCTTCGCCATGGCGGCGGCCGTCTGCGAGGCGATCGAGGCGGGGCCGGTCGAGTGGCGCGCGGTCGACATCGCCATCGTGCCTGGCATCACCGCCATGCTCGCCGTCGCCGCCCGCATCGGCGCGCCGCTCGGCCATGATTTCTGCGCCATCTCGCTGTCAGACAATCTGAAGCCGTGGGATTTGATCGAGCTGCGCCTGCTGGCCGCGGCGGGCGCCGGCTTCGTCATCGCGCTCTACAATCCGATCAGCAAGGCGCGCCCCTGGCAACTCGGCCGCGCCTTCGAATGCCTTGCCGCGATCCTGCCGGGCACCACGCCGGTGATCTTCGGTCGCGCCGCCGGCCGTCCCGACGAGCGCATCGAAGTTTTCTTGCTGGCGGAAGCCGATGCGCAAAATGCCGACATGGCCACCTGCATCATCATCGGTTCACCGGAAACCCGGATCATCAAGCGCGGTGAAAAACCAGCGCTGGTCTACACGCCGCGGTCGGCAGCGGGCCCAAGAACATGACCGACCAGAAAATGATCGACCATCGCGGCAAGAGATTCGACAGTCTCAGCCGACGTGACGTCCGGCAACGCCGGCCTGCGGATCATGACCACCTCGATGCCGAGCGCCCGCGCTGCGGCGATCTTGCCGTAGGTCGCTTCGCCGCCGCTGTTTTTGGAAACGACGACATCGATGCGGTGCTCTTGAAGCAGCGAGTGTTCGTCCGGCTCCTGGAACGGCCCGCGCGCCAAGAGATAGGTCGCGTCGGGCACAGTAAGTCTTGGTTCGACCGGATCGACGCTACGGATGAGATAGTGGTGCTGGGGTGCAGCCTCGAAGGCAGTGATCTCCTGCCGTCCGAGCGCCAGGAACACGCGGCGCTGCGCCGATCCCAGCGCCGTCACCGAGCTGGTAACACCGTCGACCAGCGTCCACTGGTCACCTTCGGCAGGCTCCCAGCCTGGGCGCTTGAGCGCAACGATCGGCACGCCGGATCGGCGCGCTGCTTCCGCCGCATTGGCGGAGATCTGCGCCGCATAGGGATGCGTGGCGTCGATCAGCAGGTCGACGTCCGTCTCGTGGAGATACAACGCCAGCCCGTCGACGCCACCAAAGCCGCCAACCCGCACCGGCACGCCTTGCGCGGCCGGGTTTTCAGTGCGGCCGGCCAGCGACAGCGTAATCGCGAGATCGGAGCGCACCGAGAGTATTCCGGCCACCTGCCGGGCTTCGGTGGTTCCGCCGAGGATCAGAATGCGGTGGGTCATCATGCCTGCTGAAGGTCCGCGCGCCGCCGTGCTCACTCCAAAATGGCTCACGATCATCGGCATCGGCGAGGACGGTGTAGCGGGTCTCGGCGACGAGGCCAAGCAGTTGATCGCGGGTGCCGAATTCGTTTTCGGCGGCAAGCGCCACCTGGCCCTCGTCGCATCGCTCGCCAAAGGTGAAGCGCGCGCCTGGCCGACGCCTTTCGATGCCGAAATGCGCGACGTGCTGGCGCTCTCCGGCAGACGCGTCTGCGTGCTGGCCTCCGGCGATCCCTTCTACCACGGTGTCGGCGTCACCCTCGCCCGCAAGGTCGCGGCGGAGGATATGCGGGTGATCCCCGCGCCCTCGGCCTTCTCGCTGGCCGCCTCACGCTTGGGCTGGGCGCTACAGGACGTCGAGACCATTTCGCTGCATGGCCGCCCGCTCGACCTGATCCGGCCGTTGCTGCATCCTTGCACCCGCATTCTGGCGCTGACCTCGGATAGCGATGCACCGGAAGCGATTGCCCGTCTCATGACCGAACTCGGCTTCGGCGCCTCGCGGTTGACGGTTCTGGAGGCGCTGGGTGGGCAGAACGAAAGGCTGCGCTCGGCGAACGCCGGCGCTTTCGACCTCGAAAAGATCAACCCACTCAACGTGCTCGCAATCGAAGTTGATTCGACCCCGCAAGCACGCGTCCTGCCGCTGACATCGGGCCTTGCCGATCATTTGTTCGAGCACGACGGCCAGATCACCAAGCGCGAAGTGCGCGCCGTCACCCTGTCCGCTCTCGCGCCAAGGCGCGGCGAACTGCTGTGGGACATTGGCGCCGGCTCCGGCTCCATCGGCGTCGAATGGATGCTCGCGCATCCCTCCATGCGCGCCATCGCCGTCGAAGCCGATCCGGCCCGCGCCGCGCGCATCCGACACAACGCCGCGGCCTGCGGCGTTCCCGGTCTCGCCGTCGTTGAAGGTTCGGCACCGCAAGCTCTTGCCGGACTGGAAACGCCGGCGGCGATCTTCATCGGCGGCGGCGGCAGCGATGCCGGCGTGCTGGAAAGAGCCATCGATGCCTTACCCGCCGGCGGCCGCCTCGTCGCCAACGCGGTGACGCTGGAGATGGAGGCACTGCTGCTTTCCCGTCACGCTGCGCTCGGCGGCGAGCTCACCCGCATCGCCATATCCCGTGCTTCGCCGGTCGGTTCGATGCAGGCTTGGCGGCCGGCTATGCCGGTCACCCAATGGAGCTGGGTGAAGCCATGATGGTCGCGGGCATCGGCAGCCGCAAAGGCGTCAGCGCACGCGACGTGCTTGCTGCGGTAGAAACCGCGCTGGAGGCGCACGGGCTTGCCCTGCCCGCGCTTTCGGCGCTCGCGACCGCGTCTCTCAAGCAGGATGAAGCGGCAATCTTCGCCGCCGGACGCGAACTCCGCCTTCCGGTAATCGTTGTCGAGCAGGACGAACTCAAAGCTGCATCTACAACCAGCCACTCCAACCTATCACAGGAGCACGCCGGCACGCCGTCGGTTTCCGAAGCCTCCGCGCTTGCCGCCGCCGGCAAAGGCGCAAAACTGCTCGGACCACGCACCGTGCTCGGTGCTGTCACCTGCGCCATCGCCATCAGCGGAGATGCGGTATGACCGTCCATTTCATCGGCGCCGGCCCGGGTGCCGCCGATCTGATCACCTTGCGCGGGAGCCGTCTGCTCGGCAGTTGTCCCGTCTGCCTCTATGCCGGATCGATCGTCGCGCCGGAGCTGTTGCAGCACTGCGCGCCCGGAACGATGTTGATCGACACCGCGCCGATGTCACTCGACGAGATCGAGGCCGAATATCTGGCAGCCCACGCGGCCGGCCATGATGTCACCCGCCTCCATTCAGGCGACCTTTCCGTGTGGAGCGCCGTTGCCGAGCAGATCCGCCGGCTGGGAAAGCACGGCATCCCTTACACGCTGACGCCGGGCGTGCCGTCTTTTGCCGCCGCGGCCGCCGCGCTGCGCCGCGAGCTGACCATTCCGGAAGTCGCGCAAAGCCTGGTGCTGACCCGCATCTCCGGCCGCGCCTCGAAAATGCCGCCCGGAGAAACACTGGCCGGCTTCGGCCGCACCGGCGCCACGCTCGCCATCCACCTCGCCATCCACGCTGTCGACCGCGTCGTCGCCGAGCTGACGCCCTACTACGGCGCCGACTGCCCAGTCGCGGTCGTCTTCCGCGCCTCCTGGCCGGACGAGCGGGTGTTGACCGGCACGCTGGCGACCATTGAGGCGCAGCTAGGCGCGGATCCTATGGAACGCACGGCGATCATCTTCGTCGGCCGCTCGCTGGCGGCGGAAGATTTTAGTGAAAGTTCACTTTACGACGCCCACTACCAGCGGCGTTTTCGCGGACGAGACGGATCGTGAGCGGCAGCAATAGAAACACTACTGTCGAGCAGGCGCTCACCCGGCTGAACTTCAAGCCGCGCCAGCTGGAGCCCGGACATGTCTGGCTGGCCGGCGCCGGCCCTGGCGATCCCGGCTGCCTGACGCTGGAAGTGCTGGCCGCCCTCGGACAGTGCGACGCGCTGGTTTATGACGCGCTGGTCTCGCCCGAAGTCGTCGCCGTCGCCGAGGGCGCGGAACTGTTCTATGCCGGCAAGCGCGGTGGCAAACCATCGATGAAGCAGGACGACATCACCGCTCTGCTGGTCCGGCTGGCGCGCGAGGGCCGGCGCGTCGTCAGGCTGAAGGGCGGCGATCCCTATATTTTCGGGCGTGGCGGCGAAGAGGCGCTGGCGCTGGCCGGGGAAACCATCCCGTTCCACATCCTGCCTGGCCTGACGTCCGGCCTCAGCGCGCTGGCCGCCACCGGCATTCCCGGCACCATGCGCGGCATCAACAAGGCGCTGATCCTGGCGACCGGTCACGCCGCCGGCACCGATGACGATCTCGACTGGGCGGCCATCGCCCGTACCGGCCAGCCGGTGGTCATCTATATGGGCATGGCCAATCTGCCGCTGATCGCCGCCTCGCTGCTTGAGGGCGGGCTGGCGCCTTCGACGCCCGCCGCAGTAATTGTCGCTGCGACCACACCGCAGGAACGGATCGTCGTCGCCACGCTCGCCACCATTGCGGAAGAGGCAGCGGCCGCCGGTCTGACCTCGCCGGCGCTGATCGTCGTTGGCGGCATCGTCGCGATGCGCGCGGCATTGGCGGGTGAGTCATGACCCGCGCCATCATCATCGGCGCGCCGCGCTCGGGCTCGGGCAAGACCAGCGTCACCATCGGCATTCTGCGCGCGCTCGCCCGGCGCGGCCTGAAGGTGCGCGGCGCCAAATCCGGCCCGGACTATATCGATCCCGGCTTCCACGCCGCAGCCACCGGCCTGTCCGGCGTCAATCTCGACAGTTGGGCAATGCCGCCTGCCCTGCTCAACGCGCTGGCTGGTGAAGCGAACGAGGATGCCGAATTTATCTTTCTCGAAAGCGCCATGGGCCTGTTCGACGGGATTCCGGCTGCTCCAGGACGGTCCGGCTCGGCTGCCGACCTTGCCCGGCTCTACGGCCTGCCGGTGCTGCTGGTGCTCGACGTTTCCGGCCAGTCGACCACGGCAGCGGCCGTCGCCAAGGGTTTTGCCACCTACGATCCGGATGTGCGCATGGCGGGGGTCGTGCTCAACCGGCTCGGCAGCGAGCGCCACCGCCGGCTATGCGGCGATGCCATCGAGGCACTCGGGCTGCCTGTCGTCGGCGCTATCTTGCGCGATCCCTCGCTCAACCTGCCCGAGCGCCATCTCGGCCTCGTCCAGGCCGGCGAATATGAGAATCTGATGGCGCACCTCGACCGGCTGGCCGACATGGTCGAGCGCTCGCTCGACCTCGACGCCATCATGGCGCTGGCGGCGCCATTCACGCCCGCGCCGGGCAATTTCGGCGACGCGCTGCCGCCCCCCGGCCAGCGCATTGCACTCGCCGAGGACGCCGCCTTCACCTTCCTCTATCCGCACGTTGCCGCGCATTGGCGCAAGGCCGGCGCCGAGATCGTCCCGTTCTCGCCGCTCGCCGATGAAGCGCCTGGCGACAATTGCGATGTCTGTTGGCTGCCCGGCGGCTATCCCGAGCTTCATGCCGGCCGCCTCGCGGCCGCGGCGAATTTCAGGTCCTGCATGGCGCGTTTCGCCGCCACGCGGTCGGTGCATGGCGAGTGCGGTGGCTTCATGGTGCTCGGCGAGACGCTCGAGGACGCATCGGGCGAGACGCATCGGATGCTCGGCCTGCTAGGCCATTCGACCAGCTTCGCCAAGCGCAAGATGAACCTCGGCTACCGCGAGGCGCGGCTGCGGTCTGGGTGTCCGCTCGGCAGCCACGGCACGCTGATCCGCGGCCACGAATTCCACTACGCGCAGATGGTTGCGACCGGCAATGACGAACCGTTGGCCGACCTTGCCGACGGACAAGGCAATCCGCTTGGTGCGTCGGGCTACCAGCGCGGCAATATCAGCGGCACCTTCTTCCACGCCATTGCGAGGGGCGAGAGCATGATCCCGAAAAGTGGTAGCCGGTTTTCGGAATAGATCATGCTCAAACTCCAGATCCCCTCGCAACGGCAGCTGCTCGACGACATCGCGCTTTGCCTCGTCTTCTTTACCCGGCTGCCGCTGCCGAGAGCCGACTTCCGTGGCCGCAGCCTTGCCGCTGCGATCTGGGCTGCACCCGTTGCCGGTCTCGCCGTCGCTCTGGCCGGTGCCCTGGTCTACGCCGTCGGCACGAGGCTAGGCCTAGCCGAGAGCCCTGCTGCAGCGTTGACCCTTGCCGCGATCCTGCTCGCCACCGGCTGCCTGCATGAAGACGGGCTTTCGGATGTCGCCGACGGCTTTGGCGGCGGCAAGACGCGCGACAGGAAACTGGAGATCATGCGCGACAGCCGCATCGGTGCCTACGGCGCCTGCGCACTCAGCATCTCGCTGCTGATCCGCTGGAGCGTGCTCTCTGGATTCGCCGGCCCGGCCCCTGTCTTCTGGGCTCTCATTGCCGCGCATGCCGCCTCGCGCGGCCTGCTCGGCGCCTTCATGCACCTTTTGCCGCCGGCTCGCAGCGACGGCCTCTCGGCCGAAGCAGGCTTGGTTACGACTGAGACCGCTGGCATCGGTGCCGTACTCGGTGCGGTCGCGCTGCTGGCGCTTGGGTTCGGCGCTGCTATCTTCGCGCTCATCCTGCTTGCGCTTTTGTTTGCCGCCTTCCGCGCGCTGTGCATCAGCCAGATCGGCGGCCAGACCGGCGACACTGTCGGTGCCCTCCAGCAGCTCGGCGAGATCGCAATCCTGATCGTCGCTTCCGTTTCCCTTTCCTGACTCTGTTTCGGAGATTATGTCCCCATGCCTTTCAAATCGCTCGATGAACTGCGCGCCGCCTGCCTTGACCTGCCCAACGGCAGCGACACCGCGGCCAATGCCGTCGCCCGCCGTCAGGACACGCTGACCAAGCCGCAAGGCAGCCTCGGCCGACTGGAGACGATAGCCGCCTGGCTGGCGCGCTGGCAGGGCCGCGACATGCCAAAGCTCGACCGCGTCAAGGTCTTCGTCTTCGCCGGCAACCACGGCGTCACCGCGCAAGGCGTGTCGGCCTTCCCGTCGGAAGTCACCGTGCAGATGGTGGCGAATTTCGCCGGCGGCGGCGCCGCCATCAACCAGCTTGCCCGCATCGCCGGCGCCGATCTCGATGTTATCCCGCTCGACCTCGACCGTCCGACCGGCGATTTCACGCAAGACGCGGCGATGGACGACGAGGCCTTCCTCGCCGCCGTCTCGGCAGGCTACGACGCGATCAGCAGGGAACTCGACCTTGTCTGCTTCGGCGAAATGGGTATCGGCAACACCACGCCGGCGGCTGCCATCTCGACCGCTCTGTTCGGTGGCGGCGCGGAAAGATGGACTGGGCGCGGCACCGGCATCGACGATGCCGGCCTCGTGCGCAAGATCGTCGCCATCGAGGCCGGCCTCAAGCGCCACGCCCCGGCGCTAGCCGACCCCCTGAAGATAGCGGCAGCCCTCGGCGGGCGCGAGCTTGCGGCGATCTTGGGCGCAACACTGGCGGCGCGCCATCTCGGCGTGCCGGTGCTGCTCGACGGCTTCGTCTGCACCGCCGCCGCGGCACCATTGGCGAGATTGCATCCTGCCGGCCTCGCGCACACACTGGCAGCCCATGTCTCGGCCGAATCCGGCCATCGCCGCTTGTTGGAGGCGCTCGGGCTGCCGCCCCTGCTCGATCTCGGCATGCGTCTCGGCGAAGGCTCCGGCGCCTGCCTCGCCATCAACATCGTCCGCTCGGCATTGGAATGCCATGCCCGCATGGCAAGCTTTGCGGAGGCTGGTGTTTCGGAGAAGTAAAACCCGTCAACTTCAATGTAATTGAGCAAAAAGAATAACGTCATCTTGATCGCCCCATGAGACGGAGACATCTCATATGGAGCTCAGCTGATGTATTTGAAAACCGCAATCACGGCCGTTCTGCTCTGCTGCGCGGCCGCGCCTGCAACTTCCCAGGAGCTTGATGCCACGGGCCGCCTCCGACGTGCGGGCGAAGACGGATTCGTCAGGATCCAGTCGGGCCTGGCGATAAGCGTTCCGGTCAAGGACGGCGACGACATGGCCATGCAGCAGGAAGCAGCGCTGCGCTCCTTCTACAAGCTTGTAGCCGGCAGTTGCGCGATGGTGATCGAAACCATTGCCGACACTTGCGAAATTACCAACGTCACCACAAACGTTAACTCGAAGGATAGCGGCGTGAATGGCCCCCAAATAGGAGTGACTGGCCAGATCGCCATGAAGGTCAAGTTCAAGGCCAGCGTCGGCAAGCCCGCGCAGTAAGCCAGAGGAAGTACGATGTTGGGTGTGAGGCGCGGAATTCGCGCCCAGGTTCTCACCCTGTTCCAGGGTCTTGCCACCAAATCTTTGGTGGGTGCGCACAGGATTGAACTGTGGACCCGCTGATTAAGAGTCAGCTGCTCTACCAACTGAGCTACGCACCCACTCGGCCGGAAAAACCGGCGTTGGCGGGCATATAGCCGCCGACATCCGCCATGTCCAGCCCTGCCGATTCATTTACCGACAAATTGCCCAAGTGCCGCACATGGTCAGATGAAAAGCCTGCCTTCCGCCACCTTGACCGCATGGCCGCCGATGCGGGCGGCCGTCAGTTTGCCACCTTCGACATTCAGTTCGAGGCGAATGCGCGAAGGCCGGCCCATCTCCAGCCCCTGCTCGATCCACAGTTGTGAAACGCCGTCGGTCGGGCCGTCGAAATGCATGATCGCGCCGGCGAACGCGGCCGCCGCCGAGCCGGTCGCCGGGTCTTCGTAGGACGGATTGCCGGGCACCATCATGCGGACATGGAAGGCACTGCCGTGGTGCACCGTCTCGCGGCAATAGACATAGGGGCTGGCGAAGGCCCATTCGCTTTTGCGTGGTGCCAGTTCCGACCACGCCTGGTTGTCCAGCCTGATCCGGGCAGCCGCCTCCAGATTAGCGACGGGGATGGTCACGTAGGGCACGCCCGCCGACCAGAATGAAACGCGGTGGTTCTCGAAGCCGATCTCGTGCGGCCCAAGGCCAAGGGCCGCGCCGATGGCCTCGGGATCGGCCGACAATTCCAGCTGCGCCGGAAGTTTTGCCAGGTCGAACTCGGCGAAGGTCGAACCATCGTGCTTGCTGACAGCGCAGCGCACCGGGCCGATATTCTCCTCGAGCACGAAGATGCCGGCGGCCTCTCCCGCCATTTCGGCGAGCGCTATCGCCGAGCCGACAGTTGGGTGGCCGGCGAACGGCATTTCATAGTCAGGCGTGAAGATTCGGATGCGGGCCCGGTGCTTCGGGTTGTCGGGCGGCAGCACGAAGACGGTTTCGGACAGGTTGAACTCGCGCGCCACCGCCTGCATCGCCGCAACGTCCAGCCCGTCGCAGTCGAGTACCACGGCCAGCGGATTGCCGGCCAGCCGGGTGGTGGTGAATACGTCGTAAAGCAAGTAATTCCGCTTCTGCATTTCAGTAAGTCCTCTGCCTCATTCCCAACATGAGCGAAATTTAATTTGAATTTTGAACCATTAGGCCTGATTTGTGCACTGATGGGACATCACTGAACATAGGGGTCCGGCGTGGACCAGATTGTCAATCTGCCAAAGACGGATTCCACTTCCGCCATCGAGACGGCGCTCGGGCTTGACCACCAGGGCCTGAAGACAAAACGCCGTCGCGGTTGGCTTTACGCAGTGTTCGCACTGCTTGCCGTCGCCGCGGCTTTTGCCGGCTATGAGTGGTACGCGGGCTCGCCCGCCAAGATCGAGTATACCACGACACTGGCTGCCATGGCCGATCTTACCGTCGCGGTTTCGGCTACTGGCACGCTGCAGCCCCTCACCCAGGTCGATATTTCCAGCGAACTCTCCGGCGTCGTCCGCTCGGTCTCGGTCAACGAGAACCAGCTGGTGAAGAAGGGCGATGTGCTGGCCGCGCTCGACACTGCCAAGCTGGAGGTCCAGATCGAGCGCGCCCAGGCCTCCGCCAAGGCGGCGGCGGCGAGCGTCGAGGACGCCACCGTGACCCTGGCCGAAAACGAAAAGGGCCTGGTGCGCGCGGCGCAATTGACCAAGCGCGGCATGGCGACGGACCAGTCGCTTGAAGCGGCAACCGCCACGCGCGACCGCTCGAAGGCGGCGCTCGATATCGCCAGAGCCAACCTCGCCATGGCCAATGCCGATCTCAAGGCGCAGCAGACGGATCTTGCCAAGAGCACCATCTACGCTCCCATCGACGGCATCATATTGACGCGCTCGGTCGATCCCGGCCAGACGGTCGCCTCGTCGCTGCAGGCTCCGGTGCTGTTCGTCATCGCAGCGGATCTGAAGAACATGGAGCTGAAGGCCGCAGTCGACGAGGCTGATATCGGCGCCGTCAAACCCGGCCAGCATGCGCGCTTCACCGTCGATGCCTTCCCTGAACGGCCATTCGACGCCGAAATCCGCGACATTTCCTATGCCTCGGTCACTACCGACGGCGTCGTCACTTACGATGCAAGGCTGGATGTCGACAACAGCGAGCTTCTGTTGCGGCCCGGCATGACCGCCACCGTCTCGGTCGTCACCAAGCAGGCCAAAAACGTGCTAACCGTGCCGTCCATCGCCTTCCGCTACCGGCCGGCGCAGACGGCGGAGCGCGGTTGGAGCCTCACCGACCTGTTCACTGGCCGCATGGGACGCCCCGGAGGCAACCGCCAGCGCCAGGCGGCGACGAAGCCCACCGACGGCTCGCGCACGCTCTACGTGCTGGAGAATGGGCGGCCGCATCCGGTCAACGTCAAGGTCGGCTCGACAGATGGCGAACTGACCGAGATCGTTTCCGGCCTCGAGGAAGGCGCGCAAGTCATTACCGCCTCGCAGCAGAGGAGCTGATCGTGGCATCCGGCGCGACCCTCATCGGCTTCGACAAGGTCTGCAAAAGCTATGGCCAGGGCGAAGCCCGGGTGCATGCGCTGGCCGGCGTCGACCTCGCCATCAGGCGCGGCGAATTCGTCGCCATCATGGGCCCGTCCGGCTCGGGCAAATCGACGGCCATGAACATCATTGGCTGCCTCGACACGCCGACGGCCGGGACCTACAGCTTCGAAGGCATCGACGCCGGCCGTCTCGACCGCAACCGCCGTGCTCAGCTGCGCAATCTTTATGTCGGCTTCGTTTTCCAGGGCTATAATCTGTTGCCGCGCACCACGGCGGCCGAGAATGTCGAACTGCCGCTGATCTATCGCGGCGTCGGTGCCCGCGAGCGCCGCGGCCTGGCCATGCAGGCACTTGCCGAGGTCGGCCTTATCGGCCGCGAGCATCATACGCCGGCCGAGCTGTCCGGCGGCCAGCAGCAGCGCGTGGCGATCGCGCGCGCCATCGTCACCAGGCCGACGCTGCTCGTCGCCGACGAACCGACCGGCAATCTCGACACCGCCCGCACGCACGAGATCATGGAGCTCCTGACGCAGTTGAATACCGAGCTCGGTCTGACCATCGCGATGGTCACGCACGAAGCCGATGTTGCCGGCTATGCGCAGCGCACGATCCGTTTCCTCGATGGCCATGTCGCCTCGGACACAGCCAATCTCGAGATGGCCTAGCCATGATCTGGGAAACCGTTCGCCTCTCGCTCCGCTCCATCCGCCGCAACGTGCTGCGCTCGTTCCTGACACTGCTCGGCATCGTCATCGGCGTCGCCGCCGTTATCGCCATGCTGACCATCGGCTCGGGCACCACCGAGAAGGTCAAGTCCGACATTTCCAAGCTCGGCAGCAACCTGCTCGTCATTCGTTCCGGCCGGCCGGCCGGACCCGGCGGCCCGGGAGGGCTCGACCAGGTGGTCCGGCCTCTTGCCGACAAGGACTTCGCCGCGCTTGTCGCGCACCTGGACGGCGCGCGCGCCATCTCGCCGGCGTCGCAAAAGCAGGTGCGCGTCATTTTCGGCACCGAAAGCCTGACCTCGGGCGTCACCGGCACCGACAGCGCCTATCTCGATGCCCGCGACTGGAAGCTGGTCTCGGGCCGCCCCTTCAGCGATTCGGAAACCCGCTCCGGCACCGGCGTCTGCCTCGTCGGCGAGACGGTGCGCCAGCAGTTCTTCGGCGCCGGCGATCCCGAAGGCGAGATCATCCGCGTCAACCGCACCTCCTGCAAGATCATCGGCCTGCTCGAACCGAAGGGCTATACCGGCTTCGGCCAGGACCAGGACAATGTCGTGCTGATGCCGCTTGCCGCCTATCAGCGTCGCATTGCCGGTAATCGCGACATCGACTCGATCTATGTCGCCGCCGACGACCGTACGCTGACCACGGTGCTGCAGCAGCGCGTCGAGGACATCTTGCACGACACACGCCGCATCACGCCCGACCGTGACGATGATTTCTCGATCCGCGACATGACCCAGATCGCCGATGCCATGGCCAGCGCGACCACCACCATGACTGGCATGCTCGGCGCCGTCGCCGGCGTCAGCCTGCTCGTCGGCGGCATCGGCATCATGAACATCATGCTGGTGTCGGTAACCGAGCGCACGCGCGAGATCGGCATCAGGCTCGCCATCGGCGCCCACGAAAAGCATATCCTCATCCAGTTCCTGGTCGAGGCAACCGTGCTGTCGCTGCTTGGCGGCATCATCGGCATCCTGATCGGCCTGGCGCTTGCCGGCCTTGCCTCGCTGACGCTGACGATCCCGTTTGCGCCAAGCCCGGCGGTCATCCTGCTTGCGGTCGGCTTCTCCGCGCTGATCGGAATGGTGTTCGGCTTCTTCCCGGCGCTGCGCGGCGCGCGGCTTAACCCGATCGACGCGCTGAGACATGAGTAGGCGTTGCAGCAAGTGTCGCCTCCAGACGCTGCCGATTTTTTATGCAACCTGCCCTTGTCGCAGCACATTCTGCAATGATAACAATGCTGTTGGGGACTAAGGGGGAACAATGGATGAGCAAGAAAGCGCGACTGGCTCTGGCGATTGTGATCGTCGAAGCCGCCTTGGCAGGGCTTTGGTGGAATTTGATCCTTTATGGGATGGAGAATCCCGATCGCGTCACCGCTGACTTCCAGCAGGTAATTGGGCAGACGATGGGAACGGCGATGGGGGCGCTCCTGGGTCTCGGCGTGCTGTTGTATTTTGTCGCCGCCCGCAACGACCGCAAGGCTATTGAAGGCAGGCTACGACGTTAGAGTCGGAAGCCTTGCTCGCTCGCAAAGTGCCATTCGATCAGCGGTCTCATATGCGGCATCAGCCCGTCCGGCAGATCGGCGGCATTGCGGATGATGACGGGGCCTTCGATTTCAGGCTCTGACTCGGCGGCGACGAAAGCGCTGATCCGCTGTGCCAGGTCGTCGGCGGAGGCCGTCTCGCGGTAGCGGCGAAAGATCACCGTGCCGCTTGCCGTCGACAGGGCGTAATGGTGCCTGCCGCGTGCCGCGCCTGATAGGTCGAGGCCGGTCTCTTCCCGCACCTCGCGGATCATGTTGAAGTCGACGTCGACAAGGCCGTCGTGGAAATCGGTTGGCTCGAACGAACCGGCGGCGAAGTAGACGCGCCCGGCATTGACCGTATGCGGCGCCATGCGGATCGCCACCAACGCGTTGTCGCCGGCGACCAGCATGGCGTGCGCGTAGGCATGTTCGGCGCCAGGCACCTGCCTATTGCTGCGCCAAAGCATGAAGGTCGAATAACGCACCGCATGGCAGCGGCCGACGAGGCGATTGTCGCGATAGCTGAGAGCGGAAAGCAGCACCACGGTGCCGTCAAAAAGCGCCGGCTTGGCTGCGGTCTCACGCCGCCAGTTTGCGGCGATCGCCTCGGCATTATCGCGCTCGAACGGATGTGGGCCGGGATCGAGCCTGACGTCGATGGCATCGACCGGCAGGATGACGTTGCGCGGCAGGTCGAAACTCACGCGTGTCTCACGCCATGTCGAGGGCAATTGCTACCGGGCAATGGTCGGATGCCTTAGGCCGGTCCCACCCGGCGCGTGGAAAGCGCTCGACCTCCTGGCCCGCCGGAAATATGGTCCGCCAGGGCTGGCCGTTGCGGATGATATCGGGAACGGCGGTGGCGTTCTGCCTGGCTAGCGCCCTCGACAAAAGGATGTAGTCGAGCTGGCAGAGATGCCGCTCTTCCGGTCCGCGCGTGTGATAGAAAGTCCAGCGATCCATTTCCGGCCGCCGCTCGACCGCGTTTTCGCAAAAACCGCCGGCAGTGAGCACGTCGATGCAGGACCGGGTCTCGTCGATGACCTCGAAGCGATAGCCGTCGACGGCATCGCCGGTAATCTTCACGCGCTGCCGGTAGTCGTTCATGTCGCCGCAGATTGCCCAGCGTTTGTCGGCGGCATGGTCCTTGCCGAAGCGCTCCTCAATGATCCGCCGCACCGCTCGCGCCTCGGCGATGCGCAGCGGCATTGTTGCTTCACGGCCGTCGAGGCCGTTGCGGGGAGAGCCCATCGACTTGAAATGCACGAGATAGAGTGTCAACGGCGCGCCAGCCACCGTCAGATCGATTTCCAGGCAGTCGCGCCGGAAGATGCGTTCATTGGCCTGATGTCCAAGCGCTGCCAATTCCGCCGTGTGCAGCCCGAATTGGTCGAACGTGACATAGGCGTAGCTGGTCATACGCACGAATTCGATCGGCTGGCCCTGCGCGGTCTCGTTGCGCATCATCACGGCGACGTCAATGCCGCGCGAATCATTGCCGGCGGTGGTGTATTTCTGCCGGTAGCCTTGCCCCACCATCTTGAACAGATAGCCATATTCGAAGGCCCTCAGCGCCTCGATATTGTCGACCTCCTGCATGCAGATGATGTCGGCGCGGGTGGCCGCGATCGCCAGTGCCGTCAACTGCCGCGTGTCGTCAGACTGCGCGATCGCCCGCGCCTGCTCGAGCATCTTGTATTCGGCCTCGCTCTGGATGTCGAAAAGCGCCAGCGTGCGATCTTCGTTGAGCTGATTGCGGTATCCGGAATAATCAAACCTGTTCATCAGGTTTTCGACGTTGAATGTGGCAAGGCGCAGCGACATGGCTTTGACCTTTGCCCGCAAGCGCGCTCGAAAACAAGGGCGTAGAACCCAGGCGGCCCCGATTGACCGCGCGCTCGTCATGGTTGATGGAACCTTTTTTGTTCATCCTCCGTTCAGATGGAAAGTTCCATGAATGGGCTCTTCCCTGGGTATTCTGGGCGTGGGGCCCGAATCTTAGGAGAGTGCGATGAAACCGCTCTTTTTATCTTCCGTCAGATCCGGGCTGATGGCCCTCGGTCTGATAGCCGGCCTCTCGGCCCCCTCGCTTGCCGGGCCGATGCCCAAACCCCTGCTGCCGGTGGCGGGCAATGCCGCCGACATCGTGCAAATTCGTGAAGATTGGGCAGGCGGCAACGACAGGCAGATCTGGCGTTGGCGCCATCGCGGCTTTCGGCAATGGCACGGCGACAATGATTGGAGATGGCGGTCCAACAATTTCCGCGGCCGTCATTTTTCGAGACACTGGGACAATGGCGGCTGGGACGACAGCTGGCGTAGGCGCCATCATCGCCGCCATTACCGTGGCGGCTACTATGATGATGGTGGTGCGGGCGCCGCGATTCTTGGCTTGGGCCTGGGGCTCGGCCTTGGCAGCCTGTACAACAACTACAACTACTACGACGCGCCGCCACCGCGGCGCTATTACCGGACACAGCGGCTGTCCAGCGCGCATGTCCAATGGTGTTACAATCGCTACCGGTCGTACCGCGCCTGGGACAACACGTTCCAGCCCTACAACGGCCCGCGCCAGCAATGCTATTCGCCCTATAGCTGAGCAGGCCGACAACAAGCATCATTCGGCGCCGTGCTTCGCGGCGCCTTTTTCTTTCAGCCAGGAATCGCGAAAATCGTCCAGCCTCCACCAGCGATAACGCTATTTTTATCAGCCAGGTCTAATAATCCTCCCGATCAGAACGCCCGAGACGCGAAAGATCGCTGGATTGCGTACGATGGCCGAGGACGAACAGAGGGACAAACGCCGGCAGCGCGTCTTGAAGGGCGCGGCGATCCTGACCGGCATGACCAACTCCGAGGTCACATGCACGCTGCGCAACATGCATGCCGGCGGTGCCGAATTGAAGGTCTCGATCGACGCGCGCGTGCCCGATGAGTTCCTGCTCTACGTTCCAACCGACGGCATTGCCTACAAGGCGGAGGTCCGCTGGCGCCGCGAGGACCGAATTGGGGTGATGTTCACCGGCACCGAACCAAAGCCCAGCTGGCACTACGGTTGAGGTTCCCGGCCCTATCCGGGTGGCAGGACTTGCAGTGTCTGCTCGTCAAACAGCGGCTCCTCCTGGCCAACGCGAATGAACAGAAGCTTTCGCAGCTCGGGTGATTGTACCTCGAAATACTGAATGCCGTCCGGGGCTTCGCCCCATTCGCCGCATGGCGGTTCGCCGACCTCGTCAGGGTCTGCAACGGCTTTCAATTCACTGAGATAAACGGCATCGGGACTGAAGACATACCGCAGGGTGCCCGTGGGCGTGACCCCTTCGGTGTAAGGCATGAGCACGCAACGTGTGCTGACAGCCTTCTCGGTCTTCTGCGAGTATATTCGCTGCAACGCGGCGCCAGCGGCCTCGCCCGGCAGCATATCGAAGACTTCGACGACGGGATCGGCCGGCCCGCCATCGCTGTATTTGATGGCAAGAGCATTGCCGCCAAGCTCGAAATGGATCTGGCGGAATCCGAAATCGCAGCGCTGTACCCAGGCAGCCAGCCCGACATCTCTGTCCGCCAGCCGTTCCCAGGTGCATTTGTCGACAGGCGGACGCGACGGCTTGCTTTGGTCGGCACGCGCCCCGATGGCCATGGCCAGAAGGACCGGCAGGGCGCAGATGCAGGCCGGCAGGGTCTTGCTATTCATCGCTGCAACCCGTCAAGGTAAAGGCATCCCAGGCTGAACCATCGGGGTTGGCTTTGGCGAAATCGGGCCATTCGGTAAAAATCGCGCCAAAGTCAGGCAGCAGCAACCCTGTTGGTGCCGGCGAGGCTTCGAGGGAGCTCAACTGCTCGGCACCGCCTGCGTTGAACGCATAGACCTGCCCATCCCACACTCTGCACAGCCCGGTGCCGTCCTCGAGACCCGCCTCACGATCGTCGTCGTTGCAGGTGTGCCGAATCGTCCCCACAGGAAACGAGTACTTGCCATTGGTCCAGGTGATGTCCGATGGCAGACGAATGGGGGTATTGGGCACGATCAGCGAAAAGACCTCTGTCGTCAGCGCGGCCGGTTCGCGGTCGATGGGCCGGAACTGTATCGTCGCTCCCGAACGCGGCTCGCGATAGGTCGCGTGGCTGAGCGAACATTCTGTCGCGTTCGCTGCTTGCAACAGGCTCAGCATGCTCAGAAAAATAGCTGCTGCTTCGCGGATGATCATTTGAGTCCCTGGAGCAGCAGCATTGTGAAGTTTAAGCATCGATGCTTTAGCATGACCCGAGGCCCGGTCGAAAGAAAGAAATCGATGATGCGAAATCTCTTGATGCTCATTTCGATCTTAACATTTTCGTGCGGCAGCGCCTTTGCCACGGAACCCTATGTGGGCACATGGTCCGGGGACAGATCGAACTGTACCGCCGTCGCGGATGTTCAACGCCAGACTGTTTACACATTGTACCCTGAGGCACTGTCGGTTCCTGCTTTCGGCTGCGAACACGCAACGTTTCGCAAGATATCCACGGGCTGGGTGGCGCGGGCCAGCCAATGCTACGGTTCTGATCCCACGATCGAAGAGCCGTTCTCGCGTCTCGTCCATATCGTTGGCAATGGCACGACGGTGAGATTGACCTGGCCTGGCTTCGACAGCGGAGTTCTTGTCAGATGCTGACGACAGGTGCCTTCTTCCGCTGGATATGCAGCATCTAGAACAGCAGCTTCAGATTACGCCTACCAGAAGCGCGGCTCCACCAAGGAAGCCAGCGGCGCAGATCCACAGTAGCCAAAGCCCACGCACCCTGCATTCGAGAACGGCTGCAGCCGGATTGGCGGGATCGTAGTAGACCTCGACCTTGTCGCCCTCGAGGTAGCGCTGTGATTGACCGCTGACGAGGCTCGGCAGCGACGCCGTCACGTTTGCGCCGAAAGCGATGCGATCGGCGGCGTAGCGCTGGCCGGCAACGCTATAGCTGTAGACGATGCGGGATTTGAAAACTGTGTGCCAAGGCCGATAGCCGCCTCCGGACCTGTCGCGGGTCTCGAATTTCTGCAGGCCCGAGGCGTCGATGCGTCCTGCCGTGATGGGCCATTTGGCCGCCTGTTCCGCAAGTGACTTCTGGGCAAAGCCCATGCGCAGGACAAACAATCCCATGAAAAGCAGCAGGGCCGCGGCGCCGAGGTTCTGCGGCTTGGGCAAAAACGGCCGGATCGCTTCCAGGACGCCGCCAACGGAGAAGACCAATACCAGCGCGCCGACCACCAACCCGGCCGAAAGCTGGACCATGAATTTGAAGGAACCGTCGGGCATGGTGCGTTCGATCACGGCCTTGGCTGGATCGGCCGGATTGTAGAAGACGGTTACGCCGGCCCCGTTTGGAAATTTCGCAAGGGTTTCCGCCACCGCAAAGTTTCCAAGGTTCTCCTGCACGCTGTAGTGCGAACTGCGAAACTTCTTGCTGTTCACCTTGTATTCGAAGGTGATCGCCGGGAAGTTGCGCATCTCGGTCGACCCTCTGCTGTCCGAACCGGATCCCGAACTGGTCACCTCGCGAGCCTCGACCCGCGACGAGATGATCTTTCCCTGCGTCGGAGACCAGCGGCTGACCGCCCTCACCTCCCACCACTTCAGCAAGGTGACGAGGGACAGCATGCCGGCAACCGCGCAGGCAAACCCGACCAACAGAAATTTGAGTTCCAACGCTCACCCCCTTGGCCATTTTGTGCCATGCCCTGCACACGCATACCACGACAGCGGGAATAGCGCGCCTGCTGAGAAATCAACGCAAAAAGGCCGGCGGATCGCTCCGCCGGCTTTCTTGATCGACAATGAAATTGCGATCAGTTCTTGGCCTTGTCGACCAGCTTGTTCTTGGAAATTCCCACGCGCCCGCAGGGCGAAGCCCGAGGACGCGTAACGAAACGAACGTGGATTTCCTTCAGTTCTTGGCCTTGTCGACCAGCTTGTTCTTGGAAATCCACGGCATCATCGCGCGCAGCTTGGCGCCGACTTCCTCGATCTGGTGGCTGTCGTTGTTGCGGCGGATGCCCTTGAAGCGCGACATGCCGGCGCGGTATTCCTGCATCCATTCCGAGGTGAACTTGCCAGTCTGGATGTCCTTGAGCACGCGCTTCATCTCGGCCTTGGTCTCGGCGGTGATGATGCGCGGACCCGAGACGTATTCGCCCCATTCGGCGGTGTTCGAGATCGAATAGTTCATGTTGGCGATGCCGCCTTCATAGATCAGGTCGACGATTAGCTTGACCTCGTGCAGGCACTCGAAATAGGCCATTTCCGGCGCATAGCCCGCTTCCACCAGTGTCTCGAAACCGGCGCGGATCAACTCGACCAGACCGCCGCACAACACCACCTGCTCGCCGAACAGGTCGGTCTCGCACTCCTCGCGGAAATTGGTCTCGATGATGCCCGAACGGCCACCGCCGACGCCGCAGGCGTAGGAGAGCGCCAAATCGAGCGCATTGCCCGAAGCGTCCTGGTTGACCGCGACCAGGCACGGCACGCCGCCGCCCTTCTGGTATTCGCCGCGCACCGTGTGGCCCGGGCCCTTTGGCGCGATCATGACGACGTCGACCGAGGCTTTTGGCTCGATCAGGCCAAAATGCACGTTGAGGCCGTGGGCGAAGGCGATCGCCGCGCCGTCGCGGATGTTCGGCGCGACCTCTGATCTGTAGATGTCGGCCTGCAGCTCGTCGGGCGTCGCCATCATCATCAGGTCGGCCCATTTGGCGGCATCGGCCACACTCATCACCTTGAGCCCGTCGGCCTCGACCTTCTTCGCGGTCGCCGAGCCGGCCTTGAGGCCAATGGCGATATCCTTGACGCCGGAATCCTTGAGGTTGAGCGCATGCGCCCTGCCCTGGCTGCCATAGCCGATGATGGCAACCTTCTTGCCTTTGATCAGGTTGAGATCGGCGTCGCGATCGTAATAGACACGCATTTTTCTTCCTTCCCGTTTTGAATTCAGAGGCCCTGCGGCCCGGTTTTTGCCCCGTAAAGAGCGAGAAACTGCTGCGTCGCCCGGACGGCATCGCCGCCGATCGCCGCATCAGTCAATTCCAGCCGGTCGCCGAGCAGCAGGCGGATCTGCACGTCGCGGGCGACCAGCCCGAAAAAGGTGCGGAAAGCCATCTCAGCGTCGGAAAACTCGAGGAAACCAGCTTCCTTGCCTGCCTCCAGCACCGGCTTCAGCCGCCTGGCCAGCGCGAAGCGGCCGTTCTCCAGCACGATGGCGCCGAGATCGTCCTTCCCCGAACTAGCATGGCCGACCGCCACCCGGTTCAGCGCGATCGAGGTGTCGCTCGAAATTACCCTGAGCCAGTCCGAAGCGAAGCGTTCGAGGCTCGCCGTCAGCGAGGCAAGATCGAGTCCCTTGCGGTCGACCGGCACTACCCGCACCTTGGACGCCTGCCATTGCACCGTTGCCGTCAACAGCCCGTCGCGATCGCCGAACCATTTGTAGAGCGTCTCCTTCGAGCAGCTCGCCCGCCGCGCCACGGCGGTCATGGTCAACTGATCGCCCTCTTCGACCAGCAGGCGAAGGGCGGCGTCGAGCACGGCCTTCTGCCGCTCCGTCAGCGTCTCGCTGGTGTCGATGTCGGTCACAGCGTGCAACACAGTCTTTCCTCAGGAGGCGAACTCACCCGCAGTTCAGATATGAACTCGACAGCGTACCGTACGTTACGGTTCGGCTTTATGGCGTATTGCCCGACCCGGCGCAAGCCTTTATTTCTGTAGCTTGCTCCATGCGGGGCATTACGGGAGACACGGATCATGCTCGCCGGATTGCTTGCCTTGACCGTTGCCGCTGTGTTTGCAGGCGCGGCTATCTACGTCAGCGTCGCCGAACAGCCGGCGCGGCTTCGCCTCGATGACAAAGCATTGCTGCAGGAATGGCAGCCTTCCTACAAGCGCGGCGCCGCCATGCAGGCCTCGATCGCCGTCATCGCCTGTATTCTGGGCCTCGTCGCGTGGTGGCAGACCGGCAATCTCGCTTATCTGGCCGGCGCCGTGCTGATCATCCTGCCTTGGCCATGGACGCTGCTGGTGATGATGCCGGCAAATCGGCTGCTGGAGGTGATGGACGCTAACACCGTCAATCCTGAGGCTCGGACAATGATCGTCAAATGGGGCAATCTGCATCTGGTCCGCGTCGGGCTTGGGGTTCTGGCGACATTGGCATTCCTTTGGGGCAGTGCCTGACCTCGCAGATCCGCGCCATCTTCGGCACGAAGGCGTGTCACGCCAGGGCGGGCGGATCTCGCAGGCGCCCAAGCAGAGCCGACAGCGTGTCCAGATCATCGTTGGAAAGCTGGGAGCCGACCAACTCCGATATCGAGCGGCCGTAGACGACCCACATGCGGCGGCGCGTCTCGCGCCCCTTGCCGGTGATGCGGATGGTTTGCCCGCGGCCGTCATCGGCAACTGGAAGCTTCTCGACCTGCCCGTCGGCTTCGAGCCGCGCCAGCAGCCGCGAGATGTTGTATTGCGCAAACAGGGTGCGCTCGGTGAGTTGGAACGGCCGCAATCCGCCCTCGCCCGCCTCGGCAAGCTCATGCAGCACGTCGTACCAGGCAAGCGGCGGCAGGCCACTGTCCTTCAGCGCGTCCTCGGCACTTTCCAACAACTGGCGCGAAACCCGCATCAGGCGGGCCCAGGCTTTGATTGCTGGAGGTGAAGGAATCCCGGTCATGATTACATCGTAGGCGATAGATGCAACTGCATCAAGCTTGACGATCGATGCAAATGCATCTATATAGATGCAATCGCATCAATCATGAAAGGCAATTCCGATGAAGCATGAAATCTGCAGGATCGCCGACATTCCGGAAACAGGCAGCCTGATCGCTCCGTTTTTCGGCCGCGAGGTCCATGTCTACCGCAGCGGCGAGCGTATCCGCGCCGCCGCCAACGTCTGCCTGCACTTCGGTGGCCCGCTCGACTGCAAGGACGGCAAGCTCGTCTGCCAATGGCACGGCGCCTCGTTCGACATGGCGAACGGTGATCGCCTCGAAGGCCCAGCGCCGAAGGGCTCCCGCCTGATGTTCCTCTCCACCCGCGTCGAGAACGGCGCCTTGAACTATGTCTGGGGAGAGTGAGATGACCGACAAGCTCATCCTCGTCAGCCACCATCTTTGTCCCTATGTGCAGCGCGCGGCGATTTCGCTTCGCGAAAAGGGCGTGCCGTTCGAGCGCATCGCCGTCGATCTCGCCAACAAGCCTGCCTGGTTCAAGGCGATATCGCCGCTCGGCAAGGTGCCGCTGCTTCGCGTTGAGCATGACGGCCAGGAAACGGTGATCTTCGAATCGCTCGTCATCCTCGAATTCCTCGAGGAAACCCAGCCCAATCCGCTGCATCCCACCGATCCCTATGCCCGTGCCCGACATCGCGCCTGGATCGAGTTTGGCTCGGCAATCCTCAATGCCATCGGCCGCTTCTATTCAGCGCCTACGGAAGCCGCGTTGCTCGCCGAAAGCGAGGCGCTATCGGCGATGTTCGATCGCCTGGAAGTGGAACTGGCGAATGGCGCGGTTGGGCCGTGGTTCGCCGGTGAGCGCTTTTCACTGGTCGACGCGGTCTACGGGCCGATTTTCCGCTATTTCGACGTCTTCGACCGGATCGGCGATTTCGGCATCCTGGACGGAAAGCCGCATGTCCAGGTGTGGCGCGAGGCGTTGCGCAAACGCCCATCCGTGAAGGACGCGGTCGCTCCCGATTATCCGCAACGCCTCCATACATTCCTACAGGCGAAGGGCTCGCACCTTTCGGAAATCATCCGCCGAAACGATCCGGCCACCGGGCTTCCGCAAGCCCGATCGGCTTGAATGGATTGATCACAGTGCCTGTAATCATCGAGGCAAGGATATTCGTTTCCGGCGGAATGCTTGCCACTGGCCACCAGCCTGTCGCAGACGCAAGCCTCCAGCGCAGTATCGATACGTCCGTTCCGATGAGCGCGTAACTGATCGCCGCGCCGGCAATCGCGATGTCCAGAGAATTGCCCATTTGCCCGACCCGACCCAGGCCGGACAATCCTTCAGCGCTGTCGCTAAATCAAGCCGCCGTCTCGGCCTTGAGGCTCAGCCTTCGGCAGCATCGAAAACCTTCCGCGCCTCGCGTACAGCGCCGTGATTGAGCTCGGCCCATTGGATCAGCTGATGCAAGGGTCCAAACATCGAGCGCCCGAGATCGGTGAGGCTGTATTCAACGCTCGGCGGTTTGGTCGGAAAAACCTCGCGATGCACATAGCCGTCGCGCTGCAGATCGTGCAGCGTCTGGGTGAGCATGCGCTGTGAAATATCGGGCACGAGGCGCCGCAACTCGCCGAAGCGGTACGGCTTCTCGGCCAAGGCCTCCATCAGCAGCGAACTCCATTTGTTGCTTATGCCCTGGATCACATCGCGAACCGGGCAATCCGCAAGGTTTCCGCCACCGCTGCCTGCTTTGTAGATCTCGAGCTTCGATCTCAGATTGACGATCTTGCCGTCCATGGCTGGTTCCCTGGCTGTGCCTAACTCCCGCAAAACTGCCTTCTTTACGAGGATGGGTCAATTCCTATTTTAGTGCTGGTCTCTTTTTGAGACTAACATTGCACCCGCCGCTCCGGCGCAACGTCAGGACCTTTCATGACCGACACCCTTCTCGTCACCGGCGCCTCCGGCCAGCTTGGCCGCGGCGTCATCAATCATCTGCTTGACACGCTCAAGGTCTCCCCTCAGCGCATCATCGCCGCCACCCGCAATCCGGAAAATCTGGCCGATCTGGCAGCGCGCGGCGTCACCATCAGGGCGGCCGACTTCGACGACACCGCATCGCTGGCCAATGCGTTTACGGGCGCCGACAGGGTTCTGATCATTTCGACGAACGAGCTTGCCCTTCCGGGCAAGCGCCTGAAGCAACATGAGACCGCGGTCGCCGCAGCAAAAGGCGCGGGCGTTTCGCACCTGCTCTACACATCGATGCCCAATCCCGAGCCCGGATCGCCGGTGCTGTTTGCGCCCGATCACCACGGCACCGAGCAGGCGATCAAGGCGAGTGGTATCCCCTACACCATCTTCCGCAATGGCTGGTACCAGGAGAACCTGTTCATGGCGTTGCCGCACGCCATCGCCTCGGGGCAGTGGTACACATCCGCTGGAGACGGCCGCATTGCCCATGGCGCGCGCGACGACATGGCCGCGGCAATCGCCGCCGGCCTCGCTTCGAGCGCAACCGAAAGCACGACATACACGCTGACCGGCCCCAAGGCCCACACGATGGCCGAAATTGCAGCCCTCGTCACCGAGATCACCGGCAAGCCGATCGAAGTTGTCCAGCTTTCGGATGAAGCGCTGACCGAGGGATTGAAGGCAGCCGGCGTTCCCGAGGCTTTCGCTCCCGTCATCGTTTCCTTCGACACCAACACGCGCTCCGGCCGCATCAGCATGGTAACGGACGCGGTCGAGACGCTGTCCGGCAGGAAGCCGCAGCCGCTGAAGCAATTTCTTGAAGCAAACAAGGCGGCTCTGGTGAGCTGAGCCTCACAATGGCCGTGCCCTCAAAGGGCACGGCCATTTGTTCAGATAGCCACCTGCGTCCCGATCTCGACGACACGTCCGGTCGGGATCTGGAAATATTCCGTCGCGTCGGCCGCCGTGCGCGCCAGCCCGATGAACAGTTTGTCCTGCCAGACCGGCATCCCGGAATTGGGCGAGGCCTTAAGCGAGCGCCGCGACAGGAAGAAGGAGGTCGTCATGATGTCGAACTTCCAGCCCTGCTTGCGGCAGATCGCCAACGCGCGCGGAATGTTGGGCTGCTCCATGTAGCCGAAGGTCAGCGTCACCCGCATGAACAACTCGTTGACGGTCTCCATCTTGACGCGCTCGCTGTCGGGCACGACAGGCTGCGGTGCCGTCACCACCGAAAGGATGACGTTCTGCTCGTGCAGCACCTTGTAGTGCTTCAGGCTGTGCATCAGCGCCGTCGGCGCGCTCAGCGGATCGCTGGTCAGGAACACCGCGGTGCCCGATACCAGATGCGGCTTCTTCTTCAGCAGATTGCCGGCAAGGAAATCGAGCGGGATCTCGTTTCGGCGGGTCTTTTCGAACAAATAGCGGCTGCCGCGGATCCAGGTCCACATCGCCAGCACAATGGTGAAGGCCACCGCCAGCGAAGCCCAGCCACCTTCGAAGACTTTGACGATGTTCGAGGCAAAGAAGCCGACGTCGATGAACGCGAACACCACTGTCAGGGAGATGGCCAGCCAGAGCTGCCATTTCCAGATGCGGCTCATGATCACGTAGAGCAGCACCGTCGTCACCAGCATGTTGCCGGTCACTGAAATGCCGTAGGCCGAGGCAAGCTTGCTGGATTCGCCAAAGCCGACCACCAGCAGCATCACCACCAGCGCCAGCAGCATGTTGACGCGCGGCATGTAGATTTGGCCGGACTGTCTTTCCGACGTATGCAGGATTTCCAGGCGCGGCAGCATGTTGAGCTGCACCGCCTGCCTAGTCAGCGAGAAAGCGCCGGAGATCACCGCCTGGCTGGCGATGACGGTCGCAGCGGTGGCGAGGACGACCATCGGAATAAGCGTCCAGCCTTCGTTCATCTCGAAGAAGGGATGACCGACCACTCCGTTTTTCGCCAGCACGAATGCGCCCTGCCCGGCATAGTTCAGCAACAGGCAAGGGAACACGATTGCCAGCCAGGCGAGAACGATCGGCTTGCGGCCAAAATGGCCGAGGTCGGCATAGAGCGCTTCGGCGCCGGTGACAGCGAGGAAGATGGCGCCGATCGTCACGAAGGCGACGTCGGGTGAATTGATCAGGAACGCGACGATGTAATGCGGGCTGACTGCCAGCAGGATCTCCGGGTCGGCGATGATGTGGTTGAGACCGGAAAGACCAATGGCCAGGAACCAGACCGCCGTGATCGGGCCGAAGATCAGGGCGACGCCGCCGGTTCCAAACCGCTGTGCCGAAAACAGGATCGCCAGGATGACCAGCGTCAGCGGCACCACATAGGGCTGGAAGGTCGGCGTGACGACGTTCATGCCTTCGACCGCCGACAGCACCGAGATCGCCGGCGTGATGACGGCGTCACCGAAAAACAGCGAGGCGCCGACGATGCCGATGCCGAGGATCACCGCCGAGCGCGTCGGAAAACTGTTGCGCGCCAGCGCCATCAGCGACAGCACACCGCCCTCGCCGCGATTGTCGGCCCTGAGCACAAACATGATGTATTTGATCGTGACGATGATCGTCAGCGACCAGATGATCAGCGAGAGCACACCGAGGATGTCGCCACGGTTGGCGACTTCGCCCCCCGACGATGCCACCAATGCCTCGCGGAACGCATAGATCGGGCTCGTGCCGATATCGCCGTAAACCACACCGAGTGCGCCCAGCATCAGCACTTTTGTGCTGTGCTGCTCGACCTCAGAATGGCTCGATTGTTCGACGGATTCTGCCTCGTTACCAGTACTGGTAAGGGCCATGGACGACACTCCGATAAGCGCGCGGTGCTTTACGCTTGCTGCACTGCAATATCAAGTGCCGTCACGTAATGTCTCCGTGTCGGTATTGCGAGTCTTTCCGGCCTGGCAGGCTCGATCCCCCTCGGCAGACTGCCTGGAACGCTGCAACAGGCACGTTCTAAATAGCCACCTGCGTCCCGATCTCGACGACGCGTCCGGTCGGGATCTGGAAATACTCCGTCGCATCGGCCGCCGAGCGCGCCAGCCCGATGAACAGCTTGTCTTGCCAGACCGGCATGCCGGAATTGGGCGAGGCCTTGAGCGAACGCCGCGACAGGAAGAAGGACGTCGTCATGATGTCGAACTTCCAGCCCTGCTTGCGGCAGATTGCCAGCGCGCGCGGGATGTTGGGCTGCTCCATGTAGCCGAAGGTCAGCGTCACCCGCATGAACAGCTCGTTGACCGTCTCCATCTTGACGCGCTCGCTGTCGGGCACGACAGGCTGCGGTGCCGTCACCACCGAAAGGATGACATTCTGCTCATGCAGCACCTTGTAGTGCTTCAGGCTGTGCATCAGCGCGGTCGGCGCGCTCAGCGGATCGCTGGTCAGGAACACCGCGGTGCCCGACACCAGATGCGGTTTCTTCTTCAGCAGATTGCCGGCAAGGAAATCCAGCGGGATCTCGTTCCGGCGCGTCTTGTCGAACAAATAGCGGGTGCCGCGGATCCAGGTGGACATGATCAACCCCATGCCGCAAGCGACCGTGATCGACACCCACCCGCCTTCGAGGATCTTGACGACGTTAGCCAGGAAAAATCCGGTATCGATCGTGCCAAACAGCAGTGTGAGCGCGGCTGCCAGTGCAAGCTGCCATTTCCACCGGAACCGCATCACCACAAACAACAGGATGGTTGTCATCAGCATTTCGCCAGTCACCGAAATGCCATAGGCGGAAGCCAGCGAACTCGAACTGCCAAAGCCGACCACCAGCAGCATCACGCCCAGCGCGACCACCAGATTGACCCGCGGCATGTAGATCTGGCCGGATTGCATCTCGGAAGTATGCTGCACCTCGATGCGCGGCAGCAGATTGAGCTGCACCGCCTGACGGGTCAGCGAGAAAGCTCCGGAGATCACCGCCTGACTGGCGATCACCGTCGCTGCCGTGGCCAACCCAACCATAGGCATCAGCGCCCAATCGGGCAGCATCTGGAAGAATGGATTGGTGGGTTTGCCGCCGTTGGCCAGAACGAACGCGCCTTGTCCGAAATAGTTGAGGAGCAAACAAGGGAACACCACGGAGAACCACGCCAGCACGATCGGCCTGCGCCCGAAATGACCGAGATCGACATAGAGGGCTTCGGCCCCGGTGACCGCCAGGAACACCGCCCCGACCGTAACGAAAGCGCCGGTGGGCGTATTGGCCAGATAAGCGACCGCGTAATAGGGATTGATCGCCAGCAGGACCGACGGGTCGTCCAGCAGATGGTAGACCCCGGCGGCGCCGATCGCCAGGAACCACACTGCCGTCACCGGTCCGAACACGGCCGCCACCCTGCCGGTGCCAAAGCGTTGCACGGCAAAAAGCATTGCCAGGATGATCAGCGTGATCGGAACCACGTAAGTTTCCAGCGTCGGGGTCACCACTTCCAGGCCTTCGACCGCCGAAAGCACGGAGATGGCCGGCGTTATAATGGCGTCGCCGAAAAACAGCGCCGCGCCGCAGAGCCCGATCCCCAGTATGAGCTTGGCTCCATTGGGATAAGCGCTGCGCGCAAGCGACATCAGCGACAGCGTGCCGCCCTCGCCCTTGTTGTCGGCTCTGAGCACAAAGGCGACGTATTTTATCGTGACGATGATCGTCAGCGCCCAGACGATAAGCGACAGCACGCCGAGGACGTCGTTGCGGGCGACCGGTCCCGACGATGCGTGCAGCGCTTCGCGAAACGCGTAAATTGGACTGGTGCCGATATCGCCGTAGACCACGCCCAGCGCGCCCAGCATCAGCACCTTGGTACTGTGCTGCTCGACTGTGGAGTGGCTGGATTGCTCGATGGGTTCTGCCTCGCTACCAGCGTTGGCAAGGGCCATGGACGACACTCCCATAGACGTGCGGTGCTCTATGCTGCGGGGATGGAAAGGACGCGCTGCCATGCCGGGAACGCACGGCCTATCGGCTCGCCTCTCTCTACCAGCCACAAGCCTTCAGAAACCGCCTGACCGTTGCGGCCATGCCATACTCCAACGCATCGGCTGTCAACCCATGTCCGATCGACACTTCGGCCAATGCCGGGATGCGCCTGGCCAGTGCCGGCAAATTGCTCACCACAAGGTCGTGCCCGGCATTGACCTGGAGCCCTGTAGCAAGTGCGGCATCCGCCGTCTTTCCCAATTTCTCCAATTCCTTCGCCGCTTTTGCCGAATCGGAATGATAGCTGCCATATGGACCCGTGTAGAGTTCGATCCGGTCGGCGCCGGTGTCGCGAGCGGCTTTCACGCCATCGGGATCCGGATCGGAAAAGAGCGATACGCGAAAGCCTCCCTTCTTCAGGCGCTTGACGACCGGTGTCAGGAACGCAGCCCCGGCGGCGAAGTTCCAGCCATGGTCGGAAGTCGCCTGCACCGGGTCGTCGGGCACCAGCGTCACCTGTTCCGGCTGATGCTTTTCCACAAGCGCCAGGAACTCCTCGGTCGGATAGCCCTCGATGTTGAATTCCGCACTCGGGAACTCGTCGTCGATCAGCGCCCTGATCTCAGGCAGATCGGAATGCCTGGTGTGCCGCTCGTCGGGTCGCGGGTGCACCGTCAGCCCATGCGCACCGGCGGCAAGGGCGATGCGTCCGAGCCCCGTCACGCTTGGCCACGGCAGGTCGCGCCGGTTGCGCAGCATGGCGATGGCATTGAGGTTGACGGAAAGCTTTGCAGGCATTTGCACGGTTCCAGGCTGATCTCGGCGCGCATCTATAGCGCCTTTAAGGGGAACAGACAGAGGGTTTCAGGTGTTCCAGGGGAACGAAGAAAATCGAGCGCAAGGAGTTTCCTGTTGAATTTTCTCGATGCCGTGCCGGCGATCCGCCGCATCGATACCGATCGCGAAGACCTCTTCGCCATCGATGTCGTCGGCCATGTCGCAGCGGCTGATGCCGAAAACCTGTTCGGATTGCTGGAGGCAGCCTACGCGCTGCACCCGAAAATCGACGTGCTGGTGCGCCTGATCGACCATGAGGGTGTCGACTGGACCGACGTATCGGACGAGACGATTGAACAGGGCATAGCTCACGCGGTGGAGCATATCGGCCGCTGCGCGGCGGTCGGTGAGCCGAACTGGATAGCGGAGGCAAGAGCCTTCTTGCCAGCCTCTTTGCCTATCGAACTCCGGCATTTCGAGGCTAAGGACGAAACCGCCGCCTGGGAATGGCTTGGCGCCAGACCGATCGCCCAGCGCTGATACGGCCGCCCTATCGGACGATCGTCAGCCGTTCGGCCGCGCGCGTGATGGCGGTGTAGAGCCAACGCTGCCGGGTTTCCTTGAATGCCCAGCTTTCGTCGAAAAGCACGATCTCGTTCCACTGCGACCCCTGCGCCTTGTGCACGGTCAGTGCGTAGCCATAATCGAAATCGTCGAAGCGCTTCTTCTGCTGCCAGGGAATGTCGGCGTCCGGATCTTCGAACGCCGCCTTGAGCAGTTTGATCTTGGCGACGCCGCGATCCGGATCGTCTTCCTCCGGCGAGACCAGCAGATTGATGCCGGGCTTGACCGTCTCGCGCGACGAGGTCATCACCTTCCACAGCGAGCCGTTGAGCAACCCCTTGGCTGGATCGTTGCGCAGGCAGACCAGCTTGTCGCCGGCTTGCGGATAATCGGCGTTGAACCCCTTCAGCTCGCGCAGCCGCTGATTATAGCGACGGCGCGTGCGGTTGGTGCCGACCAGCACCTGGTCCGCCTTCAGCACCAATTCCTGGGTGACGTCTTCCTTGCCGATCACTTGCGCCGCGCCATAGTCGCCGCGCATGAACTCGCGGCCCTCGCGCACATCGAGCGCAAGCCGGATGATCGGGTTGTCGCGCGCCTGGCGATGGATTTCGGTGAGCAGAATGTCCGGCTCATGGTCGGTGAAGAAGCCGCCGCCGGAGATCGGCGGCAACTGGCCGGGATCGCCAAGCACCAGGATCGGCGTGCCGAAGCTCATCAGGTCACGGCCAAGCTGCTCGTCGACCATCGAGCATTCGTCGATGACGACGAGCTTGGCCCGCGAGATCGGGCTCTGCCGGTTGAGCGAAAAGGTCGGCGACATTGAGGTTTTGCCGGTCACCTCGTCCGCTACCGATTCCTCGCCTTTCGGCCGGTAGATCAGCGAATGGATTGTGCGGGCATTGACCGCGCCCTTGGAACGCAGCACCTGCGCCGCCTTGCCGGTAAAGGCGGCGAACTGCACCTGGCCGTCGACATGCTCGGCGAAATAGCGCGCCAGCGTCGTCTTGCCGGTGCCGGCATAGCCGAACAGCCGGAACAGCTGCGGCTTGCCGGCTTTCAGCCAGCCGGCCACCGCCTTCAGCGCCTCGTCTTGTTGAGGGGAGAATTCCATCAGCGCGACAGACCGGATTCGCGAGGGAAAGACAAGGTGACTGCCGTCACCATCAACTTCATCGCCTGCAATTACGCTGCTGCGACAGGGCCAGGCTATCAGCGACGAAGAGGAACGTAAAGAGAACAACGCCGGGCGACGACAGCTTACCCAGCCCGCTGTGGATCGTTCTCCAGCAGGATCGGCTTGCCATGCGGCGTAGCATGCGCGGCCCGTTCCCAGGCAGCAGCAAGGCTGTCGACGTCGCTCCTACCGGCAACGCCTTTGGCCGAAAGCAGCTTTTCTAGCGCGGCCAGCCAGTGCTCGTAATAGTCATGACCGTCGCGCGCGGCGCCCGGCCGCTTCACCTCGGCCGACAAGGCGTCCGCCCATTCGCTCCACGAAAACAGCCCGTTGTCGTGTAGCGCCACCGTCATGGCGAAGGCCTCTGCTTGCCACGGCTGGGCGAAGACTGGCGCCTCGACACCAGCGGGCAGCGCGGTGGCGGCTGAGCCCGTCTCACGCCGGTTCAAGGTAGCTCTCCCAGGCATCGATGGACACGACAAGTTTCGGGTCGGCGCCCTCGCCCCAGATTTCGCTGCCGGTGAAAGCCACCGTATAGACCCATTGCGGGTTTTCGCCCTGACCGTGCGCATTGGTGTCGGGAAAAACGAAGCCGTCACGCATGGCCTCGATGACGCCTCGCTTGCCGCGCGCGTAACGCGGCAGCCTGGTGTGGCCGGTCGGATGAAAGTTCCTGGTTCGCACGAGGTCGCCTGCCTTGAATCGCGGCAAGGCGGCGACCGGCCGGTCGCAAGGCCCGCCCTTGGCCAGCACCGCCGAAACGTCTTGCGCCTTCAGGACCCGCTTGGGTGTCGCTACCGGGTCGACCGCATCGCCCCTGGCCAGATCGCGGTCGCTGACGAAACCATGGCGTTTGAGTAACACCTCCAGCGCCTTGATCCAGATTTCGTAATAACTCGACGCATAGTAGTCGGCCGGGTGCAGCGATTCCCGCGCGTGCCGGCTCTCGTCGATGTTCCAGGCGCCCATGGCGCCGGCGCACAACGTCACGCCCAGCGCCCGCCTTTCCCAATCGGCATGGAAATAGGGTTCGTCCTGTTCAGGCGCGACCGGCCCGAAACCCATCTGGCCGCCGAGATCCTGCGGCCCGTTCATGCCGGTTCCCGCGCCAGCGCCGTGCCGATCATGGCATCGCGCGTCACC
Organism: Mesorhizobium sp. M1403; assembly: GCF_040317695.1. Lineage (NCBI taxonomy): Bacteria > Pseudomonadati > Pseudomonadota > Alphaproteobacteria > Hyphomicrobiales > Phyllobacteriaceae > Mesorhizobium > Mesorhizobium sp. M1403. Next base: position 76,244 of record NZ_JAMYKY010000001.1, on the reverse strand, counting down.
AGATCGGCGAGCCGCGCCTCATCCCAGCCCTCTGTGTCCCTGGGCCGCATCGGCACCACCAGATAGCGCAGCTCGGCGGTCGAATCCCACACCCGGATTGTTGTCGTTGCCGGCAAGCTCAGCCCAAATTCCTCGAGCACACCGCGCGGATCGATCACCGCGCGCGAACGGTAGGGCGGCGCCTTGTACCAGACCGGCGGCAGGCCGAGCACCGACCACGGATAGCAGGAGCATAGTGTGCAGACGACGAGGTTGTGCGTGTCGGCCGTGTTGAACACCGCCTGCATGTGCTCGCCTTGCCGGCCGGTGTAGCCGAGCGATTCGATGGCCGCCGTCGCATCACGCTTCAGCCATGCGGCAAACCCGGGATCAACCCAGGCCTTCGCCACCACCTTTGCCCCGTTGCGCGGGCCGATCTTGGTCTCGTAGGTGTCGACGATAACGTCGATCGCCGCTGGATCGATCAGCCCCTTGCGGGTGAGAATTGTCTCCAGCGCGCGCACCCGCGCCGCGAACGGATCGAACTCGTTGTCGTGGTCGTGATTATGCTGCATGGCGTCAAATTACGATCGCGGACACCCGGCCGCAAGCACCACGGCTTGGGCCAGCGCTATTCAGCTGCCGCCTTCTGCGGCACCGGTTCTTCCTCGTCGTTAAACAGCGACGGCTGGTCGACCGCCTCGACCGGACTCGGCTCGCCCCGGCGCCCCGTCCACAGCCTGACCAGCCAGCCGGAAAAATGCTCCATGTAAACGTAGATGACTGGGGTGACGAACAGCGTCAGTGCCTGCGAGGCGACGAGGCCGCCGACCACCGCCACACCGAGAGGCTGGCGCAGTTCCGCGCTGGCGCCGGTGCCGAGCGCGATCGGGATGGTACCCATCAGCGCGGCAAGCGTGGTCATCATGATCGGCCGGAAGCGCATAAGGCAGGCCTTGTGGATGGATTCGACAGGCGACATTCCCTCGCGCCTGAGCTCGAGCGCCACGTCGATCATCATGATGCCGTTCTTCTTGACGATGCCGATCAGCATCAGGATGCCGATCACCGCGATCACCGACAGATCCATCCCCGCCAGCCGCAACGCCACCAGCGCGCCGAGCACCGCCGATGGAAGCCCGGTCAGGATGGTGAGCGGATGGATGAAGCTCTCATAGAGCATGCCGAGCACGATATAGATGGTCAGGATCGCGCCGCCGATCAGCAGCCCCTGGTTGGAAAGCGAATCCTGGAACGTCTTCGCCGTGCCCGAGAAGGCGGTCGAGATCGTCGGCGGCATGCCGATCTTGTCCTTCAGCGCGTTGATGTGGCTCACGCTGTCGCCGAGGGCCACGCCCTGCGGCAGATTGTAGGAGATGGTCACAGCCGGAAGCTGGCCGAGCTGGTTGACGGTCAAAGCACCGGCGGTCCGATCGACGCGAGCGAACGCACCGAGCGGCACCAGGCTGCCGCTCGCCGTTCTCACCTTGATGGCCAGCATCCGCTCGGGCGACCACTCGATCTTCGGGTCGAGCTCCATGATCACGTCGTAGCTGTCGGCCGAGCCGAAGATGGTCGACACCTGCTGGGTGCCGAAACCGCCATAGAGACTGGAGCGCAGCGTGTCGGTATCGACGCCGAGGTTCGCCGCCTTGTCGCGGTCGATCACCAGCGTCGCCTGTAGCGCGTTGTTCTGCAGGTCATTGGTCACGTCGGTGAAGGCGGCATGATCGGCGGCCATTGCGTCCGTCAGCCTTTGCGCCCAGACGTTCGTCAGGCCGGTATCGAGGCCCTGCACGGCAAGCTGGTAGGCACTCGCCGAAGAACGCGCGCCGAGCCGCAGGTTCTGCACCGGCTGCATGTAGGTTTCGATGCCGGGCACATTGGCAAGCTGGCGCCGCAGATCCGAAAGCACCTTGTCGATGTTGGGGCGCTGGTCCTTGTCCTTCAGCTGCACAAAGAGCTGGCCCTGGTTGAGCGCATTGTTTCCGCTGCCCGCCGACCAGCCGACATGCGCGACATAGGGCGAATGGGTGAAGACATCAGCCACTTGCCCCTGCAGCTTCACCATGGCGTCGAACGAAATGTCCTGGCGCGCGATGGTCGTCACCGAGACCTGGCCGATATCCTCCTGCGGGAAGAAGCCCTTCGGCGATATCTGGATCAGCCACACCGACAGCCCGGCGGTTACCAGGAAGACAAGGAAAACCAGGAAATTGTGGCGCAGGCAGAATGTCAGCAGCCGGTCATAGCCCCGCATGAAGACGTTTTGTCTATGGCCTTCACCGTGCGCTGCTTTCTGCTCGGCTTTCGATAACGACAATAGCCGCGAGCACAGCATCGGCGTCAGCGTCAGCGAGACGAACATCGATGCCAGGATGGCGACCGTCACCACCACCGCGAACTCGTTGAAGATGCGCCCGATCACGCCGCCCATCAAAAGCACGGGAATGAACACGGCGACCAGCGAGATCGAGATCGAGATGATGGTGAAGCCGATTTCGCGGGCGCCCTTGAGCGACGCCTCCATTGCCGAGAGCCCATCCTCCTCCATATGCCGGAAGATATTTTCCAGCATGACAATGGCGTCGTCGACGACAAGGCCGACCGCCAGCGTCAGTCCCATCAGCGAGATGTTGTCGATGGAAAAGCCGAACAGGTACATCACGCCCAGAGTGGCGATGAGCGAAATCGGCACCGCCACGGCCGGGATCACCGTCGCCGTCACCCGGCGCAGGAACAGGAAGATCACCATCACCACCAGCGCGATAGTGAGCAGGAGCGTGAACTGCACGTCGTCGACCGCCTCGCGGATCGATGTCGAGCGATCGTTGAGCAACTGGATACTCGCAGCTGCCGGCATCTGACCCTCGAAGGAAGGCAGCATCGCCTTGACGCGGTCGACGACATCGACGGTATTGGCATCCGGCTGACGCTGCACCGCCATGATGATGGCGCGGGTGCCGTCATACCAGCTTGCCGTCGTCGTGGTCTCGACCGAATCGATGACGCGGGTCACCTCGCCGAGCCGCACCGGATGGCCGTTCTTGGTGGCGATGATGATGTTGGAGAATCCCGCCGCGTTGGTCAGCTGCGTGTTCGCCGTGATGGTCAGCTGCTGTTTGTTGTTCTTGAGCACACCGAGCGGCGTGTTGCTGTTGGCCGAGGCAATGGCCGTCTGCAGCTGGTCGATCGAGATGCCGCGTGCGGCGAGCGCCGTCGGATCGATCTGGACGCGGACGGCATATTTCTGTTGGCCGTAGATCGAAACCTGCGCAACGCCGTCGATCGTCGACAGCGACGGCGAAATCACATTCTCGGCAAAGGCATCGAGATCGGTCAGCGGAATGGTGTCGCTGACCAGCGACATCAGCAGGATCGGCGCGTCGGCTGGATTGACCTTGCGATAGCTCGGCGGGCTGGTCATCTCCGGCGGCAATTGTCGTTGCGTGCGTGCGATCGCCGCCTGCACATCGGCGGCGGCTGCATCGATGTCGCGGTTGAGCACGAACTGAATGGCGATCGAGGTCGTGCCGAGCGAATTGGTCGTCGAGATCGAATCGATGCCGGCGATAGTGGCAAACTGCTTGATCAGCGGCGTTGCCACTGAGGTCGCCATGGTTTCCGGCGAGGCCCCAGGCAGCGAGGCCGAGACGTTGACAACCGGAAATTCCGCGCTTGGCAGCGCCGCGACCGGCAGGAATTTGTAAGCAAATAGCCCGCCCAGAACCAAGGCGAACGACATGAGCAGCGTGGCGACGGGCCTGCGGATGCAGAATTCGGAAATCATGGCTGTGTTCCGCCCGTCCTGTCGGCCTCCGCGACCTTCGGAGTCGCCTGGTCGTCGGTACCGGTCGAGGCCTTGCCTTCGCGCACCGCCGCGCCGTTTTTCAGCTTGGTCTGGCCTTCGACGACGACACGCTCGCCGCTTTCCAATCCTTGGCTGATCGCGGTGTTGGCGCCTTCTGTCAGCGCGACCTGCACGGGCCGCATTTCAACGGTGTTGTCCGGCTTGATCACATAGACGAACGGCCCCTTCTGGCTGGGCTGGACGGCGACCGTCGGAACGGACGTCATTTGCGGCATGATGCCGGCATCGAGCACGACATTTACATATTGGCCCGGCCACAGCGAAAGATCGGCGTTGGGCACGCTGGCCCGCGTTGCGATCGTGCCGGATGCCGTGTCCACGCTGGAATCGACGAAATCCAGCGTTCCCTTGCCGATCGGCTTCGGGTCGCCGTCCTTGGTCAGCGTCACCGCGCCTTGCTGCGGCGCCGCCAGCGCCTTGTGCAGTAAGGCAAGATCGCTTTCCGGAAGATTGAAGTTCACCTGCAGCGGGTCGACCTGCGTGATCGTCACCAGCGGCGTCGACGTGCTGCTGCCGTTGCTGGTGGTGACGAGGTCGCCGACCGCGACGCTGACCGCGCCAAGCCTGCCGGAAATCGGCGCTTTGATCGTGGCAAAGCCAAGCTGGACCTCGTCCGCATCGATCGTCGCCTTATCGGCGTCGACAGTGGCCGCGGCGGATTTCTGCGCCGCGACGGCCTGATCATAGGTCTGCTGTGTTCCGGCCTGCCTGGCGACGAGATTTTTGGCGCGCTGAAGATCGGCCGTGGCGCTGGCAAGCAGCGCCTGGTCTTTTGCGAGCGTCGCCTGATCGCGTGCCAATTGGGCCTTCAATGAGCGATCGTCCAGCGAGAACAGAAGGTCGCCGGCCTTCACCATCTGTCCGTCCTTGACCGCGATTGCGACGATCTGGCTCGAGACCCGTGCGTTGATGCTGACCACGGCGGGAGAGGACACAAAGCCGATGGCATAGCGCCGGACCGGGAAATCGGCCGTCGAGGCGGTGGCGGCAACCACCGAAGTCGAACGCGCGTCATTTGCCGCTGCAGCGGGCTTGTCCGCCGCCGCCGTCGTCTGCTTCGCCGACAGCATCTGCTGAAGACCGCTCATTGCGGTGGGCGAATGATAAAGCCACGCCGCCGCGGCAACGCAGGCTGCAGCAATCACCGCAAATACGATCTTTCCGCGCATCGACAAAAGGCCTCTCGATCCGACACGCCGCTATCCGGTGGCCGCAGTCTAGCTCAACTCGCAGCCTCTTGCCGCGCTTTTGCCAGATAATAGAGGATGCCGAAGGCGAAAAAGGGCCAAAAGCCGTCATTACGAAGATTTAATGTGCAGTGCACAATAAAACGGCAGCTAACGCAGCATCGGCCACAGCGTCGCCGCAAGCATCACGCCCATGGCGATGTTGAACCATTTGAGCCGCACCGCATCAGCCAGAAAACCGCGCAGCGCCATGCCGAAACCGGCCCAAGTCGAAATGCTCGGCAGCATGACGACGGCGAAAGCGGCCGCGATCAGCACCACGGACACAAACGGGCGTTCCGGATTGGTATAGACGGCCATGGCCGTAATCGCCATCACCCAGGCCTTAGGATTGACCCACTGGAAAGCCGCAGCCTCGATGAAGCGCATCGGCTGGCCCTTCGCCTTGCCTTCGCCGCCGAGCGAGCGCGACATGGCGATCTTCCAGGCGAGATAAAGCAGGTAGAGGCCGCCGGCGATCTTCAACCCGGTATGCAGCACCGGAAAGGCCGTCAACACGGCCCCAAGCCCGAAGCCTACGGCAAGCAACAGCACGAGGAAGCCGAAGCCGATGCCGAGCATGTGTGGCACGGTCTTGACCAAGCCGAAATTCACACCCGAGGCCAAAAGCATGAAATTGTTCGGACCCGGCGTGATCGAGGTCACGAAGGCATAGACCAGCAAGGCGAAGAATGCGTCGAATGTCATGCCGTTCCCCTATTCAATGCGATCGGTGGCAAAGCGACGAGATAGAGCCAAGCTGGATGACTACATCCCTTGCGGGCCGCGGTTCATCGCCGCCACTCCGGTACGGCAGATTTCGACCAGGCCGAGCGGCTTCATGATGGCGATGAACTGATCAAGCTTGGAGCCCTTGCCGGTAATCTCGAAGATGAAATGCTCGGTGTTGGCATCGATGACGCTGGCGCGGAATGCATCGGCGAGCCTGAGCGCCTCGACGCGGGCTTCGCCGGTACCGGCGACCTTGACGAGCGCGAGTTCCCGCTCCAATGGCCGCTCCTGTCCGAATTCCTGCGACCGCACGGTGAGATCGACGACGCGGTGCACCGGTACGATGCGCTCAAGCTGGTGCTTGATCTGCTCCAGCACGTGCGGCGTGCCGCGCGTCACGATGGTGATGCGCGACAGGTGCTTTTCGTGCTCGGTTTCCGAGACCGTCAGGCTCTCGATGTTGTAGCCACGTCCGGAGAACAGGCCGATGACCCGGGCAAGCACGCCCGGCTCGTTGTCGACCAGGACCGAAAGCGTGTGGTTCTCTGGTTTTTCCGTCTCCTTGGCGATGAAATAGGCGGAGCCGGTCGGTTGCAACTGTGCGTTCATGACATGAATCTCGATTTCAAACTTTTACGCTAATCTGCTGTTTTCGCACAGCTTTCTCGAACCAGGCTACACCAGTTCCCTGCCCTTGGCGTCGATCGCGTTGGCGACAGCTTCGTCGGTCGCCTCGTCAGGCAACAGCATCTCGTTATGCGCCTTGCCGGACGGGATCATCGGGAAGCAGTTGGCGAGCGTCGCCACGCGGCAATCGAACAGGACGGGCTTCTTGACCGCGATCATCTCCTTGATGGCGTCATCGAGCTCGTCCGGCTTGTCGCAGCGAATACCGTGGCCGCCATAGGCTTCGGCGAGCTTGACGAAATCCGGCATCGCCTCGGTATAGGAATGCGACAGCCGGTTGCCGTGCAGCAGCTGCTGCCATTGCCGCACCATGCCCATATACTGGTTGTTGAGGATGAAGATCTTGATCGGCGCCTCGTGCTGCACCGCCGCGCTCATCTCCTGCATCGTCATCTGCACCGAGGCGTCGCCGGCGATATCGATGACCAGCGCATCCGGGTGCGCGATCTGCACGCCGAGCGCGGCCGGCAGGCCGTAGCCCATCGTGCCCAGCCCGCCGGAGGTCATCCAGCGGTTCGGCTTCTCGAAATGATAGTGCTGCGCCGCCCACATCTGGTGCTGGCCGACCTCGGTGGTGATGTAGGTGTCGAGGTCTTTGGTCAGCGCATAAAGCCGCTGGACGGCATATTGCGGCATGATCACCTCATGGTTCATCTTGTAGGCGAGTGAATCGCGCGCGCGCCATTTGGCGATCTGCTCCCACCACGGGTGAAGCGCCTTCTTGTCGGCCTTGGCGGTTGCCCGCCACAGTCGCACAAGATCCTCCAGCACACGGCCGACATCGCCGATGATCGGCACGTCGGTATGGACGTTCTTGTTGATCGAAGACGGGTCGATGTCGATGTGGATCTTCTTCGAATTCGGCGAAAACGCTGTCAGCCGCCCGGTGATGCGGTCGTCGAAGCGCGCGCCGATGCAGAGCATGACGTCGCAATCGTGCATCGCCATGTTCGCTTCGTAGGTGCCGTGCATGCCGAGCATGCCCATCCAGTTCTTGCCCGACGCCGGATAGGCGCCAAGGCCCATCAGCGTCGAGGTGATCGGAAAGCCGGTCAGGTCGACCAGCTCGCGCAGCAGATGGCTCGCCTCCGGGCCGGAATTGATGACGCCGCCGCCCGAATAGATGATCGGCTTCCTGGCGCCGGCCATCAGCTCGACCGCCGCCTTGATCCTCTCCAGGTCGCCCTGGACCTTCGGCTGGTAGCTGGTGCGCGGCGCCGTCTGCGGCGGAACATAGATGCCCTTGGCGAACTGAACGTCCTTCGGGATGTCGACGACGACCGGGCCGGGGCGCCCTGTCGTTGCCACATGGAAGGCCTCGTGGATCGTTGCCGCGAGCTGGTTGACGTCCTTCACCAGCCAGTTGTGCTTGGTGCAGGGCCGCGTGATGCCGACCGTGTCGCACTCCTGGAACGCATCCGAGCCGATCAGCGACGTCGGTACCTGGCCCGTCAGGCAGACCAGCGGGATCGAATCCATCAGCGCGTCCTGCAATGGCGTCACCGCATTGGTGGCGCCCGGCCCGGAGGTCACCAGCATGACGCCGGCCTTGCCGGTCGAGCGCGCATAGCCTTCCGCCGCGTGGCCAGCGCCCTGTTCGTGGCGAACGAGGATGTGCTCGACCTCGTCCTGCTGGAAGATTTCATCGTAGATTGGCAGAACCGCGCCTCCCGGATAGCCGAAAACATGCTTGACGCCATTGTCCTTCAGCGCCTGCACCACCATTTCGGCGCCAGTCATCTCGGTTCTTGGCGTTTCGCGCCGCTCATTCTGTCCACTGCTCATCGGTCTGGTCCCGTACTGTTCGCCATCGGGCGATTGCTGGTCGTTTAGTCGTGTTTCGGGCAATAAAAAAGGCCCCCGAGGGAGCCTGTGTCTTGCGCATGGGAGGTCACCGCCTGGCGGTTACACCGCCTTGCCCACGCGCTTTCCTACGAGAATGAGTGCCGTTTTCATGGTCGCGGACAATAGAATTGGTTTGATGGTGCTGTCAACGGCGAATGTGCGCGGGCCAGATATCAGACTGTACCAATGCGCTTCCAGTAGATGAGGGTGCCCGTCAGCCCGCCATGCGGCTTCAGCGCATAATCTGGTATTTCGCCGCCCAGCGTGAAGCCGAGCTTTTCATAGAGGCCGGAAGCCCCCTCCTCTTTTGCCGTGTCCAGCACCAACAGCGTGCGGCCTTTCTCCATGGCAACGGCTTCCGCCGCCTCCATCAGGCGGGTTGCGACGCCCTTGCCGCGATAATTGAGGCGGGTCATCAGCTTGGCGATCTCGGCCCGGTGCGGCTGGTTGGGAGGGCAGTCGAGCAGCACGGTGACGGTGCCGATCAGAGCCTCGCCGTTCCAGGCCCCGAGCACCGCCCTTTCGCCTCTGGCGACCGCCTGAAGCGACTTGTTCCAGAAGGCTGCAGCCATCTCCGGCGCCAAGGGACGCATGAAGCTGACCGAGCCGCCGGCGGCAACCGTGCCGATCAGCAAATCGACCAGCATTTTTTTCGTTCCGGCAGTATTGCTGAGCAGGTTGATTTCTATTGAATCCATGTGGTCTCCTCTGTGTGCAACGGGAACGGCAGTGCATCGAGCGGCAGCATGGCCTGCACCGTCAGCCGAAATGACTGGTCCGCTTCCGCTTCCTGGCTCGGCGGATTTCTCCGATGCGCTCGGCGTCTTCCTCTTGCAGATGTCGCCCGCGTTCCAGCAGTTCGAGCGTGTATTCCTCATAGGTCAGGCCTAGCCGCTCGGCCTTGTCCAGCCGCATCAGCATGATCTCGCGGCTCGGCACTTTCCATGCCTGGGCATGGGCGGTCCGCCAGGCAAGAAAGATATAGGGGTCTCCCTTGCCCCAAGGCGGACCGTCGTAGTCGTCGAGCGGCGGACCGCCATTGTCGGAACGTTTCGGACGGCGCGCCATCGTCTCAGCTCCTGGCCAACGCAACCAGATAGTCGGCGGCGTCCGGCCCCGGAGCGTGGAAGACGCAATCGGATGGCGCGCCGAGCGCCAGGCAGTCGCCGGGCTCGAGCCTGTGAACGATGTCGCCCTCGACGAATTCCAGCTGCCCGGAGATCAGCCAGATCTGTTGTCTGATGAAGGCATAGGAGGCCGCCGGGAAGCTCACCTTGGCGCCCGCCGGCAGTTTGACCCGGATCAGTTCGAGCGGCATGTCCGAAACCGGCGAAAGGTGCCGCCGCACATAACCCGTAGCCGGATCGCGCCAGACCGGCTGGTCACGTTCGCGAAGCAGGCCACCGCCTTGCAACTCCGCCCTTGCGATCAAAGTGGAAAGCGTCATGCCGAACGCGGCCGCAATGCGCACGAGGAGTGCCGCCGTCGGGCTCGTCATGCCGCGCTCGATCGTGCTCAGCATGGCTTTCGAGACATCGGACTGCTCCGCCAAATCCGCCAGGGACCAGCTGCGAGCCACCCTTTCGGCGTGTATCCTTCTGCCGATAGTCGATGAGATATCGTTCGCTATATTATCCATTCATCCACTATAGCGAAATCCCGCGCTCGGGCAACGGCCGTTTCGTCCAGTTTTCGCAAACCCCTTAACGTCCGCTAAACCATCCGGCCTCACCCCACCTTAACCCCATCCGCCTAGGCTCATTGTTTGGGAAAAGGGGATCGGCCTGTCCATGCTCGTCGAACGCGAAACCTCCATTGGAGAACCGACTTTGCTGGAGCGCCGCAGGGCGGAGCAGAACGACAAGCGGATTCTGGGCAATGTCGTGCAATGCGATGGCGCGCGCGCCACCATCAGCGCCTATGCCGACGATATCGAAGGCACGGTCACCGGCCTATGGAGCGTCGGCAAGATGATCTCGATCAATCTCGGTACATCACGAACCGTCGGACTGGTCTACGAAATCGGCAAGTCGGATCGTGCCTGGAGCAGCGAGGGCCAGAATCCGATCGAGGTCAGCATCGAATTGATTGGCGAGGTGCGCGACGGCGCCGAACCCGGCGCCAAGCCGGTATTCGACCGCGGCATCACGACCTATCCGCATATCGGCGCCATTGCCCATCGTATCCGCAGCCGCGACCTACAGGCCGTCTACGATCTCGCCGGGCGTCATTCGATTACCATCGGCACGCTGTCGCAGGACGAGGCCATCGACGCCAATATTGCCATCGACGATACGCTGGCGCGCCATTTCGCCATTGTCGGCACGACCGGGGTCGGCAAATCGACCGCCGTCTCGCTGCTCTTGCGCAAGTCGATCGCCGCCCGGCCCGACCTGCGCGTGCTCATCCTGGATCCACACAACGAGTTCGCCGCGTCCTTGCCCGAATATTGCTTTAGGGTCGATTCGACGACGCTCGACCTGCCTTTCTGGATGTTCAAACTCGAGGAATTCGCCGAGGTGCTGTTTCGCGGCCGCGAGACGGTGCCGGAAGAGGTCGACGCCTTGCGCGATCTCATTCCCGCGGCCAAGAACCTCTATCGCAATCCGAACACCGGCAACTACCTGCGGCGCAGCACCGACGCGCTGACCGCCGACGCGCCGGTACCCTATCGCATTGCCGACCTCATCAAACTGGTCGACGAACGCATGGGATTGCTGGAAAGCAAGAACGATCGTCCAACCCTCAGGTCACTGAAGACACGTATCGAATCGGCGGCATCCGATCCGCGCTACCGTTTCATGTTCAACTCGCGCCTGATCGAGGACACCATTCACGAGACGATCGGCAACATTTTCCGCGTGCCGCATCACGGCCGCCCGGTGACCTGCTTCGAAATGGCCGGTATGCCGTCCGAGGTGGTCAATTCCGTATGCTCGGTGCTGGCGCGGCTGGCGTTCGACCTGGCGTTGTGGAGCGAAGGCCGCTTGCGGCTGCTCTTCCTGTGCGAGGAAGCGCATCGCTATATGCCGGCCGATCCGCGCCTCGGTTTCGCGCCGACCCGGCACGCGCTGTCGCGCATCGCCAAGGAAGGCCGCAAATATGGCTGTTATCTCGGCGTCGTCACCCAGCGCCCGGGCGAGCTTGATCCGACCATCCTGTCGCAGTGCTCGACGTTCTTCGCCATGCGGCTCGCCAATGAGCAGGACCAGGCGATCATCCGCTCGGCGATCGCCGATTCCTCGGCTTCGACGCTGGCGTTCCTGTCTTCCATGGGGCAGCGCGAGGCCATTGCCTTCGGAGAAGGCGTGGCGACGACGATGCGGATGAAATTCGAAAAACTCTCCGAGGATTTGATCCCCGGCACGGCCAAGCGCGAGGACGCCTTGCCCTCCGAAACCGGCAACGATGTCGACCTCGTTGCGATCGTCGAACGGCTGCGCAACGTGCCTAGACCACAACAGGCAATGGCGTTCGCGGAAGTCATTGATCCGGGCCGGCAGGCCGGCGATTCCGACTATCGCAAACCGCCGGCCGTACGTACCCAGCGGGACGAGGATTTCGACTTGCGCTACGGCCTCAAGCCGGCGACCTTCGGCCTGCGTCCCCAGAACGATTGAGCCGAGCGACGTTTAGGCAGACCTCATCGGTGCGTCGGCAACCATCAAAGCTGAACTTCGATGGCTGCCTTGTCTATAACGGACCATACCTGGCGAATTTTCCCTCTCTGAAACTCATAGAATACGTTCTCGGTAAACCAAATTCTCTTCCCGCTTACATCGAGCCCAAGGAACATTCCCCTTGGGGTGCAGTTGAAGCTTAGCCGGCTCGCTATATAAGGCGGATCGGCAACCAATAGCCGAATGTCGAAGTAAAGGTCCGGAATTTCATCGAAGTCTCTCTCCAACATTTCGAGGTACCCGGATAATCCGAGCGGCCGACCGTTGTGGATCGCTTCATCATGAACAAACTGCCCCAGATTTGGCCAATCCTGCTTGTTCAGACATGCAATATAGCCTCGGTAAAGATCGGAGAGGTCGGATTTGATCACGGCAACACCTCTATCTCCCACAAGCCCTGCAAGGCGCCGTCTCAGCTTATTTGGCGACGTCGGTCTGCAAGCACCGGAAGCACAGAAAACGGCACTAGACGGCCAGCATCACGAATTTAATGACGGGATTCAGGCGCAGACGCGGTTGCGGCCTTGCCTCTTTGCCTCATAGAGCTGGCGGTCGGCGCGGCGATAGAACTCCTCGGCGGTTTCCTTGCGGTCCCAGACGGCAAGCCCGACGCTGGTGGTGATTTTCAGTCGGACATTGCCTGTCAGCACCGACATGCTGGCGATCGCCTTGCGGATGCGCTCGGCGAATTTGGATAGCAGCTCGGCGTCCATATTGGGCGTGACCACCGCGAACTCCTCGCCGCCCAGGCGCGCCACCACGTCGTGATAGCGTGTCATGTCCTTGAGACAGTTGGCGACGGCCCGCAACACCTCGTCGCCGACATCGTGGCCGTGGCTGTCGTTGACCTGCTTGAAGTGATCGAGATCGAGGATCATCAGCCCGACTGGTTTTTCGATGCGGCGAAACTCCTCGAGATATTCTTTCAGCGCATCGTCGAAATAGCGCCGATTCTGCATGCCGGTGAGGCTGTCGGTCAGCGCCGCGTGCTCCAGCGTCTCCGAGCGCGCACTGAGTGAAACTGTCATCGCGCGCAGCTTGCCTTCTTCCGTCGCCTGCTTTCGGATCAGCGGATAGATGAAGAAAATGCCGAAGAACAGCGCAGTCGCCAGCAGCACGCCGATCGCAAACAGCAGCTTGTTGAGATAGACGATTTCATCGAGTTCCGAAGGCGTATTGCTAATGTCGGCCGCCAGGGTTTGCAGGAGTCCATAGGCGTAAAGCGTCACCAGGCCGGCGGCCAGGATCACAAAAATAAAGACGAAAAACGCTGATTCCGCCTTGTGGAAACGCATCTGCTCCCCGTTGAAAAGTTCCTATCGATCTTATGGCATGCGGGAGCTTACGGACAGTTAACCTGGACAACTTCAACGCGAAATGTCCCTTCGATGTCGACTTTTCAGGTTGCGCTCGAAGGAGGGGGTGAGATCACCCAGTTGATCCCCTCACCGGGACGCAACCTGTGCCATTCCGGACCCAATTGGTGCCTGAACCAGGTCGCCTGCCGCTTTGCATATTGCCGCGTCGCGATCTTCGCACGCTCGATAGCCTCGGGAAAACTGATGGCGCCGGCCAGCGCGGCCTGAAGCTCGCGAACACCGATTGCCTTCATCGCCGGCAGGTCGGGATCGAGGCCGAGCACTGAAAGCTGCTTCACCTCGTCCAATGCCCCCTTGTCCAGCATGCGGTCGAAGCGGGCATCGATCCGCTCCACCAGCGCCGCCCGCTCCGGCTCGATGACGAAAAAGCGCGCGCTGCTTCTGTCGATCAACGGCTGGCCACGCGCGGCCTGCCAGTCCAGGATGGAACGGCCCGACGCGTCGAGCACCTCCAGCGCCCGCACGATGCGCTGGCCATCCGTCGGCTTCAGCACCATGCCGGCCGCAGAATCCTCGCGCAACAGGATGCGGTGCAATCTCACCGCGCCCTGTTCCTGGAGCTCGTAGCGCCAGCGCTCGCGGATCGACTGCGGAATGTCGGGCATCTCCGAAATACCTTCCGTGAGTGCCCGGAAATAAAGCCCGGTGCCGCCGACGAAAATCACTTGCCGCGCCGAAAGCGTGCCGTCGTCGATCAGCTTCATGACATCACGCAACCAGGCGCCGGTGGAATAGGCGGTGGACGGATCGACGTGTCCATAAAGAAAGTGGGGGACGCGGGCGAGTTCGGCAGGACCAGGCCGCGCCGTCAGCACGTCGAGCACCGAATAGCCTTGCATGGAATCGGTGTTGACGATGACACCGCCATTGCGCTCGGCGAGGTCGAGTGCGAGTGCCGACTTGCCGCTGGCGGTCGGCCCGGCTATCAGGATCGCGTTCTTCACGCGACCTTCGCCCGCCTGTCTGCTGGAATTTTCGATGCCGCTGATCGCCACGCTTCTATCCCATCCCGCCGGCCGCGCATTGACGCCGACGCTAGCGAATATGGCCTCGCGGTTGGTCGGCGCAAGCGCTGTTCGCTGGCTGGCCGAAGACATCGCCTGCGAGCTCGATTTGCCGGAGACCGCCGAAGCTTCCGAAATAACGGCCCGCCTGCATGCCGCGCTTGCTTCCGAACCCATCGACGTGGCCGTCCAGCCGGCTGAGAACAGGCGCAAGAAGGTCCTGATCGCCGACATGGATTCGACGATGATCGAGCAGGAATGCATCGACGAGCTTGCCGACGAGATCGGCGTCAAGGATCGCGTCGCCGCCATCACGGCGCGATCGATGAACGGTGAGATCGCATTCGAGCCGGCCTTGCGCGAGCGCGTGGCGCTGCTTAAGGGTCTCGATGCCGCAATCATCGACCGCATCATCGACAATCGCCTGACGCTTGCCTCCGGCGGTCGCACGCTCGTCCAGACAATGGCGGCCAACGGCGCCTGGACGGCGCTGATCTCCGGTGGTTTCGACATCTTCACCACCCGCATCGCAGCATTGCTCGGTTTTCACGAAAATCGCGCCAACCGGCTGATCGAGCAGGATCGCCGCTTCACCGGCTTGGTCGCCGAGCCGATCCTCGGCCGCGCCGCCAAGGCCGAAGCCCTTATCGAGATTTCCGCCCGCCTCGGCCTGACGCCTGCCGATGCCATTGCCGTGGGTGATGGCGCCAACGATCTCGACATGATCCGTCTTGCCGGCATCGGCGTCGCCTTGCACGCCAAGCCGGCCGTGGCAGCCGAGGCAAAGATCCGCATCGACCACGGCGACCTCACCGCCTTGCTTTATCTGCAGGGTTATCGCCGGAAAGAATTTATCGAATGACGCCGATCCGCACCGAGCGCCTGATCCTGCGCAACTGGGAAGATCGTGACCGCGAGCTCTTCCATCGCATCAATTCCGACGAGCGCGTCATGGAATTCTTTCCGTTTCGCCGCGACCGCGCCCAGGCTGACGCCAAGATGGAGGAGTTGCGCGCCGCTATCGATCGCAACGGCTTCGGCTTCGCGGCCGCTGAGATCACAGCCACAGGTGAATGCATCGGCTTCGTCGGCATAACCCGAACCGATCATTTGCCCTTCCTGCCGCCCGGCACGATCGAGATCGGCTGGCGGCTGGCACCCGAATTCTGGGGCCGCGGCTATGTCACCGAAGCAGCCGAAGCCTGGCTCACCTATGGCTTTGAAAGACTTGGCCTCCACGAAATCGTGTCCTTCGCCGTCAAGGATAACAGCCGGTCCACTGCCGTCATGGAGCGCCTGAACATGATCGCCGACCCGGCCTCCGACTTCGACCATCCCGGTGTTCCGGACAGCCACACCGCACTCAGGCGACATGTCTTCTACAGGCTGTCACGCACAGACTGGCAAGCAAGAAAAAGGGCGGCCCGCTAGCCGCCCTTTTTCTTTTCAAGATCAGAGTGTTACAGGCTCTTCCGGACTCAATCCATCCGGATTGTCACAAACCTCAGCTCGCCGGTCTTCGACGCCAGCATCAAAAGCGCGTTCTTGCGCCCTTGCTCCTTCAGCGCGCCGATCCGGTCCATGACGTCCTTGGGCGTGGCGACCGATTCCTGCGCGATCTCGGTGATCACCTCGCCCGGCTGGATGCCGCGTTCGGCAGCGGCTGAATCCTTGGTGACGTCGGTCACGACGACGCCGGAGACGTCGGCGGCGATGCCGAATTTCGTGCGCGTCTCGTCGTTGAGCTCGCCGATCGTCATGCCAAGCACGGCAGCCGTCGAAACGGCAGGCGCCTTGTCGGCATCGTCCTGGTCGGTGTTGCCGTTTTCACCGCCGCTGGCAAGCTTTTCGCCGTCCTCGAGTCGGCCGAGCGTCACCTTCACGGTCTGCTCGACCCCCTTGCGCACGATGATCACGTCGACCGCCTTGCCGACCGGGCTTTCCGCCACGACGCGCGGCAGGTCGCGCATTTCATGGATGTCCTTGCCGTCGAACTTGATGATGACGTCGCCGGCCTGGATGGTGCCGTTGTCGACCGGTCCGCCCTTGATGACGCCGGCAACCAGCGCGCCCTTGGCGGTCGCCATGCCCAGGCTTTCGGCAATGTCGTCGGTCACCGGCTGGATGCGCACACCGAGCCAGCCGCGCCGCGTCTCGCCGAACTGGCGAAGCTGGTCGACTACGCCCGAGGCGAGCTGCGACGGAATGGAGAAGCCGATGCCGATCGAGCCTCCCGACGGCGAGATGATTGCCGTGTTGATGCCGATGACCTCGCCGCTGCTGTTGAACAGCGGTCCACCGGAATTGCCGCGGTTGATCGCGGCATCGGTCTGGATGAAGTCGTCATACGGGCCGGAATTGATGTCGCGATTGCGCGCCGAGACGATGCCGACCGTCACCGTGCCGCCGAGACCGAACGGATTGCCGATCGCCATCACCCAGTCGCCGACACGCATCGTGTTGGAATCGCCGAACTTCACCGCTGTCAACTTGTGCCCTTTCGGATCGACCTTCAGCACCGCGACGTCGGTCTTGGTGTCGGTGCCGACCAGCGTCGCCTTGAGCGTCACCCCGTCGGAGAAATTCACCTCGATGTCGTCGGCATCGGCAATGACGTGGTTGTTGGTCACCACGATGCCCTGCTCGGCGTCGACCACAAAGCCGGAGCCCAGCGACTGCACCTTTTGCCCGCCGCCGCCCTTGTCGCCGCCACGGTTCTTGAAGAAATCGTCGAAGAAGTCCTGGAAGGGTGAGCCTTCCGGGAGCTGCGGCATCGGCACGGCGCCCGGACCCTCCGTGCCCTTCACCGTCTGCGAAGTCGAGATGTTGACCACCGCGCCGAGCAGGCCGGCGGCGAGATCGGCAACCGAGGGTGGCCCGTCGGCTGCCACTGTCGGCGTCACGAACGACGGAACGGCAACTGCGCCGACCAGAAGCGCAGCGGCCCCGGCGATGAACGTCCGCCTCGCTGCACGCAGAAGGGTGGTGGATGTCATCGAAAGGCCTCCGGGTGTTCTAAAAAAGCGCTTCGGCAAAAACGCCGCGTCGCGTCATGTTGGCAAGAAATAAGGCACGTTTGCGGCTACGGCTACCGCCAGAGGATAAATCCTCCGTTACGCCGGCTTCCCCTGCACCGGCCCTACTGGCCGGTGCCTGGCTGTGCCGCTGGCGCGGCGGGAGCGGGCGGCGCTGGCGGTGGTGCCGCCGGTGCCGCGAGCGTTTCCTTGCTGTTCGGGTCGCGGAAAAAGCGGAAGAACTCGGAATTCGGCGACAGCACCATCGTCGTTCCGGTGCTGTTCAGCGCCGTGCCATAGGCATTCATCGATCGATAGAAATCGAAGAAGGCCGGATCGCGCTGATAGGCCCCGGCAAACGTCGCGCTGCGCTGGGCTTCACCTTCACCACGCAGGATTTCAGACTCTTTTTGCGCTTCGGCGACGATTTCCACCACTTCGCGGTCGGCGCGGGCCCTGATCCGCTGCGCTGCCTCATTGCCTCGCGCCCTCAGCCGCTCGGCTTCGGCGAGACGTTCGGCCTTCATGCGGTCGAAGGTCTGCTGCGAGACCTCAGCCGTGAGATCGGTGCGGCGGATGCGGACATCCTCGATCTGCAGGCCAAGCGAGGTGGCGTCGGGCCTCAGTTGATCGCGTACCTCGCGCATCATCACGGCGCGCTCTTCCGAGAGTGCCGCCTCGAAGTCGCGCAGGCCGTAGACGCGGCGCAAGGCGGCGTCGAGACGCGTCCTCAGCCGGGCCTCGGCCAGTTCGATCTGGCCGGAGACCGCGGCGCGAAACACGCGCGGATCCGAGATACGATAGGCGATAAAGGCATCGACCTCATAGAACTTGCCGCCCGAAACCTGGACGCGGATGTTGTCGAGGTCGAAGCGCAGGACCCTGTTTTCGATCAGCTGCACGGTGTCGGCATCGAAGAAGGAGAACGGCGCCTTGAAATAGATGCCTGGCTGGTTCTTGACGTCGA
Organism: Mesorhizobium sp. M1403; assembly: GCF_040317695.1. NCBI lineage: Bacteria > Pseudomonadati > Pseudomonadota > Alphaproteobacteria > Hyphomicrobiales > Phyllobacteriaceae > Mesorhizobium > Mesorhizobium sp. M1403. The sequence goes on along the minus strand of NZ_JAMYKY010000001.1, from coordinate 57,860 downwards.
CGATTTCGCCGAACCTGAGCACCAGCGCCTGCTGGCGCGCATTGACGACGAAGACAGACGAATAGAGCAGGAACAGGATGACCGCGGCGATGACCGCAATGACGGGAAGACGGTTGGCCATCACTGGTTTCCTCCGGCGGCCGGTGCCGGCGCCTTCTGCTGCAATGCGGGCAGCGGCAGGTAGGGAACGACCCCTTGCCCATTGCCTTGCTCGACGATGACCTTGCTCGAATCCTTCAGCACCCTCTCCATTGTTTCCAGGTAAAGCCGCTTGCGCGTCACCTCCGGCGCCTTTGCATATTCGTCATAGACCGAGATGAAGCGCTGCGCCTCGCCTTCGGCCTCCTGCACGACCCGGTTCTTGTAGGCGGCCGCGTCTTCGCGGATCTGCGCGGCAGCGCCGCGCGCCTGGCCGAGCTTCTGGTTGGAATACTGATTGGCCTGCTCGACGAACTTGTCCTCGTCCTGTTCGGCCCGCTGCACCTCGTCGAACGCGTCCGCCACCTCGCGCGGCGGCGCGGCATCCTCGATCGAAATGGCGTTGACGTTGAGGCCGGCCTTGTAGCCGTCCAGCGTCGTCTGGATGATCTCACGCACCGACGCCGCAATTCCTTGCCGGTCGTCGCGGAAAATGTCCTGCGCCGGGCGCCGGCCGACCGCTTCACGCATCGCGCTTTCGGCGACCTGCTGCAGCATGCCGCCGGGGTCGGACACGTCGAACAGATAGGCCTTCGGGTCGGAAACCTGATAGGCCACAGAGAATTGCACGTTGACGATGTTCTGATCGCCGGAAAGCATCAGACCATTGCCGCTGGTGCTGCCGCCACCGATGCTGACAAGCTGCTCGGCGATGTTGGCGGTCTCGACCGTTTCAATGGGCCACCAATGGAAATGCAGGCCAGGCTGCGAGAGTTCCGCCTTCGGCTTGCCGAACCTGAGCTCCACCGCAACTTCGTCGGGCTGCACGGTGTAGACCGCCTTGAACGCCCACAGCACCACCAGCGCCGCAGCAATCAGCCCGAACACCGCCGGGCTCGCGCCACCGCCGCCCGGCAGTGCGCGCCGCAACCTATCCTGCCCACGCCGGATGATATCCTCGAGATCAGGAGGCGAGCCCTGCGGGCCGCTGGGTCCCTTGGGTCCCTGTCCCCAAGGTCCCTGATTGTTGCCGCCGCCCCACGGGCCGCCGCCGCCGCTCTTGTCGTTCCAGGGCATGAATGTCCTTTCGCTTGGAATTCCCTCAAGCGCCGGCTCACCGGCGCAAAATCCAATATTATTCTTCTATAGGGATGCAACGGCACGCTTTCAACGCGATCGGCTGCCGTCACAGTCCGCCTTTGGGTCCATTTAGACCTGTCGCGACGCTTTGTCGTCTTCAATTCACATCGCGGCGCCGCTCGTAAACCGAATAGCGTGTCGCATGGCTGTCCTTCTCACCGGCCTCAACCTCCTGTGAGTGGACTATCCGCCACAGTGCCGGGTCGATCGGCGGGAAATGAGCGTCGCCGTCGACCGCGGCCAGCACATGGGTGACGTGCAGCCGATCGGCCAGCGGCAGCGCCTGAGCATAGATCTCGCCGCCGCCGATGACGCAGATCTCGTCGGCGCCTGCCATGCAGCGCCCGCGCACCGTCGCCAGCGCGATTGCGTCCTCGATCGAGTGCGCGACTTCTACGCCCTCGGCGCGCCATGCCCTGTCCCGCGTCACCACGATGTTGAGCCTGCCCGGCAACGGCCGGCCGATGCCTTCATAGGTCTTGCGGCCCATGATGATAGGCTTGCCCATCGTATCGGCCTTGAACCGCTTGAGATCGGTGGAAAGCCGCCACGGCAACCCACCCTCGCGCCCGATCACGCCGTTCTCGGCGATGGCGACGTAGATCGCGAGGTCCATCAGCCGCCGTTCCCGCCATCGGATGGCTCCAGCAGCAATATGTCAATGTCGCGCTCGGGGTAGAAGTTCTGCGCCTTCATCTCGAACGTCGTCGGTCCGATCTTCCTGACGTTTTCGCCGCAAAACGAGACCAGGTTCTTCGGATCGCCCTTGTCGACGGTCAGCTTGAACGTGCCGATGTTTCCCGACGCCCAGTTGCCGCCCGTGGTCAGGATATAGGCGATGCGGTTCTCGAAATATTTGGGGTAGCCGTCGGGATCGTCCTTGGCTGCCTTGCGCACGGCGTTCTCGAACGTGTCATCCATGCAGTAGCGGGTCTTGTAGGCGGCATACTGGCCCTGGAACTGGCCGTCATAGAAGAAACTGACCGAGGAGGTGCCGCCGACGCTCGGCTTGTAGCGATGCGAGACATGCACCGCCTTGTTGGCCGGAAAGGTCGAGCGCCACCAATAGGTCGAGCGCAATTGCCAGAACGGCGTATAGACGGTCTTCATGCCCGAACCGTCATCGGCAGTGTCTTCGATGATGATGCCGCGGTTGACCCAGTCGTCGGTGACCGCTTGCGGCAGCTTTGCCAGCGCTGCCTTGGCCGCATCGCCGAATGGATAGAAAGGCACGCCCTGCGCCTCCAGGTCGGCGCCGATGTCGATGCCGAGCGCGAACACCTTCTGCTCGAGCTGCGGCTTTGCCGGCACCCCGTCGATCGTCACTTCGAAGCCGAGGAAATTGTCGCTCTGCGCCTCGGGAATCGCCGGTATTTCTTCGGGGTCGCCTTCGATGTCGGGCATCGGAAAGGCGACGATCGCATCGACATCCTTGTCGGTGTTGTTGCGGAAGACGTAATCGACCGTCACCCTTTCCGGCGAGATGTAGAGATCCTCGCTTTCCATCGCCACCGCATCGCTGCGCGACAGGATCAGCCCACCGGTGCCGAGTTCGGCGACCGAATCATTGGCGAGCGCAGGCGTAGCCGAGAGCGCCAACGCGGTCAGGACGTAACGGAACATGGAAACTCCCCCGGCGAGAATGCCAACATGACTCTAGCCGTTCAATGTGGCGTTTCAAAGCCTTTCGGCAAATGCGCCGGCGCCTGCCGGCATGTCGTGTCGGTCTAGACACGCCGGTCTCGATCGGGCAGGAGTTCCCTCATGCGCAAGCTTCTTGTCATCGGCATCGGCGCCGGCAATCCGGAGCACATGACGGTCCAGGCCATCAACGGCCTCAATCGGGCCGACGTGCTGTTCATTCCCGACAAGGGCGCCAAGAAGAACGATCTCGCCGAATTGCGCCGCCAGATCTGCGACCGCTTCGTCACCAATCCGAACTCGCGCCGCGTCGAATTCGATGTGCCGGTGCGCGCCGAGCCGGCGCCTTCTTACCGCTCGACCGTCGACGACTGGCACGAGGCGATCGCCGCGATCTATGAAGGCCTGATTCGCGGCGAACTCCCCGAAGATGGCTGCGGCGCCTTCCTGATCTGGGGCGATCCTTCGCTCTATGACAGCGCGCTGCGTATCCTGGAGCGCGTGCGCCTCAGAGGCAATGTCGCGTTCGAACTGGAGGTCATCCCTGGCATCACCGCCATCCAGGCACTCGCAGCCAGTCACAAAATGGCATTGAACCGCATCGGCGACGCCATTTTGATCACCACCGGCCGCCGGCTCGCCGAGGAAGGTCTGCCCGAAAACGCCGGCAGCACCATCGTCATGCTGGACGGCAAATGCGCCTTCAACACGCTGGCCGACAAGGACGTTAGCGTCCACTGGGGCGCCTATCTCGGCACACCCGACGAGATCATCATCTCGGGCCGGATTGGCGACGTCAGCGACGAGATCGTCAGCACTCGTGAGGAGGCCCGCCGGAAAAAGGGCTGGATCATGGACACCTATCTGCTGCGCAAGCCGGGCGAGCCTGAGGAGTGACAGGGATTGAGCGCGGCATGAATTCCGCCGAGTTCACGCAGCATCGATCTCGGCCTGCAGCGCCTCCATATGCGCCGCCGCTGCTGAAGACGCAGCCCGCTCGATGGCGCGGAAGCGGCTGACCACCGCAAGCCCGACCGACGTCAATTGGGCGCCACCGCCTTTCTTGCCGCCCGTCTGTGCCGCAACCAGCGGCTTGCCGAACACGCGGTTCATGTCCTCGACCAGATCCCAAGCGTGCTTGTAGGACATCTCCATGCCGCGCGCCGCGGCCGAAATCGAGCCGAAGGCAGCGATCTGTTCCAGAAGCTCGATCTTGCCCGGCCCGATGCGGCCATCTGGATCGAGATTTATCCGCAAGCTCAGCGACGGCATTTGCTCCTCCGCGGTCACGCCATTCTACAAGTTCTCCAGCGATACCGCTATTCCAAAACGATATAGCGAATCATCGGCCGTTCACCCATCCGCCTCGGCGGGGAGGCCGGCGCCGGTATTTGCCCGGTCGAAGCTCACCGTCTTGACCACCGCGAAGACCTTTCGACCAAGCTGGAGCCCTAGCGTCTGCCGCGACTGTTCAGTGATGCGGGCAAGCACGGTTGCGCCATTGCAGTCGATGCCGATCTCGACCGTAGGCCCTTCGCCCGGCTTTATCGCCATGATCGCGCCCGGGAATATGTTGAGCGCGCTGAGGCCAACCGGCTGCTCGGTGGCGATCATCACGTCGCGGGCGCGGATGCGGACGCGCACCGGCGCACCGACCGGCGTTGCCAGAAGCGGCACACGGATCTCGCCCGCCGCCGAGCCAAGCACGGTCATGCCAAACGCCTCGTCGTGGCGCAGAACCGCGGTATCCAGCACGGCACCGCCCTCGCCGCGCTCTTCGGCCGGCAATAGATCCAGACGCTGCATGATCACTCCGGTTGGACCGGAAGCAGCGACCTTGCCCTGCATCAGTACCACGACGTCGCTCGCCAACCGCGCCACTTCGGCGATCGAGTGGCTGACATAGACGATCGGGATTTTCGTCTCGTCGCGCAGCCGCTCGATATAAGGCAAGATCTCGGCCTTGCGCGCCTCGTCGAGCGACGCCAGCGGCTCGTCCATCAGCAGCAATTTCGGACTGGCAAGCAGCGCCCTGCCGATTGCCACGCGCTGCTTCTCGCCACCGGAGAGTTTTGCCGGCCGCCGGTCGAGCAAATGGCCGATCCCGAGCAGTTCGACCACGCCATTGATATCCGCGTAGCGCTCAGCAGCCGGCGTGAACCAGCGGCCAAAGCGCAGATTGCTCGCCACGCTCATATGCGGAAACAGCCGCGCGTCCTGGAACACCATGCCGATCCGCCGCTTGTGCTTCGGCATGAACAAGCCGGCATCGCTATCGACCAGCACACGGCCGTCGGCCGCGATACGGCCTTTGTCGGGGCGGATCAGCCCGGCAATCAGGTTGATCAGCGTCGTCTTTCCGGAGCCGGAAGGCCCGAACAGCGCAGTCAGCCGCCCGGCGCTTTCGAAGCGGGCATTGACGGCGAAATCGCCAAGCCGGTGGCTGATGTCGACCTGAACCGTCATTCGATGTCCATCCGCCGGCCGACGCGTCGCGCCAGCACTTCCGAGGCGACCAGTGCCGCCATCGAGATGACGATCGAGATCAGCGTCAGCCTGAGCGCGCCGGCGTCGCCGCCGGGAACCTGCGTGAAAGTGTAGATCGCCGACGGCAGCGTCTGCGTCTCGTTCGGAATGTTGGAGACGAAGGTGATCGTCGCGCCGAATTCGCCCATCGCCTTGGCGAAGGAGAGGATCGCACCGGCGATCAGGCCGGGCAGGATCAGCGGCAGCGTGATCGTGCCGAACACCCATAATGGATTGGCGCCGAGCGTGCCGGCGGCCGCCTCGATTTTGCGGTCGACCGCTTCGATCGACAGCCGGATCGCCCGCACCATCAGCGGAAAACCCATCACGCCGCAGGCGAGCGCGGCGCCGGTCCAGCGAAAGGAAAAAACGATGCCGAAATGTTCGGCCAGGAAAGCTCCGGCCGGACCGCGCTTGCCGAAAGTCAAAAGCAGCAAATAGCCGGTCACCACCGGCGGGAGGATCAGCGGCAGATGCACCAGCCCGTTGAGCAGCGTCTTGCCCCAGAACTGGCCGCGGGCGAGCACAAGAGCGATCGCTACGCCCGGCGGCAGGCTGGCAATCATCGCCACGGTCGCCACCTTGATGGACAGTCGGACCGCATTCCATTCGTCGGGAGCGAGATCCAGCAGCCAGCTCATGCTCAGGGCCGTTCGTCAGTTGCTCGGCGCAAGTACGGTAAAACCTTGCGCCTTGAAGAGTTCGCCAGCCTTGGCGGATTGCAGGCATTTCAGGAATGCCGGGGTATCCTTGCCCTTCGAATCCGCAAGCTGGGCAACCGGATAGATGATCGGCGGATGTGTATTGTCGGGGAAAGTGCCGAGCACCTTCACGCCAGGCTCGGCATGCGCGTCGGTGGCATAGACGATGCCGAGTGCTGCCTCGCCGGTCGACACCAGCTTTAGGGCGGCGCGCACATTCTCGGCCTGCGCCACCTTGCCTTCGACGGAAGACCAGACACCGAGCGATTCGAGCGCCGCCTTGCCGTATTTGCCGGCCGGCACCGCCTTGAAATCGCCCATGGCAAGTTTGCCGTCACCCACGAGCCCGGCAAGATCGAAACCCTTTTCAATCCTGGTTTCAACCTTGGAATCCTGCGGCGCGATCAGCACGATCTGGTTGCCGAGCAATTTCACTTCGGTGTCGGGCTTGGTCAGCTCCTTGTCGGAAAGATATTTCATCCAGTCGAGATCGGCCGAGATGAACACGTCCGCCGGCGCGCCGCTTTCAATCTGCTTGGCCAGCGCCGAGCTCGCCGCGTAGGAAATGGTTGCCGCCTCGCCGACACTGGCCTTGCAGGCCTTGTTGACGGCATCGAGCCCGTCCTTCAGGCTCGCCGCGGCAAACACGACCACCTTGTCATCGGCATGGGCCGCCGGCACCGCGGCCATCAGCATGGCAGCGAGACCCGCGATGGCAATCGTCGTCGAACCTTTGCGCGCCAGCATGAACTCTCCTCGTCTCGGATCGCCCGAAGCCGTCCATCGATATATCCATGTGAACATAACAAGGAAAGGCTCTTTACCAGGCGACGGCATTCTGAGCTGCGGTTTTCTCCGCCTGCGATAACCTCCTTTAGATACAGCGGTATCGAGGTCGAAGAAAATATCGCATGGAATCTGTTGCGCGCACCACAGACGTCGGTCGATCAAGATGGATGCTGACAACGTCCGAGGGCGTAGCCGCAGTAGGCAATTTCGATATGCACAGTCAGGTAGGGTGCTAAACCGCGATCGGCGCCTTGATCGTCGCGTCGGCGAAATAGTTGTCGAGCCGGAAATCCTCGAAGCCGAAGGCAAAGAGATCCTTCACCTCGGGATTGATCCATAGCGTCGGCAACGCCTTGGGCGTACGCCGCAATTGTTCGCGCGCCTGCTCGAAATGGTTCGAGTAAAGATGCGCGTCGCCGAGCGTGTGGATGAAATCGCCGGGTTTCAATCCGGTCACCTGCGCCACCATCAGCGTCAGCAACGCATAGGAAGCGATGTTGAAGGGCACACCGAGAAAGATGTCGGCGGAGCGCTGATAGAGCTGGCAGGAAAGCTTGCCTTCCGAAACATAGAACTGGAACAGGCAGTGGCAGGGCGGCAACGCCATGGCCTCTACCTCGGCAGGGTTCCACGCCGAAACGATCAGCCGCCGCGAGTTAGGATTTTTGCGTATCTCCTTCAGAAGATTCGCAATCTGGTCGATGGCGCCGCCATGGCCGTCCGGCCACGAACGCCATTGCTTGCCATAGACCGGGCCGAGATCGCCATTCTCGTCGGCCCACTCATCCCAGATCGAGACGCCGTGATCGTTGAGATATTTGATGTTGGTGTCGCCGGCCAGGAACCACAAAAGCTCATGGATGATCGACTTGAGGTGCAGCTTCTTGGTGGTGGTGACCGGAAAGCCGCGGGCCAGGTCGAAGCGCATCTGGTAGCCGAATATCGAGCGTGTTCCGGTGCCGGTACGGTCGCCGCGATCTGCGCCGTTTTCCAGCACATGCTTCAGAAGGTCGAGATACTGGCGCATCGGCTCCGGTCCGATTCGGGTTGTCAGCCATCATAGCCGAATGACCGTCGGCCGAACACAGCAAAGCGAGACAATTCCAGCAGAAGCCTCGCCAGCATCAGCGGCGAGTTTGTTCAGAGCGAGCCGAGCATGCCCAGATCCTTGGCGACAAGATAATAGAACGTCACCCGGCTCTTGGTGTTGTCGGCCGCCATCGCCTTGCAGGTCTTTTCGATAGCCGCATCCGCCTTGGCGCCGTCGGTGACACCGAGCTTGCCAGCGACCCAGCTGTTCCTGACGCGCTTCAGTTCCTCCGGGTCGGTGCAGGACACCAGCGAGGAATCGCGGTTCCTGAGCGCGATGCCCAGATGCTTGACGATCTTGGCGACCGCGTCGGCATCCGCCGCCGCATCATATTTTTTTACGTCTGCGAGATAATCGGCCATCGAATTTCCCCTCGTCGGCGCCACGGGATCCGGTCGATGAGGATTGTGGCGCGCTGCCGCAACTGTGCGCTGGGTCTCCTCACCGCCACAAAGCTTCGGTTGAGACCGGCTGCAAGTCAACCCCTTGATGATCCACTTTGACACGGACGAAAGTGGCATTCCGGCCTTTCATTTTCCACCGCCAGTCCCTATATTCGCCTCGTCGGCTCGACCGACTATGGTGATAAACAGGCGATGAAATAAGCCGTTCGGACCCGGGGGCGGTACCCGGCGCCTCCACCAAAAACCGCTGCTCAAGAGCGGCTTTTGCTGGGGGCGAAATAGGATCGACGAAGGTGTAAAGATCGTACTTTTGCCCGGCATTGTACCACCGTTATCGGGCTAAACTTATAGTTGCCAACGACAACTATGCGGAAGCACGTCTCGCCGCGTAAGCGGTGCGATAGCTTCAATTCAAGCCCTAGTGGTTCGCACTTCTAGGCGGGGTTCGGAGGTACCTGGCAACAGAAACCTCCATTTCTTCCTTTTTTGATATGTGCAGCTGCAGGCCTCGCCGGCTGGGCTTTTTATGCGCCCTGATACGCTCAAGACGCCGCGGCGTTTATACCAGCCCCTGGCTGACCGCGTCGATCGCACCGGCGAATGTTTCACCAGTAGCCTCATCGGGCAACAGCATCTCATTGTGCCCTCTGCCCGTCCGGACCATCGGAAAACAATTGGCGAGCTTGGCAACACGACAGTCGAGGAGCACCGGCCGGTCCACGTCGATCATTTCCTGTATCGCATCGTCAAGGTCGGCTGGTTTGTCACAGCGCAGGCCGACCGCTCCGAACGCCTCGGCCAATTTGACAAAATCGGGCAAGGCCTCGGAATAGGAATGCGCGAGGCGGTTGCCATGAAGGATTTGCTGCCACTGGCGAACCATGCCCATATATCCGTTGTTCAGGATGAATATCTTGATCGGCGCGTCGTACTGGACTGCCGTCGACAGCTCTTTCATGGTCATCTGAACCGACGCGTCGCCGGCGATATCGATGACGAGGCTGTCCGGATGAGCGATCTGCACGCCGAGCGCCGCCGGCAGGCCGTAACCCATCGTCCCCAGGCCGCCCGAACTCATCCAGCGGTTCGGCTTTTCGAAGCCGTAGAATTGGGCCGCCCACATCTGATGCTGGCCGACTTCAGTGGTGATGTATGTGTCGCGATCCTTCGTCAGCTCGTAAAGGCGCTGCACGGCATATTGCGGCATGATCACGTCGTTGTTCATCTCATAGGAGAACGAATTGCGTGCGCGCCAGCCGGCGATCTTTCTCCACCAGTCCTGAAGGCGGCTTCCATCCGGTTTCTGAGATAATGCGCGCCATAGACGAACCATGTCACCCAGAACATTGCCGACATCGCCTTGTATGCCGATATCGACGTGGACGTTCTTGTTGATCGAGGACGGATCTATATCGATATGGATCTTCCTGGAGTTGGGCGAAAAAGCATCCACACGCGAGGTCACGCGGTCATCGAAGCGCGCGCCGATACAGATCATGACGTCGCAATCGTGCATCGCCATGTTCGCCTCATAGGAACCATGCAGACCGACCATCTTGAGCCAGTTCTTGCCGGAGGCGGGGTAAGCTCCAAGGCCCATAAGCGTCGAGGTGACCGGAAAGTCGGTCAGTTGAACCAGCTCCCGGAGCAATGTCGATGCTTTCGGGCCGGAATTGACGATGCCGCCGCCGGCATAAATAACGGGACGGCTGGCATTGGCCATCAGCGCTATCGCCTGGCCGATCTTGTTGATGTCGCCCTGCAGCTTCGGTTGATAATTTTTCAGCGCAGCAACGTCCGAAGGCGGCGTGTACATGCCGGACGCAAACAGAACGTCCTTTGGCATGTCGACGAGAACAGGCCCCGGTCGCCCCGACTGGGCGATGTGGAACGCCCTATGGATCGCTGACGCTAAGTCATCGACGTCTTTGACCAAAGAGTTGTGCTTGGTGCAGGATCGCGTGATGCCGATCGTGTCACATTCCTGAAAGGCATCGGAGCCGATCAATGTTGTCGGCACTTGTCCGGACAGACAGACGATCGGCACTAAATCCATCAGTGCGTCCTGCAGGGGCGTCACGGCATTCGTCGTGCCTGGGCCTGACGTGACCAGCATCACGCCGACCTTGCCCGTGGACCGGGCATAACCCTCGGCGGCATGGCCGGCGCCCTGTTCGTGGCGCACAAGGATATGCTTGAGATCGTCCTGCTGGAATATCTCGTCATAGATCGGCAAAATAGCCGCGCCGGGATAGCCGAAAATATGCTCCACACCATTGTCTTTGAGTGCGCGGAGAACGATCTCCGCTCCTGTCATGCGGTTGCTCGTATCCTGAATGGAATTATCGCTTGTCATGGTTCTGTCCCGTAGCGTGATGAGGATGGGTTGACGGGGCATCGCCGAAATCGGGCGTAAGAAGAATTTCGGGCATAAAAAAAGGCCCCGTCAGGAGCCTGTTTGTCGCGCACGGGTGGCTGTCGCCGGATGGTTACACCATCCTGCCCATGCGCTTTCCTACCACTGCAAGAACCATAGCGATCTTCATGATCATCGCTGCTAACACAGAAAATCGCGCATCGTCAACGTCTCAGGCTAAGGCGTCTCAGGCCGAGGCGAAAACCCAAGGGCTTCCCTTCATCGGAATTTCCGATGGCAGCATTCGTATCTTCCCGTTTCCCTTCTCCCCTGCCTTTGTCGAACAAGGCTTCAGTTTCTCGCCGCGTGTCGGTCACGCCCCGCGAGCTACCTGATGGAGAAAAGATGAACCAGGAAACCACACCAACACCCGAACGCATCCTGATCGTTGGCGGCAGTTCCGGCATGGGGCTGTCGCTTGCCGAACAGCAGCTTGCTGCCGGCGCCGAGGTTACGATCGTCGGCCGCTCCGAGGACCGGTTGTCGGCCGCACGGCAGCACTTGCCTCACCCGGAAAGGCTGAGGACGATCGCAGCCGACGTCACAAGCGAGGACGAGGTCCAGCGCCTGTTCGAGGACGTCGGTACGCTCGACCACATCGTCTCGACCGCCGCAGACATCATCGGCGTCTATGTGTTGCTTCCCGAGATGGACGTCTCGATAGCGCGGAAAGTGATGGATTCCAAAGTCGTCGCGCCGCTTCTTCTCGCCAAACACGGCGCGCCTCGTCTGACGCCCAGGGGGTCGATCACGCTGACCTCGGGCATCGCCGCCTATCGTCCGGCGGCGAAAGGCTCGGTGGTGGCAGCCGTTAATGGGGCCCTTGGCTCACTCGCCTACGCGCTTGCCGTCGAACTGGCGCCGATCCGCGTCAATGTCGTCTCGCCGGGCTGGGTCGACACGCCGATTTGGGATGCCGTCGTCGGCAGCGGAAAGACGGTCGCGCTGGACGCCATGGCAAAGCGTCTGCTCGTCGGCCGGATCGGCCGGGCAGCCGACATCGCTCAAGCCATCACGTCCCTGATGCATAACGGCTTCATCACCGGAACCGTGCTTCATGTCGATGGTGGCCAGCGATTGGTCTAGTGATGGCCAGACCTCGCGAACCATTGCGAGGAACAGCCGCAAGACCGGCGCTTGAATGCGCCGGTGGCGCCATACCATGGTGACCGGCGTCACCGGGCTGCTTCCAACCCAAGGCAGCACGACGATATTGGCATCAGCTGCAGAAGCCACGAGACGTGGGACCAGCGCGGATCCAAGACCGGCTGCAACAAGGCTCCGTATCGCGCCCATGCTGGCGAACTCGCCGACTAGTTTTGGACGGTCAGGCAACGTTGCGGCAAACGTTTCGTCGAACATCCGCCTATAGACGCAACCGGGCTGGGTGACGAGGAAGGCCTCGTCAGCCAGATTGTCGGGCGTTATAGCAGAATATCCGGCCAACCGGTGATTTGCCGGCATTATGATGACGAGCTCTTCTTCTGCCACCTGCTCGCTTCGCAGCTCCGGCGCCGCCATCGGGGCGGCCCCGAAAAGCAAAGACACGTCCAGCGCACCGCTGGCCACGCCGGCACGCAACCGGCCGCTATCGTCCGCGTGGAGGTTCAGTTCCACGTCTGGATAGCGCCGGTGGAATTCGCTCAGCAAGGCTGGCAAACGCGTAACGCAAAGCGTCTCCAGACCGCCGACGGTCAGGCGACCGGCAACCGTGCCGCTCGCGTCGGCGACAGCGGAACGGGCTTCGTCCGCGAGGTCGAGGAGATCGTTTGCGTAGTCCAGCAGGCGCTGTCCTGCCGCCGTCAGCTTCAAGGCACGCCGTGACCTGTCGAACAGCGACGTGCCCAGATCGGCTTCCAGCGCCTGGATCTGTTCGGTCACGCTCGATTGAGCAAGATGAACCCGCTCGGAGGCGCGTGTGATGTTCAAGGTGGTGGCGACCGCCACGAATGTCTTGAGATGTCGAAGCTGCATGTCCTGAACCCGTCATATAGGCATAGGCTGCTTTGAACCGGGATCGCAAACGTGAAAAGGCCGGGAACATCGCCCGGCCTTTTTTGTCTCGCTAGGAGAAGCTTACTCCGCCGGCGCTTCCGCAGCTTCGCGGCTGCGGCCGAGCGTTACCTTGGCCAGCGTGAAGGAGATCGCCGCGCAGAGCGTGATGCCCGCCACCATTGGCAGCGGCGTGCCGTCAAAGAACACGCCGGCGACACCCATGGCGACCGCGCCGATGGCGAAGTGCAGCGTGCCCATCAGCGCCGACGCCGTGCCGGCGATCTCACCATGCTCTTCCATGGCCAGCACCGACGTCGTCGGGATAACCAGGCCGAGGAAACCGTAGCCGACGAACAGCAGGGCCGCCATCACGTCGAGCCGGTCGACACCCGAGGCCATCACCGCGAACAACACCACCATCGTCGTCGCATAGCCGGTCACCGCGACGCGTACCACGCGCTGCAGCCCGAACCGCTCCGACAGCAACCCGGTCAGCTGCGACATGCCGATGAAGGCAACCGCATTGATCGAGAAGAACACGCTGTAGACCGAAGGCGACAGCCCGTAATGGTCGATCAGGATGAAGGACGAGCTCGACAGATAGACGAAGAAGCTCGCAATGCCGAAGCCGGCGATGGCCGTCAGGCCAAGGAAGTTGCGGTCGCCCATCAGGAAGCGGTAGCCGGAAAGTGCCGTCCCGAAGGACGACCCGGCGCGCTCCTCGACCGGCCGCGTCTCCTTGAGCGAGGTCGCCAGCAGGATGGTGGCGAGCACAGCCGCGCCCGTCACCGTCCAGAACACGGCGCGCCAGCCGAAATTCTCGATGATTTGGCTACCGGTCAGCGGCGCCAGGATCGGCGACACCGAAAAAACCAGCATCAACAGCGACATCAGCTTGGCGGCTTCGGTGCCGGTGTGCAGATCGCGCACGATCGCGCGCGGCACCGCCATACCGGCGCTGGCGCCGAGCCCTTGCAGGAAGCGGAAGGCGATCAGCCATTCGATCGACGGGGCCAGCGCCGAGCCGACGCCGCCGACCATGAACAGCGCCAGGCCGCCATAGAGCGGCAGCTTGCGGCCGACCATATCGGAGATCGGTCCGACGACGATCTGACCGAAGCCCATGGAAAGAAAGAAGATCAGCAGGCTCATCTGCACCGCGGCGGTGCCGGCATGCAGATCCTCGCCGATCGACGGCAAGGCCGGAAGATACATATCGATGGCAAACGGGCCGATGGCGGACAATAGGCCGAGCACGACCGCAATGCGGAGGAATTTGGCGTTCATGATAGCAGGCTCTTTCGAATTCTGGTTGCCGCCGCGGGCCGGCGTGTAACCCTAGGACGTTCCATCCCGTGGAGTTCCGACTCTTCTGCGGAACGAAACCCCCTCGTGTTAGTCCACAAATTTAGACAGGCTTGTCTAATTCGTCAACCACCTCTATATAGTTTTGCATGAAGGCCAACGTTTCTCCTGACATTTTCCCGCCGCGGGGCCATGAGGCCAAGCGGATGTCAATTGTCGACGCCGCCGCCTCGGTCTTCTGCCGCGAAAGCTTCGCCGGTGCCAATATCGACATGATTGCCGCCGAAGCCGGCGTCTCCCGCCAGACCATCTACAATCATCATGGCGACAAGGAAAAACTCTTCGTTGCCATCGTCCGCGAACTCACCGAACGTTGCAATGCCGGCATCTTTGCCACGATCTCCACTTTTCCCGATCGGCCGAAGGATCTCGAGGCCGACCTCATCGCCTTTGCCGTCCGGATGAACCACAACTGCATCTGCAACCGCGACGGAAAATTCCTGCGCAAGCTGATCCAGAGCGAGGGCGAGCGCTACCCCGAGCTCTTCGCCGAATGGCGCGAAGAAGGACCGGGCAGGACATGGCCGGCGATCGCCGCCCGTTTCGCCCGCCTCGCTCATGCCGGCTTCCTTGATATCGACGATCCCGATGTCGCAGCGCGCCAGTTCATGGCGCTTGCCAATGCCGAGTTGCAGACGACGTTCATGCTCGGCGGTACACCGACCGAGGACGAGGTGGTGCAATCGGCGACAAATGGCGTGCGCACCTTCCTGCGCGCCTTCGGCAAGCGGCAGCCTGTGGCCCGAGCAAGCAAACAGGGCGTGCTCGCCAGCGCTTGACGATCAAAGCCGTTTGGCGATCAAATCGTCGCCAACAGGCTTCGCTTCCGCACCCCGGCGATCTATATCCGGTTTACGCCGCGCTCAAGCTTGATTACAGCTATCAGGACGATTCAACGGAAGCCGACAGCCACATGGCCGACGACCACATCCGCTACGACATTCTGGCCCAGGAGGCGTTGCGCGGCGTCATGCGCAAGGTCCTGGCCGAGGTCGCGCGCACCGGTCTCCCAGGCAACCATCACTTCTTCATCACATTTCTCACCGGCGCGCCGGGCGTGCGCGTATCTTCGCGGCTGCGCGAACGCTATCCCGAACAGATGACCATCGTTATTCAGTTCCAATATTGGGACCTGAAGGTGAGCGACACCGGCTTCGAGGTCGGGCTGTCGTTTTCCGACGTGCCGGAGAAACTGGAAATCCCGTTCTCGGCCGTACGCGGCTTTTACGATCCGTCCGTCAACTTCGAGCTCGAATTCGACGTCAAGACGGATACCCCGGCTGAACAGGAGACAAAGGCCAAGCCTGCTCCCGAGCCGCTGGCCATCGTCGCCGAGAAAAAGCCTGAGACGAAGAAGAAAACCGCTGAGGCGGAAAAGAAGCCTGCCGCGGCCGACGCCGGCGCCAAGGGGGCCGACGTGGTGTCGCTCGACGCCTTCCGCAAGAAGTGACCCGACGGGCGGCGTGACATGGCCGAGATCGTCAATCTCCATCAGGCACGCAAGCAGAAGGCGCGAGCCGAGAAGGAGCGCCTGGCCGAACAGAACCGGGCGCTGCATGGCCGTTCCAAAACCAGCCGGGATCGCGACCGCTTGATCGCCGAGAAGGCCGACAAATTCGTCGCCGGCCATCGCCGCGAAAAATCCGGCGATTCGGACAAATCCGATGCTTGAAGTGTGAATAGGATCGTCGCGTGAGCCCGGTCGAAAAGCGCTCGGTCACCATTCGCGGCCACCGCACCAGCTATTCGCTCGAAAAGCCTTTTTACGACGACCTGGTCGCCATCGCGGCCGCGCGAAAATTGACGCTCGCCGCGCTTGTCGCCGAAATCGACGAGAGCCGCCCGCGCGATGCGAACCTCTCCTCGGCGCTCAGGCTCTATGTGCTGGACTGGGCCAAGCGCCGCAAGTTGTAGCCTTCAGGCAACGCTATCTTGTTTCCTGCGCCGGATACGGAAGCCCAGCAAAGCCGAGCGGTCGCGTTCTTCGGCCTGCTTCTTCGATCTGACACGCATCAGGTCCTTCCAGCCGACATAGCCCACCAGCCGCGCATTTTCTCGCGTGACGACGGGCAAATGGGACACGTTCGCCATCAGCAGCTTGTCGGAGGGGCCCTCGAGATACTCATCCGGATAGGCAACCGTCTTTGCGAAGCCGGGCTCGTCGCGAGGGACCACGACGAGGAGGACCACCGCCGCGTGCTGCTGCGGCTGACCGACCGCGCCGACGACAGTCTCGCCGATCTGTCAGCCGCTCATCTCGACGAACTCGGGCGGATCGAGCCGATGCTGAAGCGCTTGCTTGCTGGACGCGACGCATAAGGGATGCGCCGTCACCCGCCATTCAGCGATTTTAGCAGATCGTCGATCGACGAGGGATCGAACTTGAGCTTTGGCGGGGGCGGCACTGAGGGTGGCACGTTATTTGCGGCCGGTGGCGCCCGTTCTGCTTTCTGCGCTTGCTCCGCCGCGGCCTTGCGTTCGGCGTCGAGCTTTGCCTTCTCTTCCGAGGCGATCCGCAACGCCTCTTCCGCCCTCTGGCGTTGCTGTTCTTCGGCCTGCGCTGCTTCCTCGGCAGCCTGTTGCGCCGCCTCGGCTTTGGCTTCGGCATCCGCTTTGGCCTTTGCAGCCGCCTCGGCTTTCGCCCTGGCCTCGGCTTCGGCCTTCGCCGCTGCATCCGCTTTCGCCTTGGCTACAGCCTGCGCCCTGGCCTCCGCTTCGGCTTGGGCCTGCGCCTCAGCTTCGGCCTTTGCCTTGGCGTCCGCTTCAGCCTTCGCCTTGGCTTCAGCCTGCGCCCTCGCCTCCGCTTCGGCTTGGGCCTGAGCCTCGGCTTCGGCCTGTGCCTTAGCGTCCGCTTCAGCCTTCGCCTTGGCTTCAGCCTGCGCCCTCGCCTCCGCTTCGGCTTGGGCCTGCGCCTCAGCTTCGGCCTTTGCCTTGGCGTCGGCCTCGGCCTTCAGCCGCGCTGCTTCCTGTTGCCTGCGCAGTTCCTCCGCCGCTCTTTCACGCTCGGTTTGCAGGGCAGCGTAGTAGCGCACCTCACGCCGCAGCCTTTGTTTCTCGAGCAGCGCGGCTTGCATGGCTTCGACCCGCTGCTGCTCCTTTTCCAGCGCACGCTGGGTCAGGAACTGTGCCAGTGGCTCGCTGTCGAACTGCCGTTTGATGGCGCCGAACGGACCGTCGACGCTGAAATTCAAAATTGGTTCGGAGCCGACCAACGCCTCGTCGCCGGGTCGGTAGGCGATCTCGCCCTTGGCATCGACGGTGCTGGTATTCAGATCGGCGGTGATGTCGGCGGACAGCGTCGCGCCCGGGCTTTCGAATTTGACCGGTGGCGCCCTCAGCGTGCCGCCGGCGATGGTGAAGGCAATATCGGTGTCCTGCGCCGGAAAACTTCCCGCCGCGGCGATCTGCGGCACGAAGCCGGCAGTCTTCGACGCGTCGATATCGCGCCCTATCGCGTCGGCCTTGGCGATGAATGCGCCAAAGGCATCGGGATTGAAGCCGGCAATAGTCATGCCCTTCAGCGTCGCCGTGCCGGAACCGGACAGCGCCGCGACCGTCGCGTCGACCGATTTGCCGCTGGTCGAAAGCGCCGTCGAGAAATCGCCGCTTCCGCTGAAACCGGCCTCCGGCAGCACGGCTGCCAGATCGGAGCCGGCGAGTTTCATCTGACCGGAGAAAAGCCCGGTGCCGTCATTGTTCTTGAGCTCGAACAGGCCACTCAACTCGCCGCCGAGGAATTTTGCCTTGAGGTCGGAAACACGGATGCCCTCCTGGTCGAGCTGCAGCGAAAGCGCAGCGTCATAGGCGGTGGCAAGCGGGCCGGCGGCAAGCGACGCCGCCGTCAGATCGAGATCGGCGGTAAATGGCAAACTGGATTTCTGGCTGAACGGTGCCGTCGGCCAGGCCCCGTCATTGACGAGGAAGGCCTGGTCGCCGAACAGCATCACCGCCATCGGATCGAGGTCCAGCTCGTCCAGCGACAGCGCGCCGGCAAGATGCGGCAGCCCCTCCTTGACGTCGATATTTACGTCACCGGAAACCGCCGCTTCGTTGACGGCGCCGTTGAGGCCGCTCAGCACCAAAAGACCATTGCCGTAGTCGGCATCGGCAGCAAGCGACGTCGACATGCCGGTCCCCATGCCAGGCAGGCCGACGCCGGTCGTCATCAGCCATGGCTCGATGTCGGCCGTTTCCAGGCTGACCTTGCCCTTGGCGGCCGCGCCCTGAGGCGTGTCGGCAACTGTCCCGTCGAAACCAGCTTTGAAGTCGTTGCCGGCCAGGCTGAAGCGTGTCGCCAGGCCGCCGCCAAGTGTGCCTTTGGCCGAGACGTCGGTGGTCGCCTCGCCGAGCATGCCGAGTGGCAGCGCCGGCAACCCGTAAAGCGCCAGAAGTGCGGTGGCGTCGGCGTTCCGGGCATTGAAGGTCAACGTCACCGGCGCTTCGAGGGGCCGGTCGAGCGCCCCTTTGCCGGACAGCGACGCCGAAAAGGCCGAACCACCGGCCCTGCCCTGTGCGCTCATTGCCAGTCCCGTCGTACCGTCGCCATTGTCTGCGGCACTCGTGACGGCGTCGATACGCGCATCCTGGAACAGCTCCGGATAGGCAGCGGCCCGCGCCGCCAACCCGTTCAGCACCGCATTGTCCGGATAATGCCGGACGGCGACGTCGATCAGCGGCTTGAGGTCGACGGCGACCACCGAGGCGTCGAGCTTCCCGGTCGGGCTCGCCGGGAAGTCCTTGATCCGGCCGGTGGCGCTGATAGAGGCGCCGGCAAGTCCGCCGACCGACAGGCGGTCGATCTCAAGCAGCCCGTCGCGCAATCTAAGCGCGGTGTCGACGCTATCGGCGGTCAACCCACCTGCGCTGACCGGCCCGGCCTTGATCTGGAAATCGAGGTCGCGGTCGGAAAAGCGGTTGGCTCCCTTGTCGCTGACGAAGATCGAGGCGAAGGCGGCGAGTCCATCGACGTCGAGTTCGCCACCTTCCAGTTGCATCAGCACCGATGGCCTTGTGTCTTCGGGCTGGGTGGAATCGATGCGGCCGGAGAACTTCGCCTTGCCGAGGATGAGTTCGAGATCGCTGAAGGCCTGGTGCTTTTCACTCAAATCTACTTTTGCCTTGAAGCCGGCGGCCGGCAAGCGGCGGATCGCCTCGTCGACGTCCTTCGACAGCCAGGCGGCAAAGCCGGAGGGCTGCGCCACAGCCAGAAGCAGCGATCCGGTGAATCCAAAATGATCCTCGACGCTGACCATGCCATTGGCTTCCAGCTTGGCGCGGCCGGGCAGCGTGGCGGCCAGCGATTTCACCGCCCAGCCGCCCTCGGCCGGTTCGGCGGACAGATGCACGTCGCGAACCGTCGTGTCGCCTGCCACCACCGCCGGCAGTCTCACCTCGACCGTGCCCGGTATGGTCGGCTTCGGCAGATCGAGCAGCGCCTGCTCCAGCGCCGCCACCCGCTCGGACAGCGTCAATCCGGCACCGGCCGCCGCCCCCACGGCCTCGTCGAACTGCACCCGTGCGCCATTGGCCTTGATCGAGAAATGCGGCTTCAGCCCAAGGTCGACCGCAGCCTTGCCATCGGCGGTGTAGGGATTGTCGAGCGGTCCGGTCTCGAAGCGGAATTCGTCGACGCCGAGCTCCTGGTGGTCGAGCGAAAACTTGCCGTTCAGCCTGAACCCCGGATCCGGCTTGCCGGCGCTGACTTTCACTGCCTCGCCGTCGGTGCCGCGCAACTGCGCTACAGTCTGGTCTGCGCCCGATATCTTGAACTGGCCCGAATAGACCGCGGCGCCCTCGACGAGGCCCACATTGCCGTCAGTCTCGATGACCAGCGGATAGTCATCCGGACCGGCTTTGAGCCTGAGCCGCATTTGCCCGTCCGGTTCGGCCTTGCCGGTGGAAGCGGCGATCGTGGTCCGCAACCCGTCCAGCAACAGGGAGCCGTCCATCCGCCAGGGGCCGCCCAGCGACTTGGCCGAGATCGTCGAGTTGATCTCGGAAATAAGATGGCTACGGCCGCCGGCGGCGTGGCTGAGCGCGATCTGTCCTTCCGTCACCGTCAGCTTCTCGATGGAGATCTGGCCGGGATCGAACGGCGAGGACGGCCGTATCGTCCAGTCGACCGTGCCGTTGGCGGCGATGTCGATCGTCGCCTTCGGCCGCACCAGGCGCATGTCGAAGATCAGCACCTCGCCGCGCAGGAATGGCGCGAGTTCTGCATCCATCGAAAAGGTTTCGACGGTCATCGCCGGCTGGCCGTTGGGGCCACCGGCGACGGCGACGTTGGAAAAGGTCACCGAGGGAAACGGCAGCAGCCTTGCCGTTGCATCGCCTCGCACGGTCACCTTGCGGCCAAGAACGGCGCTCGCCTCGCGTTCGAAATCGGCGCGATAACCCGTCCAGTCGACAAAGTACGGCACCACCAGCGCCGCACACAGCACCAGCACGAGAAGCCCACCGAAGATCACGAACAGGCGTGCGAGCATGAACTCCGAAGCGGTTGATTGAAAATCAGCCGCACTCTACCCGCATCAGCGTGTCGATAAAGAGGCAATTCCCGCCAGACAGGCGTCCAGGGCAAAAGAAGGCGGCCAAGAAAACTCAGCGCGCGTCGCGCTTTGCCTGCGCCAACTTTGCCGCCTGCCGCTGCCGGCCGAGTTCCATCGGCCGGATCAGATTCTCGGGCCGCCGGCTCACGATCGCGCGCACGCCTTTGTGCGCGGTGCGCGTGTTGAACTCGGGACCGTCTGCCGCAGCGCCCTGCTTCATGGACAGCGCCTTGCGTGCATTCTCGACCAGCGAAACACGCGCTGCCAACTGGCGGCGGCGTTCGGCCTCGCCATTGAGCCGCCGCATGGTCATCGCCAGAACCGCCAGCTTCAACTGCGAACCTTCATCGGCCTTCGAGGCGCCGGCGCCCTTTGGCGCACCCTTGCCGCGCATTTCGCGGCGGCGGCGATGCGCCTCGGTCTGGGCCTTGTCGCGCCGCTCCCTTAGGAGCTTGACCAGGCTGGCGAGTTCGGCGTCGGCAAGATGCTGCACTGCTGGATGGTGCGACTTCTCGACGAGAGCATGTTCGTCGGCGCTCAGCGCCCGAGCCTCTTCCTTGCGTGAAATCGCCATGACACCATTCCTCCGTCTGTGACGCCTGCCTGCCTCTCAGGTCCTTGGAGTCTCGATCCAAATGGTGGTGCGGTCAAGCCAGGGACCATCTGGATCTTCTTCCACTATTCGGCCGGCAATATCTTGCCCGGGTTCATGATATTCAGCGGGTCGAGCGCCTGCTTGATCGTGCGCATGATGTCGACGCCATGACCGAGCTCATGCCGCAGGAAGCCGATCTTGCCCTGCCCTATGCCATGCTCACCAGTGCAGGTGCCGTCCATGGCGATGGCGCGCATATTGAGCCGCGCCACGAATTTTTCCGCCAATGCGATCTCCTTCGGGTCGTCCACGTCCATCAGCACCAATACATGGAAATTGCCGTCGCCGGCATGGCCGACGATCGGTGCGATCAGGCCCATCTCGGCGATATCCGCCTCGGTCTCGGTGACACATTCGGCAAAGCGCGAGATCGGCACGCAGACATCGGTCGACAGGCCCTTGGCGCCCGGCCGCAGCGTCAGCGATGACCAGTAGGCATCGTGCCTGGCTTTCCACAATTTTGTCCGCTCTTCGGCGATGCTGGTCCACAGGAACGGGCCGCCGCCATTTTCCTCGGCGATCATGCCGAAAGTCTCGGCCTGTTCGGCGACGCTGGCATCGCTGCCGTGGAACTCGACGAACAGGCAGGGGCTCTCCGGATAGTCGAGCTTCGAATAGGTCTTCATCGCTCGCATCTGCAGCGCATTGACCAATTCGATGCGCGCCACCGGAATGCCCATCTGGATGGTCGCGATCACCGCGTTGCAGGCCGCCTCGACGCTGGGAAACGGGCAGACGCCGCCCGAAATCGCCTGCGGAATGCCCTGCAGCTTCAAGGTCAGCTGGGTGATGATGCCAAGCGTACCTTCCGAGCCGATCAGCAGCCGCGTCAGATCATAGCCGGCCGAGCTTTTCTTGGCGCGCTTTCCGGTCGTAACCGCTTCGCCGTCGGCCATCACCGCCGTCAGTGACAGGACGTTGTCGCGCATCGTGCCGTAGCGCACGGCGTTGGTGCCCGACGCCCGTGTCGCCGCCATGCCGCCGAGCGAAGCGTTGGCGCCCGGGTCGATCGGAAAGAACAGGCCGGTGTCGCGCAGATGCCGGTTGAGGTCCTCGCGCGTCACGCCGGGCTCGACGGTGCAATCGAGGTCCTGCGGATTGACTGCAACGATACGGTTCATGCGTGACGTATCGAGCGAGATGCCGCCGCCCGGCGCATTGGTATGGCCTTCCAGCGAAGAGCCGACGCCAAAGGCGATCACCGGCACGCGATGTGCAGCGCACGCACGCACGATCTCCTGCACCTCCTCCGTCGTCTCGGCAAAGGCGACACCGTCCGGCGCCTGCGTCGGGATATAGGTCGTGGTGTGCGCGTGCTGGGCGCGGATCGCCTGGCCGATCTGGAATCGCTCGCCGAGCCGCTGCTTGAGGATGCCGAGCACGGCGGCAATGCCTTCCTCGTTGCGTTCGACCGGGTTGAGGTCGCTTAGGGCCATCGATTCCTCCGCGAATGGACCAGCGTCCACCCTTGTTCTGCATCTAGGGATGCGTAGTCTCACCAACCACGCTCTGTCCAGTCCACGCTCATCCCGGCATGACGAGAAGGAAGTTTCCGATGCCCATCCCCGCCCCTTTCCTCTCTCGCGCCATGGAGATCGAGAAGGCCTGGATCGATTACAACGGCCATCTCAACATGGCCTATTACAACGTGCTTTTCGATCGTTGCTCCGACGAAGCCTTCGAGATGATGGGGATGGGGATGGACTATGTAAGGGAACGGCGGCTGACCATCTACACCGCGGAAGTCCATGTCTGCTACGTCCAGGAGCTGCATCTCGACCACAAGGTCACGGTCTCGTTCCAACTCCTCGACCATGACGACAAGCGGCTGAGGGCCTATCAGGAAATCCGCCATGTCGACGGCTGGCTTGCCGCCACGTCTGAAACGCTGTCGCTGCATGTCGACATGGCTGGCCCGAAGGTGGCGCCCTTCCCCGCCGACGTCCTTGCCAGAGTGGAAGCGATGCGCGCCGCCCATGCCGCCCTGCCGATGCCGGAGCGCGCCGGCCGCTCGATCGGTATTCGTCGTAAGCCGGCTTGAACCGCAACCCAACCGCCGTTAACCTTACCGAGGTTTTAACGTGAACAAGCCGAATTGAGACGTTGAACGACTCAGCGCGGCGTTGGAAAACCATCCGCATCGAATTGCGATACGGGCGGCGGAGCAGCAGCGGTTCGGGGAACGTGCATGAAAACCGACATCAAGGTCGAGGCGGACAGGCTGGCGGCTGACCCACGCATCACCGACTATGATTTCTGGCGCTCGCTGAAGAACCTCAACAACGAGATCTTCCACATTGCCAACAACAACGAGCCTATTCCCTTCGCCATGATCCGCTGGCGCGCCATCCTGAAGCAGGCGCGGATGAAACGCGGCCACGCCTGAAACTGTTATGATAACACCGAGCTTGCGGCACAAGAAGACAGCGTTGCTTACGACAACGAATGGTCGCCAGGCAGCAAGCCACCGAATTCCGGCATCTATCGTTGCAAGAATTGCGGTGACGAAATTGCGGCGAACAAAGAAAACGGCCAATCAAGGCGATGGATTGGCAGCTGTTTCAGCAGCCAACTACAAACAGACAATCCCTGATCCTCTAAGATTTTAGTCTTCAGGCCCGGTAAATCCACTGTTCCGGCACGCGCACCGAAATCTCCTCGCCGGCCGTGATCGTGCCGGGCTTCTCGACCCAGGCGACGAGGCCGCGCAAACGCTTCGCCGCTTTCGCGAACAGCAGCGCGCCGGCCTCGTGATCGGCCATCCCGGCATTTTCGGCGACCGATCGCCCGGCGATGCGGCAAGGCCCGTTCTGCGCGTCGATCTTGACAGTCGCGCCGCCTTTGAAGAACAGCAGCGCGCCGGACGGCAGCATCGAGAGGTGCGGCAGGCCTTCGATTAGGAGATTGGCGCCGATCCATTCCGGCTTGATCTCGGCGATGCCCATCCGTTCGGCGACGGTGGTCAGTTCGTCCGCCGCCACGATCGACAATTGCCGCTCGTTGCGCATCTCGGTGCCACGCGGATACCAGGGTTCCCGTCCGCCGGAGCGCCGCGTCGTGCCGGCGTGGAAATCGCCTTCAATGCCGTCGAAGCCAAGCTGCAAGGTGTCGATGGCTCGTGTCTCGAAATGATCGAACGGCGCGAGATAAAGCGCGGCCACCTTGGCGGTGAGCTTTCGCGCCGGCACGATCTCGACCGGATTTTCGGCCTCGGGGAAAAGATCCGGCATGGGTTCGTTCCTCGCGTGATACGCGCAATTAGCCGCGGTCAGCTCATCGGGTCCAGTCGAAAGCGCTGATGCTCCGATCAAGCGGACTGATGTGACTATGCCCGGCGGGGTCCCGATGCTGGTTCCGTTCGCGCCGAAATGGTCAGAGCATGCGCAATAGCGCGCCGCCGATCGAGTAGCCGGCGCCGAAGGCGCAGAGCAGGCCGTAGTCGCCGGCCTTCATATCGGCATGGTTCTCCGACAAGGCGATGATGGCACCGGCGGCGGCAGTATTACCGAGGCGCTCCAGCACCATCGGCGCGCGGTCATGGTCGACGTCATGGCCGAACGACAATTTCAGGATCATGGCATTCATCCGCGCATTCGCCTGATGCAGCCAAAAGCGCCGGATCGCTTGCGGTGTCAGCCCGTGTTCGGCCAGGAATTCGACGATGAACTTGTGGCCGGCGACGGTGACTTCCTTGAACACCTTGTTGCCGATCTGCTTGATCAGATTGCCTTCCAGATCGATCATGTACGGATCGTCCTGGGTGGCGCGGGTATAGTAACCGAGATTGGTGCGGATGCTGTTCGACATCTGCGTCCAGGCACGCGTGTCGAGCACCTCGAAACGCCCCGACCGCTTCTCGCCCTGGGCGAGCCCTTCGACGATCATCGACACGGACGCGTCGCCGAAGATGAAATGCGTCTGCCGGTCGCGAAAATTGAGGTGGCCCGTGATGATCTCCGGCGTCGTCACCAGTACGCGTTTATGCGCCCCTGCCCGCACCAGATTGACCGCAATGTGCAATGCGGCCGCCGCCGAAGAGCAGCCAAGCCCCATGTCGAAGCCGGCGCCTCTCGTGCCCAGCGCCTGCTGCATTTCGATGGCGATAGCCGGATAGGGCCGCTGATGGTGCGAGGCCGAGCAGATCACCAGGTCGATGTCCCCAGGCTTCAGCCCGGCATGATCGAGCGCCTTGCTGGCCGAGGCGATGCCGAACTCGGCCTCCAGCGACAGCGCATCGTCGGGCCGCGCCGGGAAGCGCGGCGCCATGCGGGTCGGGTCGAGGATGCCTTCCCGTTCGATGACATGGCGGGTCTGGACGCCCGAGGCGTGGACGATGAAGGCACTGTCCGATTTCTGCAGCAGCGGCTCGCCCGAGACCTCGCGCCGGACGTTCTCCATGTCCACCCAAGTGTTGAAGCTGGCGACGAGCTCCTCATTGGTGATCGACGCTTCGGGGATTTCAACGCCGATGCCGCTGATGATGACGCGATGCATTTCCAGTTCGTCCCGTGCGCAGGCGTTGCGGCTTCATGTCGACGCCGCAAAAGCTCGGCGCAACCTCTTTTTGCACCTAGCCAGTTTATGCCGGCTTAAATCAAGTCCCTGGAACGGGTCTTTACCAGGCGCAGAGCTTGGTATTGGTCTGCGGGTTGTTCCAGCAGGCACCGTCATCATTGCTGCGCACGAATTGCCCGGGCAGCGGCACGTTGCGGCGGCCGAGATTGACATAGCCGTAGGCAAAACCCGGTCCGTCGATCTCCAGGACGTAAGTCGGATAGCCCGGCGCCGAGATGCGAAAGCTGCCGGCATCGTCCAGCGCCCGATAGCTGCAGGAGAAATAGCCGTCGTCGCTGGTGAAGCAGCGCGCTCGCTTGGCCTGCGCCGATATCGAGAAGGCGAGCACCGCGGCCGCACAAATGCTGCCGCCAAAAATGAGCGTTTTCAGTGTCATCATCCACCCCCCATGGCCCATGAGGGCCGTTATCCCTGCCCCAGCGAGATGCGCATGACGGCGAAAGCCGGTCAAGCATCCGCCATGCACTGTTTTTGGGTGTAGCTAAGAGTTTCTAATTAGAACGCCGCGCCACGATGAAGACACGGGGAAAGCGCAGCAACACCTTGCCGCTTGCCGTTTTCGGATAGGCTTCGGCGATCCTGGCCGTGTAGCGCTTCAGGAAAAGCTGCCGCTCGTCTTCGTCGAGCGGATCGAGGAACGGCTTCAGCCCCGTCGACTTCACCCATTCGACGATCGCCTCGGCATCGGCCAGCGGATGGTTGTAGATCGTGTGCCAGATATCGAGCCGATCCGAGAATGGCGACAAAAGGTCGTAATAGAACGCGACAGGCGGCAGCGGCGCGCGGGCCGCACGCTCGAACTTTTCAGTGAACGGCATCTCGGCCGCGGTCTCCCGCATCAGCCGGTGCGAAGGCTCGCCCATATTGTCCGGCATCTGCACGGCAAGCGCGCCGCCGGGCGCCAAAAATCCTATCAGCCGCTGGAAGACAGCCGGATGCTCCGGTAGCCACTGAAACACTGCATTGGCGAAGATCACGTCGACCGGTTCGGCCGGCTGCCACGTCGCCGCGTCCGCCAAGGCAAAGGTGACGCCGGGCAGGCGCGCCTTCGCCTTCTCGATCATGTCGGGCGAGGTATCGAAGCCGCTGATCTGTGCCTGCGGCCAGCGCTCGACCAGCAATTCGGTCGAATTGCCCGGCCCACAGCCAATGTCCACCACCCGGCGCGGTTCCGGCACTGGCACCTGCGCTAGGAGGTCGCGCGCCGGCCGCGTGCGCTCATCCTCGAATTTCAGGTAGAGTGCGGCGGACCAGTCGGGTTTTGCCTTTGCCGCTATGCTGTTATTCATCGATAGATCTCGCGACGGTTGCCTATCTCCACGATCAGCACGACGAGCCGGCTGTCCTGAAACTGGGCAATGATTCTGTAGTCGCCGACGCGAAACCGCCAAGCTTCCTTGGTCCCAGTCAGCCGTTTGGCGAGTGCTCTTGGATTGGGGTGCGCAGAAACTCTTTGATACAGGAATTCTAGGACACGGCGCTGGTCCTTCGGTGAAAGCCCTTCAATGTCTTTTTCGGCTCGCCGCGTAAACTCGACCTACCAACTCATTCAGCGGCAGGTTTCTTGTGCCGCTCCTCGACTTCGCGAAGTTCAAGCTTCCGGATCACCTCTTCCAACGGAATGCGTACGCCGTCGTCATCCCTCAGGCGTTCCTCCGCAATCCTGGCATCCCGCCAATCCTCAATGGTTTCGAGGATCGCTTCAACTGCGACCTGATCGATCGTACGGCCGCTGGCCTTGGCAATATCGGCCAGCAGCTTCTCGGCTTTTTGCGGTAATTTGACCGTGATCATGGGCAACTCCATCCGATCAATTTAGGCCAAACGACGATCGCCCGCAACGGATCGAGACTCTACCTCGTCAGCCGCTTATACGTCATCCTGTGCGGATTGACCGCATCGGGCCCAAGCCGGCGGATCTTGTCCTGCTCGTAATCCTCGAAATTGCCTTCGAACCATTCGACATGGCTGTCACCTTCGAAGGCGAGGATGTGCGTCGCCAGGCGATCGAGGAACATGCGATCGTGCGAGATGATGACGGCGCAGCCGGCGAAGCTCTCGAGCGCGTCTTCAAGTGCCGCAAGTGTTTCGGTATCGAGATCGTTGGTCGGCTCGTCGAGCAGCAGCACATTGCCGCCGGTCTTCAGCATCTTTGCCAGATGCACGCGGTTGCGCTGTCCGCCGGACAGGTTGCCGACCTTCTGCTGCTGATCGCCGCCGCGGAAATTGAACGACGCGCAATAGGCGCGGGTGTTGGCTTCGAACTTGCCGAGCTTGACCACTTCGGCGCCGCCCGAGATCTCTTCCCAGACGGTCTTGGTCGGGTCGAGTGCGTCGCGGCTCTGGTCGACATAACCGAGCTTGACCGTCTCGCCGACGCGGATGGTGCCGGCATCGGGCTTCTCCTGGCCGGTGATCATGCGGAACAGCGTCGTCTTGCCGGCGCCGTTCGGGCCGATGACGCCGACGATGCCGCCGGGCGGCAGCTTGAATTCGAGATCGTCAATCAAAAGCGTGTCGCCAAAGCCCTTCGACAGGTCCTCGACCTCGATCACCACATTGCCGAGCCGCTCGCCATGCGGAATGACGATCTGCGTATCGCTCGGACGCCGCTTGTCGGCCGCATCCAGCAGATCCTGGAACGCCTGGATACGGGCCTTCGACTTGGTCTGCCGGGCTTTCGGGCTGGACTGGATCCACTCGCGCTCGCGGCCGATCGCCCGCTGGCGCGCATCGTCCTCACGGCCTTCCTGCTTGAGCCGCTTGGCCTTGGCTTCGAGATATTTGGTGTAGTTGCCTTCGTACGGGATACCGCGGCCGCGATCGAGCTCGAGGATCCAGCCGGTGACATTGTCGAGGAAGTAGCGGTCGTGGGTGATGATCATCACCGCGCCCGGATAGGCGCGCAGATGCTTTTCCAGCCACGCCGTCGTCTCGGCGTCGAGATGGTTGGTCGGCTCGTCGAGCAGCAGAAGGTCGGGCTGGCGCAGCAAGAGCTGGCAGAGCGCGACGCGACGGCGTTCGCCGCCCGACAGCTTGGTGACATCGGCCTCCTTGGGCGGGCAGCCGAGTGCCTCCATCGCCATCTCGACCTGCTGCTCGAGATCCCACAGATTGAGCCGGTCCATCTCGTCTTGCAGCTTGGCCGACTCGTCCGCCGTCTCGTCGGAATAGTTCATCATCAATTCGTTGTAGCGCTCGATGATCGCGGTCTTGGCGGCAACGCCTTCCATGACGTTTTCGAACACATTCTTGTTCGGATCGAGCGCCGGCTCCTGCGCCAGGTAACCGACGGTCGCGCCTTCGGCCAGCCAGGCCTCGCCGCTCCACTCCTTGTCGATGCCGGCCATGATCTTGAGAATCGTCGACTTGCCGGCGCCGTTGGGGCCGAGGATGCCGATCTTGGCGTCCGGGTAGAAGGACAGATGAATGTTCTCGAGCACCTTCTTGGTGCCGTAGGCCTTGTTGAGGCCGGCCATGTGATAGATGAACTGGCGTGCCACGCGCGCTTTCCCTGAAAAGTCGACTGATGTCGGATTGAATGGAAGTTGGGGGCTATGTAAGCGATGCGGCCCCGAACGGCAAACAGTTTTGGTCCCAGGCGGAATTGGTCGCACCGCGAACGCTTAGCCACTTCATTTCGTGCCGGCGCCCGGGCGAAAGCTCCGGTTAACCATTCCGCGTCAAAACAGTGTTTGGATGGGAAATCGCTGGCAGCCGCGATTTCGGGGAGAGAGATCGGGCCGTGCTGAACAGTTTCCTGCTTTTTGCCGAAGCGGTTCTCTATTTCGGCATCATGGTCACGCTTTTCCGGTTCAGAGGCCGCATCGGCCTCGGCGTCTTTGTCTGCGCCCTTGGCGTTATGCATTTCCTGGAAACCTACCTCGCCAGCGTCTTCTACGTCGCGCTGCCGTTCGGCATGGTGTCGCCGGGTTCGGCTGTGCTGTTTTCCGGCAAGCTGGTCATGCTTCTCCTGCTCTACATCAAGGAGGACGCGGCAACCGTCCGCCAGCCCATCTACGGCCTGCTGCTCGGCAATGCCCTGATGATCGGGCTCGTGCTGATCCTGCGCCTGCACGACATCGCACCGCTGCCCGACGGCAAGCTTCCGGACATCGGCTTCATCGACGAGATGGGCTGGCTGATGGTGTGGGGCACGACGCTGCTGTTCGTCGACGCCATCCTGATCATCCTGCTCTATGAAAAGCTCGGCAAATATCTGCGCAAAGCGCTTTTCACGCGCATCCTGGTCTCCGTCGCGTGCGTGCTCACCTTCGACCAGGCAGGCTTTTTCACGGCGCTGCATTTCGTCACCGGGGCGCCGGTCGCGGTGTTCTTCGGCGGCTGGTTCGCCAAGGTGGCAGCGGCCTTGGTCTACAGCACCATGCTGGTCGCCTACATCAGATGGTTCGAGGCGCGGCAGGTGCCGGCGCCGCGCGGGCTTTCCGACATTTTCGACACGCTGACCTATCGCGAGCGCTATGAGGCGCTGATCGAGCACGTCGGTCGCGACGGCCTCACCGGCCTACTGCACAGGGGTCGCTTCGACAGCGATGGCGAGGCCTCCGTGGCAACCAGCCTACGGACCGCCAAGCCGCTCAGCCTGCTGATCATCGATGTCGACCACTTCAAATCGATCAATGACCGCTTCGGCCACGCCGAGGGCGACAAGGTGCTGAAAGCCCTGGCGATTTTGCTTGGCGAACTTGTCGGGACCGAAGATCAATTGTTCAGGATCGGCGGTGAGGAATTCGCCATCCTCTGCTGGCGTCCACAGCCGCTCGCCAGACTGCTGGGCGAAACCGTCAGGCAAGCGGTCAAGACGTCTGCGAGCACCAGCCGGTTCGACATCACCGTCAGCGCCGGCATCTCGACGGTCAGCGAGACGACGCGTTGCCTTGCCGATCTCTTTGCGCTGGCCGACCAGCGTCTCTACAAGGCCAAATCGACCGGACGCGATCGCGTTGTCGGCGAACCGGGTGGCAACGAAGCAGACGGGCGCAACACATGGAACAGGCCGGAGCGCAGCGCCGGCGCGTAACGCTCACTCTGGTCTCGGATTGGCGCAATCAGGATTGTTTGCGCCGCTGCCATGCGCCGATCGCAACCGAAACCGCCATCAACCCGATCGCCAGCCATTTCATTGCCGCGATGACCGGGCCGGCATCGATGTCGTAGGCGATGAACAGAAGAATGCCCGGCACCAGCAGGCCGCAAAGCACGAGCGTGATCCGGTTGATCTGCCATGACACTTTTGCCGCAAGCATCTGGTCGCCGGGCACGGCGACAAGCGCGGCCCGCATTGCCTTCGGCGCGACCAGCGCGGTCGAGAGACGCAGCGAAATCGGCAAGCCGATGCCGATGATCAGCAAGGCGCATGCCGCCAGGAGCAGCGAAAACTTGAGCGCACTGGTTTCGGGTGGTACCGGGAACAGCAGCGTCGCCAGCGGCAGGAAGACACAGAAGATCCCGAGCGCGGCGATGGCGATGAAGATCGCCGCGTTGACCAGCGTGAACAATTGGTAGGTGCCGCCGCCGATCGGTTTGGCCAGCGTGGTCATGCGCGCCCACTCCACTTCGGTGTAGGAAAAGCCCGGCCATTCCATATGGCCGTCTCGGATCGCCGTCATGCCCCTGGCCCAGAACGCCAGCCGCGCCAGCGCCCCGTTCGTCATGCCACTCATCGCCACCCCCTACGAATGTGTGCCTTCAAGACCATACCACCCCCGGCGCAAGGCGACAGTCGCGTTCGGCCTGTTTACTGGAACCCGACGGCGTCGACGGTACCCTTCGGACAACCCACCTTGGCTGTCGGTGCCGAGGCAAGCAGCAGCGCACCGAGCGAAGAGTTCGAAGCGATCGGGCCGGCCAGGCCGAGCGTCAGCTCGTCGATCAGCCGCCTGCCGCTCGAAGGATCGACCACGCAGGATACGCGGACCCGCTCGCCCGCGCCTTTGCCGAAGGCGCTGTCGAAGGTGCTGCGGATCTGATCGGACGTCAGCTGCTTGCCGACGTTCCTGGTGAAGAGATCGCGCACCGGCGACGCGTTCACCGCTTGCATCAGGTTCAAAGCGTCGGAGAAATACTCCTGCTGGCTCTTGCCGTAGCAGGTGCCGTGCTTGATCCATTCATGCCTTTCGAGGGCGGATGCGGTGCCCGGCATCACCTGGTCGAGTTCCGATCGCGTATTCGGGTCCAGCGTGACCGGCGGCAAATCCCGCCAATGTGCCGGATCGTCGTTCGCCTTGTCGCTTGCCGCGACCTGGCAATAGAAATTTCCATTCGGTTGCGGCCACAGCCCATGCAAGGTGAAGTGGGTCGCGTCGAAACCGGCGGCGGTCTGCGCCCGGCATTCGGTCTTGCTGGATTTGGTCTCACAGAAAGCCGGCTGCCAGCTCAGCGCGAAGACATATTCCGGCTTTCCGGACGCCGATGGCTTGTTCGGCTCGGCAGGCGCCGGTGCAGCCGGTATCGTCGACGCGCTGCCGCCCGAAACGTGACCGCAGCTGATCTTAACCCAGCGGCGCTCCGGATCAGCGCCCGGAACGCGGATGAGATAGTGCGTGGGCGCGTCCTTGTTGCCGGCCAGCAGATCGTAACTCTGGCCAGCCGCGGTCGAGACGTTGCCGGGATTCTTGCCGCTCTTGATCGCCTGCGTTGCCGGACAGGCGGCATCGGCGACGAAAGAGCCGGTCATCTTCACATCGGCCCGCGCCGCGCTTGCGCCAGCAAACGCAAGAAACACCGCCCCCCACATCGCCCAAATCCGCATTCCGGCACTCCTCGTGATTCACGCCGCAAGCTAGAAACTTGCGACATGTCAGAATTACGATTTCTTTCGTCGGCCGTAAAAACAATCGCCAGCGCATTGAGACGGTTCCCGTGTGGTCGATCAGGATCCGCCCGCCTCCACCCGTTCTGTCAAGGTGCGCAGCAGATCAAGCGAGGCTTTTAGCGCGTCGGCGTCCATACCCTCCGAAACGCGGTTCGCCCAAACATGCTGGCGTGTGCCGATATTCTTGACCGCTGCCCGGCCGGCATCGGTTATCGACAACAGCTTGGCGCGGCGATGCGCTGGGTTGTCGGCATAGGCGGCAAGCCCCTCCGCAGCCAGTATGTCGGCCAGCCGCTGTACGCTCTGACGGGCGAGACCCATGTCGCGGGCGACGTCGGCCACGGATTTCGGCTCCTTCAAAACCGCACCCAAAACCTGCCAGCGCGCTGCCGTCAGCCCGGTTGGAGCGGCCAGCCGGTCGGCCGCATCCAGAAAACTGCCGTTCATCCTGAACACGGCAAGCACGAGTTCCGTGAACACATTTGCCGCTTCGGTCCTGGTCGTCATTTCTGGCCGGCCTCGATGGTCGCGACGAAATTATTAACGGCTTCGGCTACGACCTCGGGCTTGTCAAGCATCACCCAATGGCCGCTGCCCGCCACGATCTGGCGCGGAATGTCCGTGCGCAGCCGGTAGAGCGCGGCTGGAGTGTCACTGGCCTCGGTAGCCAATACGAACATAGGCCCGCGATACGCATTGAGTGCCGGCTCCGGGTTCCATTCGGCCAGTGCCTTGCCGACACCTGCCCTCGCCGCAGGATCGACCACTGCCACATCGGCCAGAACACGCTGGCGAACAGCCGCGTTAGGGCCGGCAATCGACGTGTAATAGGCGTTCAGGACATCGCGGCCTTGCGGACCGGCCAGATCGCGGACAAAGCCGTCGCGAATCGCCTGCGGCAGCGCACGAGGATTGGTCGCCGGGTCGACGAGCAAGACACCTGCGACCCGGTCGGCATGGCTGGCGGCATAAGCGAGCGCCACACCACCGCCGCCGCTGTGCGCGACAATGAGAAACCGCTTCAGGCCAAACGCGTCGGCCACGGCACCGACATCCATTGCACGGCCGTCATAGCCATAGTCACCGTCCTGCGCCGGCGCGGAGGCGCCATGGCCGCGAAAATCGAAGGCTACCGCCTCGCGGCCTTCGACGGAGAGCTGCATCACCCGGTCCCAGTGGGAAGCGCGGCTGCAATCTCCATGCAGGAACAGGATCGGCAGGCCATTGCCGGCGTTGATCCTATAAGTGGCAAGCTGGCCTTGCGGGCCTGGAACGGTGGACGTCATCATGGGTCATCTCCCTGGTTTCCTGACTGAACGCAGCAATCCCTGGCAACAGGGTGGCCGTCGTGAAGGCGAAGCCCGCCAGCAAGATTGCACGCCGCGAAATGGCCCCGGTGGTTTTCATAGTCATACCCCCAATCTGCTGGCCAATTGACAGTATGCTGTCATGTAATCATATTGACAGCATACTGTCAACTAGCGTCGAATGGGTACCCTACGTCTCTTGACGTCGATCGCTGCGTCGCCCAACAGTCGCCGACGGGAGCGAGACATGCCATTTGACAAGCAGAGGATGCTGGCATCGCCGACCGGCGCCGAGCTCAACCTTTATGTGAAACACGCCACAGGCCAGCCGCGCGCCATTGTCCAGATCAATCACGGGTTGGCCGAGCACGCGGCGCGCTATGCCCGCTTCGCCGATTTCCTCGGCGCGCGCGGCTACCAGGTCTACGCGCACGACCACCGTGGCCACGGCGTCACCAAGGCGCCCGACGCGCCACCTGGCAGGTTCGCCGATGCGGATGGAGGTGCCAAGGTCATCGCCGATGTCGCTGCCGTCCATGATCTGATCGCCAGGGAACAGCCCGGCCTGCCGGTCATCGCCTTCGGTCACTCCTTGGGCGCGTCGGTCGCTCTGAACTTTGTCCTCCGCAACTCGGCGCGCATCCATGCCGCCGCGATCTGGAACGGCAATTTCTCTGCCGGACTGCTCGGCCAAATCGCGCTGGGCATGCTTGCCTGGGAAAAGTTCCGGCTTGGCTCAGACGTGCCGTCGCGCATGCTGCCCCGGCTGACGTTCCGGGCTTGGGGCAAGGCAGTGCCCGATCGCCGGACGCCCTTCGACTGGCTGTCGCGCGATGCCGCCGAAGTCGAGAAATACATCGCCGACCCGCTCTGCGGCTGGGACGCATCGGTGTCGATGTGGCAGGACATCGTCAAGATGACGCTGCATTGCGGCCGCGACCGCAATTTTTCCGGCGTGCGGCGCGACCTGTTCGTCAATCTGGTCGGAGGCGAGCAGGATCCGGCCTCGGACGGCGGCAAGGCGGTCAGCCATCTCGCCGGCCGGATGCACATGCTGGGCTTTTCGAATCTCGTTTCAAAGGTTTACGCCGAAACCCGCCACGAGAGCCTGAACGAGGTCAATCGAGACATCATCATGGAGGATTTTGCCGCTTGGGCCGATCGCGTGCTGAGGGCGCCTTGATACTTGGCCCATTGCAAGGGCCGTGACAGCGGCACCCGGGATTGATAGTGGGATGTCGCCCAAAGCATGCCCTTGGGCTCGACCCGAGGGTGCGCAGCGGTTTTGGGATAACGACATGCACAAAAAACATCTAAGCCTGCGCTTTCGGCCAACCACGGTGATCCATGACTGAGCCTCCGCTCAAAGGCATCCGCGTCATCGAACTCGCACGCATCCTCGCCGGGCCATGGGCCGGGCAGCTGCTTGCTGACCTCGGCGCCGACGTGATCAAGGTCGAGAGCCCGGACGGCGGCGACGACACCCGCAAATGGGGACCGCCCTTCGTCATCGGCCATGATGGCGAGAACCTTTCGGCCGCTTATTACCATTCCTGCAACCGCGGCAAGCGCTCCATCGCCATCGACTTCTCGACGCCCGAGGGCGCCGAGACGGTGCGCCGGCTGGTCGCGACCTCGGAAGTGCTGATCGAAAACTTCAAGGTCGGCGGACTTAAGAAATACGGCCTCGACTATGACAGCCTGAGGAAAATCAACCCACGGCTGATCTATTGCTCGATCACCGGTTTTGGCCAGTCGGGACCGTATGCGCCGCGCGCCGGTTATGATTTCATCATCCAGGGCATGGCCGGCATGATGTCGATCACCGGCGAAGCCGGCCGCGAACCGCAGAAGGCGGGCGTGGCTATTTCAGATGTCTTCACCGGGCTTTATTCGGTCGTTGCCATCCAGGCGGCACTTCGCCACGCCGAGAAGACCGGCGAAGGCCAGCATATCGACATGGCGCTCTACGACACCCAGATCTCAACGCTCGGCAACCAGAACCTCAACTATCTCGTCTCCGGACAATCGCCGGTGCAGATGGGCAATGCGCATATGAACATCGCGCCCTACGAGGTGGTGCCGGTGAAAGATGGCCACATCATCCTGGCGGTCGGCAATGACGGCCAATTCGCAAAGTTTTGCGCTGCCGTCGGCCTCGATGAGCTGGCTTCGAACCCTGACTTCGCCACCAATCCCGCCCGCGTCGCCAACCGGGCAAAGCTGCGCGAGCACATGGTCGAGGCGCTGAAGGTCTTCGATCGCGACCCGCTGCTGGCCAGGCTGGAGACAGCCGGCGTGCCGGCCAGCCCGATCAACAATATCGGCCAGATGTTTGCCGACCCGCAGACCATCGCGCGCGGCATGCGGCTCGACCTCGATGACGGCCATGGCAATCTCTTGCCCTCGGTGCGCGCGCCGATGGTCATGTCCGGCACGCCGCTGGTCTATGAACGGCCGTCGCCGCGTCTCGGCGAACACACCGAAGAAATCCTTGCCGAACTGGAGAGGTCAGGAAAATGAAGACCGGCGGACAACTCATCGTCGATGCGCTCGAAGCCAACGGAACGGACCGTATCTATTGCGTGCCCGGCGAATCCTATCTGGCGGTGCTCGACGCGCTGCATGATTCGCCAATCCGCACCATCGTCTGCCGCCAGGAGGGCGGTGCCGCAATGATGGCCGACTGCCATGGCCGCCTGACCGGCAGGCCCGGCATCTGCTTCGTCACCCGCGGCCCAGGCGCCACCAATGCCTCGGCCGGCATCCACATCGCCATGCAGGATTCGGTCCCCCTCATCCTGTTCATCGGCCAGGTCGCCAGCCACGCCAAGGGGCGCGAGGCCTTCCAGGAGGTCGACTATGTCAGGTTCTTCGGCGATATCGCCAAATGGGTGGTCGAGATCGACGACGCCGCGCGCATCCCCGAATTCGTCACACGGGCATTTGCAGTGGCGACGTCCGGCCGCCCGGGCCCGGTCGTCATCTCGCTGCCCGAGGACATGCTGACCAGCCTTGCCGAGGCACCGGAAGCCCGGCATTACACCCCTGTCGAGACGCGGCCTGGCGAAGCCGAGCTCGACGCGCTGGACGAGCTGCTCAACAAGGCAAAGCGGCCGTTCGTCATCCTTGGCGGTACGCGCTGGGATGCGCAGGCCGTTGCACGGATGCGGACGATAGCCGAAGCCTGGTCGCTGCCGGTCGGCTGCTCTTTCCGCCGCCAGATGCTGTTCGACCATCTCCACGCGAACTATGCCGGCGATGTCGGCATCGGCATCAATCCCAAAGTGGCAACCGCCATCAAGCAGGCCGACCTTGTGCTGCTGATCGGCGGCCGCATGGGCGAGATGCCGTCATCCGACTACACGCTGCTGAAGAGCCCCTACCCCGACCAGACGCTGGTCCATATCCATGCCGACGCCGGCGAGCTCGGCCGCGTCTACCGGCCGGCGCTGGCGATCAATACCTCGCCTGCCGCTTTCGTCGAAGCCTTTGCCAAACGCAAGCCGGCCGCAACGCCGGTGTGGGCGGCGGAGGCAGCGAAGCTGCACACCGCCTATCTCGACTGGTCGACGCCTCCGGAGAGCGGCCCCGGCGCCGTGCAGATGGGGCCGATCATGAATTATCTCGAAACGATGCTGCCGGACGACGCCATCCTCACCAATGGCGCCGGCAACTACGCCACCTGGGTGCATCGCTACCATCGCTTCCGGCGTTTCGGCACGCAGGCAGCACCCACATCCGGCTCGATGGGCTACGGCACGCCGGCGGCGGTCGCCGCCAAACAGCTTTTCCCCGACCGCGACGTGATCGCCTTCGCCGGCGACGGCTGTTTCCTGATGAACGGGCAGGAATTCGCCACCGCCGTACAATACGGATTGCCGATCATCGTCATCGTAGTCAACAACGGCATTTATGGCACCATCCGCATGCATCAGGAGCGCGAATATCCCGGCCGTGTCGTCGCCACCGATCTGAAAAACCCCGACTTTGCTGCTTTGGCCCGTGCCTATGGCGGCCATGGCGAGACGGTGGAAAAGACCGCCGACTTCGCGGCGGCCTTCGAGCGCGCGCGTGCTAGCGGCAAGCCGTCGATCGTCGAGATCAGGCTCGACCCCGAAGCCATCACGCCGACCCGCACGATGACCCAGATTCGCGACAAGGCCTGACAAACAGGGTGGTTGCCCTGTTTTGTCGTCTTGATCTGCCTATTTGACCTTTTCGATCTGGCCGCGGATCTCGCCGTCGGCGTGGGCCGCGGTGTGGATGTTGACGTAATATTTGCCCGCCTCAAGATCGGTCGCCTGGGCATCGGTCAATGTCGCCGAACCCTTGATCGGGCTCTTCAGCTTGCCTTCGAACGGCACCACTGGATCGGCGTTTTGACCCTCTGCCGCCGGGCCGTGAATGTGCCCGGCCTTCGCCGGCCCGCTGAGGCCGGAATATCTCACCGTCCAGCTGAGTTTCTTGGTGGCGGTGTTGAATCTGAGCGTGGCGGTACCCTTGCCCTTCGTGGTGACGGGCGGGCTCTGCTGAGCACCATCGAGCGTCGCGGTCATCTTTACGGTTTCGGCCAGAGCCGGTGACACCGAGAAGATGGCGGCAGAAATGGCCAGCGCCGAAAGCATCGGCGTGAAGGACTGGATGCGCATGGAAACCTCCGTTGTGGCACCCTTGAGTTGGATGCATCGGCACAACGATTTTGCGAGCGGATGTTTCCGCGGGTAACGTTCATTTTACATCCCACCAAAAAGGGGCGGTCGCCCGCCCCTTTTCGTCTTCCAACAGAGCCTGCTTGATAGCTCTATTTGATCGCCTTGTCGGTGATCGCGGTCGTGTAGGCGCCGGTCGGCTCCTTGGTGATGATCTTCTGGTCGAGCAGCGCCTTGGCGGTGCGCTCGTAGGTCGCCGGATCGAGCTTGCCGTCGGCATTGTCGATCAGCTTGGCGACTTCGCCCATCATCCGCTTCTGGTGGTTCTCGTCCTGGCCGCCATTGTCCATGACGATGCCGGCCGCCTCGTCGGAATTGTCGACGGCGTATTTCCAACCCTTCATCGAAGCGCGC
Source organism: Mesorhizobium sp. M1403 (assembly GCF_040317695.1). Classification (NCBI taxonomy): domain Bacteria; kingdom Pseudomonadati; phylum Pseudomonadota; class Alphaproteobacteria; order Hyphomicrobiales; family Phyllobacteriaceae; genus Mesorhizobium; species Mesorhizobium sp. M1403. The sequence goes on along the minus strand of NZ_JAMYKY010000001.1, from coordinate 18,669 downwards.
ACGAAACGCACCATCTTGTCCTCGAAGGCCGGATCCTTGAGCTTGTCCTCCAATGCATAGAGCCCGTCTTCGAGCAGATCGTTGCCCATGGCGGAATAGTTGAAGACGGTCAGCTCTTCCGGCTTGTAGCCGGCGTCGATGAGCTGCCAGTATTCGTTATAGGTCATGACCGAAATGCAATCCGCCTGCTTCTGGATCAGCGGCTGCACGTCAAAGCTCTGCTTGAGCACGGTGACGCCGTCCGGCCCGCCGTCGGTCTTGAGGCCAAGCTTGTTCATCCAGGCATAGAACGGATACTCGTTGCCGAAGAACCAGACGCCGAGCGTGTGGCCCTTGAAGTCGGCTTCCGTCTTGATCGGGCCGTCCTTCGGGCAGACCAGCTCCATGCCGGCCTTCTTGAACGGCTGGGCGATGTTGACCAGCGGCACGCCCTTTTCGCGTGCAGCCAGCGCGCCGCCCATCCAATCGACGATGACGTCGGCGCCGCCGCCGGCAATGACCTGCTCGGGTGCGATGTCCGGGCCGCCGGGCTTAATGTCGACGTCGAGGCCTTCGGCGTCATAGAAGCCCTTGGCCTTGGCGACATAATAGCCGGCGAACTGTGCCTGCGTGACCCATTTCAGCTGCAGCGTCACCTTATCCGCGGCCATCGCCTGAAACGCGGCAAGCGACATCGCGCCGGCCAGCATCGAAACAACAAGTCTTTTCATGTTTTTACCCTCTGAAGTTAGCGCCCTAAACCCACCGCCCCTATCCACCACGGACAGAGGGATGCCAAAACGTGATTGCTCTCTCGAAAAGAGCGACCACGCCATAAAAGACCGAACCCGCAAGTGCTGCAACTGCGATTTCGGCCCACACCATGTCGATGTTCATCCGCCCGACTTCCGTCGAAATGCGGAATCCCATGCCGACCACCGGCGTGCCGAAGAACTCGGCGACGATGGCGCCGATCAGCGCCAGCGTCGAATTGATCTTCAACGCATTGAAGATGAACGGTGCCGCCGCCGGCAGCCGCAGCTTGAACAGCGTCTGCCAGTAGCTCGAGGCATAGGTGCGCATCAGGTCGCGCTCCATATGGCCGGAGGCGGTAAGCCCGGCGACGGTGTTCACCAGCATCGGGAAGAAGGTCATGATTATGACCACGGCTGCCTTGGATTGCCAGTCGAAGCCGAACCACATGACCATGATCGGCGCGACGCCGATGATCGGCAGCGCCGACACCATATTGCCGATCGGCAAAAGCCCGCGCCGCAGGAACGGCACACGGTCGGCGGCGATGGCAACGAGGAAGCCGGCGCTGCTGCCCACGACATAGCCGAAGATCACCGCCTTGAAGATGGTCTGCCTGACATCGGCCCCCAGCACCGGCAGCGAGCCGACGATGCGTGCACCGATGGCGCTTGGCGGCGGCAACAGGATGAAGGGAATGCCGGCGCCACGCGTCACCGCCTCCCAGATGATCAGGATCCAAGCGCCGAAGATGGCTGGAATGATCAGGCGCAAGGCGGTTGACGCCCAGCGCGACGTCGGGCGAACCGACGACAAGACCGTTACGCAGCGCCAGGCCAAAAACCACGCCGCGACGAGCAGCAGATAGAAGGAGCCACGAGCGCTGCCCTCATTGCCGGTTATGCCGGCGAGCAACATCCACGCCGCGCCGTGCGCGCCAAGGAACAGCAACACCACCCCGATCATCGGTGGAAAGTTGTCGGCCTCGATTGCCATGAGCAGCAAAATGAAAATCAAAACCGTAGTCGCCATGCCGTAACCGGGCGTAGCACTGACGAGCGGCCAAAGAAGCAGCGCGCCGACAAGAAGGATAAGCGCGGCATATCCTTGCCAGGATCGGGGGGTGATTGAGGAAAGGCTCAGGAGCGAGCTCATGCCGGCCTCCCGCCCATGGCGCGGTCGACAAGGCGCCCAGCAATGCCGACCAGCATAACCAGCAAGGCCGCCACCACCGAGCCGGCGACCAGCGCCGACCAGATGTCGATCGTCTGGCTGTAGTAGGCGCCGGCGAGCAATTTGGCGCCGATGCCGGCGACGGCGCCGGTCGGCAGCTCGCCGACAATGGCGCCGACCAGGCTGGCGGCGACAGCCACCTTCATCGAGGTGAACAGGAACGGCACCGAGGCCGGCACCCGCAATTTCCAGAAGGTCTGCGAGGGACTGGCATTATAGGTATGCATCAGGTCGAGATGGGTGAGCTCGGGCGAGCGAAGCCCCTTCACCATGCCAACCGCCACCGGGAAGAACGACAGATAGGTCGAGATCAGCGCTTTCGGGATCAGCCCGGTGATGCCGACCGCCGCCAGCACGACAATGATCATCGGCGCCACCGCCAGGATCGGAATGGTCTGCGAGGCGATGATCCACGGCATCATGCTGCGGTCGAGCGTCGCCACATGCACGATGCCGACGGCGATGACGATGCCGAGCGCTGTGCCGAAGGCAAAGCCGAGCAGCGTCGACGACAGCGTCACCCAGGCATTGTAGACAAGGCTGCGGTTCGAGGTGATGCTGCGCAAAAAGGTGTTTTCGAAAAAATTCACCGCCACCTGGTGTGGCGCCGGTAGCGTCGGCTTCGGTTGTGCCAGCGTCTTGCCGATGAATTCCACAATGCCCGGTGTCAAATTGGCGCGGCGGTCGAGATCGCGCTGGAACGGCGCGTTGAGGACAACGGCCATGACGTACCAGACGACGACAAGCGCTAGAAGAATGATCGCAACGGGAAGAGCCGATTGCTTCATGTCTTTTTATCCGGCACGTCGACCTCCAAGGAGACTCCGACCTTGCAGGAGGATGAGGTAATTGGATCATGCATCCGATATTCGATGCGCCACAGTCCGGAGGGATCTTGCGGTTCGGCGTTGATACCTAATGAAAAATCAACCAGGCGAAGATCGGTGAGAGGGCCTCTTGCCGGGCCGCTAAAGCAAGGCGTTGGAGGGACTTCGACCAGTTCGCCATTCGGCTTCTTGATCGTGGCTTCACAGACAATTTGAAATTTGCTGTCCTTGGCCGCAGCCCCGGCGAAAAAAGCAACGACAAAAGCCGTTTGCCCAAGGCCGATTTTCTCAATGGTGCTAAAGTGCGGAGTTGCCTCGCGCGGCATGCTGTACCAAAGCTTCTCATAGTCCGCATTGTCGGTAACGACGACCGCAAGTTTCAAATCACCGTCAGCGACGTGAGACCATGGCTTGGCGGTCTCCTGCGCCAATGTCGGACCGGGCAAAAACACACACAGCCCCAGCCAGATCACAAACATCCTAATCATAGCTGTGCCCTGCCCTCAGCCCGTCGCGCACCCGTGCCGCGATGGCCAGGAACTCCGGCGTCTCGCGGATATCGAGCGGCCGCTTCTTCGGCAGCGTCGATTCTATGACATCGCTGACACGCCCCGGGCGCGGCGACATGACGATGATGCGCGTCGACAGATAGACCGCCTCGGGGATCGAATGGGTGACGAAGCAGATGGTCTTGTTGGTCCGCTCCCAAAGCTCCAGCAGTTGTTCGTTGAGGTGGTCGCGCACGATCTCGTCCAGCGCGCCGAACGGTTCGTCCATCAACAAAAGGTCGGCATCGAAGGCGAGCGCCCGTGCGATCGAGGCGCGCTGCTGCATGCCGCCCGAAAGCTGCCAGGGGTATTTCTTCTCGAAGCCGCTGAGGTTGACGAGGTCGAGGGTTCGCTTGATGCGCGCCGCCTGCTCCGCCCTGGACAGGCCCATGATCTCCAGCGGCAGCGCCACATTGCGCTCGATCGTGCGCCACGGATAAAGTGCGGCCGCCTGGAAGACATAGCCATAGGCGCGGCGCTGGCGCGCCTGCTCGGGCGTCATGCCGTTGACGGAAATGGCTCCCGATGTCGGCTTCTCCAGATCGGCGATGACGCGCAGCAAGGTCGTCTTGCCGCAGCCGGAGGGCCCGATGAAGGACACGAATTCGCCCTTGCCGATGGTCAGGTCGACATTCGACAGCGCCTGCACCGGACCGTCATTGGTCTGGAAGGTCAGGCCAAGCTTGCTTGCCGAAACAACGGCTGGCGATGCTCCCGTCATCGGCCGTAGCCTGTCGCTTCCGGCCACTGCGCCACCGGCCGGAATCCGATTGATTTTACCCCGATGTTGCTTTCCACTCGCCCAGTCCTACTCGCGCCAGTTCTACGCGCCCCAGTTCTACGTGCCCTTGTCCCATCAGATAGACGCCCGGAGTTGCCCCGATGTCGCCCAAACCGACGTGCCATCTTATCCGCCCTGAAAGCTCTTATGAAGGCAAGCAGGGCCTGAGCTATTTCGCCGGTATCGCCGCCGAAACAGTCGGCTCCTCCGGTATCTGCATGCATCTGCTGACCATGCCTCCGGGCGCCCGCGCCAAGGCGCATATGCACGAAAACCATGAAACCGCGATCTATGTGCTCTCCGGCGAAGTCCATACCTGGTATGGCGACCGGCTCGAACAGCATATCGTGGTCAAGGCCGGCGATCTTTTCTATATTCCCCCCGGTGTGCCGCATCTGCCGGCCAATCTGAGCGACAGCCCCGCCTCGGCGGTTATTGCCCGCACCGATCCCAACGAACAGGAAAGCGTCGTCCTGCTGCCGGAACTGGACGGGTTGGTCGCCTGAGGACTGGGTCGAGGCGGCGGCCGTCATCGGCACCGTCACGAACATGATTTCAGCGGCCCTATCTCCTCAAGGCCGGGAATGGTCACGAAGAAACCGTCCCCTCCTTTGTTGATGACCTTGACGACATCTGTGGTCGTCCCCTCCTCGCCCTCGGCGAAACAGGTGGAGCTCAACAACTGGGTGCCAGGCGTCGTCGTCAATGGCTGTGCGAACTCGCAGCCGCTGCCATAGGTTTCGACGCCCTCGGCGGTCAGCACGACATAATCGTCGCGGTCCTGATAACCGAGCCGTACACCAGCGCAACCGACCTCATTGCCAAAGGAGCCGGCAAGGACGTCCGCCGCCGGCCCGGCGGCAAGGATCACCGCGGCCATTGAGATGATCGCTCCGTGGCTCGCCAAGCTCAAACGCCCGTCGCCGGGATGCCTGTACGCTCCACCTTGCGCGGCGCGGAAATTTCCTTCCAGGTCGACAGTGCCCGGTTGACCGCCGCGTTCGGCTCGCGAGCGACGAACTCGCCATGGCCGGGCTTTGCCTTAACCTCGTTTTCCTCGATCGACAGTTCGCCGCGCGAGAAGACGTAGCGTGGCAGGCCGGTCACCTCGAAACCTTCGAAGACGTTGTAGTCGATGACCGACTGCTGCTTCTTGGCCGTGATTTTCTTCTTGCGCTTCGGGTCCCAGACAAGGATGTCGGCGTCCGCGCCTTCGACGATGGCGCCCTTCTTCGGGTACATGTTGAGGATCTTGGCGATGTTGGTCGAGGTCACCGCGACGAACTCGTTCATCGTCAGCCGGCCGGTGTTGACGCCGGTCGTCCACAGCACCGGCAAACGATCCTCGAGCCCGCCCGTGCCATTCGGGATCTTGGTGAAGTCGCCGACGCCGTTGCGCTTCTGCTTGGTGGTGAAGGCACAATGGTCGGTCGCCACCACTTGCAGTGACCCAGCCTGCAGGCCGGCCCACAGCGAATCCTGATGCCATTTGTTGCGGAAGGGCGGGCTCATAACGCGCCGCGCCGCATGGTCCCAGTCCTTGTTGAAATATTCGCTCTCGTCCAGCGTCAGGTGCTGGACCAGCGGCTCGCCGAATACCCGCATGCCTTTCTGGCGCGCCCGGCGGATGGCCTCGTGGGCCTGCTCGCAGGAGACATGCACGACATAGAGCGGCACGCCGGCCATGTCGGCGATCATGATGGCACGATTGGTCGCCTCGCCTTCGACTTCCGGCGGGCGCGAATAGGCGTGTCCCTCCGGACCACTATTGCCCGCCGCCAGCAGCTTCTGCGACAGTGCCGCCACCACGTCGCCATTCTCGGCATGGACCAGCGGCAGCGCGCCAAGATCGGCACAGCGCTGGAACGACGAATACAGCTCGTCGTCATCGACCATCAGCGCACCCTTGTAGGCCATGAAATGCTTGAACGAGGTGATGCCCCTGTCAACGACGGTGGCCATCTCGTCGAACACCTGCTTGCCCCACCAGGTGATCGCCATGTGGAAGGAATAATCGCAGGAAGCCTTCGAAGTCTTGTTGTCCCACATCTGCAAGGCCTCGAGCAGCGACTGCTGCGGCGCCGGCAGGCAGAAATCGACGACCATCGTCGTGCCGCCGGCGAGCGCGGCGCGGGTGCCGCTCTCGAAATCATCGGCCGAATAGGTGCCCATGAACGGCATTTCGAGGTGGGTATGCGGGTCGATGCCGCCCGGCATGACATAGCAGCCGCTGGCATCGAACTCATGGTCGCCATGCAGATCCGGCCCGATGCCGACGATCTTGCCGTGCCTGAACAGCACATCGGCTTTCCACGTCCGGTCGGCGGTGACAATGGTGCCATTCTTGATGACTTTGGACATTTTCTTGTTCCCCTATATGTCCGCGTTGGCAAGCTTAAGCTTTCTTCGATCTTGCGATTCCCGCGTCCTGACCGCTCAAAATTTCCCAGGCGGAATCGAATTGTGGCCGATGCTTGCCGATGTCTGACATGGTTTGGTCAAGCGATCGCAGGATCCCGTCAAGCTCAATCCAAAGATCCTGGTTTTCCATCCAGAACTCCGGAGAAATCTTGAGGCAGTTCATAAGTAGATCGCCATCGTGGAACGTCACTGCGATCAACGGGTTTTCAGTCAGTATGGATATCGCTTTGGGGACCACATATTCCAGCCCGAATCCTTGGCTGACCAGCAGCCTTATTTGCTCCCCCGTAAGGTTCCGCAGCGGCGTTGCCAACGCGATGCTGCATTGTTCGACGAGAGAGGTTTGAAATGGAGGCTGATCTGCCTTCCAGCCCAGAAGCACGTTAAGCGTCCGATCTTCGTCAAGATTGCGACGCGGCTTCATTCGACAATCACTGCCGTATCGACCACCGCGTGGAACAGCACATCGGCGCCGGCCGTTGCCCATTCCTTGGTGATCTCCTCGGCCTCGTTGTGGCTGAGCCCGTCGACGCAGGGACACATCACCATCGCCGTCGGTGCGACGCGGTTGATCCAGCAGGCGTCGTGGCCGGCGCCGGAGACGATGTTGCGATGCGTATATCCCAGGCGCTCCGCCGCATCCCGCACAGCCTTGACGCAGCCCGCGTCGAAGGTGACCGGATCGAAATGACCGACCTGATCGATTTGATATTTGATGTCGAGCGCCTCGCAGATCGTGTCGATGCCTTCGCGGATGCGGCCGTCCATGGCGTCCAGCACCTCCTTTTCCGGTGAGCGGATGTCGATGGTGAAGACGGTGCGACCGGCGATGATGTTGCGCGAGTTCGGATAGACCTCCATATGGCCGACCGCGCCGACGGCGTCCGGCTGGTAGTCCATGGCGATCTCGTGCACCAATTCGATCACCCGCGCCATGCCGAGCCCGGCATTGCGCCGCTTCGGCATCGGCGTAGAGCCGGTATGCGCCTCCCTGCCGGTCAGCGTCACCTGCAGCCATTTCAGTCCCTGGCCATGGGTGACGACGCCAATGTCGATGCCCTCGTCCTCGAGGATCGGGCCCTGCTCGATATGCAATTCGAAGAAGGCGTGGATCTTGCGCTCGCCGACCTTTTCGGTGCCCTTCCAGCCGATCCGTTCGAGCTCCTCGCCGAATTTCTTGCCGTCCTTGTCGACATGCGAATAGATTTCGGCCTGATCGAGCACGCCGGCGAATACCCCGGACGCCATCATCGCCGGCGCAAAGCGCGCGCCTTCCTCGTTGGTCCAGTTGGTGACGACGATCGGGTGCTTGGTCTTGATGCCGAGATCGTCGAGCGAGCGCACAACCTCCAGGCCGCCGAGCACGCCGAGCACGCCGTCGTACTTGCCGCCGGTCGGCTGCGTATCGAGATGGCTGCCGACATACACCGGCGGCAGGCTGGGGTCGGTGCCTTCGCGACGGGCAAACATCGTACCCATCTCGTCGACGCCCATTTCGAGCCCCGCCTCATCGCACCAGCGCTTGAACAGGTGCCGCCCTTCGCCATCCTCGTTGGTAACGGTCTGGCGATTATTGCCGCCGGCAATGCCGGGGCCGATCTTCGCCATCTCCATTATCGAATCCCACAAACGGTCTGAATTGATTCGCAGATTCTCGCCGGGGGCGGCCATTCAAGTTCCTCTCATTTACTCACATTAGGACGACGGTTCCCGTCGTCGCCCTACATGTTGGGGAGCATCTAGTCCACCGCCCTCAGCACTTCGCGCACATGGTCGATCAATTCGTTGATCTGGCCCTTGGTAATGATGAGCGGTGGCGACAGAGCGATGATGTCGCCGGTGGTGCGGATCAGCGCACCGCGCTCGAACGCCTTGACGAAAGCCGAGAAGGCGCGCTTCGTCGGCTGGCCTGCGATCGGCGCCAGCTCGATCGCGCCGATCAGGCCGATGTTGCGGATGTCGATGACGTTCGGTTCGCCCTTCAGCGAGTGCAGCGCGTCCTCCCAGTACGGCGCCAGTTCCTCGCCGCGCGTCAGCAGCCCCTCTTCCTTGTAGGTGTCGAGTGTGCCCAGCGCCGCCGCGCAGGCGATCGGATTGCCCGAATAGGTGTAGCCGTGGAAGAACTCAATCATATGCTCGGGCCCGGTCATGAAGGCGTCGTGGATTTCCTTCTTGACGAACACCGCGCCCATCGGGATGACGCCATTGGAGACGCCCTTGGCCGTCGTCATGATATCCGGGGTGACACCGAAATAGTCGGCGGCAAACGGCGTGCCGAGGCGGCCAAAACCGGTGATGACCTCGTCGAAGATCAGCAAGATGCCGTGCTTGGTGCAGATCTCGCGCAGCTTCTGCAGATAGCCCTTCGGCGGCAGGATGACGCCGGTGGAACCGGCAACCGGTTCGACGATGACTGCGGCGATGGTCGACGCGTCGTGCAGGGCGACGATGCGTTCCAGCTCGTTGGCCAGTTCCGCGCCATGCTCGGGCACGCCTTTCGTGAAGGAGTTCTTTTCCGGCAAATGCGTGTGTGGCATGTGATCTACGCCGCCGAGCAGCGTGCCAAACATCTTGCGGTTGGTGACGATGCCGCCGACCGAGATGCCGCCGAAATTGACGCCGTGATAGCCGCGCTCGCGGCCGATCAGCCGGGTGCGCGAGCCCTCGCCTTTTACGCGGTGATAGGCGATCGCCATCTTCAGCGCCGTCTCGACTGATTCCGAGCCGGAATTGGTGAAGAACACATGGTCCATGCCCTTCGGGGCGATGTCGACCAGGCGATTGGCCAGCTCGAACACGATCGGGTGGCCCATCTGGAAGGCCGGCGCATAGTCGAGCTCTGCCGCTTGGCTCTGGATCGCCTCGGTGATCTTCGGGCGGCAGTGGCCGGCATTGACGCACCACAGGCCGGCGGTGCCGTCGAGAACCTTGCGCCCGTCGCTGGTCGTGTAATGCATGTCCTTGGCCGACACCATCATGCGCGGCGCCTGCTTGAACTGCCGGTTTGCCGTGAACGGCATCCAGAATGCGCTGAGATCGTTCGGCGTGACTTTCAGCCGGTTGGACATGACCAAGACTTCCCCTTGTAACCTGTTTCGGTGCGGCCAACGCTTGGTCTTTCCAACACTTGGTCTTTGCTGCGTTTTCGTGCTACGCAAATTTTTGACCGGTTGGACAAACGTTAGCACCGCCTTATCAGCGGTCAAGGGATTACTAGCGGAAATGCGGCTTTCGAAGTGCGCTCCACAGGGCGGGGAAAAACTGGTCCAGAGAATTGGTCCAGACGCTCCTCACAGCGAAGGTTGTTCGAGGTGACGGGGGCGGTCGAAAGCTCCGCTCCACGCCGCACCCGCATCCAGCTGGAAAAGCGCGAGCTCATTCTGGAGGCGGCGCTCGAAGTCTTCTCCACCAACGGTTTTCGCGGTTCGACCATCGACCAGATCGCCGAAGCCGCCGGCATGTCGAAGCCGAACCTGCTCTATTATTTCCGCCGCAAGGAGGACATCCACGAGACGCTGATGCAACGGCTTCTCGACACCTGGCTGGCGCCGCTGCGCGAACTCGACGACATTGGCGATCCGCTGACCGAACTGCGCAACTACATCAGGCGCAAGCTCGAAATGGCGCGCGATTTCCCGCGCGAGAGCCGGCTATTCGCTAATGAGATCCTGCAGGGCGCGCCGCGCATCATGCCGATGCTGGAAGGTGAGTTGAAGACGCTGGTCGACGAGAAAGCCAACGTCATCAAGGGCTGGATGCGCGCCGGCAAGATTGCCCGCACCGACCCCTGGCACCTGATCTTCTCGATCTGGGCGACGACGCAGCATTATGCCGATTTCGACGTCCAGGTCCGCGCCGTGCTCGGCCCCGACCGCGGCGGCGACGGCCGCTTCGAGGATGCCGCAAGGTTTCTCGAGCAACTGTTCATCGACGGGCTGAAGCCGAAAGACTAGCCTTGATGGTTCACGCGCTGCGCCGCGCGGCCGGCAGCGCATCGAGCAGCTTCTGCAGCTTGGCGATCGAGTTCTGCTCGGCGAGCGGCGTGTAGACGATCAGCTTCATGTCCGAGCCGTCGTCGATCGACAGGCTCATATGTTCGAACGCCATGGCGCCCGCTATCGGATGCCTGACATGCTTCACACCCGATAGGTTGCGGGCCACATCGCGCAGCGGCCACCAGGCGCGGAACTCCGGGCTTGAACGCGTCATCAGCGCAATCAACCGCTCGAAATCCGGATCGCCGACATACTTCGCGCTTTCCGCCCGGAATGACGCCAGCACGGCGCGCGCCAGTTCCTCCCAGTCGACGAGCAGGCGCCGATGCTGCGGGCTGGTGAAAACCATATGGACGATGTTGCGGGCATCGCCCTCCAGCAGGCCATAATCGCCGAACACGGCTGCCGCCGCCGGGTTCCAGGCCAGCACATCCCAGCGCCGCCCGACGACATAGGCCGGCTGCAGGACCAGGCTCTGCAGCATGTGCAGCAAGGGGCCGTCGATCATTTCCGGCGCGTCGACGCGACGCTCCGGCTGCGGCCGGCCGGCGAGAATAAACAGATGCCGTTGCTCAGCCGCGTCCAGGCGCAGCGCCTGGCTGAGTGCGGTCAGCACTTCCACCGACGGCCGAACGTCGCGGCCCTGCTCCAGCCAGGTGTACCAGGTCGTGCCGACGCCGGCGATCATCGCCACCTCCTCGCGCCGCAGCCCGGGCGTGCGCCGGCGTAAGCCGGTCGAGATGCCGGTGGCCGAAGGCGTCAGCCTTTCGCGCCGCGAACGCAGGAAGGCGCCGAGCTCGCGGCGGCGGCTGTCTTCGGCGGAATGCGCGGTGGAATCCATGGCCGCTATTATAGCAGTACCGATACCAGGATAAAGTTTGAACTGTTTGGCAAGTGGCTGGTGCCCCATCTTTCCGCTCAGAGCGATGAGATGGAGGCTCTGAACATGGAACTGAAAGACAAGACAATCCTCATCACCGGTTCGACCGACGGCGTCGGCCGCGTCGTCGCGCAAAGGCTCGGCGCCGGCGGCGCCCGCATCCTGGTGCATGGCCGCGACGCGACCAGGGGCAAGGCGATCGTGGCCGAGATCGAAGCCGCCGGCGGCAAAGCCGAGTTGCTCGTGGCCGATCTCTCCTCCCTGGCCGAGGTCCGCCGCCTCGCCGAGGCTGTTCGCGCCCGCACGGGCCGACTCGATGTCCTCATCAACAATGCCGGCGTCGGCACCGCCGGCCCCAACGCCAAACGACAGGTCAGCGCCGACGGCTACGAACTGCGCTTTGCCGTCAACTATCTCGCCGGCTTCCTGCTCACCACGGAGCTGCTGCCGCTGCTCAAGGCCAGCGCGCCGGCGCGCATCGTCAACGTCGCCTCGGCAGGCCAGCAGGCGATCGATTTCGACGATGTCATGCTGACCCGCTCCTATGACGGCATCCGTGCCTACTGCCAGAGCAAGCTGGCGCAGATCATGTTCACCATCGATCTGGCGGAGCAGCTGAACGGCACCGGCGTCACGGTCAACAGCCTGCATCCGGCAAGCTACATGAACACCACGATGGTGCGGCAGGCGGGCGTCACACCCTGGAGCTCGGTCCAAACCGGCGCCGAAGCCATCATCAATCTCGCCACATCGCCGGCGCTCGAAGGGCGGAGCGGCCTCTATTTCGACGGCCAGAGGGAATCCCGCGCCGATGCGCAAGCCTATGACGCTAAGGCACGACGTCGATTGCGGGAATTGAGCCTCGGTCTTGTCGGACTCGCACCGGCTTCCGCAACATCGAAGAGAGAAAATTCATGATCGAGAAAGCGCAGCACACTGTGGTCGTCGGCGGCTCCTCCGGCATCGGCCTCGCCACCGCGAAAAAGCTGCTTGGTCCGGGCATGAAGGTGACGATCACCGGGCGCAACCGGGAAAGGCTCGACAACGCAGGGCAAAGCCTTGGCGGCGCGGTCGGAAAAGCTGCCTTCGATGCCGCGAAGCCGGACGAGGTTCGCCGGTTTTTCAGCGATCTCGGCCCTTTCGATCACCTGGTGCTGGCCGCCAGCGGCGGCAAGGGGCTCGGCCCGTTCGAAACGCTTGACCTGACCGACATCGGCGGCGGCGTCGACGAGAAGGTCCGGCCGCAGCTCTCCTGCCTGCAGGCCGCCTTGCCGACGCTGAACAAGAGCGGCTCGGTGACTTTCATCTCGGCGGTGTCGGCGCAATTGTCGGCGCCGGGTGTCGCCGGCATCGCCGCCGTCAACGGCATGCTGCTGACCGTGGTGCCGATCCTGGCAATGGAGCTGAAGCCGTTACGCGTCAATGTCGTGGCGCCGGGCGTCATTGACACGCCCTGGTGGGATTTTTTGCCTGATGAACAGCGCCATGCGGTGTTTGCCGATTATGCAGGCAAGACGCCGGTCGGCCGCATCGGCCGCGCCGAGGACGTTGCTGAGGCGATCGCGTTCCTGGTTTCGAACAGCTTCGTCACCGGCCAGATCCTGACCTGCGACGGCGGCTTGCGGTATGCGGCGTAACGCGGCTACATCTACGCGGTAATCGCTTTCAAAGCGACTGCGCGATCAGCGCCAGAAATCCTCCGGTCGGCGCGACGTTGCCGACAAAGCCATTGATGCGGGACGCGCGCTCGGGACCCTGATGATCCCAGAAATTATGGAACATCGGCGTAGCAACGACAAGGAACAACACCAGGCACAGAGCGGCGGCAGCGGTCCAGATGCCCGCGATCACCAGTGCTCCGGTGACGGTCTGCAGGACGATCCCCAGCCAGAGCACCAGCCGCGCCTGCGGCACGCCGCGCGTCGTCATCAATTGGGTCAGGAACGCCGCGTTCTGGATGTTGCGCAGGCCGGCAAAGACAAAGGCGCCGCCGAGCAGCAGGCGGGCCGCGAACAGAATCTCACTATCAAAGCTTGAAAACATGCTGTTGGTCCTTGGGCAGAAAAGAGGCGCGCGACGCAGGCCGCGCGCCTGGTCCATGCTCAAGCGGCCATGACCGCCGGCATCGGATGGATTGCATGGAACGGAACGCAAAGTCGGTTCCAGGTGTTGATCATGCCGAGTGCAACCGACAGCTTGACCAACTCCTGCTCCGAAAAATGCTCGAGCGTCCTTGCGTAGAGTTCGTCCGAAACACCGTTGTCGGCGATCCTGGTCAGCGCGTCGGTCCAGGCAAAGGCTGCGCGTTCGCGCTCTGAAAATAGCGGCGATTCCTTCCAGGCGGAGACGAGATAGAGCCGCTGCTCGCTCTCGCCGTCGTGGCGCGCCTCGCGGCTGTGCATCTCGACGCAATACGAGCAGCCGTTGATCTGCGACGCCCTGAGCTTGATCAGATGCAACAGGCTTTTTTCGAGCCCGCATTCGTCGACTGCCTTGTTGAGCGCCGACACCGCCTTCATGATCTCCGGCGCCGCGCCGAAAAATTGCAGCCTCTCTTTCATCGTTTTTAGCCTTTCATGCTTGCTTGGTTGAACTTGATTTCTGCGGACGCTGATGGCGCTCGACGAAGGCGCAGTTGGCGGCGACCGAACGGGGATCGGCATCGGCCGTGTATTCTGCAACGATGTCGGACAGCCGGGCGTCGGCGAGCGCTGCGCGGTAGGCACGCTCGGCCTTCAGCATCGCCACCTTGATGCCGCAGGGTTTGACATAAACCGAGGCATCGAGCCTGGCGGGGCCGCGCTGGCGGATTTCGGCGCAGCGAAAGGCCGGTTCTCGCCCTTCGACGGCCAACACGATATCGAGCAGCGTAATGCGTTCCGCCGGCCGCGCCAGCCGGTAGCCGCCGGACGGCCCCGGAACCGATTCCAGAATGCCCGACACCGTCAGCATGTTGAGATGCTTGAGGAGATAGCTCGGCGACAGCCCGAACGCTTCCGCCATGGCAGCACCCGGCATGGTCGCGGCGCCATCAACGCCAGCAAGCATCGCGGCGCAGTGGATGGCCGCTTCGACGCCCTCACCCAGCTTCATTTCGCTCTCCTAGTCATGGATATAGATTATCGTGGATAATCTTTGTCCGCAATAGGGAAATTAAAAAAGCGGCGCCCGTGAACGCCGCTTTTTTTTCGCAATGCTATTCCGCCGCCACCTTGGCCATCGGGTTGTTCGGATGCGTCGTCCAGTTGGCGTAGATCGGTGACACCGGCTTGCCGGTGCGCTGGTCCATCACGCCGACCGCCAGCGGCTCCATGGTGATGCAGTTCTCGACCGGGCAGACATTGACGCAAAGATTGCAGCCGACGCATTCGGCCTCGATCACCTCGAAATGCCTGACGCCGTCCACCATGCTGGTGATCGCCTGGTGCGAGGTGTCCTCGCAGGCGATGTGGCAGCGGCCGCATTTGATACAGGCGTCCTGGTCGATATGCGCCTTGGCGATATAGTTGAGGTTGAGATACTGCCAGTCGGTGACGTTGGGCGTGGCGCGGCCGACGATGTCGTCGAGCGAGGCATGGCCCTTCTCGTCCATCCAGTTTTCCAGGCCGGCGATCATCTCCTGCACGATCTTGAAGCCATAGGTCATTGCCGCCGTGCACACCTGCACATTGCCGGCGCCGAGCGCCATGAACTCGGCGGCGTCGCGCCAGGTGGTGATGCCGCCGATACCGGAGATCGGCAGGCCATGCGTTTCCGGGTCACGCGCGATCTCGGCCACCATGTTCATCGCGATCGGCTTCACCGCCGGACCGCAATAGCCGCCATGCGAACCCTTGCCGTCGATGGTCGGCTCCGGTGCGAAATTGTCGAGATTGACGCCGGTGATCGAATTGATGGTGTTGATCAGCGACACCGCATCGGTGCCGCCGGACAGCGCAGCGCGTGCCGGCTTGCGTATGTCGGTGATGTTGGGCGTCAGCTTGGTGATGACCGGCATGCGGGTGTTGGCCTTGCACCAGCGCACCACCATTTCGATGTATTCCGGCACCTGACCGACCGCCGCACCCATGCCGCGTTCCGACATGCCGTGCGGGCAGCCGAAATTGAGCTCGATACCATCGGCGCCGGTCTCCTCGACCACCGGCAGGATCGCCTTCCAGGCATGCTCCTCGCACGGCACCATCAGCGAGACGACGATCGCCCGGTCGGGCCAGTCCATCTTGACCTGCTTGATCTCGCGCAAATTGACCTGCAGGTCGCGATCGGTGATCAACTCGATATTGTTCAGGCCAAGCAGGCGGCGATCGGCGCCCCAGATCGCGCCGTAGCGCGGGCCGTTGACGTTGACCACCGGCGGACCCTCCTCGCCGAGCGTCTTCCAGACGACACCGCCCCAGCCGGCCTTGAAGGCGCGGATGACGTTATAGGCCTTGTCGGTCGGCGGCGCCGAGGCCAGCCAGAACGGGTTCGGCGATTTGATGCCGACGAAATTGTTGCGGATGTCTGCCATGCTCATGCCCTCCCGTTCGAGGCCAGTGCCCGATGAATGCTTTCCGCCGCGTCTCGGCCTTGCGCGACGGCCGAGACGGTCAGGTCGTCACCGCCAAAGATGCAGTCGCCGCCGGCCCAGACGTTTGGCAGCGAGGTGCGGCCTTCGGCGTCGACTTTGATGCGGCCGGCTTCCAGGTCAAGCAAAGCCCCGCTGCCGTTGAGCGCAGCCGGGACAAAACTCTGGCCGATCGCCTTGAACACCTGGTCGGCGGTCAGCGTCAGCCGCTCGCCGGTGCCGACGAGCCGGTCGCCGTCCATCGCGGTGTATTCGAGCTCGATCGCCGACACCTTGCCGCCATCGGCAATGACCCGCTTCGGCTGCAGCCAGTGCCGGATGATGACGCCGTTGGCGGCAGCCAGATCCTGCTCGAATTCGGAGGCGTTCATGTGCTCCGGGCCGCGCCGATAGCAGATCGTCACCTCTTCGGCGCCGAGCAGCTTCGATTGCACCGCCGCGTCGATCGCCGTCATGCCGCCGCCGATGACGACGACGCGCCGGCCGACCGCCAGGCTGGCCAGATCACTGGCCTGACGGAGCTCGGCAATGAACTCGACAGCATTGGTGACGCCTTGCGCCTCCTCGCCATCCGCTCGCAAGGCATTGACGCCGGCAAGCCCCATGCCGAGGAAAACCGCGTCGTAATTCCTAGTCAGGTCCGACAGCTGGTAATCACGGCCGAGCGCCTTGCCGTTCTGGATGTCGATCCCGCCGATCGACGTGACATAGTCGACCTCGGCCTGGGCGAAATTGTCGACGCTCTTATAGGCGGCGATACCGTACTCATTGAGGCCGCCGGCCTTCGGGCGGGCTTCCAGGATGGTCACGTCGTGGCCGTGGCGGGCAAGCCGATGCGCGGCCGCAAGCCCGGCCGGTCCGGCGCCGACCACAGCGACCGTCTTGCCGGTCGGTTCTGGGCGCTTGTAGAACTGCTTGTTTTCGGCCATGGCGACATCGGTGGCGTAGCGCTGCAGGCGACCGATCTGCACCGGCTTGCCTTCGGCCACCTCGCGCACGCAGACTTCTTCGCACAGCGTTTCGGTCGGGCAGACGCGGGCGCACATGCCGCCCAAAATGTTCTGGTCGAAAATCGTCTTGGCCGAGCCGATCGGATTGCCCGTCGAAATCTGGCGGATGAACAGCGGGATGTCGATCGAGGTCGGGCATGCATTCATACACGGCGCGTCATAGCAGAAATAGCAGCGGTCGGATTCGACCAGCGCCTCGTGATGATCGAGCGGCGGATGCAGGTCGGCAAAATTGTCGGCATATTGTTCCGGCGAAAGCCGCCCGCCGGCAATGCCTTGCTTGAACTGGCCTTCTGCCATCGTCAGTTCCCCATGTTCTTGTTTTGGGGAAGGCTAGCACGTTTTATTTTTTTATCAATTGGTCAATTTTCGGCGCAAGCGACTGAAAAGCTTCAACAAACATGACTGTAATAATCATGTTTTTCCAAACGGCCATATACGTCACGAAGCAGGTACGGAACCGCATTCAGGAGCGTTGCCATGGATCAACCTGATCTCGTCGCACAGCGCGACAAGATCGGAAGTGAGCGACATCCGGCGCATGGACCAACAACCCCTCGTTGACTGCAAGTAAAGTCGAAAACCACAGGGCGCGCAACCCGATAACATTTCCGGTTTGCCGTCATCTTTTTGGTTGGCTGTCGGATTTTCGTCGTGAAGATCGTCCTAGAATGGATCGCGCATGATCGAAAAACCGCAAGGAGCACGACAATGCCACAGTCCCCCATGCCCTTCTTCTGGTACGAGCTGATGACCACCGATCTCGACGCCGCCGAGGCGTTCTACACCGCCGTGGTAGGCTGGCGGGGGCAGCCTTTCGACGGGGCGCCGGGCATGCCGCGCTATATCGTCATGAATGTCGGCGAGCGCGGCGTCGGCGGGCTGATGACGCTGCCCGATGACGCGCGCAAGATGGGAATGCCGCCGGCCTGGATCGGTTATATCCTCACCAGGGATGTCGATGCCGCAACGGCCTCCCTCAAGAAGGCTGGTGGCGCGGTTCACCGCGAGCCAGACGACATTCCGGGCGTTGGCCGCTTCGCCGTCGTTGCCGATCCGCAAGGCGCGATGTTCAACTTCCTGCAGCCCAGCGGTCCCGACCAGCCGCCGCTACCATTGGCGACACCCGGCAACATCGGCTGGCATGAGCTCTACACATCAGACTGGAAGGCGGCGTCCGATTTCTATTCCAGTCAGTTCGGCTGGGAGAAGGGCGACGCCATGGATATGGGTCCGATGGGCGTCTACCAGCTTTTCGCCTTCGGCGGCGAGCCCGTTGGCGGCATAATGAACAAGCCCGAGCAGATCCCGATGCCGGTCTGGCAGTTCTATTTCAACGTGCCCGGCATCGACGCGGCAGCCAAGCGCGTCACCGACAATGGCGGCAAGATCCTGATGGGTCCGATGGAGGTCCCCGGCGGCAGCTGGATCGTGCAGTGCACAGACCCGCAAGGCGCCCATTTCGCGCTAATGGCACCGGTGCGGTAGCAACGTCGCGTCGCGATTGGCGAAACCGGCAGCAAAAACCGATCTCCCCCTCGTGGGCAGGGCTATCGCATATGAGTGATGGCATTGATGAGATAGTCGTCGTTCCAGGCGCATTTCTTGATGCGATGGCTGATGGGAACTTTGGCAGCATCGGCGGCCTGAAGGATGTTTCTGGCGAGGCGATTGA